>JAFRJK010000001.1 GCA_017432305.1 Candidatus Saccharimonadota bacterium
ACTCTTTTTCTATACCACGACGAGTACCGGACGAAGATCTGGGCGCAGTCCTGGATAGAAAAAGAGATTTTCTTGACGTGAGCGGTATGGAAGAATAGTTAGGTGTTGGTTGGTTTTGTCATACCACTTATGCTATAATTACCTTATGGCTGAGATATTAAAAAGCTCTGAAAAAGATGAAAAATCACAAGAAGAGCTGGCCTATGAAGAGCACGAACGCTGGCTAAAAGATGAGATTTTCCTGACTTCCGACCGTAACGCCGGCTATGTTTCTAGTGCTGGAAAAGAATATGGCGAAATTTATAAAAAATCTGGCCACGAAAACGCCGAAGATGTCGAAGAATTGTTTAAAGACCTCTCTAGCGGCATGAAAACTACCTCTAGGGCAACCCTAGAAACCTTAATCGGTTATGTTAATAAAAAATTCCCATCCCCATACGAAAAACCTGAAGAAACCGCTTGGGACACCTTAGATGAATCTGAAAACGAAGAAAAAACCGAGAATATGTTTGAATTTGAATATCGTCGCGCTGCCGAAAAACAGGGCGAAATTGAAAGTGGCGGGATTTTAGAGATTGCGAAACTGCTCGCCGATGGAAACCAAGATGAGCTCCATATTGCAAATAGTTTAAGACACCTTGCGGACGGTTCAATTGATTATTCTAATGATTTTGCTAAAAAACTTGTTGATTACGCTAATAATCCTACCACTATAACTCGTCAACATCTTGTCCATACTCAAGGCGACCACGAAGGCGTTTTAACGAATAGTCTCTTTAATATTGCGACTGCTTTCGACGAGATGAATACTGATTTAAGTAATAAAATGTTTGATCCAACTATCACCCTTGCGACCATGGTTACTAGGGGTAGTGAGGAACTTTTTGGGAGTATTATGGACTATTTGAAATTTAAAATGGATTCTTCCCTTGAAAAACCAAGTGAAAAGTGATATTATAGTTAAAATTATGTATTAAAATAAGGAGCATTAATGCCTGAACCTAAAAAACAGAGCAGCCCACGTAAAACCGGCCTTCGCCGCAGTCATTTACGCTTAAAGCTTGCTCGCACGGTTAACAAGAAATCTCCGGTCAAAGCTTTTGAGACCGCTAAGAAAACACCTAATCTAAAGGTTAAAACCTGTAAAACCTGTAAAAAAACTAAAGAAGATAAGAAGAAATAATGGCAAGTAATCGGCACTTAGGCAGAATCATATCGTTGCAAAGCTTGTACGAATACGAGTTTCGCATTAAGGCGGGCGACGCTACAGCCGATATTGATACTATTATTGCAAAAAATATTGAACCCTATGCTAAGGCTCTCGGCGACACCGAGTTTGTTTATGAACTCTCTAAGGGAGTCGTCGATAATATGAAAAAATTAGACGAGGAACTTCGACCTCTCGCTCCGGAGTGGCCTATCGACACTATTGCTGCAATCGACCGAAACGTCCTTCGAATTGGGCTTTATGAACTCGAAGCGCGCTTAGTTCCACCTAAAGTCGCAATTAACGAAGCTGTTGAGCTTGCAAAAGCTTTCGGCTCAGATAATTCATCGAGATTTATTAACGGCGTTCTCGGGACCGCCTTCAAAGAGCTTGGCTTAGGAGATGATGAGGAAAAGAACAATGGTAAATCAGACTCCAAGAAGTCGAAAGCCGGCGGCAAAAAAGCCGGAACCGACGACAAAGAGACCAAAGCGTAAAATTCCAGAAGCTTTGCCGGAAAAGCAAAGCGAGTCAACTTTTTCTAAAATTCACTCAAAGATTTTTCATAAAAAACCAGCCATCCAAGAGATTGTGCGTGAGCCGACCTCTGGCGGAATTGTCTTTCGGATGACTCCAGATGGAAAAGATATCGAAATCCTCTTAATCCAGGATTCTAAAGACCGTTGGACCATTCCAAAAGGGCATATTGAACAGGGTGAGACCGCGAAACAAACCGCGATTCGTGAAATTGGTGAAGAAGCTGGCCTCCAACATATCCAGGTTTTAACCTGGCTCGGAAAAATCCATTTTAAGTATCGTCGACTTGATAAATTAGTCCTTATGACAACACAAGTCTATCTTGTTCGTGCAATCGATAAGACTGAAACCCCGACAAAAGAAAAGTGGATGAACGGAATTAGATGGTTTAAGTTTAATGAAGCTCTCGAGGCAATCGAATATGAAGACATTGAAAAATTAATGCTAATTGCAAAAAAGAAAATTAGGGCGGGAGAATTTTAATGAACGAAGGACTAGATCCGAAAGAATTTGGAATTTCAATTGAAGAAATCGATAAAAAAGCGGATATTTTACTAGAAAATAAGGAGGATAAACGTCCCCCAGAGCATTTTACACGCGATACTCTCGATAAATATCAAGAATTTGCAAAAGAACATCTCGGCTTTGAATTTCATGATATCACACTTTTTATTACCGCTTTAACACATCGAAGCTATGTTAACGAGTATAAAAAGATTCATATTGAACACAACGAGCGTCTTGAATTCCTCGGTGATGCGATTTTAGAGCTTGTTACCTCTGATTTTCTCTATCGCAATTTTAATGAGCCAGAGGGGATTATGACCCCTTGGCGTTCAGCTCTAGTCCGTACTGAATCAATTGCTGAAGCAAGTGAAGAAATCGGCTATGTCGACCTAATTCGCCTATCTAAAGGGGAAAGAAGTGGGAAAAACGACCATGAACGAGCTCGTCTTTCGATTATTGCGGATTGCTTTGAAGCTGTAACGGGCGCAATTTACATGGATCAGGGCTACGAAGCTGCAAAACGCCATATCTATAAATATATTCTCTCAAAGATGGGGAAAATGGTTGAAGAGGAAACTTGGCGCGACCCAAAGTCCTATCTCCAAGAGTTATCACAGAAAATCGACGGCGTTATTCCGACCTACCGCACAGTTAAGGACGAGGGCCCAGACCACTTCAAGACTTATGAAATTGTTGTCCAAATTGGCGACTCTATTAGAGGTAAAGGCACCGGTCATAGTAAGCAGGAAGCCCAAACTATGGCCGCAAAAGAGGCGATTTCTTATTATAAGGCCTTAAAAGAGGCGAAAAAAGCGTAAAAATAGGTAAAAATACCTAAAAACAGGGACAATAAAGTCAACTTTTATGTAATAGGAGTTGACTTTTTATTGAACTTATGCTATAATAGAAGCAGTGATTTAGCTATTCATACTAAAGGGGGTGTCAAGGATGGCAGAAACAAGCACAAAGAGACGTCAGTCTAGTATACCTGGACAGATGTCCATGGATATAGACCTTTCTGGCAATTTCCACGGCTACAAAGAAAGTAGCCGAGACGTAGATGTGGCGAGGAAATATTGGAGAAAATTTGATAAATTCCTCGACCTATCCGGGGTCTACGCGAGGTATCATAATTTTCTCATTCAGGTCGAATCTGATCCAACCTGGAAGGAAATAAAGCTTATGAAAGACTCGGTGGAAAAGGAGAAAATAACCAGCGACAAAATACGTCATCTTAGCCTTATGAAAGGGGTATACAACAGTAGAGATGTTGATACTCTAAAGAAGAAGACTGAAAGGCGTAAGTTCGAATATAGAAATGGTTACGACTCGCTCATCATGGCCGCTCGCGAGGCTGGCGTGGATCCGAAAATTCGGGATTCCTACGTCGAAACCCTCCTTGATGCATTTGTCTTATCAGACACTTGCACAAAAGGCGGTGCCAGAAGAGAGTTTTACCGACGAAAATTCGTCCGACCGGCCCTAAAAAAGCTGGAAAAAGACGAATATTTTGCCCCAGTAGATATTAGAGATATTGAAAAGGCATTCGAAAAGGATACGGGTTTTCTCGCTTCCTACTATCGGAAAAAGGAAAACTCAAAGAAGAAGCTAAAAAAATCCGGCTAGGCTAAATCACTATTGTAACTTATAAACCCTGAGCTAAAAACTCGGGGTTTATTTTTCTCTTGAAAAATCCTAAATTTTGTGGTAAAATAAGCGAAGTAATTAATTTAAGGAGAAAAATGCTCGCTATTCGTTTACAACGTAATGGTCGTACACATTTACCGGTGTATAGAATAATCGTCCAAGAATCGCAGCGTCACCCTCTTTCGGGACGTATTGTGGCTGAGGTCGGTAACTATAATCCACACACTAAAAAAGTCGTCCTCGATAAAGAGAAGGTCGAATTTTATCTTAAAAACGGCGCACAGCCAAGTTCTCGTGTTGCCCGTATCTTAAAACTAGAGAAAATTAAACTTCCAGATTGGTTCAAAGAAGCTCCTAAAAAGGAATCGAAGGCAAAACACGCCGACAAACTTCGCAAGAATCAATCAAAAGAAGAAGCCCCAGCTGAAGCTCCGGCAGAAACTACCGAGGCTCCTGCTGAAGAAACCCCTTCTGAAGCACCTGCTGAGGAAGCAAAAGAAGCATAATAAAAAATCTCGCATTTTGCGAGATTTTTTAAATGGTTATGATATAATTGAGACAGTAATAAATTAACATTTTTGGAGATTCCTATGGCAACTATCGACCAGCAATTCGTAGAATATATTGTAAAAACTCTCGTTAATAACCCTGATAAAGTTAATATAGACCGCGTAATCGATGAAAAAGGCGTTCTTCTTAGCCTTAGCGTCGATCCTGAAGATGTTGGACGCGTAATTGGTCGTCGTGGCGCAACCGCACAATCGATTAGAACTCTTCTCCGCGCTCTCGGTACAAAGAATGATGCCCGCTATAACCTTAAAATTGTTAACACTGATGGCGAACGCGTTGGCGGCTCGAACGAAACTGATTACGAACACACTGAACCGACTGCAGCTCGTACTGTCGAAGACATCGACGCACCAGCTCCAGCTGAAGATGAAGCTGAAGACGAAATCGAAGAACCAACTTCCGATCTCGCTGAAAAAACTCGCGCCGATCTCGCAGATCTCGATGATCTCGATATTTAATTTAGAAAACCCGTTGCCTCTGGGGTTGTTACAAAAAGTAGTGGAGAAAAACCACTACTTTTTTAGTTTTGTTGTGAAAAAAACATAAACGCTTTCCACAAATATAACAGAGGTAAAATGACAAAATGTTGTAAAAAATACATAAAAATATTAAAGAAAAAACTTGCAAAATAAAACCATATCCGCTATACTAAAAACAAGTTCTAAAACGAAAAGCTAAACTGCGAGTCTTAGCTTAGAAGATAAGTTGAGAGCTTATATGACTAACAAACCGCTAAGAGTTGAGACTGGCGGTTTTTTGGTACGCAACGGATACGTCCACCCGTCTGGATAAACTCAGAACCTGCAATAGAGATGGTAGGAGTATCGCCTAAGTAGGACTGTAAACCATCGCCTACGGGACCAGAGCTAGTATTGCGAAATAGGTTCGCCCACCAAAACCCATGATTATCTCGAAGCTTAATGGCCCCTTCACTGCGTCTATAACTCCCACCCCTCCAAAAATATAACAGAGCATAATTAGTTCTTTTAATATTATAGTAATATTGTTCCGATTGGATTTTTGGAGGGGTGGGAATTATCGCCGAAGTAACGGTGGGATCGGCAATCGCCCGACAGCTGGGCATGCTTGGTCTGGCGCAGCGCCATATAATGACCATACTGCAGTAGCTCTTCATACCTACAATAATGATAATGGAAGTAGCCGAGTTTGGATGCCGGCTGATAGTAGAGGGCTTGGATTCTCTATCCGTGCGCAACGGATACGATATCCACTTCCCCTTGTATTGTTGCCATTAGGCCACCAATACCCCGTGCCATTGCCAATATGTGAATTTATATTGTAAGCGTACAGTGGCGATTGATGCACTGTATTAGTCCACCAGTTCGCATTATAGGTACGCCACGAAACTGAACCATATTCGTTAGTACTCGCAGGACGATAAGTCCCACCCCTCCAAAAATCCAAGAGAACACCAAAGAACTATAATAATGCTCTGTTAGGATTTTTGGAGGGGTGGGTGGTATCCTGGTCGCGCTATCCATAACAGGCTGGACGCTTATATGCTTCGAGGTAATCGTAATCTGTCTGGCAATGGTGCCACAAACTTTAATTCTGGACTGTGGGGTACTGCTGAGGGTGTTACTGTTGCTCCTCAGGGTTCGGACACCAGGAAGTCGGGGATGTCTATCCGTGCGCAACGGATAAGACGCCCACGCCCTCTGCCAACGCCAATCATAGGCGAAACCTTGCCGGAACCATCATTAACATATATGTATAGAGTGTGTGCCAACGTAGAACCATCAGAAAGATTTGACCACCAAAAAGCATAGATAGCACGATCATGAACGTGACCGCCTTGAGAATTATAAACCCCACCCCTCCAAAAATCCTAACAGAACATTATATCTAACCTTGCATAACGGCGTTCTTGTGTCAAATATACTGTTTAGCTACGACCAACTTATGTATGGATTTCAAATCCGTTGCGTAGCGCAGAAGTTTTTGGCGGCGTCTAACAAAGGTAAAACTTGACATTTTAGTATGAGTATTATATAGTATAAATAGAATAATTCTTTTGTGAAAGGTGGTGACTATGGGTGAAAGAATTTTTAGCAGTTCCAAAAGATGAATTTTGCGTTGAAGACTATAATCGGTGGTTTGACGAGGCGAAAGATGATTTTGAGGATAGGATAAAACATTCTGGCCCCGAAGAACGTCTCGAATTGATCGCTAAGATTGACGAGCTGATATATGAGCTTGAACAAGCAGACAAACGAATTACCGATTATCGTGACTCTATGACGTATCGCCAACCTGGTAGGTTTATAGCGACAGTGGTGTTTTATTCGGTTATATTATTGATTATCCCAACTATTACTATGAGTGTTATGCTCGTGTATGGTTGTGATACTTCCGAAACACTCCTCGTGTCCTATGTAGTTATCCCGGTTATCTTATTTTTCCTTTTATCTCAAGAAGAAGGTTACCAAAGAAATAGGGATGTTGATGTCTTAGAAGAAATTGCCCTTGTAACAGATTCTGTTAAAGATTTTCTGAGATTTAGGATTATTAAGAAGACCGATAAGTACCAGAAGGTTATGGAGTCTAAGAAAACAACAGTAAAATTCATCCACAAATTAAAGAAAGTTAAGAGAAAACTTCTCTTAGCAAGATAACTTAATCCTCCGGTTCGTCCGGAGGATTTTTTAAAACCTATATTTTTCTAAATTTCTCTTGCATTTCCCACTAAATTGGTGTATATTTAAAGGTAGAAGCAGTTTGTTTAAATTTTTTTGTGGAGCGATGCGCTCAAGGGGACGGCGTGTTGTAAAATTTAAACAGTATCTTCAGCCCCTGAAGATAATAACTAATACTTATAGAGGTAAAAGTGAGTACAAAAACCACTACGAAAGTAGGGAAGCGTATCTTTTTCACTGAAGGTGATGAGCTACCAATCCCTGATTTGACTGCCCACCAAAAGGATTCTTTTGAGGACTTCGTCAAATCTGGCCTTCGCGAGGTCTTTACCGAACTTAACCCGATTGACGACTACACCGGGCAAAAGTTCTCGCTTAGCTTCCGCGACTACGAGTTCAAAGAACCAAAGATGACCGTAGAAGAAGCTAAATATAACATGACGACTTATGAAGCACCACTTCACGTCACTGTTGAATTATTAAATAAAGTAACCGGCGAGAAGAAGGAGCAAGATATTTACTTCGGTGATTATCCTTGGATGACCGACCGCGCAACGTTCATTATTAATGGTACTGAACGTGTTGTCGTCTCTCAGCTTATCCGTTCCGCTGGCGTTTTCTTTACTGCTGATAATATCGGTGGAAAGAATTTCTACGGTGCAAAGGTGATTCCTGGTCGTGGCGCATGGCTCGAATTCGAAACCGCAGCTAATGGCTGTATCTCAGTTAAAATCGACCGTCGTCGTAAAATCCCAGTAACGACTTTCCTTCGTGCACTTGGAATGCAAAAAGATAGCGAAATTAAAAAGACTTTCGAAAAAGTCGATAACGGTCCGATTAAATATATCGAATCAACAATCGACAAAGATACTTCGACCTCTCAGGCTCAAGCCCTTCTCGAAGTTTATCGTCGTCTTCGTCCAGGCGATCTCGCTACAGTTGAAAACGCTAAATCAATGGTCGAACGCACTTTCTTTGACTATAAACGCTATGACTATAGCCGCGTCGGTCGCTTTAAGATGAACCAAAGACTTGGCTTCGACACTCCTAATGATAGCGAACACAGAACTCTCCAAATGCAAGATCTCGTTGCTATTATTAGCGAAATCATCCGTCTTAATAATACTCAAGAACCAGCAGATGATATCGACTCTCTCGCAAACCGTCGCGTGAAACTCGTTGGCGAACTCGTCCAAAGACAATTCCGTCTCGGTATGCTCCGCTTACAACGTAACATTCTCGACCGTATGTCGATGGCAAATCCTGAAGAAGTCACCCCAAGTCAACTTCTTAACTCTCGCCCAGTCGTAGCGGCAGTTAAAGAGTTCTTCTCGACTTCTCAGCTTTCTCAGCTCATGGATGAGACAAACCCGTTCTCTGAGCTTGCACATAAGCGCCGTCTTAGCTCGATGGGTCCTGGTGGTCTTACTCGTGAACGTGCTGGCTTTGATGTTCGTGACGCTCACCCAACCCACTACGGTCGTATCTGTACTGTCGAAACCCCAGAAGGTGGTAACGTCGGTCTCGTGCTTAACCTCGCAACTTATGCTCGTATTAACGAATATGGCTTTATTGAAGCTCCATATCGCGTCGTGAAAAACGGCAAAGTCACTGATGAAGTTGTCTATGTTGACGCTTCGGAAGAAGAGGATATGATTATTGCTGATACCTCTGTTAAACTTGATAAAAACGGTAAATTTGTTGATGAATGGGTTTCCGCTCGTGTCCACGGCCAACCTGCACAAGTTGAATCATCTCGTGTCACTCACGTTGATGCCGCTCACAAGGAAATTCTTGGTGTCTCCGCATCACTTATTCCATTTGTCGAGAAAAACCGTGTCGACCGCTCACTCATGGCCTGCGCCATGCAGAAACAGGCAGTTCCTCTACTCCACACTGAGGCGCCAACGGTTGGTACTGGTATTGAAAAAGACGTTGCTAGAAACACTTCCCAACTCGTCGTTGCAGAAGCTAAAGGTACCGTCGAAAAAGCTGATGGTGAATCAGTCATCGTTAACTACGATTCGAAACTTGGTAAGAAAGAATACAAACTTGAACACTTTGAAAAGACTAATGACGACCGCTGCTATAACCAACGCACCGTCGTCTCTCGTGGCCAAAAAGTTAATAAAGGTGACGTCCTTATCGAAGGTGCATCGATCTCTAACGGCGAACTTGCCCTCGGTCAAAACCTCGTTGTTGCATTTATGCCATGGCGCGGTTACAACATGGATGACGCTATCGTTATCTCTCGTCGTCTCGTCGAGGATGACTCTCTAACTAGTATTAATATTAAAGACTTCGACGTTGAAGTCCGTGAAACAAAACTCGGTCCAGAACAAGTTACTCGTGATATTCCAAACGTTTCTGAACACGCTCTTCGTCACCTCGGTGAAGATGGTATTGTAACGGTTGGTAGTGAAGTTTCTTCTGGCGATATCCTCGTCGGTAAGATTACTCCAAAAGGCGAACAAGAACTCAGCTCTGAAGAGCGTCTTCTTCGTGCTATCTTTGGCGAAAAAGCTAAAGACGTTCGTGATACTTCAGTCCGCATGACTGCTGGAACTTCTGGTAAAGTTGTCGGTGTCCGCGTCTATACTCGCGAACAAGGTCACGAACTTAAAGCTGGTGTCTTAATGCAAATCAAAATCTTCGTCGCAGAAATGCGCAAGATTCAAGTTGGCGATAAGCTTTCTGGTCGTCACGGCAACAAAGGTGTTGTCTCGCGTATTCTCCCAGTTGAGGATATGCCATTTATGGAAGACGGTACTCCAATCGACGTCATACTTTCGCCAATGGGTGTGCCATCTCGTATGAACCTCGGTCAGCTCTTTGAAATTCACCTTGGTATGGCAGCTCGCGCTCTCGGGTATGAGGTCGCAACCCCATCATTTAACGGTGTTTCTGACGAAAAAATCTCTGACGAGCTCGAAAAAGCTGGCTTTGATCGTAATGGCCGTGTCCAACTTTACGATGGCTTAACTGGTGAACCATTTAATGAAAAGACCTCTGTTGGTGTGATGCATATGATTAAACTTCACCACATGGTTGAAGACAAAATTCACGCCCGCTCGACTGGTCCGTACACTATGGTTACCCAACAGCCACTCGGTGGTAAGGCTCAAAACGGTGGTCAGCGTTTCGGTGAAATGGAGGTGTGGGCACTTGAAGCTTATGGTGCAGCCTCGACTCTCCAAGAGATGTTGACGATTAAGTCTGATGATGTTTATGGCCGTGCTAAAGCCTATGAATCAATCATCAAACACGAACCAATCGAAGGTCCGAAACTCCCTGAAGGCTTTAATGTCCTCGTGAAAGAGTTACAAGGTCTTGGTCTTAAAGTTGACCTCCTTGATAATGGAGAATCGACCGATGCTGACGCTGTAATCGAAAAAACCTCTCGTGAAATTGAGAAGGCTCAAGATGATAGCTTAATCTATAAGAAACATGGAGAAGAGCTTGGAGATGATACAATCGATCTCACTGACGAAGAGTCGCAAGCTGCTCTAGATGAAGAAGGAATAACAATAACCGACGAAGACGGCGAAGAAATTGCCGAGCCTAGCGACGAAGAACTTGAAGCTAGCGAAGGCGCTGTTGACTTCGGTGATGAGGAGGAGCTCTAATATGGCTTGGATGGATAATTATATTTCAGCTTCTGACTTTGATTCGATTCGTCTTAGTATCGCTAGCCCAGAAGATATTCTTAACTGGAGCTACGGCGAAGTAACGAAGCCAGAAACAATTAACTATCGTACCCAAAAACCTGAGCGTGACGGTCTTTTCTGCGAACGTATCTTCGGTCCAGTAAAAGATATTAACCCGCATGACTCAAAACTTAAAGGCGTACGTTCTCGCGAAGCTGCTGTCGATAAGGATGGCAACCTCGTTACAAAGTCAATCGTTCGTCGTGAACGTATGGGCCACATTAAACTTGCTGCGCCAGTTGCGCACGTCTGGTTTATGCGTGGAACCCCATCGGCTTTGTCTCTACTTCTTGACTTAACTGTTAAGAATATTGAAAAAGTCGTCTACTTTGCATCATATCTTATTATTGACGCAAAAGATGATGAAATCACAACAACTTTGAACGATTTAATGGCGCAACACGATGCTGCTCTCTCGGCAATTAAGATTCGTTACGAGAAAGAAGCTAAAGCAAAAGATGCCGACGCAAAGAAACTTGCTGAGCTTGAAACTAAAGAAGTTGAAGAGCTCGAAGGTGATTTCTTAACTAGAAAAAGTATCCTCGAAGGCCTTAAGAAAGGTGCAACAATCTCCGAAGTTGATTATCGTAATCTCCCTGAGGAATATGAAGATTTCATTACCGCAGAGATGGGCGCTTCCGCAATTAAGAAGATGCTTGACGAAATCGACGTCGATCAAATGATTGAGACCTTAACTGCTGAAGCTGAGAAAGCTAAAGGTCAAAAAGAACGCAAATTAATCAAGAGGATTAAACTTCTTGAAGGCATGAAGAACTCGAATATTAAACCGTCTGATCTCGTTCTAACGGTTATCCCAGTTATCCCACCAGATCTTCGTCCAATGATTAGTCTTCCTGGCGGTCGTTTCGCAACGAGCGATCTTAACGATCTCTACCGCCGTGTTATTAACCGTAATAACCGTTTGAAGAAACTTCTTGATCTCAATGCTCCAGAGGTGATTGTTCACAACGAAATGCGTATGCTCCAAGAAGCTGTCGATGCGCTTATTGATAACAACGCATCCCACGGACGTTCTGCAAACTCTCAAAACGGTCGTAGAAAACTTAAATCTCTCTCCGATCTCTTGAAAGGTAAGCAAGGTCGCTTCCGCCAAAACCTTCTCGGTAAACGTGTCGACTACTCTGGCCGTTCTGTGATTGTCGTTGGTCCAGAGCTAAAACTTAACGAATGCGGTCTTCCAAAACAAATGGCTCTTGAGCTCTTTAAACCATTCGTTATCTCTTGGCTTATTGCTAATGAACATGCAACAAACCCACGTATCGCTTCTCGTATGATTGAAGCTGGCGAGGCTGTAGTCTGGGACGCACTTGATGAAGTCATTAAAGGACGCTACGTCCTCTTAAACCGTGCTCCATCGCTTCACCGTCTCTCGATTCAAGCTTTCCAACCAAGATTGATTGAAGGTAAAGCTATCCAACTTCACCCACTCGTAGCATCTGGTTTCAACGCCGACTACGATGGTGACCAAATGGCTGTCCACCTTCCACTCTCGGATGAGGCTCAAGCCGAAGCTCGTGAGCTCATGTCTGCTGGTAAAAACTTGCTTAAACCAGCTGATGGTGCGCCAGTGCTCGCTATCTACCAGGATGTCGTGCTTGGTATTTACTACTTGACTTATGACAAACCTGGAACTGATACTGATGATGTAAAGGCCTTCTCCTCAATTTATGAAGCAGAGATGGCTTATGATAACGGTGATATTAAACTCCAAACTCCAATTCGCGTCTTTGCGAAGAAGGAAATTAGGAATACCACCCTCGGTCGTGTGATCTTCAACGAAATTCTTCCAGAAGATTATCCGTTCGATAACAGCGTCCAAACTTCGAAACAGCTCAAAAAAGTCATGGCGAACATTTTCGACCAATACGGTCCAGAAGTTACCGTTAAGACTGCTGATGCTTTGAAGAACTTGGCGTTTGAATATGAAACAGTTGCTTCAGTCTCTACTTGTAAGGACGACTACCCAACTTATCCAGAAATTCAAGATTTCATCGCAGAAGGCGACAGTAAGACTGCTCTTATCCAAGACCAATTTAACCAAGGTCTCGTTACTGATGAAGAGCGTCAAAAACTCACAATTGCTAACTGGCGTGATATCGATAAAAAGATCTCAGACTTCCTTAAAGATAAGCTCTCCGATCTCGATACTGATATCGCAGTGATGACGAACTCTGGTGCTCGTGGTTCTATCTCGAACATTAAGCTCGCTTCGGCTGAAATTGGTATCATGGTCGATATTAACAACAACGAAATCGAGCTCCCAGTTAAATCTTCATATAAGAAAGGTCTAAACACCCTTGAATCTTTCATTGCAACTCGTGGTGCACGTCAGGGTCAGGTCTCGACCGCTCTTCGTACTGCGGACTCTGGTTATCTAACTCGTCGTCTCGTCGATGTGGCACAAGATGTCTTCACTACTGATGAAGTTGCTGAAGATCCAGGCTTCACCGTTATTAAGAGTGAAGTTGAAGCTGCTGGTGTTGAATTTAGCGCTTGGGTTTCCGGACGTTACACCGCTGCTCCAGTTCCTGGTTATCTTGAAGCAGACGAGCTTATCACCCCAGAAATTGCTGCCCAAATCGCTGAAGATGATAATATTGAATCAATCAAGATCCAATCCATCTTAACGACTAAAGCAATTAATGGCATCCCACAGAAGGCTTATGGTATCGATATGGCTACTCGTAACCTTGTCGAGCCAAACCAACCAGTCGGCGTGATCGCTGCGCAATCACTTGGTGAGCCTGGTACTCAGCTTACACTTGATACTAAACACGGTTCTGGTGTTGCTGGTTCTGGTGCAATCGCACGTGGTCTTCCTCGTGTTGAAGAGCTTCTCGAAGCTCGTACTCCGAAAGGTCAAGCTTGGATTTCGCCAATTGAAGGTACTTGCGAAGTTTGGGAAGATGGCAACCACTATGTTGTCCAAATCACCCCAACTGCTGGTAAGACCGAAAAAATCGAACTCGGTAACCGTCGCGCTAAAGTTAAAGATGGCGCAAGCGTTAAAACTGGCGATGTTATCGCAAGCCGTAACAAAGGTGTCGATCCAATCATCGCTTCCTTTGACGGTATTGCACAACTCGTTGAAGGCGCAATTGTCTTGACTGCCAACGCTGGTGGTCCAGTCAAAGTTGAAATCCCGAACGATGCTGAAATGCTCGTTAAATCTGGAGATACTGTCGAAGCAGGTGATCGTCTCACAACCGGTTCTCTTAACCTCCAAGACCAATTGAAGTATAAAGGTGCCGAAGAGACTGCTCGCTACATTATGAATGATGTTCTTGCGGTTTATGCTGCACAAGGCCACGAAATCTCGGCAAAACACCTTGAGATTATCGTTCGTCAAATGTTCTCTCGTGTCGCAATCGACGACGAGGGTGACTCTAGCTTTGTTATGGGCGACATCGTATCAATGTCTGCTGTAACAGCTGAAAATGAAGAGCTAATTAAAGCTGGAAAGAAACCGGCAAGATTTACCCAACTTCTTCTCGGTATTACTAAGGTTTCTATCTGGTCTGACTCCTTCCTCTCAGCTGCATCCTTCCAAGATACAACCCGTGTCCTTATTAACGCCTCGATTAACGGTCGTGTTGATAAACTCCACGGTTTGAAAGAAAACGTCATTATCGGTCGCAAGATTCCTGTAGGAACTGGCAAAAACCCAATTGCTGCCGAAGATCCTACCGAAGTCCAAGCCCGTCTTGACGCCGAAGAAGAATCGGCTGACGAACCAGTCGCTGAAGACATCGCGAACGTCTAAAATTCAAAAAACAAGGGCTTTGCCCTTGTTTTTTGTTGGGTTTTGTGGTACAATACGAAAGTATAGTTTATCAAGGTGACATTTGAATAACTAGACAAGAGGGAAAGCCACACGCTTCCTACTGTATTTTTTCTTTAGTGTTTAGAGAAATAATGGCCAAAACAGTGAAACGTGTTGGAACTGCTCATATTGTCTAGGGTTAAAAGTGTCCCGTTAAAGGAAAGGATAAGATGAAAGTTATCATCGGCACCAAAGTTGGTATGACCCAGATCATCGGTGAAGATGGACTTGTTACTCCTGTAACAATCCTCCAAGCCGGCCCGGTTACAGCGACTCAGATTAAAACTGTCGATAAAGATGGTTATAACGCTGTTCAATTCGGTTACGGTCAGGGTAAGAATCTGAGCAAGTCGGTTACTGGCCACGTCAAAGGGGCTAGTGTCACTCCTAAAATCTTAAAGGAATTTCGTACGGATTCCGAAACCGAGCTCAAAGTCGGCGACAGTATCTCTGTTGACGCATTTGAGATTGGCGATAAGGTTACTGTGACTGGCACAAGCAAGGGAAAAGGCTTCGCTGGTACCGTAAAGCGTTGGAACTTCCAAGAATCACGCAATACCCACGGCTTTAAAGGTAACATTAGAAGAGTTGGTTCTATCGGCTCAATGTATCCACAAAAAGTCTTCAAGGGTAAGCGTATGCCAGGTCGCATGGGCCATGATCAGGTTACAGTTAAGAACCTTATCGTTGCTTACATCGACAAAGAAAACAACATCTTAGGTCTTAAAGGCGCAGTCCCAGGCCCTAAGAAAGGAATTGTAACTGTGGAGGGAAAGGAGTAATATGGCAGAATTAAATGCAAATATCTTCGGTCTCGAAGTTACAAATTATGAATTAATTAAAGTTGCTTATGACGCTTATCTTGCTAATTCTCGTAGCTCTCACGCTAAAACTTTAAAGCGTAGTGAAGTTAGCGGTGGTGGTAAGAAACCTTGGAAACAGAAAGGAACTGGTCGTGCACGTTTTGGTTCGACTAGAAACCCGATCTGGCGCCATGGTGGTGTAGCTGGCGGTCGTACTGGTGAAGAGAATTTCACAAAGAACCTCGCTAGAAACGCTAAAAAAGTTGCTGTCATGCAAGCACTTTCAATTAAGAATAAAGACAAAGCTGTTATTACTATTGACAGTCTCGGAATTAAACAAGGTAAAGTTAAAGAAACTCTTAAAGCTTTAGCTACTGCTAAAGTTGCTAAAACTGAGAACACTCTTCTCATCGTAAAAGAGAAAGATAACCTCACTCTTCGCGCAACTTCTAACATCGCTAACTTAAAAGTTGTTCGCCCAACTTACCTTAATGTCTTTGATCTTATGAATGCAGACAAAGTCGTTATCGTTAAAGATGCTTTAAACGATCTCGAGAGCTGGTTGCTCGGAAAGGAGAATAAATAATGTTAGTTATTCCACGCGCAACTGAAAAAGCTTACACAGAACAAACTAAAAACACTTATATCTTTAATGTTCCTGAAGGTGGTTCAAAGCAATCTATTGCTAAAGCTATCGAAGAACAATTCAATGTCACCGTAAAAGATATTCGCGTCTTAACCCGTAAGGGTAAAGCTACCCGCTTTTCAAAGGGGAAACATGCTTATCCAGGCACAACTTATCGCCGCGATAAGAAAATCGCTTACGTTACTCTAAAAGATGGAGATAAAATCAAAGTTTTCGAAGAGGAAACAAAAGCTGAAGCTAAAGAAACTAAGAAATCCGAGAAAGGAGAAAAGTAATGGCAATTAAAGCTTATCGTCCAACTACTCCTGCACAACGTCAAAAGACGACACAGGATTTCGATCAAATTACAACTAAAAAGCCTCTAAAATCGCTTTTAAAGGCTAAAAAGCAAAATGCTGGTAAGAATAACCAAGGTCGTATCACTGTTCGCCACCGCGGTGGAGGTGTAAAACGCCATTATCGTCTTCTTACCCACAATCTCCCAAAAGGTCTTACTTTGACTGTTGAGGAAATTGAATACGATCCAAACCGCAGTAGTAGAATTGCTCGCGTTAAAGATCAAAATGACGTATATTACTACATTACCGCTGATACAAACATGAAGAAAGGCATGAAGATTAAAACTGGCGCAGAAGCTCCTGTTGAAGAATCTAACCGCCTTCCACTCGATATGATTCCAGTTGGTACTGTCGTTTATGCAATCGAACTTACTCCTGGCCGTGGTGCCCAAATGGTCCGCTCTGCTGGGGCAAGTGCACAACTTATGGCAAAAGAAGATGGTTATGCTACTCTTCGTATGCCTTCTGGTGAAGTTCGTAAAGTTCTAGTATCTTGTGAAGCTTCGATCGGTACAGTTTCAAACTTACAACATCAAAACGTTAAGAAAGGTGCCGCTGGCCGTAATCGCCGCAAAGGTATCCGTCCAACCGTTCGTGGTGTCGTAATGAACGCAACAGATCACCCACACGGTGGTGGTGACGGTGGTCGTCATGGTTCCGGTAAAGCTCCTCGTACTCCATGGGGACAACTCACCCTTGGCTACAGAACTCGCCACAATAAGAAAACTAATAAAATGATCGTGCGTAGTCGTCACGAAGGAAAGAGGTAATAGTCTATGAGTAGAAGCCTGAAAAAAGGTCCATTCGTGGATTATAAGCTTGAAAAGAAGATTAAAGCTCTTTCACTCGAGGATCGTACCATTATCAAAACTTGGGCACGTTACTCAACAATCTCTCCGGAGATGGTTGGTCGTACAATCGCCGTTCATAACGGTCGAAAGCACATCCCAGTTTTAATTTCAGAAAACATGGTCGGTCATAAACTTGGTGAATTTGCTCCAACCCGTACTTTCAAGCGTCATGGCGGTAAGAAAGCCGCTGAAGCTGCTGCTGCAAAGGGAGGTAACTAATTATGGCTACTAAATTTGCGCATGCATATATTAAAGGTATCGACAGTATGCCGAGAAAAACTAGCATCGTCGCTAGCCTCGCACGTGATCGTTATGTCGCTGACGCAATCGTAATCTTAGAAAATACACCTCGTCGTGCTGCAAAGCCGGTGAGAAAAGCTATTGAATCCGCTAAAGCAAATCTTTTAAACTCTGGCGCTTCAATCGATCCAAAGACTATTCGCGTCGCTCGCATCTCAGTCACTGCGGGTACTCGCATCCGCCGTTATGTCCCAGCATCTCGTGGACGTGCTTTACCTTTCGAGAAAGTATCTAGCAACATCTTTGTCGAAGTTGCTGGTGAAGAGAAAGCTAAAAAAGCTGAAGCGAAAAAAGCTGGTGAAAAGAAGGAGGACAAGTAATGGGACAAAAAGTTAACCCAGTATCTTACCGTCTTCAAATCAGCAAAGATTGGTCTTCGAAGTGGTTCACTAAGAAAACCGACTTTAAAAAATGGTTAGTTGAAGATATTAAGATTCGTGAAGTCATTGAAGAACGCTTTAAGGCTCGTCCAACTATCGCTAAGATTAACATCGAGCGTACTGATAACTTAACCACAATTACGATTCAAACCGCAAAAGCTGGTGCAGTTATTGGGAAACAAGGCGCTGGAATCAATGAATTAAAGAAAGAACTTGAGAAATTTACTTCTCAACCAGTTCGTTTAAATGTCGAAGAAGTCAAAAAACCTGAACTATCAAGCAAATTGGTCGCCGAGAATATCGGTTTCCAGCTTGGAAAGCGTATGAACTTCCGCCGTGCAGTCAAAATGGCTTGCCAATCAACTATGGCAGCTGGCGCTAAAGGTGTTCGTATTGAGGTTGCTGGTCGTCTTAACGGCGCAGAAATGTCTCGTCGCGAAAAGTTTATTGAAGGCTCGGTCCCTCTACATACTCTTCGTGCAGATATTGACTTCTATTGCCATCACGCACCAACAATTGCTGGTATCGTCGGCGTGAAGGTTTGGATCTATAAAGGGGAGAAATAATTATGGCAATTTTACTACCAAGAAAAACTTCTCACCGTAAGGTCCGCAAGGGTAAAAACGAAGGTATCGCAACTCGTTGCAACTATGTTGCATTCGGTGAATATGGTCTTATGTCACTCGACAATGAACGTATCAACTCGAAACAAATCGAGGCAGCACGTCAGTCTATCACTCGTTATATCAAACGTGGTGGTAAAATCTGGATTCGTATTTTCCCACACACCCCAGTCACAAAGAAACCTCTCGATGTTAAAATGGGTTCCGGTAAAGGTGAACCACAATTCTTCGTCGCGAAGGTTAAGGCTGGCACTGTGATGTTTGAACTCGCAGATGTTACCGAAGAACAAGCAAAAGAAGCTCTTCGTCTAGCATCCCACAAACTTCCAGTTCGTTGTAAGATTATTAAGAGAGAGGAGTTCTAATTATGGCCGATAAAAAAGCTGCAAAAAAGACCGCTCCTAAAAGCTCAGATCTTTCGAAAAAGACTGTCTTAGAGTTAAAAGCTGACTTGCTTCTAGCAAGAAAAGGGCTATTTGATGGAACTCTCGCTAATCCACATCACATTAAAGCGATCCGTAAAGAGATTGCTCGTAAGTTAACTGCCGAGAACTCGGCGAAAGCAGAGAAAGGAGATAAGTAATGGCACAGACTCTTATTGGTACCGTTACTTCCGACAAGCGCGATAAGACAATCACCGTCTCTATCACCTCTCGTGAAACTCATCCTCTCTATCGCAAGCAATATTCACACACTCGTAAATATACCGCTCACGACGAGAAGAATGAAGCAAAACTTGGTGATAAGGTCGAGATTGAAGCCTGCCGTCCATTCTCTAAGACTTGTAGCTATAAATTAGTGAAAGTCCTCGAGAAGTCTCATGGCACTATCGCTTTGAAGGATGAAGTTAATGAAGTTGAAGGCGTCGCTAAAAAGGTCGAAGACGCTGAAGAAGGAGATAAATAAATGATCCAACAGGAAACTAGATTACACGTCGCTGACAACAGTGGCGCCAAGGAACTTGGAGTGATCCGTGTCCTCGGTGGTACTCGCGCCCGCTACGCACGCGTCGGTGATATCGTCACCGCTAGTGTGAAAGACGCTTCCCCAACTGGTGGCGTTAAGAAGAAAGCTGTCGTTCGCGCTGTTATCGTTCGTACTCGTGGCCAAATCCGTCGCCCAGATGGTTCAACCATTCGTTTCGACGATAATGCTGCCGTCCTTATTAACGACGACAAAACTCCACGTGGTACCCGTGTCTTCGGACCAGTTCCACGCGAGCTTCGTGACCTCGGCTTCAACAAGATTATTAGCTTAGCACCGGAGGTACTATAATGGCACAGAATTTGAAATCCGGCGATAAAGTAACTATTATTGCAGGTGGAAACAAGGGTAAATCTGGCAAAATCGTTAAGATGGACCTTAAAAACCATAAAGCAATGATTGAGGGAGTCGGTATCCGCGAACGTCATATGTCGAAAAATGCTTACCGCCAAGGTGGCAAAAAAGACATCCACGTCGGTATCGACCTATCTAACCTCAAGAAGGAGGGCAAGTAGTATGGCTGAGAAATATATCCCAAGATTAAAAGAAGCTTATAATAAAGATTACGTTAAGGCTCTTGAAAAAGATCTTAAAATCGACAATGTTAATAAGCTCCCTAAACTTGAAAAAGTTGTTGTGTCTTGTGGTGTTGGTAAAAAACGTGAGGATAAACGTTTCATTGAAACTGTCAACACAACTCTTACGAAAATTACCGGCCAAGCTCCAACTTCTAGACTAGCTAAGAAATCGATTGCAACCTTTAAAATTCGTAAAGGTATGGGCGATCCAGTAGGATACCTTGTAACTTTAAGAAATGATAAAATGTATGAATTCGTTGACCGCCTTATCAACGTTGCTCTCCCACACGTCCGTGATTTTCATGGCGTTTCGAGAAAATCATTTGATAAGCAAGGCAACTATTCGTTGGGCCTAAAAGAACAAACTGTCTTCCCAGAAATTACTTTCGAAGATTCGAGCGTTCTCCACGGTCTTGAAATTACATTCATTATTAAGAATGGTTCAAAGGAAGGAAGTACTAAATTGTTAGAACTCTTCGGTATGCCATTTGAGAAGGAGGAAAAGTAGTATGGCTAAGAAATCTGCAGTCCTCCGTGATCAAAAAAGGCAAAAGATGTACGATAAATACAAAGACAAAAGAGCTGCGCTTAAAGCTGCTGGCGATCTTGAAGGTCTCCAAAAACTTCCACGCAACTCTTCAATTACGCGTCTTAAAAACCGCGATATGCTCGATGGGCGTCCACGTGGTTATATGCGCCGCTTTGGTATGAGTCGTATTACCTTCCGTGAAAAAGCAAGCAAGGGTGAGATCCCTGGCGTAACAAAGAGTAGCTGGTAAAGGAGAAAGGAGTAAGTTATGTCATTACAATCAACAGATCAAATTGCAGACCTTATCACCCGTATCCGCAACGCTATTCTTGTCGGTAAAACCGAAATTCGCGTTCCAACTTCAAAATTGAAAGTTGCGGTCGCTGAAGGTCTTAAAAAAGGTGGCTACATCGAAGACGTCGAAGTCGAAGATGCAAAACCTCGTGGAATCCTCCATATCGTCATCAATAAGGTTGGCGAAATTGCTAAGATCAACGAAATCTCGAAAGTTTCTAAACCTGGTCGCCGCGTTTACGCAGCAGCCGATGAAATTCCTAAAGTAAAGTCTGGCCGTGGTATCGTCCTCGTCTCGACCTCTAAAGGAATTATGTCTGGCGAAGAAGCTAGAAAAAACCGCCTTGGTGGAGAGATTTTAGTTAAAGTTTACTAAAATCCCGCTTTAACCTCAAAAAATCCCCTATCTAGGGGATTTTTTGTGTCTTTATACTATATACCTCCATTATAGCACATTTTTCAAAAAAGTCAAGTAAGCATAACTATTATAACATAAAAACACCGATTTTAGCATAAGCATAACAGGGGTAGAACGATTGACTATATGACGTGTTAGTGCTATAATAAGAACTAATAAAGGTTAGTTTTTGGAGTTGGAATTGAGCGCAATCGAAAGGGCTATTTATATCAATCGCGTGGTGGAAATGCCACTGCTTCTTGGTAATAAAAAATCCCGCTCAGTTCGCTTTATCCTCTTAAAACGCCGACTCTGGTATCTAAATTTCGGGATTTATTCGGCGTTTAAACGTGTTTTCGGACTTTTAATCGCGCTAATTTTATTAGTTTTACTCTCCCCACTCTTCCTCATTGTCTCAATCTTAATTAAGAGAGAAGACGGCGGAAAAATCCTCTTTAAACAGCTTCGAACTGGCCGCGACGGAAAAGAGTTTTATATCTATAAATTCCGCACCATGGTTGAAAATAACGACATCCACGACAAAAGTTGCGCCGATAAACACACAAAAATTGGAAAATTCCTCCGAAACACCTCAATCGACGAACTTCCGCAACTCTTTAATATTGTAAAAGGCGAGATGGCATTTATCGGTCCACGCCCTTGGATCACCGACTATTATGAAGCGATGAATGCTCGTGAACGCGCCCGAACGATTGTCCGCCCAGGAATCACTGGTCTTGCCCAAGCAAACGGTCGAAATGGCATTACAATTTTTGAGAAAATTAACTACGACCTCGAATATGTAAAGGGTTACTCGATTTTGACCGACCTTCGTGTGATTTTTGAATCGATTAAAGCTGTCATCTCGAAAGCCGACGCTGACGCTGGAAAAAACATCATTCATAACGAACTAAAAGAGCTCCGCGTCAAAAACGCCTTAAGGGCTATTACTCTCTTATAATTTCAACACTAGCATTATCCCCTCTCACATGTTATACTAGAAAAAGATAAAGAGAGGTTTTGATGGATAAAAAAGAAGTTGAGCATTCTCCTACAGAGGCAGAAAAGGAAGAAATCATCGACGAGCTTTTTAGTAAAGATGGCATGGATGATTTTATTGCTGAAAAAGAAACCGAAGAAGATAATTCTAAAATGAAAGGTTCTGACGACAAAAAGTCCGAAGAAGAAATCGAGGAAATTGATATTGACCTCGAAGAGGCAATCGAGAAAAACAGCTCCGCTGAAGACGATGACGATTTAGTCGAAAAAATTGCCGACGAGCTCTCGAAAGAGGAAAAAGTTCGAAAGAAAGTTGAGAAAAAAGAGCCTGACCTCGGCCCGGTTCTCCCGGAGCTAGAAAAAGCTTTCGAAGAAAATAAAATCGAATATTATAAAATCGGCGCGATGGAAGCCTTCTCAAACGGAACTCTCTCTGTTCTTCCGGAAAAATTTATCTACGACGGTTTTATGGAAAAAGACGGCGAACTTTTCTTGAAGAAAATTGAAGATTTAGAGGAAGATTCCCCTAGTGACAAAGATGATAAAAGTGCCTATCTTTTTATTGAAGCGAAGAAGAAATCTCTTGAAGTTGCTGGGGAAATTGCTTGGGAAAAACTCGAAAAGGTTGAAGAGGAAATTATTTCAATCGCGATTGCGCGCGGTGCGAGGTTAAAAGTCGATGCGACCGGAAAAGAAGATCTCGTCTTCACTATCCCGACCGACCAAGCTTCCACCGCTAAATTTATGACGAATTACGGCCTTGACCCGGCTGATTTAAAAACTCGAAAACTCTCTTTTATCGGTTTTAGTAATATCATTCGAAAAATGGCCGACACGATTTCCGACGACACTCGTGAAAAGACCGAAAAAAGTGAAATTTTGGACCGTGGCTTAAAACAACTAGATTGGTATTACGACACTTTTAAATACCGTTCGAATTTTCTCCAATTTATGAATTATACCTATGGCTCTTATGAGGTCTCCGGGAAAGTGAATCGAAACATTCTCCAGGATTTTCTGAATGGCCGAAAAGAATATAAGGCTATTTTCCCGGAGGAAGAAGTTCTTGAAAAGAAAATAAAAGACGAGTGCCATCGCATTTCTACTGCCGAAAAAGTCTCATTTAAGGACTTTGTCGACTTTACGAATGATATTATCAAAAAGGTCTCGAAAGGACTATCTAGCGAAGAAAAAGTTTCTTACATTAGAAATAAAATCAACCGTTATCTCGAGGAAGCTGAAAAAATTAAGGAAGCTGATCCACATGCTGAATTTTATGTAGAACGCCTTGCTGGTGGACGAATTAACGGCGATGGTGGAATCATTAAAATGACCCCGAAATTCCCATTTTTAATTATTCGTTTCGGAAACACAGAATATGGCGAAAACTGTATCTATGCCGAATCAACGAGTTTTTCTAGCCCATTCTATGCTTGGAAGGGCAAAGATAGCGGCGATACTTGGCGTGAAGTCTTTAAGGGCTCGAAGGGGACAATAAAATCCGCGAAAAAGATTAAAACTTTCTTCCACTATGACGCCCAAAAAATCGACACGCTCGATGAATTCTATGACAAGGTTCACTCCTACGTCCCATACTCTTAATTTTTCGAGCTATTCTCTTGTAAAAAACTTCTTTTTGTGCTAAAATATTAGGGATATTAACTTTAATAGGAAGTTTTTTAATGAGTCGTATCGGAAAACTACCTGTGGACATTCCTGCAGGCGTGACAATCACGGTCGGCGACGAGATTATTACCGTCACTGGCCCGAAAGGCACGCTTGAAGTTCCTGTTCAACAGAATACAACCACTAAGGTTGAAGAAAACAAAATTGTAGTAACCCGTAAAGATGACGAGCCAAAGTCGAAAGCTTGGCACGGTCTTCAACGTGCTTTACTACAAAACGCTGTAGAAGGCGTAACGAAGGGTTTCGAAAAGAAACTCGAAATTAACGGTGTTGGTTTCCGTCTTTCTGGCGGTCCAAAAGACATCGAAATGGCACTTGGTTTTTCACACCCTGTAAAATACTCTGCTCCAGAAGGTATTACTCTTACCACAAATAAGATGGAGATTACCGTTTCTGGAATCGATAAACAGAAAGTTGGCCAAGTTGCTGCAGAAATTAGAAGTCTTAAGAAGCCTGAACCTTATAAGGGCAAAGGTATTAAATATGTTGACGAGTATATCGTCCGTAAGGCTGGAAAGGCAGGTAAGAAATAATGGATGCTATCTATCGTGCTAACCGCACACGCGCAAAAATTCATGGTACTGCTGAACGCCCACGCCTAACGGTAAAAATCAGCAATTTACATATCACTGCACAAATTGTCGATGATGACGCTAAGAAAACTTTAGCTTATGCTACAACCGTCGGTTCTAAAGCCAAAGGCACAAAAACTGAAAAATGTGCATTAGTTGGGAAAGAAATCGCCGAAAAAGCTAAAAAAGCTAAAGTGAAAAAAGTAGTTTTCGACCGTGGTGCAAACGCTTATGCTGGTCGCCTCTCTGCATTAGCAGACGCTGCCAGAAAGGAAGGATTGGAGTTTTAAATGGCTGAGAATAATGCAAAAGAACCACGCGTAATTAATAAATCCGGAACTCTTAAGATGACCGATAAGGTCGCGGCAACTAAAGAAGCTCGCGATATGTCTGGTCGTCCAATGCGTAGAAATAACCGTCGCGATCGCGTTAAAGCTGACGCTGCGCCAAAAGAGTTTGAAGAAGTAACAATTAACATTGACCGCGTTTCTCGTACTGTTGCTGGTGGTCGTCGTATGCGCTTTAAAGCTCTCGTCGCTATTGGGAACAAGAAAAATAAAGTTGGTGTTGGTGTTGCTAAGGGTAACGATGTTACGACTGCTGTTGCTAAAGCAACTGCAAAAGCTAAAAAGAACATGATTGTCTTTAGCATGGATGGCGAAACAATCTGCCACGAAGTCGAAACGAAGGTAACCGGTGCAGACGTGCTTATGAAGCCTGCTGCTCCTGGTACTGGTATTATCGCTGGTGGCGTTGTCCGTTCAATTATTGGTCTTACTGGAATTAAGAACCTTATTTCGAAATCTCTAGGTAGTACCAACAAAGTCAACATCGCTTACGCTGTTATTGACGGCCTTAAGGCTCAAGTTCCACGCGAAAAATGGAATACTACAGCTACTAAAAAGGCTGCAAAAAAGGAGAGTAAGTAATGAAGTATAATGATTTAACTGTAGAGAAAAACGCTCGTCCTACCCGTTCTGGTCGTGGTATTTCGGCTGGTCGCGGTAAAACTGCTGGCCGTGGTACGAAAGGTCAAAAATCTCGTACCGGTCATCACAAAATGCCAGCTGGCTTCATGGGTGGTCAACGTGCAATTATGCAAGCTATCCCAAAGCTCAAAGGTTTCAAATCTATCCACCCGAAAGCTGAAGTTGTCTATACCGATAACTTAAACGGTCTTTCTGGCGAAGTTGATAACTTTAAACTTACTGAAAAGAGCCTAATTTCTAGCCCATACAACAAAGTAAAAGTCATCCTTCGTGGTGAGATTACAGCTAAAATTACCCTTTCTACTCAATTTGCTTCTAAAAGTGCTATAAAGGCAATCGAAAAAGCTGGCGGAAAGTTTAAAAAAGTAGCTGTCCCAAAAAGAGCGAAAAAATCTGAAAAATAATTAAAAAACTAAAAAGTCGTCTAGCAATAGACGACTTTTTGTGATATGATTATTAGAGAAGTATTACAGAGAGGCTTATTTTAAATGCATTTCAAGACTATTTTCAAATCGTTCAAGAATAAAGACATGTTGAAGCGTATTGGTATCGTGATCGGTATTCTTGTTGTTTACAGATTTTTAGCGCATATTCCAGTTCCGATGGGCGATGCTACCACATTTAGAGATGCAATGGAAAACTTGATCTCTCGTTCTGATTTTGGAAACTTCATTAATCTCATTTCTGGCGGCGGGTTAGCGAGCTTCTCAGTTATTCTTGTTGGTATGTCTCCTTATATCACCGCCTCGATTATTACTCAACTCTTAACAAAAGCGATTCCACGTCTTGAGGAACTCTCGGAAGATGGTGAAACTGGACGTCGAAAGATTAATCAATGGACTCGTATGCTTGCGGTTCCTCTTGCAGTTGTTCAATCAATCGCCTATATCTACATTCTCTTTAAATCGATGGGCTCTTACTCTACAACCGCTTTCGAGCCAACTTTCCACGATTGGTTCCTCGCGATTACCGCTATGACCGCTGGCTCGATTATCTTAATGTGGCTCGGCGAACTTATTACTGAACAGGGTATTGGGAACGGTATCTCGATGATTATCTTCATCTCGATTATTTCTCAATTCCAAACCACCGCCGCTCAAATCGGTTCTGAACTCTTTAATACAAGTAGTGGTAGCCTTAGCCTCTTCGGTTGGTTGAATCTCCCGGTAAATCCGACTGTATTCTGGATACTTCTTGGGTTTGGAGTGGCACTTATTATTGCATTCTATTTCCTTGTAAAAGTGAATGAGGCTCAGCGTATTATTACGATTAATTATGCAAAACGCGTCCACGGTAACCAAGCTTATGGTGGGATTAAATCAATTCTCCCGATTAAACTTATTGCAGCTGGCGTGATCCCGGTGATTTTTGCGACTGCCTTTCTCTCGCTTCCGGCGCTCGTTGGCCAATTTATTACTTCCGCGAATCCAGATAGTGGCCTTGGCACAACTTTAACTAGTGTCTTTACCGCTCCAAGCGCTCAAAACTTCGAAACGATGTACCCTAATGGTATCACTGGGCAATGGTTCATTTATCCAGCACTTTATTTCTTACTTGTTGTCATGTTTACTTACTTCTATACAAGTATCATCTTCAACACGAAAGAAATTGCTGATAATCTCCAGAAACAAGGTGGCTTTATCGAAGGTGTCCGCCCGGGTCTTACAACTGCTAAATATCTCGATAAAACCGTCGTTCGTCTTAATTTCTTTGGTTCTTTGACGCTTGGCTTTATTGCTATGATTCCGTTTATTACCGATTATGTCTTTATTATGTTGGTTGGGAAACCACTTGGTCTTTCGATTTCCGGTACCGGTCTTCTCATCGTCGTGACGGTTGCTCTCGAGAATCTCCGCTCGATTGATTCGCGTGCTCTAATGGTAACTTATGACGATTATAAATAACGAAAAACAGGGTGAGGGAATGAGCTTAGAAGTTAAAAAATCAATTAAACAATATCTCCCAAAGATTATCGGCGGAACTTTGCTTTTTATTCTTGCGATTTGTGTACTTAGAATTGCAATCTGGGAAAAACATTACTATGCCGAAAAAGAGGGTTCGGAACGTGCTGTAGCGGGCGTAGTGGGTGACGTAGATAGTTCTAATAACGTCTCGGATGAAGTCGTAACGGACGAACAAAGAAGTGAATATGTTGTTGCGGCAAATAAACCGCGCTATCTAACAATCGAAAAACTTGGAGTAAAGAACGCTCGTATCTTTGAGATGGGTGTAAATAATAAGGGTCAAATGGAGACGCCAAACACAAATTATGATGCTGGGTGGTATAAAAAGTCCTCGCTCCCTGGAAAAGGCGGAACAGCGATCTTTAATGGCCATAATGGTGGCCCAAGCAGTTATGGAATTTTCAAGAAATTAAACACTCTTGTCGCTGGCGATTTGATCAAAATTGAAATGGGCGATGGGCGTGTCTTCACTTATCGGGTTTATGATAATTTTGAAGTAAAACTCTCTGAAGCAAATAAGAAGATGTCTATGCTTTCCACTACCCCTGCTCCTGGCGAAGAATCAATCTCGATTATCTCTTGTATCGGCGAGTGGAGTCTAAAACAAAAGACCTATCTTTCTCGTCAATTCCTCCGCGCAACTAAAGTCTAGCTAAAAATCTTAAAAATCTTTTAAAAACCTCTTGCAAAAATAGAGATTTTTTGGTATAATTACGAGGTAATTTATGGCTAGTCAAAAGGAAGTGATTAAACTCGCCGGTAAAGTCGTTGAGGCTTTGCCGAACACGCAATTTCGCGTGGAACTTGAGAATGGTCATATTGTCATTGCGCACATGAGCGGAAAAATGCGCAAAAACTTTATCCGTTTAGTGCCTGGTGATAAGGTAGAAGTTGAGTTAACCCCTTACGATCTTACAAAGGGTAGAATCAGTTTCCGCCTGAAATAATATCAACCGTCTTCTGAGGCGAAATTGATATTAAAGTTGAAAACGAGTATTTTTCCGCTACTCGTGTTCTCTTTATATCTAAAGTACCTTCTAAAGACTTAAATTAAGAAAGGATTTTGACACTTCTATGAAAGTACGCGCAAGTGTTAAAAAAATTTCACCTGATGACATTATTGTTCGCCGTAAAGGGGTACTTCGTGTCATCAATAAGAAAAAACCTAAGAATAAGCAAAGGCAGGGTTAAGCATGGCAAGAATTGCAAGCGTCGTCATCCCTTCCGAGAAGCAAGTTTGGATTGCCCTTACTTACGTCTATGGAATCGGTCGTACGACCTCTAAAGCCATCCTTGCGGAGGCCAAAATTGAGCCTACCACTCGGGTGAAAGATCTCACCGAGGCTGAAGAACAGAAAATCAACGACATTATTTCATCGAAATATCAGGTCGAAGGTGATCTAAAACGCCTCGTAACAAACAACGTAAAACGCATTAAGGATATCAACTCTTATAAAGGTATCCGCCACAAGGCTGGACTTCCAGTCAACGGCCAACGTACCCGCACGAACGCACGTACTCGTAAGGGTAAGGCGATCGCGGTCGGTGGTGCACAACCAAAAGCAGCAAGTAAGACCTAAAATAGGAGAAAGGATTATAATATGGCAGAAGAAATTGAAAAAACTGCAAAAGAAACCGCTCCTGTTGAGGCTCCTGTTGCAGCTACCACTACCACAAAGAAAAAGAAGGGTAAACGCGTTGTAAACGCTGGCCAGGTTCACATCCAGGCTACCTTCAATAATACAATTATCAGCATTTCTGACAAAAAAGGGCAAGTTTTAATTGCTTCCTCAGCTGGGGCAAATGGTTTCCGTGGTTCTAAGAAAGGAACTGCTTATGCCGCTCAAATCGCTGCAGAAAAAGCTGGTGAAATTGCTAAGAAAGACTACGGTCTAAATTCCGTCGACGTTTATGTTAAAGGAATTGGGCTTGGTCGTGATAGCGCAATTCGTGCTATCTCGTCTCTTGGCATCAAAATTGACAGTATTACCGACAAAACACCTATCGCACATGGTGGTGTTCGTCCTAAGGGAGAAAGGAAACCATAATGGCACGTGATATATCTCCTATCGTAAAACAATCGCGTCGTGAGAGCTGGGCTCTCGCTCCAAAGGCGCACAAGGTAATGGCTAAAAAATCTGGAATTCCAGGTGAACACGGCGACATGCGCGTCCGTGGTGGCAGCCTCTACCTTACCCAAATGCGCGAAAAACAGAAAGTTCGTCGTCTTTACGGTCTTCTTGAGAAGCAATTTGCTAAACTCATGAAGGAAGCTCAAAAAACTGAAGGCCTAACCGGTGAAAACCTTCTTCAATTCTTAGAGCGCCGTGCTGATAATGCTGTTTACCGTGCAGGCTTTGCGACAACCCGTCGTGGGGCACGTCAACTCGTTTCTCATGGACATTTTACCTTAAACGGTCGCAGAATCGATATTCCATCAATTCGTTTGAACCCTGGGGACGTCCTTGAGGTCCGTGCAAAAAGCCAAAAAACTGAATACTTTAAGAATCTTGATAACGTCGTTGCCGCTGCTGGTCAACAAAGCCTTAGCTGGATGAAAGCAGACGCAAAGAAAATGAAGATTGAAGTAACCGGTTTGCCAAAGCGCGAAGAAGCAGAGGCGGGCATTAACGAACAATTAATCGTTGAGTACTACTCACGCTAAGGAGGAAAATGACTACAAAAGTAATTCACGAAGCAAATCTCGCTGAAGTCAAAGAGTTTTCGAAAACAAGTGCAGCTTTTGTCATTAAGCCACTTTACTATGGCTATGGCAACACTCTTGGGAACTCCCTCCGACGCGTTTTGCTCTCGAGCGTCAAAGGCGCCGCAATCACCTCTTTCTCGATTGAAGGAACTAGCCACGAATTTACCGCAATTAAAGGCATTCGTGAAGATGTCGTTGACATCATGCTAAACCTCAAGAACATTCGAGTTAAGAGCCACACCGACGCTCCAGTTGAGCTCGAGCTTACCATCAAAGGTAAAGATCAAAGCACTAAAGATGGCGATCCTCGTGTCGTCGCTGGCGATATTAAACTTCCTTCTGAAGTTGAAATTGCTAACCCGAACCAAACCATTTGTCACATCGATGATCCAAATTACACTCTTAAGATGCACTTTGTCGTCGAATCTGGCCGTGGTTATCTCACAATCGAGAAATCTGGCGAAGAACGCATCCATAGCGATATGATTGCTCTTGATGCTGTCTTTACCCCAGTCCTACGTGTTCGCTACAAAGTTGAGAACACTCGTGTTGGCCAAGATACTAACCTTCAACAGCTCACTTTAACCGTCGACACCGATGGTACAATCACCCCGAAAGAAGCTTTCGAGGAAGCAGCTGCTATCTTAGTCAACCAATACACCGCCCTCGCTGGCAGCACTACAGTCGAATCTGCTCCAGCTCCAGGCGCTAATGATGAGCAAGAAGATACAGGCCTCGCTCTTCCAATTGAAGAACTTGGACTTTCTGCTCGTACCGCCAACGCTCTTATTAATAACGAAATCAAGACCATCCGCGATCTCGTTGTCCTTTCCGACAGCGACCTCAAGGAACTTAAAGGTTTCGGACAAAAAGCGCTTGACGAAGTTAAAGAAAAGTTAACGGAGTTAAATATTTAAAATGCACCGCCACGGATATAAAGGTCGTAAATTCGGCCGTGAAACCGACCAGAGACGCGCTCTCCTTCGTGGGCTCGAGTGCTCTTTGATCAAATATCAGTCAATCACGGTTACTACTGCTCGTGCAAAAGAGATGCGACGCGAAACTGAAAAGCTTATCACTCTTGCTAAAAAAGGTGGTTTAGCTAATCGTCGCCTCCTTATCGCTCGCTTAGACGATATCGAGTCTGCAGATCTTTTAATCGATGTTATCGCACCGCAAATTAAGCGTGATTCTGGCTACCTTCGTATCGAGAAAGCTGAAAACAGAGTTGGAGACAACTCCGAAATGTCAACTATCTCGTTCGTCGATCCAATCGATTTAACGAAAAAGGAGAGTAAGTAATGAAAACCTATTCTCAAAAATCATCTGAAATTAAGCGTGAATGGTATCTTATCGACGCAAAAAGTCTTCCTCTTGGAAAACTTGCCGTAGTTATCGCTGATAAACTCATGGGTAAGTCGAAAGTTACCTACACTCCACATATTGATAATGGTGACTATGTCGTTGTTATTAACGCTAAAGACCTCGTTGTTACTGGCAATAAAATGACCGATAAAATGTATCACCGTCATAGTGGTTTCCCAGGTGGCCTTACTTCTTTGAAACTCGAAGAAGTGGTTGAAAAGGATCCATCTTACGCAATTAAAGAAGCCGTTAAGGGTATGCTCCCAAAGAACAAGCTCGCAGCTGATCGTTTAGCTCGTCTTCGTATCTTTTCTGGGAGTGAACACACCCACGCTGCTCAAAATCCAAAGGAGATTAAGTAATGGCAGAGAAATATACCTACGGTCTTGGTCGCCGCAAAGCAGCAACCGCTCGTGCTCGTCTCTACAAGGGTAAAGGTGAAATCACAATTAATGATAAACCAGCTCTTGAATATCTCTCGAATAACAAAACCTATCTCGCAGAGATTACCGATCCACTAGCACTCACTCAGAAACAAAGGGAATATAATATCACAATCCGCGTTTCTGGTGGTGGACTTGCAGGCCAAGTCGATGCAATTAAACTCGCTATTTCAAAAGCTCTACAGACCGAGTTTCCAGATCTTCGCCCAATCCTAAAGAAGGCAGGATTTGTTAAACGCGATCCACGCGAAAAAGAGCGCAAGAAATACGGTCTTCGTTCTGCTCGTAAGAAAGAGCAGTTCTCGAAACGTTAATCTTTCGAGCCAACCGACAAAAATACCCTGGTCTTACGGGGTATTTTTGATTTTTAACAGGGACAAACTTGAAAAAATATCAATTCTGTGGTATAATATAAGTATAGGCACTTTTACAGTTCAGCTTAGGGAGGGTAAGCTATGAAGAAATTGACTAATAGAGATAAATTGATTCTAGATAAAATACTCAGGCATGGTTTGATTAGTCTCGGGAGAATTCCGAACGAGGACCGGTCTTGGCCGGAACCGAAAGAGGTAAAACCTCGTCACTACTACAAAATTTTTCCCGACGAAGAGTATGCCGAAGATAACGAGATCTTCGGTGAGAGTCTCAAATGTTTCGAGATTGATGATAGCGAAGATGTCGAGTATATCGACTTCTCGAGGGAGGAAAAGCCCAAGGAAGCCCGTAGGGTGGACAAGGCGCGAGAACGCCGTGAGATAATAAGTGATATAGAGGGAGACGTAATTTTCCTCGGCGTTTTCGCCCTTGGGGCAATCATCACTCTCGCTGGGCTTAAATCAATCTTTAGAACCTGTAAAAAATTATTAGAACTGTAAAAGCCTAAAAAGTTGGCCCGGATGAATTTCCGGGCCTTTGTCTTTTTTGACGATTTATTAGTTTTAAATCGACGGAACAGGGAATTTCACTGCCATTTTTACGACTTCATCGTGGATTTTCTCAAGTTCTCCCTTATAATCTTTCTCTAAAGTCTCGAAATCTCCAGCTTTAACGCATAAATCGACTACTTTTTTCATCCAGTCGCCAATCTTTTCCATCTCTGGAACACTCATCCCGCGGGTGGTAATCGCTGGCGTCCCTAGTCGAACTCCACCTGGTTTAAATGCCCCGCCTTTATCGCCTGGAAGTGCGTTTGCATTTAATGTTAATCCGACAAGATCAAGCGCTTTTTCATAGAATTTCCCGTTCACTCCGAAACTCTCATCAACTTTAACGAGGACAAGGTGGTTTTCAGTCCCATCACCTTGCAAAATAAACCCGTTTTTCATAAGTCTCTCAGCAAGTGCCTTTGCGTTCTCGACAATTTTCTTTGCGTAATCTTTAAACTCTGGTTTTAAGGCCTCACCGAACGCAACTGCTTTTGCGGCAATGATATGCTCTAGTGGCCCGCCTTGTGTCCCAGGGAAAACTGCTCGGTCAATTAAAATTGGGATGTTCTTAAGGGTTTTCTCTGGTTTTTTAAGAGGTGAAGCGACGTTCCCGTTCGACAGAATAATTCCGCCGCGAGGTCCACGCAAAGTTTTATGGGTTGTGGTTGTAACGACATTAAACCCGAAATCGAGTGGATTTGGATGCGCCCCGCCGGCGATTAGGCCTGCAACGTGTGCCATGTCTGCCATAAGTAGAATTTCGTGCCCCCACTTTTTCTCCGCCTTATCTCGAATCTCTGCTACTCTCTTAAAATCTGGAATTTTCATGAACGCCGAGTAGCCAATTAAGATAATCTTCACATCCTCAGATAAAGCTTTATCCTCGATATCGCTATAATCTAAATCACCGTCTGGAGTTGTCCCATAAGCGATGAAATTATAGATTTTCGCTGAACGAGTAACCGGGGAACCATGAGTAAGATGACCACCGTGACCGAGGTTCATCGCTAAAATCTTATCACCAGGCTCACACCAAGCAAAATAAACTGCCTCGTTCGCATTCGCGCCAGAATGTGGTTGAACGTTTGCATGGTCACAGTGAAATAGTCGGCAAGCTCTCGAAATTGCGAGACGCTCGATTCGATCGACATTTCTCTGGCCTCCGTAATAACGATAATTCCCGAGAATTTCCTCCCCGATTTTTGTCTCTTTCTTCGCGTAGTCCGCCTCGCTCTCGCCGTCGTAACCAGTATCTTTAAAATTCGGGTATCCTTCGGAATATTTGTTTGTAAGAACCGATCCCATCGCCGAAAGCACCTCTTTCGAAACGTAATTTTCGCTCGGAATGAGCTCTAGCCCCTCGGTTTGGCGAGTTTTTTCTTCATCAATCAAATTAAAAACAATATCTTTTTCCATAAAACCTCCTATGATTAATCAAACCTCCACCAAAAAGACTGTTAGATCATAGTCCTTCTTTCTTCGTATAAACGACCATATCATAAGGAATCCCGTGATTTTTTGATTTTCCACTCGAAACGACCGTCTTCTCATAATTTCCTTGGTCAAATTTTGGGAAGAAAACGTCCGCCTCTTTGTCGAACGCATCAATTTCGGTCAGATAAATTTTATCGCAAAACGGCAAGAACATCTCATAAATCGCCCCGCCCCCAATCACAAACACTTCATCCTCGAGCCGCGAAAACTCATTTATCGCCTCCATAAGAGAGTGTATAACGACAACATCTTCCGGAAAATCATCTGAACGCGACAAAACGACATTTGTGCGTCCCGGAAGTGGCGCCTTAAGACTTCTAAAAGTGTTCCCGCCCATAATCACCGGATGATCGAGCGTGGTTTGTTTGAAATATTTCATATCTTCAGGAAGTCTAAAACAAAGCTGCCCCTTTTTCCCGAGCTCCATATTTCTTCCAACTGCTGCAATAATACTAAAACTCATTTTCTACTCCGTTATCGGCATTTTAATTGTTCCTAGATGCTCGTAACCTTCAAGCTTGATATCTTTTAGCTCTTTCGAATTATCAAATTTAAAGAAATCTTTCACCTCTGGATTAATCCAAAGTTTCGGCGCCTTCGGTAAATCTTTCCCTTCGTTCGCATCCTCGTAGCGTTTAATCTGTTCCTTAATCCCATCAATCTGATTTTCATAGATATGAGCGTCATTGGTAATAAAAGTAAATTGACCTGGTTCCGCCCCAATACATTGTGCGATGAGACAGCATAAAGTTGCGTATTGCACGATATTAAACGGCAATCCGAGCGGAACGTCGGTACTTCTCGAGGTAACGAGAAGATTCAGTTTTCCATCAATTAAGTTCCATTGGCTATTCCAAACACAACTCGGTAACGCGGCAGTCTCTAGCCACTCATTTTGCCAAAGACTCATAACCATCCGGCGATTTCCCGGGTTTTCTTTTAAAGTTTCAATTAAGTTTTGGACGAGTGAATATCTCTTCACAATCCAGCCATAAGCGGTACCGATTGTCCCGACCGGGTCTTCGTCTAGACCATGTTTTTTGTAAAGTACTTTAAAATCGCGCCCTTGGTAAATTCCATCCTCCGGAACTTCCCACTCGTCCCAGATATGAACACCACGGTCATTTAGCCAAGAGACTTTGTTACTCTGGACTTGATAAATCCATAAAATCTCGAGTATCGCGGACTTAAACCCGACCTTTTTCGAGGTTAAAATTGGAAATTCTTCTGATAAATCAAATTCTAAAATTTGGTGCGGTAGTCGAATTGTTCGCGACTCACTGGCTCCTTGAGCGGCATGATCCGGAATTGCGGTCGAAACTGAAGCGGAGCGATCGTCAGTCTTCTTATAATTTAAAACTTTTTCACCCTGAGAAAGAATTCTTCGGCATAAATCAATATATTGATCGTCAAACTTGCTCATCTAACCTCCATTTTTTACCATTATACCACAAAAAACGGAGCCCTAACTATAAGCAGCTCCGTATTTTTTACTGAAGAAGGATTTTAATCGCCCACTGATAGAGTGGTGCCGATTTTGGCTCGCCTGTCCGACCATGTTTTGTCTCAATTTGGATATGTTTCGCAAACGCGAATCTCTCGAGAATCTGGTCGTTTTTTAGGAGTTCGTCTTCGGTCGACAATATTATTTTGATATTACTAATATTCTGATACTTTGGACTCCCCCACATCGACCAGAAAAACTGATCTGAGAGCAGCGCAAGAGAATACTTATTCCCCATATCTCCGATCGGAAGCGGTATGACCGAAAGCCATCCGAGACCATAAGAGATAACCTCGAGTAAGATACTTGCGACCTTCATGAAGGGATTATCGAGTTTTACCGTATCAGGGTAAACGCAAGGGTTTATTAAAATCACTTTATGTCCCGCGTCCATTCCGGAATAGATGATCGCTTTTGCCCCAACCGAAATTCCCATCACGACTGCGCCCTCTTGTCGACAAAGCACGTCGATTTGGTCTCCAGCATTTATCGGATTGAACCCGAAAAGGCTAAAATCGAGCGGAACAGTATATTTGTCCGGAAAATCGATTAGAGAATAGGCCGTCGAAGCCTGGTTATTCATCCCGGCGATCAAATAAGCTGTCGGCTTGTCTCGCCTCGAACTATTCCGGATATCTTCGCCAGATACGACCAGCTTCCCGCCTTGTATTATCCGAGCAGTTAAACAGGTTATTATATTAACAACTATTAGCAATATAATTAAAGTTTTTATCATCTTTTTCACCCCCTTGTTTTTCAAGATGTCCACCTCCTTCTTCAGATGTTAAATTACAATAAAAGCCTCCAAAGAGGCCTTCTCTTATATTATACCACAAAAACGCTTATTTTTCAAGATGAGATATAAAACCCTTGCGGGGGGTAATAGGCTATAATGTAAATGTAGTTGTTATGTCAATAGTTTTTCCGGTAATGGCTCTATGTTTATTCGCAAAAATATATCTCGATCTAGTTACCGGGAATAATGTAGGCAATCTCTCGACTATGGTAGGTATTATATTTTTAGGATCATAAAAAAATGGTGGAGTAGATGGGAATCAAACCCACGACCTTACGAATGCGAATCGTACGCTCTATCAACTGAGCTACTACCCCGCGCTCCACTATTATACCACATTTTAAAAGTTTAAAAGCCCCCGATAAAGCTGGGGGCCTTTCTGGTGGTTAAACTCCGTATGTATTGAGTATTGTTTCCGGAAAAATATTCCGCCTCTCTAAAAACTTCTTAAGCCAGAAGAAATTTCTTCCGCGCACGTCGATGCAGGCCTCGATGATAATATCGATAAAAATCTTCAAATGATCGTAACTATTATACTTGTCGATCATATGCGCGAACCAAACATCCGCCTGGTCATAAGTCTCGATTTCATCGATATAGTTCATATCCTGCTCGGTCAAGGCCTCGAAATGCTTCTGTTTATAGAGTAGAGAACCTTTTCTTCCTTGAGCTTCATAGATTAAGGCCGAAAGCGGCGCATCTGCCTTATCGCAGAGCTTTGCGAATTGCATAATCTCGCGATCTCTAGGCTCCCACCTCTCGTCTCCAGCGTTTTCGAAGATAATAAAATCCCGAATCAACTCATATTGAACGCCGGCCGGAAGATATTGAATATTCTTCGCGAATTCGACCAACTCTTCCTCAAACTTGCCTTCGCGCGGACGATCATCGGTCTTGTCTTCTCTCTCACCACGATCGTGATAAACTAAAAAGTTCACAATCCGAGTTATCTCTTCCGGTAAGAAAAGATCCGTATAAAACCGACAGGTATTCCTCGCTAATTCCGAAGCCGAAGAAGCGTGCATCGTATCATTCTCGACGTAGCTCTCATCCCGAGGCTCGCTTAATTTGAACGGATAGCATCCGCATTCGCCGGACCCGGAACGGATTACTTTGTTGCCTTCGGCGTGAGAAAGTTGCATCTTCCAGATCCCGAGCGGAGCCGGAATCATCACATCATCTCCGCCCATTCTTGAAACGTCAATCTGCCCCTCAGGGCTTACCGTAATCGTCGTAACACCATATTTAGTTTCAACTGCTACTTCTCTAATCATAAAGATCCCTCCCTTAGAAAACCGAAGTTTAATCACCAATATTAACGTTCGCCACCTCTATCAGAATACCATATCTCCCCTTAAAAGTCTAATCTTACGACCTCATTTACAGGGTATGGATTGACTTTTTTGACGTTTTGTGCTATAATAGAAGTATAGAGGAGGTGTTTTGAGATTTTATCACCTCTATTTTGTTGCAAAAAATCTAGCAAATTAAAAGGAGAGTAGAAATGAAGAAAAAATTAGGCAAAACGCCTACTGTAGCTAAAATCACCTTAGGACTTGTCTTTGCGGCGTTAACCAGTATTTTAGCTCCAGTAAAAGCCCGAGCTACAGAAACGGTAAATATTGCAGTCATCCAACCTGCGGCCTCTGTCGGTCCAACTTACACCGAGGAGGATTTAAGGCTTCTCGCCATCCTCGTGACGAACGAAGCTGGCGGAATTGACTCGAAAACCGAGAAATCGCAGGTCGTCTGGTCGGTCCTAAACCGAGTAGATAGCCCAGAGTGGCCAGACACGATCCAAGAGGTAATTTCCCAAAGCGGACAATACGCCGGCTACCGGAAATCGGGAAATTATTTCCCGGATTGTTATGAGATTTCAAGGGACGTGCTCAACCGTTGGCTCCTCGAAAAATCAATCGAGACCAGCCTCGGAGAGGGCGCGAATCCGGACGTAGGACGTACATTGCCAAAAACTTTTCTCTATTTCAATGGCGCAAACGGCCACAACCACTTTAAGAGAACTGAAAATGGCGAATCTTATAGCGGCGGCCTGGAGAGCCCCTACGATTCTTAAAACTAAAAGGTCGCTTTAAAAGGCGGCCTTTTTATGTTATAATATACCTATGATTATCACTGGGAAAAAGTTTTCAAAACCTGAGCTTTCGCGCGTTATTAATGGCGACGTTGAGCTTTCTGATGATAAAAAAGTCGAGAAATTCCGCCTTGATAAGGTACTTGTCGAGCTCTTTCCAGATTATAATCGTTCAACTCTCCAAACTTTTATCAAATCTGGCTACGTGCTCGTTAATGAAAAACCAGCGTTAAAACCAAATACTTTGATTGAAAAAGATGCGAAAATTGAGCTAAATCTCCCTGAAGAACTCGTAAACGAGGATTTAAAAAAGGCCGCCATTGAAAAAATGCGTCCAAAAACGATTTTTGAAGATGAAAATGTTCTCGTACTTGATAAACCGAGCGGGCTTTTATCGATGAGTAAGGGTGAATATTCTGCCGAGCCAACTCTCGAAGATTATGGGCTTCTCGTTCATCGCCTCGATCGCGACACTTCTGGCGTGGTTATTCTCGGGAAAAATGAAAAAACCCAGAAAATGTTACGGAAGCAATTTCAAGATCGAAAAGCACATAAAACCTACTATGCAATTGTCGAAGGTCGCCCAAAACTAGATAGCGCAATGATTGATCTCCCGATGTCCCGAAATATTAAACACCCAACAACTTTTGTCGTCGACGCAAACGGAAAACCAGCCCAAACCTATTACAAGGTTATTTCCTCGAACGAAAAGTATAGTCTTCTTGAACTCCGCCCGACTACTGGTCGCACCCATCAACTTCGCGTTCACCTTAAATACCTTGGCACTCCAATCCTTGGCGATCGCGTCTATGGCACAGCAAATCCAGATACTAACCTCCGTCTCTTCCTCCATGCAAAAACTCTCGAAATCACTATCCCAAAGAGTAAACGTGTTACTTTTGAATCGCCACTTCCGAAAGAGTTCGACGAAGTTCTAAATAAGAGGTAACTATGTTTTTTAAGAGTTTAGATGAGCTAAAGAATATCCTCGAAAACTCTGGAACGACGATTATTTGTCTAGAAGAGGGAGGAAAAGTTGGAAATGAAGTCTTTTCTTTTGATAATCTTAAGAAAGACCTCGGCGAAACCTTTATTATCGACGAATATACAATCGAAAAAGTCCGCGAAATTATTACTTTAACCTCTACAAAAGCTATAAATCCGCGTTTTTTTATCTTTAAAAATGCTGAAAAATTTCCTGAAGTCACCCAAAATGCCGCTCTAAAACTTCTCGAGGAGCCGAAAGAAAATTACCATTTTTCACTCTTTACGAGCTCTCCAGAGGCTCTCCTTCCGACGATTCGCTCAAGAAGCCTTATCTATGCTCCCCTAAGGAAAAACTCCCTAGAAACGCCGAGAGAGGCCGAAAAGGACATTTTTGAGACCGCAAAACGCCTTCTTGTTGCAAAAAATGACGAAATCTACACTATTGCCGAGGAGTTACATAAGAAAAAGGACTCTAAAGAGATTTCAAAGCGCGATTTTACCCTAAAGGTCCTTGAAACGACGATTGATCTTGCCGAAAAATCCTATTTTAAGACTAAAAATGAGGCTTTTACAAAGAAAATCAACGGCCTTATTCTTGCTCATGATACAATCAAAAAAAATGGAATAATCCGTCTCCAAATCGTCGCAAACCTTGTCTAAACTAATGTTTTTATGGTAAAATTAACCCATGTTAGGCGCTAGCGTACTGCTTGTTTTATGTATTTATATTATCTTTTTGTATCCAATTCGAAAGCCTGCCGAAGTCCGCGAAGCTGAGGAAAAAGCTGAACGAAGCGATAAATATAATTCCCAGATGAAAAAACTTTGGGACGTTGCGCAAACCTCTATGAAGGACCGAAAACCGCTCCGTGCCGAAAAAGCACTTCTTACTATCCTCAAATTCGACGAGAAAAATGCCGCCGCTTATAATCGTCTCGGCATTCTCTATGCTAAAGAGCAAAATTATGACGAAGCAATTGAATGTTTTGAAATCGCTCAATCTCTCGATAATAACGCCTCATCGCTCCATAATGTTGGCTTGATTTATCTTGAAACTGGCGCCTATGAAAAGGCTGTCATGGCGTTTGAACAAGCCCTCGATCTCGAAGATAGTGTTCCTTCGCGCCATATCGCCCTCTCTAAAGCCTACGAAAAAATGGGCCAAAGAAAGAAAGCGATTGAAGCGTTAGAAAACGCCTATAAACTCGACCACTCGACCGCAACACTCCGTCTTATGCTTTCAATCTATGAAGAAGCAGAAGATCTTGAGATGGTTGCCGAAACTACCGCGAGGATCGAGAAGAAAATCGCCGATGATAACGCTCGCCGTGCTGCTGAAGCAACTGTCAAAAAGAACCGCACCCGCCATTTTGTGAAAAAACAAACGAAGATTCTTTATCCGAAAAAACGTGCTGTCTCGACAAAAAAGGCCATAGTTACTAAAACTCGTCCGAAAAAACCTGGAAAAATCATGTAATTATAGTATAATAGAACAATAACGAATGCCACTATAGCTCAGTTGGTAGAGCGCATCCATGGTAAGGATGAGGTCACCGGTTCAAACCCGGTTGGTGGCTCCATTTTTTTGACGTAAAAAAGGCTGCAAACTCGCAGCCTTCTTCTCATTTTAGATCATCGTCTTCCTCTTCATCAATATCATCATCATCTTCTTCTTCGTTATTCTCCGCACCTTTATCCTTATCCCTTAAGACCTCGTGAATCAGCTGATGTTCAGCTAAGACTTTTTCACGATTTTTAAAGTCATCATACATCAGCATAAAATCACGTTCAGCTATTTTCCTGAAGAAATTACGCTTAGCAAGGCAAAAAACCATAGCGGCGAAGAAGATAAAAAAATCGACTAGAAAATAAGCGAATCCCGACACTTCAAATTCTGAGCGACTTAAGAAAAAAATAAATAAATCGGCAAAGGCCACGAAGCATAGCGGGAGTAAGACAATATAAAACATACTCCATCGATTCATATAATTCGTCTTTGAATTGAGTTTTTCTCTGTCACGCTTCAAAGCTTTCTTTATCTCATCTATGCTAATTGTAATCGCCCGATCAGCAATCTCCTCCTCTTCATCAGTTAACTTCGCCTCCTTAAGCAGGGCTTCATAATATAACCTCGAATGCCCACCTTCGAATACGACTGTAGAATAGAAAAAGTGCCCATAGCTAATCGCTTTCTTTCTCTCCTCATAACGATCTAAAAATGCTCTATAAATGTTCATAACCTTTTCCTCCTTCCCCAGAAAAACGTCACCTCCGCCATTATAACATAAAAAACTTATTGGAAAAAAGTTAAGCATTAAGATATAATAAAGTCATGAACAAGATTTTAAAACGTGGGATGGGAGCATGGCTCATCTTTATTAAAAACCGACTTGCAGGCTCGGTTATGATGTTTATCTCTGGGCTAATGATGGCAATCGCTGGCCTAAACGGGAATGGAAACGACACTAAAACTCTCCCGGCTATTATTGTTCTAGCTGGCACAGTCCTGGGTTTCTGGGGTTTTTATCGTATCGGTTATCTAAAATCGAACATGGATAGAGAGAAAAACCGCGAAGAAAAAGTCGCTATAAGAAAGACTTTCTATCTTCAAATTGTTGAAGCGCTAATCTATCTTGTTATTACATCCCTCGGCGTCTATCTTTACATCAACGAAGGCTTTACAAACACCGTCCTTGACCTAATGTGTGGTGGATTTACGATCTTTAACGGCGTAATGGGGGTAGTTTACATTGTAAAACACAGCGATAATAGGAACTTTGGCTGGAAATTTAGAATTGGGTTAACTATTCTCGAATTTGCAATGGGAGCTTACTTCATTTTTGCTTCGAACACGATTAGTAGTAACGGCTATCTTATTATGGGCTCGATCACGACCGTCGCTGGTGTAATTGAAGTTGCCCACGCTATCGCCGAACACGCTATTAAAGACGCAATTAGAGATAGTAAAGACATCGTAAAAACTCTAAAGGATGAAAAAGAAGAACCTGAAGAAGACCAAAAAGAACTCGACCCAGAGATCGACCTCAGTGAACCCGATTAGCCAAAACGCTAAAATTATGGTATAATTATCGGAATGAAAACTGATGATTTCGATTTTGTTTTACCGGAAGAGTTAATCGCCCAGACGCCGTTAAAAGACCGTTCTAGCTCAAGACTCTTAATTTTAAACCGTGAAAATCCTGAGACCATCAAAGAAAAACATTTTTCGGATATTTTAGACTATTTTAACCCTGGCGATGCCCTTGTTTTAAACGAGACCAAAGTCCTCCCAGCTCGCATTTTTGGTCATCGTGCTGATACTGGCGGGAAGATTGAAGTCTTACTCCTAAAGGACCTTGGGAACGACACTTGGGAGTGTTTAACTCGCCCTCAAAAACGTCTAAAAAACGGCAAATCCATCCTCTTTTTTAAAAATGAAAATGACAAAGAGCCTCTTATGAGTGCACACGTCGAAGAGCTAAAAGAAGAGGGAATTACCGTCCTAAAGTTTACTTATGCCGGTGTTTTTCTCGAAATTTTAGATAAATTAGGTTCGATGCCACTTCCACCTTACATCCATGAGAAACTTAAAGATAAGGATCGCTATCAAACCGTCTATGCGAAAAACTTGGGCTCCGCTGCCGCTCCGACCGCTGGACTTCATTTCACTCCAGAGCTTCTAAAAAAGGCTAAAAATAGGGGAATAAAAATCATTAAAATCACTCTTCATGTTGGGCTCGGAACTTTTCGCCCGGTTAACGTTGACGACGTAAAAAAGCATAAAATGCACACCGAAACCTACGTAATTACAGAGGAAGCGGCAAAAGAAATCGAAGAAGTCCGGGCTAGTGGCGGGAAAATTATCGCCGTTGGAACGACCACTGTTCGAACTCTTGAAACTGTTGCAAAGAAATTTGATGGAAAAATCATCGCCGATAGAGGTGAAACTGATATTTTTATCTATCCAGGCTTTAAATTTGAGGTTGTTAATCATCTAATTACGAATTTCCACCTCCCGAAATCGACACTTTTGATGCTCGTTTCCGCCTTTATGGAGGAAAAATTGCCCGAAAAAAGCCCTTTTAAGGCCTCTTCTAGCCTCCCAGGGCGCGATTTAGTCTTAAGAGCCTATGACTACGCGATTGAAAATAAGTTCCGTTTCTTTAGCTTTGGGGACGCGATGTTGATATTATAGAGGTAAAAAATGAAAGTAAGATATGAATTAATCCATAAAGATAAAAAAACTGGTGCAAGATACGGGAAACTAATTTTTACGTCTTCTGATGGCTCAACTCAAGAGTACGAAACACCGATGTTTATGCCGGTTGGAACCCAAGCGACTGTAAAAACTCTCAGCCCGGAACAAGTTAAAGCAACTAACCCTGGGATTATTCTTGCAAACACCTATCATCTCTGGCTCCGTCCTACCCCTGAAATTATCGAAAAAGCCGGTGGACTCCATAAATTTATGAACTGGAACGGCCCAATCTTGACCGATTCTGGCGGTTACCAGGTCTTTTCGCTTGCTCGTAATAAAAAGAAAGATATTACCGAAGAGGGTGTCCATTTTAAGTCTGAAATTGATGGGAAAAAGCTCTTTTTAACCCCTGAAAAATCTATCGAAATCCAAAATATGTTAGATTCCGATATTGCAATGAGTTTTGACGAATGTCCTCCAGCTAGCGCCGATTATAATTACCTTAAAAATAGCGTCGAACGCACCCTTCGTTGGGCAAAGCGTGGTAAAAAAGTCCATAAAAACAAGAACCAAAACCTCTTTGGTATCGTCCAAGGTGGACCTTATGAAGATTTGCGCCGCTTTTCCGCCAAAGAAACTGTTAAAATCGGCTTTGATGGCTATGCAATCGGTGGTGTCGCAAACGACGATGAGTGTAAAGATGATATGTATAAAGCAATCGAATTTTCGAACCCCTATCTCCCAGAGGATAAAGTTCGCTATCTTATGGGTGTCGGTGAACCAGTCGACCTAATTGAAGGCGTAAAACGTGGCGTTGATATCTTCGATTGTGTTTCTCCGACTAGATTAGCCCGTCATGGTAACGCACTTGTTCCGGGACTAAGAAAAACCGAAAAAGGCGAACCAAAAGAAAACCGCCTAAACCTTAAAAACGCCCGCTTCAAAGATGATTTTGCCCCTATTGATGAAACTTGTGATTGTTATGCTTGTAAAAACTATACTAAAGCTTACGTCCACCATCTCATGCGTTGTGACGAGGCCTTCGGTGCAACGCTCCTCTCTATCCATAATATCCGTTTCCTAATTAGTCTTACTGAAAAAATGCGCGAAGCGATTAAAAACGACGAATTTGAAGAATTTATCTCTAATTTTTACAGCCTAAAGTGATATAATTTTAATATGAAATATGTCACAGTTGAAGGGATGGACAGTGAAGAATCGCGTTTTAATGCCGTCGAAAAGGCGAGAACCGATATCGAGAAAGTCGCCGAAAAATTAGGTTACAAAAGACTTAATATTCCGACCGTTTTTGGTGTAAAAACGAAAAAATGGCAAAAGCCAATTCAACTCTATCACTATAAGAATAACGCTAGAAAATGGAATAAAATCTTCAATTCGCTTGAAAAAGACGACACGATTTTAATCCAATACCCCTTAATTAATACTGCCTTTAACTTCTTTGAAATTGTTAAAAAATATAGCTCTAAAGTAAAAGTTATCGTCGTAGTACATGATCTTGAATCACTCCGTTTTAAAGATGATCCCGAAAAAAGTCAGGCTTATCTAAAGCGCGTTAATGAAAATGACCTAAATGTCCTAAATAGCGCTTATAAAGTCATCTCACACAACGAAAAAATGAGCTCCAGCCTGATTAAAATGGGTGTAAAAAAGGAAAAACTCGTTAATCTTGGGGTGTTTGACTACCTCTACGATAAAAAAACCTGCGCAAAGACTGGTTTAGATGACGGCATTATTATCGCTGGGAACCTAAAAATTGCTGAAAAATCTGGATTTTTAAAGGATTTAAAGACAATTAAGGGCTCGAGTTTTAATCTTTATGGCGTAAATTTTGACAAAAAATGCGAGGGGGAAAATATCGATTATAGAGGGGCATTTAAGCCAGATGAGCTAATCTCGCATCTTTCAGGCTCTTTTGGGTTAATTTGGGATGGTCCGAGTGTAAAAACCTGCACCGGCCAATTCGGAAAATACCTGAAAATTAATAATCCCCATAAAACTTCGCTCTATCTTGCGTCTGGGCTTCCGATTATTATCTATAAAGACGCTGCGCTCGCTCCATTTGTCGAGAAAAATGGGCTCGGAATTACGGTAAAATCTCTTGATGAAATCCCAGGAAAATTAAAGAAAATCACGAAGAAAGATTACGAAAAAATGCTAAAAAATGTCGAAAAAGTCAAAAAAGATGTAAGAACTGGGAAGTTTTTCGAAAAAGCCTTAAAGGAGGCAGAAAAATAAAGGAATAAGATGCCCGAAAAAACCTCGAAAAAACCAAAAATTGTCGCGATTTTTATCGCCATTACCGCCGTTTTAGCCGTTTTAATCTTCCTCGCTTTGTCGAGCAGCAAACCAATCACCTCTTTAAGCGAGCTAAAAACCGATCTTGAGAGTGTAACTTTAGATATTACTTTCGGAAATTATTGTTCGGTTAATAAAACCTATGAAATTGACTTTAAGAAGCACGATTCTCTCGTTACCCAAGAAGATGCTTCCGAATCGACCTATTTCTCGAAACGCTATTTCCTCGGCTCAAAAGAAAACGCAGTTTACCAGAAATACCTCTCTAACAGTTGGCAAAAAATAGAAACCAACGAAGGTTTTACTCTCCCAGACGCAATTGTAAAACAAATCCTTGAAAGCTTAAAAGATAGCGAAAGCGAAAAGACCAACGGCGAGGGTGGATCGCTCATCTTCGATGTTAAAGAGGTAAAAGACGCCGAAACTGTCTATGCAAGCGTAAATGGCCTTGTTGGATTTGGAAATAATTGGGGCGCGAAGAATTTTAAGTCAATCACCGCAAAAGCTTATTTAAAATCGAGCGGGAATATCGAGAAAATCGTTTTTTACCCGGTCGGAATTGTCGAAAAGACCGAATGGGACGCATTCGACGCGATTAGCGAGTGTGAAGAAGTAATCTTTACTTTCTCGAACATAAATCGTACAAAAGTGGAATATCAAGAAGTTTTAAGCCTCTAAAAAATGCAAGCATTTTGCTTGCAATCCGTCGTGGAGCCATCTGTACTCCGTTCAAATTACTCCACTCCGTCTTATAAGCAAAAATGCAAGCATTTTGCTTGCAATCCGTCGTGGAGCCATCTGTCGGATTTGAACCGACGACCTGCCGCTTACAAGGCGGCTGCTCTAGCCAACTGAGCTAAGATGGCTTGCACCACAATTATAAAAAGTGGTGCTCAATAGTAAACGAAGTTAGAACCTTGATAGAAGAGGATTTGACCTCTGGTAAGAAGGTCTGGTTTGTCTACAATCGAGCAAATTTTACTGATTGCCTTACAAATTGTTAAACAATCTCTTTTAATTATACCACAAAACATAATTTTGGGGTATATCAAAACGTTACATTTTATACATTTTCCCGCAAGAAATATTCCACAAAGGAAAAAGTAAACAGAAAGAAAAAGAAAACAATAAATAATTTTAGGGTTAGGAATTCTTTGCATTTCATACATTTTTTATTTTTTCTTTCTTTTTGTAGTGATTTTGTGTAAAATGTAGTTGTTTTAGTGGGGTTAAAATTATTTCTTGTTGGGTTTTACATAAAATATAGTATTCTGGGTGGCAATAAAAATATTATGTCCTTTTTGCGGACTTTTTATATTATTATTGCAGCACGCCGCAATTTTTGGTAAAATAGTAATAAGTAATAAGCGAGGAATATAATGAAAAAACTAAAATGTGCATCGTTCTTTGCAGGGGTAGGTGGTATAGACAAGGGTTTTGAAAAAACTGGGGCGTTTGAGACGATATACGCTAACGAGTTCGACCCATACCCAGCAGAAACAATGGAACTAAACTTTCCAATCAAGGTTGATATCAGAGACATCAACGACGTAAAAGCCGACGAAATACCAGATTTCGATGTTATGCTTGCTGGTTTTCCGTGCCAGGCGTTCAGTATCGCAGGTCTTCGCAAGGGGTTTGATGACGAAAAAGGGCGCGGCGTGCTATTCTTCGAGCTTCTCCGCATCATCAAGGTCAAAAAACCGAGCATCGTGTTCCTCGAAAATGTTAAGAACCTCGTCAGCCACGATGGTGGTAATACTTTCCGTGTGATTTTAAGCGAACTTGAGAAAGAGGGCTACCACGTTAAATATGCCGTCTTGAATGCTATGGAATACGGTAACGTGCCACAAAACCGTGAGCGCATCTACATCGTCGGTTTTAAGGATGTCGAACAATATAAAAACTTCGAGTTCCCACATCCAGTTGAACTTACCGCAAAACTGGACGACATCATCGACTTCGACACCAAGATGGATGATAAATACTACTACACCGAGGGTAAGTATAAGGGCGACATCTACGAGAAACTCGTAGAAGCGATGGATGATGACCGCTCGGTCTACCAGTGGCGTCGTCGCTACGTTCGCAAGAACAAGAGTGGCGTCGTCCCTACTCTAACCGCCAACCAAGGCGAGGGCGGACATAACGTGTGTTTAATTAAAGCAAAAGATGGCATCCGCAAGATGACGCCACACGAGTGCTTTAATACTCAAGGTTTCGACAAAGACTTCAAACTACCACCAAAACAGGCAGAGTCTCGTCTCTATAAACAGGCAGGTAACTCTGTATGCGTATCCGTCATCAACCGCATCGCCGAGAATATCGCAGAAGCGATTAAAGAGTAATTTCATCAGGCTCGTCTTCGTCTTCCGAATCCATAAAGTCTTCGTAGCTACCGATTTTGGCGAAGTTAATCTTATACTTGCCGTCGGCAATTTTCTCTATTTCTACCGAGTCGATGCCATATTTTTCCAGCATCTCATAAGTAATCACGGTGCTTGGCGACACCTTTAGCACATCGTCGATGAGCCAGTGCCCCAAAGCCTCATTTGGGTTAGACATTAAAGCTTTGTCGTTTTGCTGACAGATTTTTGCGGAGATGTGCTTGCCGTTTGGTAGAAGTAAATCGAACGGCACGTCGGACGGTGGGAAAAAGTCTCGATGCAACTTATTGAAAGCACTGCGGACAGGGATATAAACCTCGTATGGACTGCGTGGACGACCTTTTGCGAAGCGGATGTTCAAGCCACTCGCAGGCATCACTTCCTTGCCTCTAGCTTTCGTATAAGAATAGAGCGGTAAATAAACCGTGTTTTCTTTCGGCTCGTCGACAGGAGTGGACTGGGCAATTACAAAACTTGCATCGCCGTAGAACTTGTCTTCGAGAACATCAAATGGGTCAGGAATAATTTTGACTGGGAGTTCCTTGATGATTTGTATCGACGAGAAGTTTTTGTAGAGCGTGCTTTTTGGGACGCTGAACTGATAGTCGTTAAGTCCATCAGTGAACGAGATGGTATTTCTACTTCTGCCAACGCCACGCCTGATATCGTGGATATTGCCAACATCAACAGGCTCAAGTGGGCACTCGGCGATTTTAATTACGCCTGCATCTCTGATGGTGCAGTGATAAATCATTTCGCTCAAGCCGTTAGTTCGCTCTGTAAAAGCGATACGGTCATTACGCAAATCTGCTATAATTCTGACGATTTCTTCATCACTCTTACCCTCATAATCAGGGCGAGAAGCATCAAACTCTGCGATTTTCTGGATGTTGGAGTCGACCCAAGTCTTGATACCAATGCCGATATTGCCTTTCTTGGCGTCAGCTGTGATGTCCGACCTCGATAGGTTTTCCGCTTTCAAGCACTTACAAAATAGGTTTTCGGTTACTCGGTAGTGCAGAAACGGCTTTTTGCTCGTCGAAAACAGATTAGATAACGACCCCATCATCGTTATCATACGGTCGTAGTATGCTTGTTCCTCCGTTGTAGTTTTGTCTTGATAAAATGACATCTTGCTACTATTTTATCATAAGACAGCTAATTATCCAGTTCTATTATTTAACGAATTTACTGAAACGATAATAGATATTTACTACTAAAAAACTACGCCGAAACAAATATCTTCATCCTTGCCAAGATATTTTCTTTCATAAGTATCAATTCGCATTGTCTGTAAAATACCTTCTTTCGTAAAACGTTCTACCATTCCATTATTACCGTTGATGTAAAAATCTGTTGGATATTTTGTTGGATAAGTAAACAGAACTGGTAAACCAGCGTAAAATTGTTTATTTGGTTGTTGTTGGATTGGCTTGGAGAAATGCTCTTTAAGCGCGCTGGAAGGCTCTGTGAGCGGTTTTTCTGGCAAAGGCGGTAGCTTCTTCACTACCTTTCGTTTATAGCCACGATAATGATATTTTGCAAAGGCTTCGGCGTTCTCCCAGCCTTTTCTTGTAGCCTCATCAATAAGCCTATCAAATTCAATGTCTGAATTTCGCCAACGATTAAAAGTCGAGGTCGATATATTTGTTGCTTCACAAGCATCTTTGACCGTTAAACCAGACCGAATGAAGTCGGCTAGTTTCAGTTTCAATTCATCATTCTTCTTTGTTGGTCGTGCCATACTCTTATTGTATGGCAAATTTAAGATTATTTTTTTCATCTCTATATATATGCAGCAAAAAACGTTTACCAGAAAAGAAAGTCCAATTGTGACCCAAAACCCCCAAAATCCCAAAACTGCTCTACTTTTGATAGATTACGATATGTAGTTTTTTATTACTAGCAGAATAAGACCACTCTATACTGAAATCATCCCATTCATCTTTTCGTGTCCTATCCATAGACGCTGTTTGACCTATAGCATCTCTTATTCTATATGGCATATTAAGTGCGGTACATATACAGTTCATCTTATCTGTATAGTCATCACCTTCGGTCTCCATCATTATTGTTTTTCCATCATCAAATAATTCTAAAGTTCCAAAGCCAATATATGGCATCGTGTTGTAGGAAGGCTCCGTAGTATTATCTATATTTTTCCTGAATTCTGGGTTATTATTTACAACATATTTGACGCTGTCAAGGTCGTCAACATCACGGACTTTTACACGCATTACTGCCGAAAATTTCTCAATCATAGATTCTTTACCAATAATCTCAAGGGTAGCGAGCATCTCCTGATTATTTTCATTAACATATTCCTGATACATTTTTTCATATTCCTCTTCGGAGGTCGAATACTCAACATTTTTGGCTTTTCCAAACGTTCTCATAATACTAGCCATAGATTCGAGTGTCTCTTTAGATGTGCCAGATTTAAAATAAATCGTAGCATCATCTCTTTTGCTATTCGTTTCTTCTGCTTCTGCTTCAAGTTTTGTAAATTCATCCGTGCATTTATTGTATGCGTCAGAAAGTTTTGTAGGCTTGTTCCCAAATATAACTACGCAAACAATAATGACAATTACTACAAAAATTCCTGCTATTGTTGCCCAAAGCCATATCTTTTTAGCGTGGGAATTAGATTTAGGTCTATTCTTATATTTGTCGCCCTGATTCTTTTTCTCTTTGGCTGGGTTTGATATGTCGGACTTTTTATGGCTTATCATATGAGGTCTCCTTTTATTATAAATACCCCATAAACCAAGTGGAACACCCCGCTATGGAGTGTTCTGAACTTCATTTTCTACAGACTGGCTTTTGACCTGACTGGAGCGAGGTGCTCCACACGGAGGTCAAATATTTAACCATCTTGTCACAGATAGACCAGTGTGTAAAATTGAAATTCAGAACACTTTAATTATATCATAAACATAGCGAAAAATACATTGTCAAACCCTACTTGAACCAATAACAATAGAATAGTTCTGCGACGCATTTAAACCGCTTTCTAGGGGCTTTTCGGCAAAAGATGGTAGTTTATTGGTCTTTCGCTTGTAAACCCTAATTCCAGACCTGTGAAGGTTGTCTATGTTTATCCATTGCTTACTGGTTGCTTTGTTTAGAGCGTCCAAAAAATCTGGGTAGCGTTTCTTCCAACGGCTCAAGGTCATATCCGTGATTCCAGTCTTCTTACACGCAAGTTTTACAGTATAACCCTCTTCAACAAGTTTGAGAAATTCCGAAGTGGTCTCCTGATTGTATTTAGTTGGTCTACTCATATTCCTATTATACCTTGAAATGTTAGTAATTTTTTGTATGTTCGCAAGAAACGTAAGCGGTATAGTAGAAAACTAGTCGTGATATTTTTTCAGGCTTTTACAGATTAGATTTGCTGATTAGTTTTGGGTTCTTGAAAAAATAGTGATGGAGAAAAAAGCCCGTTTCAAAGCCCGCCCGCATATGAGGGGTGGGTAGATTAGTTTCAGATTTGCTAATTGATTAACGAAATGGTATAATATAGAGAATATGAGACCTGATACCTATGAAATGCTAGAAGAGTTAGCCTATGATTATTGGCATAAAATCCTCACTACTAATGAAGGGCTAATTCACGGATTCTCATCAAATATAAATCACGGGATTGAGAGCCCGTTTGAACAAACTGTTCCCGACGAAGACCAGGGTGACTGGGTTCAAGCAATGAACGCAATGTCTGCCTATGGGGTATTCAGTTTTGAAATGATAGAAGATTGGGATTTGTCTGACCCGTTTAATCCTGAACCAACTGGCACATTCAAATATAAAGTTTCAGATTTTAATAAAAGCCGTTTTATCGAGTTTTGTTCCGCCTTCGGAATTGACCTAAAAAAGAATATTGATTTTACCAGTGCGACACTAGCGCTTGACGGCAATGTGCCAATTATAACGATTAAAAACAAAGAGCACAGATTAAGCAAAATAAATGAATCCACGATGTTACGCATCTTAAAAGTAGCATTTTGCCATCCATATGAGCCCCTAGAAGTAAAAGACTTGAACGAAAAATTTGAAAAAGAACCCGATACCAAACGAATGCTGAATGGTAAAAAATTAAAACTAGTAGAAAGTACAAAAATCAAAAGAGACTACTTCCGTCGCAATAAGACAATTCCCGAAGCAGTTAGATTCTTTTTTGACATAGAAGATTCCTATATTCTTTGCAAAAATCCCTACGATTTGAACAAAAGAAAACTACAGAAATTATTGTCTTTACTCCCGACGGAATAACCGAAAAATATTGCCCAAAGTAATGGGCATTTTTTGACATCTTTGGGCATTTTTAGACAGTGCTTTTGGGCACTTTTGGTCGGACTCTACCTCTGTTATTGACCTACTTTTTGAGGTATTTTAAAATGGCTGACAAGTGGGGCTAAAAGGACGTTGCTTGAATAATATCAAACCCCCACACGGGCAATGTCCTTCGCAAAGGTTATTTATGAGATGTAGTAAAAACATCGTCCAAAGATTTCAAAAACAGTATAAAAAATCTTATGGATTAGACATCACGATGGAGTCAGCAGATGCGGAATTATACCATCTTATGCGACTCGTAGAAATCGTATTTTTATCAATGTTAAATAACGGAGATGACGACTATGACGGAAATCAGTAACGAAGCATATAGAAATCCAAAACCAGGTGAGGTGGAAGATTATCTCAAATCCAAAAATTTAGATTACTACGTTAAGGATGAGGAAATTCAGTTCCCGTGTCCACACGGAGATTGCGATACTAATCGTGAGCATCCAAATATGAAGAACTTCCATTGCAGTATCAATGCTATGACTGGACAATATCACTGCGTAAAGTGCGGTCAGAGTGGAAATTTGACCACTTTGAAACGCTTGCTCGGTGATACTACTAACAAGACGAGCGAAAAGTCTTATGCTTCAACGTTGCGAAACCCAGAGAAAATTGCAAAGGCTTGCCACGATGATATGGTGAATAAACATCGAGAATACGTTGACTATTTCTTGGGAAGAGGAATCTCTCTTGCGAGTATGAACTCTCACAGATTTGGTTGTGGTGAATTCTATCACGGTAAAATGTTTCTCACAATTCCAATCGAAGAAAACGGCAAAGTATTCTTAAAACTTCGTCGCCCACCTGAAGAAGAAGACCGTGAGCCAAAGTATATGGTTTACCCTAAAGGCTCGGTGGCGACTGTATATGGAGGTGACGAACTCCTTAAATCAACTAAAGACTCTGTGTTAATCTGTGGTGGTGAACTTGATAAGATTATTGCAGACCAGATGGGCTTTGGAATGCCCGCAATCTCTAGCACTGGTGGTGAGTCAACTTTTAAGGAGGCTTGGGTTGACAAATATTTAAAGAATCGTCGCAATGCCTATATCTGTTTCGATGCGGATGAGGCTGGCAGAAATGCTACAGAATCCCTTGCGGAATTGCTGAAAGAAAAATGTCCGAAGATGTCAGTTTTTAAAATTGTAATCCCGAAGGATTTAGGCGAACACGCCGACCTCACTGATGCCAATTTAGCAGGCATTACAGCAAAGCAACTCCTAGAATCCGCAGAATATCTCGGAGGTGCAAAGCCAATCAATAAGGATGCATTTAAGGAACTATCCGTCGCCGATTTGACTAAAACTTTAGGTCTGACCATTAAACACGATGACGTAAACAAAGCCATTATTTTCTTGGCAATGCTGTCGACATACACGGAGGAAGACCAACTCAATGTATTCCTAAACGCAAGGTCATCGAGTGGTAAAAGTTATCTTGTCCAGGAAGTATCAAAGTTTTTTCCATCAACAGATATTCTCGTGTTCGGAAAAGTCTCGCCGACGGCATTCTATTACAGTGAGAGCGTTAAAAAGATTGGAGAGGATGGCGAGGTCTACATTGACCTAGAGCGTAAGATTCTAATCTTTCTAGACCAGGTCAATTTCTCTCTTCAAGAAAATCTTCGCTCGTTACTCTCGCACGACGAGAAACGGTTGCCTTTTATGAATACTAACAAGAATAAGAAAGGTGCGAATACCGCCGAAACGGTCTATCTTGTGGGCTTCCCGTCAGCGTTTTTCTGTTCCGCCTATATGAAGATGGACGAACAAGAGCAAACTAGAGCCTTTTTATTAAGTCCTGAAGTAACGCAAGAAAAAATTAAAGACGGCGTTGACCTTGTTCAAGCGAAAACGGGAAATAAAACCGCCTTTAATAAAATGCTAGACGAGAATATGGAACGACAACTACTAATTGACAGAGTCTATTACATTAAAGAGTTAGAGGTCAAAGAAATCCTGATTCCTAATGAGTTTAAAGTCGCTGAACGTTTCAAGGGTATGTTTAAGAGATTACAGCCTCGCTCACAAAGAGACATTCAACATTTGAATTCTCTGATTAAGGCGGTAACACTTTTGAATGCACCTTTCAGAATGAGTGAAGATGGTGTTCTTGTAGCCAAGCAATCTGACGTTGACCAAGCCTTTGAATTGTGGATTCCTCTCAATCGAAGCCAAAGATATGGCGTTTCGCCTCAAGCACTGGACTTCTACGAGCAAATTATCCTCCCAGCGTTTAAAGAGTTAAAAACGAGTTTAACGATGAAGGATTTGCATAACTATAACCTAAAGATGACGGGGGCACCACTTAATCAAAATTTTTGTCGAAATCAGTATATTCCAGTTCTAGAGTCCGCTGGGCTTATCAGTTACGAGAAGAATCCCGACAATGGCAGAGAGATGTTAATTACCCCGTTGATTTTAGAAATCGAATCAACTGATGAAAGTAGTAACAAATCGGAAAGGGAGGGCAATATGTAACAGATAAAACCGTAAGGCGAGGGTTTGACGACTATGCCCTCGCCTTGCTCGTAAGGTGTAGAAGTCGTATAATAATAAGTAATAGTGCATCAAAGCACAGGAAGAAAATAGTATTATGTCGAACAAGAAATTAGACAAGAAGAGTTGTAAGTATATTATTTACGCTCGTAAAAGTACTGAAGCAAAAGATAAACAAGTTCAATCAATTGATGACCAAATTCGTATTATGAAAGAACGTGCAAAGCGTGATAGTCTTACAATCGTAAAAGTAATTTCAGAAGCAAAATCTGGCGGTCATCCAGGCACTCGTCCAGGATTTGCCAAAATGGTTCAGATGATTGAGGACGGTGACGCAAACGGAATCCTCACTTGGAAACTTGATAGAATCTCCCGTAATCCACTAGACAGTGGCTATATCCACCAGATGATGAACGACGGTAAACTCTCTTGGATTTTAACTGATGGGAGAGACTACAACGAAGATGATGACCTCCTCTTTGATGTTGAATCCAGTATGGATGCTAAATATCGCAAAGATTTGATGGTAAACGTTCGTCGTGGATTATCCAGTAAAGCAGACAAGGGCTGGAGACCTCATATGGCACCGATTGGCTATCTTAATGACCGCACTGATAAGACCATTATTCCCGACCCTGATAACTGGGATTTAGTACGTAAAGTATTCGATAAGTATCTTACTGGTACCATTTCGCCAGCACAATTAACAAATTACGCCAAAGAAATTGGATTACGGACTCATCGTCGTAAACAAATTGGCGGTAAGCCACTGACGAGCAGTGGACTTCGTTCTATGCTAACTAATGTCTTTTATACTGGTAAATATGAATACGCTGATAAAGATGGGAATAAGAGAATCGTCAATGGCAATCATCCCCCTATGATTACGATGGAGGAACACGAACGGATTTTGGAGTTACTTGGAGGCAAGCACAACAATCGCCCACAAAAAGACCCGTACAGCTATCTTTTTAGAGGCACAATGAAGTGTGCAACCTGTGGTTTTGCCATTGTCACTGAAAAACATAAGAAAACCTACAAAAGTGGTAAGACTCAAGAGTTTGTTTATTGCCGTTGTAGTGGCAAATGTAGAGATTTTCATTGTCCTCAATCCAGTATTAACATTCCAGAAAAAGAACTTGTTGAACAGGTGAAAGCAGAACTCGCCAAATATACTATCGACCAAAGGTTCTTCGACCTTGCCATTGAAGCACTTGCGGAAGAGGAAGATAGGCGTATTGCTGGGCAAGAAAAAAAGATTCGTGAACTCCGTCGCCAAGAGGATGCGAAGAAAAACGAACTTTCTGGTCTTCGTAGGATGCGTTATTGTGGCGAAATTACAGACCAGGCTTGGTTTATTGAAGAGTCGAATAATCTTGAGGGGCAAATTAAAGCAATTCAAGACTCTATTGCGAGAGTCGAAGTCGCCGAAAAACGTTGGCGTGATATTGCAAACGATGTATTTATGTTCGCTCGCTACGCCAAAGAAGATTTCGACAGTGACGATTTAGAACGCAAACAATACGTTTTGAAGGCTCTTGGAGCGGAACTCAAACTTTCGGGTAGAACCATTATCTTTTCCCCTGTTAAGTACTTAATTCCAATCGAAAAAGCGGTTAAAAATCTCAACGCTGATAACGATTTGGTTAGAACCTGTTCACAACAGAGAAAAAATGACCCCGAAGGGTCAAATAATTCAACGTGGTGCTGGAAGTAGGACTCGAACCTACGAAGGCCGAAGCCGGGAGATTTACAGTCTCCTGTGATTGCCGCTACACGATTCCAGCGTATCAGAGAGCTCGGCTCGCGCCAACCACACTCTGACGTTCCTAATTATAACAAAACAGGCTACTTTTATCAACCCTAGTTTTTATGTTGTTATTATTGACTATTCTATCTGTTTGTGCTATAATAATGAACATACATTAGTTTTTGGAGAAAAAATGGAAGAGTTTAACCTAAGAGAGGTTCTCTCATACCTATTGCAAAAAATCTGGCTAGTTATAGTCATAATTTTTCTAGTTGTAACTGGTGGTGAGATTTATACTAACCTCTTAAAAACCCCGCTTTATGAATCTTATACGAACGTAGTTCTTATTTCTGATTCGTCGAGCAAAACCGAAATTACGAATAATGATATTACCCTCTCAAACAACCTTGTGAAGACCTATTCCGAGATTGTTAAGAGCCGCAATGTCTTATCTCAAGTTATTGATAATCTAAAACTTAATACTAGTTACGAGGCTCTAAAAGGACGTGTCGCCGTTTCGTCTGCCACTTCTACCCAGCTCTTAAGTATTAAAGCTTCTGACGAGAACAAAACTCGCGCAAAGGAAATCGCTGATAATATCAGTATTGTCTTTAAGAACGAGGTTAAAAACATCTACGGCATCGATAACGTCCAAATTGTTGATAAGGCCGTCGAGTCTTCCTCTCCAGCTAACATCAACATTGTTAAAGAATCTATCATCTATTTTGTCGCCGGGCTTATCCTCGGTGTCGGCGCAGTTTATCTCATGTATCTCCTTGATAAAACAATCAAAGACACCGAAACCGTCGAAAATAAGCTTAAATTAACCGTAATTGGGGTTGTCCCAGAAGTGGAGAATAAATAATGGAAGATCTAATTGTCGCAACAAACCCTAAATCCTCCTTTGCTGAGGCGATCAAACTTATTAAAACGAATGTCACTTTCTCATCAATTGGTACTGGTTTTAAAACTATCCTCATGACCTCTCCAGAATCCGGTGACGGAAAATCCTTCTTAATTGCTAACCTTGCTTCTGCTTTCGCTCAAGAGGGGAAACAAGTCTTAATTATTGATGCTGACCTTCGCCGTGGTCGTCAACATAAAATCTTCAAAGTTGAACGCGAAAATGCCTTTGGCTATTCAAATCTTATCTTAAATATCGCTCAAAACCAAGAGAAAAACACCACAAACGCAAAAAATGACAAAGAGATTCTTTCCTACGCGAAAGATACAAATGTCCGTGGCGTAAAACTTATTCCTGCTGGCCCAACTCCACCAAACCCACTCGAACTTCTCTCTTCTGACACCAACCGCTACATCATTGAACGTCTAAAAGAGAAATTCGATGTTATCTTCATCGACTGTCCACCAGCCCTCGGCCTTTCTGACGCGCTCGTTGCAAGTAAATATTCTGACGTTAACATTGTCGTAATTTCTAACGCAAAAACCACTATCGACCAACTTGAAAGCGTTAAGAAAAACTTTGCTCGTGTCAATTCAAAAATCACCGGCGTAGTTATTAATCGTGCTAAGGTGAAGAAAAGTTCTTATAGTTCATACTACACAAACGACAAGTACTACACCGACAACAATATTAAAAAATAGGTAGTTTATGATTGATATCCATTGTCATATTATGCCAGGGGTGGACGATGGTAGTAAAAACCTCGAAGAGAGTTTAGCTATTTTTGAGAACGCTGCCACTTCCGGAATTACGGATATCATTTTAACTCCACACTACATTAAAGGCACTCGCTATCAATACGATAACGAAAATAAAGAGAAACTTGCCGAGATTTTAAGAGAAGCTCTTCGTCGTGCCGAACTTGATATAAATGTCTATATTGGGAACGAGATTTATATTGATGAAAGTGTTCCAAAACTTCTCGATGAGCATAAAATTGCAACCTTAGCTGGCTCAAGATATATTCTTATTGAACTTCCAGTTAACTCTGAATTTCACTCTGCTCCAGAGCTTATCTTTAAGCTAATCTCAAGCGACTTCATACCAGTTATTGCCCACCCAGAACGCTATATTTATTTCCAAAAACATCCCGAAAAAGTTGACCGCTATATTGAACTTGGATGTCTAATGCAAGGAAATTATATGTCCCTCCTTGGAAAATATGGTAAAAAGGCTAAATCAACCCTAAAATACCTACTCCAAGAGAGAAAAATTGATCTTCTTGCCTCGGATATCCACCACTCTTATCATGAATACCGCCTCCCTGAAGCCGAGAAAAAAGTCCTAAGAATCGTAAGAGATAAAGATCTCGTCCAAAAATTATTTATCGAAAATCCAGAGAAAATCATTAAAAACCAGGAGATTTAATATGAAAGATCGCGAAACACTTAACTTAATTTCAAAAATCCTACTAGCTCTCTTTCTAGTCGTCGCAACCGTCTTTATGATTAGAATTGCCACGATGGCCTTTCTCCCAGCTAAATTCTTTTATCCACTTCTCCTCGTTATCGTTATCTTCGCTATTTTCTTTGGATTTTTCACCTTCTATCGCCGTTCTAGTCGCGTCACAAAAACGGTTTTTAATATTATTTCAATTGTTTTAACCGTCGTTATGGCATTTTCTACCTTTAAGATTAACGAAATTGCGGGCTTTCTAAATAAGAACCTAGAGAATCATAAAACCTATTCCGTCTATAACCTAATTGTTAAAAAAGATTCAAAAATCGAAGGTTTAAACGATCTAAACGCTCCGGAAATCTTCACCTATGAAGAACCAGTAAAAGAAATTTCAGATGTTAAACTAACAGAAACTGTCGAAAATAAGGTTAAAAACGCTAACTTAATCTTTAAAGACGATCTCTCTAGCGTGATGGAACGTGTTGTAAGAATTGCTGACACTACGGCTCTCATTAATAACGGTACCTATGAATCCTATATCTCTGTTAATGAAGACTATGAAGAAAAAATCAAAATTATCGCAACTTTCGAGATTGAGGTCGAAGGAAAAGTTGGTGACGAAAACAGCAATGTCACTTCTGATACTATTGCAAACACCCCGTTCATTCTCTTTATTAACGGTATCGATACTAGAACAGATATGATGCCGGCTCACTCTCTCTCTGACGTCAATATCCTCGCCGCAGTTAATCCAAAAACTAAAAAGATTCTTCTTGTCGCTATCCCACGCGACACCTACGTCCAACTTCATGGCACAACCGGTCTTATGGATAAACTTACTCACGCTGGTTCCCGTGGTGGGGTTAACCTTTCTATCTCAACCATTGAAGACTTCATGGGTGTGAAAATCGACCGCTATATCCGTGTGAACTTTAATTTCGTTAAAGACCTTGTTAATTCTATCGGTGGCATTACCGTCACAAACTACGAAAATTACACTGTTATCGCTGCTGACCGTGCCTGCAAATTCACCCCTGGCGACAACAACGTTGATGGGCGCTGTGCTTTAGCCTTCGCTCGTGAAAGAAAATCCTATAAAACTGGTGACCGCCATCGTGGTGAAAACCAAGAACAAGTAATCGAACGCTTAGTTGATAAGATTAGTAAAGATTCCAACCTTATTAAAAACTACTCGACAATTATGAATGCTCTTAACGGCTCGTTTGATACTAACATCACGACCGAAGATATTACTTCGATTGTCCGCTTACAACTCGAAAATATGTCTGGGTGGAAGGTTGAAAGTTACAACGTCAATGGGGCTGGCGCAATGGCCCGCACAAATAGCTACCCAGGCCAAGATCTCTACGTCTTAATGCCAGACGTAAACACCGTTACAACCGCAAGAAAGAAAATTGAAGCCATCCTCGCCGAATAGCTTTCGCTATGCAATATCGCCTTGTGCTATACTCACTCCGTTCGCAGCACGTCGCTCATTGCATAATGAAAGCATAGGTGCTTTCGCTATGCAATATCGCCTTGTGCTATAATAAAGCCATGGTTACTAAGAAACACCCAAAGGCTTGCATTATCATGGCAACCTATAACGGAGAGAAATATCTCCGTGAACAGCTCGACTCGATTATCGCTCAAACCTACAAAGATTGGGTGCTCTATATTTCTGATGATGGCTCGAAAGATAATACTGTCAAAATTTTGAAGGAATACCAAAAGAAGCTTGGAAAAGATAAACTAATTATCACTAAAAATTCAAGATCTAAACACGGCGCAAAAGAGAACTTCTGTTTCGCAATCGATACTGCGCCAGAAGCTGATTTTTATTTCTTTTCAGACCAGGATGATGTCTGGGAGAAAGATAAAGTAAAACTCCAGCTAGAAGAGATTGAGAAGCTCTCTGGGCCGTCTCTAGTTTATTGTGACGGTAAGATTGTCGATGAAAACCTAAAGCCTATCACCGAAAAAACCATTAGTGAACAATTCTCGAAAATTCCAAAGAAAAAACCACTTAACCGTTCTGTCTTTGCAAACCGCGTTGCTGGTTGCACGATGTGCATTAATCGAGAGCTACTCGAAGCCGCAAAGAACCTTAATCCCGAGAAAATCATCATGCACGACTTCTACATTGTTCTCTACGCTCTATCCTTTGGGAATCTTGTATTTCTCGATAAGGTCCTAAATCTCTATCGTCAACATGGGAATAATGCTATGGGTGCAGGTGTAGATTACGTCCAAACGTCTTTAAAAACGAAAATTTCAAAATTTTTCAACAAAAATTTCCATAAAAAGTGGCGTGAAGATACAAGAAAATACCTCGTCCAGGCCGAACATCTCATCGAGAAAAATCCCGACAAAGAAAACCCCGTCATGGAAAAATTCATTAAAATTTCGAAATATAAAAACGGTGCTCACCGTGTAATTAGTTTTTATATCAATCACTATCGTACTGAAGATTGGTGGGTGTTAATTGAACGTGGTTTTTAGACGAAAATACTATCTTTTTATGATATAATTAAAGAGATATGAGGATTTTAATCACAGGTGCAAACGGGATGCTTGCGCAATCCGTTAAAGCAAAATTTGAAAAAGAAAACGAGTTAATTTTAACCGATTCGAAAGAGCTCGACATTACAGATAAAGATGCCGTAATTTCTGAAGTTAGTAAGCTAAAACCGGAACTTATCATAAACTGCGCTGCCTATACAAACGTTGATGGCGCTGAAGAAAATGTAGAATTATGTGAAAGAGTAAATGCCCTCGGCCCGACAAACCTCGCAATCGTCGCAAAGTTAGTCGACGCTCCGCTCGTTCACATTTCGACTGATTATGTCTTTGGTGGTAATAAACCGATAACTGAAGAATACTCCGAAGATGACGAAAAAGCTCCAGAATCAGTTTACGGGAAAACAAAACTAGCAGGTGAAGTAGGAATTATTAAAAACACCGATAAATTCTATATTTTCCGTACCGCTTGGCTCTACGGTGAAGGAAAAAATTTCGTCCGCACAATGTTAAACGCCGGAAAAACCCATGACGAAGTTACTGTCGTAGATGACCAACACGGTTCTCCGACCTACGCCGAAGATTTAACCTCTATTATTTACGAAGCTATAACGAAAAAAATCCCGTTTGGTATTTATAATTCAACTAACGAAGGTTATACGACTTGGTGCGATTTCACAAAGAAAATTTATGAACTCTCTAACCTAAAAACGAAAGTTACCGGGATTTCGACCGCAGAATATATGGAGAATGCAAAAAAGCCAGTTGCAAAACGCCCACTAAATTCGAAAATGAGTAAAGATAAATTAAAATCCGCCGGGATTGATGTCCCGACTTGGGAAGATGCTTTAAAACGTTATTTAGTTAAAGAAGGAGAAATAAATGGCTAGAAAAGGTATTATTCTTGCAGGAGGCTCGGGGACAAGACTTTATCCTCTGACGCTTGCCACTTCAAAACAACTTATGCCGGTTTATGATAAACCAATGATCTATTATCCACTTGCCACCTTGATGGATGCTGGAATTCGTGAAGTTTTAGTTATCACCACCCCGCGTGATAATGAAGCATTTAAAAATCTCCTTGGCGACGGTAAAAAATGGGGAATGAGAATCGAGTATAAAATTCAAGAGAATCCGAACGGCCTCGCTGAAGCTTTCATTATTGGCGAAGAATTTATCGGAAGCGATAATGTCGTCCTCATTCTCGGCGATAATCTTTTCTACGGTGAAAGCTTTAAAGAAATTTTAAAGCGCGCCACTTCTCGCGAAGATGAATCGACCATCTTCGGCTATCACGTTGATGATCCAAGGCGCTATGGCGTTGTCGAAATCGACGAAAGCGGAAAAGCTATCTCCATCGAAGAAAAACCAGAAAATCCAAAGAGTGATTTTGCTGTTCCTGGACTTTATTTCTACACAAATGACGTAGTTAACATCGCAAAAACGATTCAACCTTCCGACCGTGGAGAACTCGAAATTACCTCTGTTAATGAGGAATATATGAAAAATCGCAAGCTCCATGTCGAAAAACTTGGTCGTGGAATTGCTTGGTTTGATACCGGTACTCATGACGCCCTTATTGAAACCTCCCAATTCGTCCAAACAATTGAAAAGCGCCAAGGTATGCAAATTTGTTGCCCAGACGAAATTGCTTTTGAAAATGGTTGGATTTCTGCCGACGAATTGAAAGTCCTAGCTGAACCATTTATGAAAACCGACTACGGAAAATTCTTAAAGCGTCTAGCAGATGGGGAAATTTAGGATGGGAAAATTTATTAAAAAAGAAACTGGGATTGAAGGACTTTTTGTAATTGAACCGACCGTCTATAGTGACGAGCGTGGATACTTTATGGAAACTTACGTTAAAAAAGATTTTGTTGAGCTTGGAATTGATACCGAATTCGTCCAAGACAACCAATCAAAGTCGAAAAAAGGCGTTCTCCGCGGCCTTCATTACCAAATAGACTATCCGCAATCTAAGCTTGTCCGTGTCATTTCTGGCGAAGTTTATGATGTTGCAGTCGACCTTCGTGAAGGCTCTGAAACTTATGGGAAATACTTTGGCGAGATTCTCTCAGCCGAAAATAAGAAACAATTTTTCATTCCGAAAGGGTTCGCCCATGGGTTCTTAGTTTTATCTGATGAAGCTGAATTCGTCTATAAAGTTGACGATTTTTATCATCCAAACGACGAAGGTGGAATTATCTATAACGATGAAACTATCAATATAGATTGGCCACTTGATCGAGTTGAAAACCTAATTCTATCTGAAAAAGATCAAAAATGGCCTACTTTAAACGAAAGGAATAAATAATGCAGAATATTTTAGTTACTGGCGCCGCAGGATTTATTGGTAGTAATTTCGTCCAATTTTTTGCGAATAAATATCCCGATTATAAAATTGTTGTCTTAGATAAGTTAACTTACGCTGGGAATATCCATAATCTCGATCCAACTATCGATAAAATTAAATTCATTAAAGGCGATATTTGTGATCGTGAACTCGTTGAAAAAATCTTCAAAGAAGAGGAAATCAACGGTGTAATCCACTTTGCTGCTGAATCCCACGTTGACAATTCGATTAAGACTCCTTTTGTCTTTACTGAAACCAACGTTCTCGGTACTCACGTTCTCCTTGACGTTGCAAAGAATATCTGGGGTGAAGGAAGTAAAAACAAATTCGTCCACATCTCGACCGATGAAGTTTTTGGAACTCTAGAACAAATCCCTGAAGAAATCGCGAAAAAAATCGAAGAAGACCAAGTTAAAGCGATTCTCGAGATGAGCGATGAAGAACGAAAAAAATATTATTTCTATGAAGAGCGTCAAATCGCCCCAAACAGCCCTTATTCTGCTTCTAAGGCTGGCTCCGATATGATTGCACGCGCTTACTTTGAGACCTTTAAGATGAACGTAAATATCACGAACTGCTCGAATAATTACGGTCCATATCAACACAAAGAAAAACTTATTCCGAACACAATTAATCTCGCTCTTCAAGATAAGAAAGTCCCAGTTTATGGTGTTGGTGCAAACGTCCGCGACTGGCTCTTCGTTCTCGATCATTGCAAGGCTATCGACCTCGTTTATCACAACGCAAAAGCCGGCGAACGTTATTGTATTGGTGGCCACAACGAAAAACACAACATCGATATTGTAAAACTTATTCTAAAACACCTCGGAAAGAGCGAAGATCTAATCGAATTCGTCACCGACCGTAAGGGCCATGACCTCCGCTACGCAATTGATCCAACTAAAATTGGCAACGATCTCGGCTGGAAACCAGAGACAAAATTCGAAGATGGGATTATTAAAACTATCGATTGGTACCTTAAACACCGCGAGTGGTTAGATTAGCTCTTGTTAAAATAGCGAAAATGTGATAAAATAAAGGTAATTATGGCAAAGAAGAATAATACTAAGCGAAAACTCGTCGGCCTCGTTTCTGAGGAATCTGGTGTTCGTTGCTACTACACGAAGAAAAACACCATGAATACCCCAGATAAGCTAAGTCTTAAGAAATATGACCCAGTGCTTCGAAAACACGTCGTCTTTACTGAGACAAAGAAAAACCTCGGTCGTAACGAAGTTAAAGAAAAGAAACGTTAAAATAGCCCCGCGAGGGGCTATTTTTTACCTTAAGTGGAATTTAATATGATATAATGAGGCTAGATGAGAAGTGTGGAAATAATCATCGCTACCCATAAAAACTACGACTTTCCTAAGGAAAAGTCTTATTTACCGTTGCAAGTAGGGGCAGCGAACACCGAAAACGATCTAGGAATAGAAAAGGATAATACCTATGACAATATTTCCTCAAAAAATCCTTATTTCTGCGAATTAACGGGACTTTATTGGGCCTGGAAGAACGTTAATGCCGATTATGTTGGTCTCGTCCACTATCGCCGTCATTTCACCTTGCGTTCGGGAAAAATTAAGCAAGCTGAACGCCTAAAATCTGCTCTTTCCGATATTGAAATTACAGATTTAATCGGTGACTATGATTTAATTCTCCCGAAAAAGCGAAATTATTACATCGAAACTCTCTATTCTCATTATGAACACACCCTATTTGTCGCTCCACTTTTAAAAACTCGTGAAATTATTGAAAAACTATACCCTGAATACCTTGAAGAATTCGACCGCTTAAAAGTCCGAAAATCCGCTCATATGTTTAATATGCTAATTGCGAAAAAAGAGATTTTAAATGATTATTGTTCTTGGCTATTTAATATTCTCTTTACTCTAGAAGAAGAAATCAAAGAAGATCCCGAATTTGTCGCTGACTACGACCAATTCCACGCTCGTTTTTACGGTCGCATTTCTGAACTTTTATTTGATGTTTGGCTCTACACAAAATATCCAAGTTTAAGGAATTCTGAACTCTCCGACGATGAGATAAGAGTAAAAGAACTTCGCGTTATTGATATTGAAAACGTAAATTGGCTGAAAAAAGGCACGAGTTTTCTACTCGCAAAATATGGAAAGAAGAAGTATGGTAAAAGTTTCTAGCGCTAAAAGAAAGGAGGAAAAATGAAGAGTGAGAACGAGCTCATCTCAATCATTATTCCAGTCTATAACGTGCGGCCTTACATCGCGCGTTGTTTAGACAGCGTTATCAAACAAACATATAAAAATCTCGAAATCATCATTATCGACGATGGCTCGACTGATGGTTCCGCCAAAATCTGCGATGAATACACCGAGAAAGACAGTCGTATTCGCGTTATCCACCGCGGTAACGAAGGCGTGAGTTCCGCTAGAAACCTCGGCAAGGAAATCGCAACCGGACGTTGGCTTTCATTTGTTGACGCCGACGATACAATCGAGCCGGAGTTTTGCGAGGAAATGCTCCGTTGTGCAAACGACAAATGCGTTGATTATGTCTGTTCAGGTTATAAACGCATCTTTCCGCACGGTTCAGAAGCTTATAATACCTCGTTCAAACGTAAAGTTTTAAAGAAAAACGAATTCATCTATTGTCTTTTAAACGTCCAATTTGGCTATGGCTTTGTCCATATGAAACTCATTAAGGCTAATATTGCAAAGCTCGTTACTTTTGATAAAAATCTCGAGGTCGGCGAAGACGCACTCTATAATCTTGAAATTGCCGATAAAATTCCAGAGGTCGCAATTCTCGAAAAACCGCTTTATAACTACTACGCAACCTCAAACTCTGTCGTCAAACGTTGGGATAAGCACTATATTGAAAAATATCGTAAAGCTGTCGAAGAAATCAAGTCCTACATAGAAGGGAAATACGGGAAAGAATACGAAGCTGACGTTGAAAACTTTATCACTTATCATGCTTTTCTAATCCTCGTAAATTATTGTTGCCACGATAAAAATAAACATCGCCTTGATTCCTTGAAAAAACTCCTCGATATTGAAATATTTAGAGAAGCAATTGATACTTCATCTTATAAGAACCTAAGATTTAGCCGCCGTATCACGCTTTATTGCATGAAACACCGTCGTCTAAAACTCTGTATTTTTATCGGTCGACTTCGCCAATTTATGCTTAAATAACCCTAAAAAGTGGTATAATAAAAGAGTGAAGAAATTAAAAAAACATTTTCCGAAATGGCTAAATTCTGAGTTATTTTTTTACATCGGAGCTGCTCTACTACCGTTCGAAAATTTCTTTTTTGCGCCAAGCAAGGGTTGGGCGACGCTCTCTCCGCTTCTTTTTGCGGTCTATCTTGTCTTAAATTTCAAATTAATCTCCCGTTTTGTCGTTCGCTATTATAAAATTTTCATTTTCTTTATTGTTGCAATTATTCTCGGCTCGATTACTGGTTTTATCTATAATGTGAATTATAGTGATTATTTTGGTAGCTTTATCCCGCTTTTCCTCGGCGCAACTTGTCTTCTATCTTTCTCAATCTTCTATTCTAAAACTAAGCGCCTAGATAAAATTATTAGCGTGCTTGTTGTGTCCTATAGTATTTGTCTCGTACTTGGGTTATTTGAATTTCTCTCAGTTAAACTTGGGAATTACACTTTCTCGAACATGATAAAAGCCCTTTCCGCAAGAGATTACATTGGCCTTGGGCGTGTCCAATTTTGGTTCACAGAGCCAAGTTTCGTTGGAATGCACCTATTTGGCGTCTTACTACCGCTCTACTTCCTCTCTCGCCGAAAAGACTTACTCTTTATCCTTACCGCCTTTGCTGCTTCTGCAATCGCTTTTCAATCTGGCGTCCGCGTCACAATCGATATCTTAATCGTTCTAATTCTTTTCTCATTGTTCCTTATTTTAAGACATAATAAAGCGAAATTTATTCCTCTAATCCTACTTATTTTAGGCCTCGGTTTTAGCTTTGCTTATAATTCTAATTACCGCATCCAACAAATCGTCAACCAAGGCGTCTACGCTGACGGTTCGCTCGCCTCTCGCTATTTTAGAGTTGAATCGAGCGTAATCGGTTACAAAAACACCTTCCCGGCACTTTTCGCAGGCTTCGGGCTTGGCAACTCAATTTATCCGATGCGTTCTGGTTACGATGAGGCAGCCGAACACTACGATAACGAATATATTAAAGAAGTTGAAGAAATTGGTAGTCTTAATGCTTCTGGCGATAGCATCTCTTATAGCCTCTACACTCGTTTCATTTCGGAATTTGGACTAATCATGACTATAATTGCCATAATCTATCTAGTTAGCATTACGGACCGTAGCACCTTCCCACAAAAATGGCTTTATTTCTCAATCGTCCTCTATCTCTATCTCCAATTTGAATCACTCGGTTTTTACGCAATTTGGCTCTTTATCATCGTGATGTTAAATACTCGTGGCGATCTCAGCTTCTTTGAGCGTCGTAAATTAAAAAGGCATCTAGAAAACGCCGAAAAAGATAGACCTCGTCGAGTTTTAGTCTTTGGAATTACCGATAAATCTGGTGGTGTTGAAAGCGTAATCATGAACTACTACCGTAATATCGACCGAGAAAAACTCCAATTTGATTTCCTTTGTAACACTGAGAAAGTTGCCTACGAAGACGAAATAAAATCTCTCGGCGGAAAAATCTATAAAATCCCTGCTCGCTCAAAAAACCTTGCATCTTACTATAAAAACTTAAAAGCCTTCTTTAAGGAGCATGCTAAAGATTATGATATTTTCTGGATGAACGTTTGCAGTCTTGCTAATATTGACTACCTAAAATTCGCAAAACGTTATGGGATTTCTCGTCGCATCATCCATAGCCACAATTCTAAAAATATGGATTCTGAGATTCGTGGCCTTATTCATAAAATTAATCGCATTAATATCGATGACTACGCAACTGATTTTTGGACCTGTTCCGATACTTCCGCTGATTGGTTCTATATTGATATAGATAAAACAAAAATTAAGAAAGTTAAAAACGCCTTTGATCTAGAAAAATTTGAATATTCTAAAAAATCTCGCGAAGCTTTTAGAAAGTCTTATAACTTAAAAGATGAAAAAGTTATTTTAAATGTCGGCCGTCTAACCTTCCAAAAGAATCAAGAATTTATCCTTGAAATTGTTCCAGAACTTATGAAAAAGGTAAAAAATGTCAAAGTTCTTCTTGCTGGAACTGGCGAAGATAAAGAAAAATTAGAATCTCTAATTAAAAATAAAGGTCTAGAAAAGACTGTCGAATTAACTGGCGAAATTGGGAACGTTCCAGAAGCCCTTTCTGGTGCTGATATATTCCTCTTTCCGTCGAAATTTGAAGGCTCCCCAGTTGCGCTCTATGAAGCTGAAGCGAGCGCTATCCCAACCGTAGCTTCGAAAGAGTCTTATACCGAAGACCGAAAATTAAGTGATTCAATTACTTTTCTCACACTAAAAACTCCAAGCTCAAAATGGGCTGACACTATTGCGCTTAAACTCCGTGAAAGTGCTAAAAAAGAACGTGATTCTAAAGAAAATACCGAATACCTCGAAAAATCTGGCTTTGGAATTAAAACTGCCGCAAAATTACTTGAAGAGGAGTTCTTAAAATGAGCGGGAAAATAAAGAAAAATTACCTCTATAACCTCGCCTACCAAATCCTGGTTGTTCTTCTTCCGCTAATTACCACTCCTTATATTTCCCACGTACTTGGCTCTAATGGTGTTGGGATTTTTGGCTTTACTTATAGCGTACTTTCTTATTTTATACTCGTTAGTATGCTTGGTGTGATGCTCTATGGGCGAAGGGAAATCGCCTACCGTCAAAATGACGCTATCGCACGCTCCAAAGCTTTCTGGGAAATTAATATTATTCGTTGGGTAACAACTTTCGTTGCAGCTATTATTTATTATTTCGTCTGTATGACTTCTGATGACCTTGGAATCTATTACAAAATCTTCACTCTAGAGTTTATCGCTGGAGTATTCGATATCTCCTGGTACTTCCAAGGTATCGAACAATTTAAAACCCTCGCAATTCGAAATATTATCATCAAATTAATCTTCGTCGCCCTAATTTTCATCTTCATTAAAACTCCAGACGACCTCGGTCTCTATATTGCTTTCTTCGGTGGCTCAGCGCTCCTTAGTAATCTTTCGGTTTGGCTCCTTCTCCCTAAAACTCTTAAAAAAGTGAAAATTACTTTTAAGGAAACGAAAAAACATATAAAACCGATTCTTGTCCTCTTTCTCCCTCAAGCTATGGCTGAAATCTATGCCATCCTCGATAAAACTATGCTCGGCATCTTAATCAAAGATATGGATGAGGTTGGTATTTACGAACAGTCTCAAAAACTCGAAAAGTTTTCGCTCTCGGTTGTAACCGCACTTAGCCCAGTTATGGCTTCTCGTGTCGCAAACCTCTACTCCGAAGAGAAAGGTGGCGAAATCAAAGAGAAATTAAAAAAATCTTTCCACTTTATTTGGGCGCTCTCTACTCCAATTGCACTCGGTATCGTCGGTATCGCTTCAACGCTTGTGCCTTGGTTCTTAGGTCCAGATTTTCTCGGTGCAATCCCAATTATGCAAATTGGTGCTCTCCTTATTTTTGCGATTGCGCTTAGTAACGTCACTGGTCATCAATACCTTGTTCCGACAAAGAAGCAAAACCTCTTTACTCTTAGTATCACTATCGGGATGTTAACTAATATCATCGGGAACTTGATTTTAATCCCGCCGCTCCACGCTGTCGGCGCCATTATCTCTTCTGTCTCGGCCGAATGTGCTGTTGCAATTGTCCAACTTCACTTTATTAAAAAGGCTATTCCAATTCGAGAAATCTTTAAACCAGCAGTTAAAAGCCTCATCTCTGGCGGTATTATGTGCGGAGTCGTCCTTCTTCTAAGTTTAGTCGTCCCAAAAACAGTTAGCGGCACCTTTGTCCAAATCGTCGTTGGCGGTATTGTCTATGTTGCTACTATGACAATCTTAAAAGATGAAATCGTCCTCGAAACTTGGGGAACTATTGGTAAAATGCTTAAGAAATTAAGTCCGAAAAAATAATAATACCTATAAAATAACTCCGATTCTTTCGGAGTTATTATTTTTGTTCAAATTCTTGTTTCTTTCTAAAATTCATTAATCGGTATTGGAGGTCTCGAATTACGTTCATAAAATACATAAATGCATCATATGGCGAATCATACGGCGAGAAATAAGCGTGGACATCACCATCGTTCCAATATTTCGTGCACATGTAGTATGGGTGATCTGAAGTGGTAAGTTTTCGCCAATCTTCAATCAATTTCTCGTCTCTAGTCATATAAACCTCATCACGCATATCATAAAGCAAGTTTTCTGCTTCATCTTGCATTGAATTACCAAGCCAGGCCGAAAGATCGCGCTCCATATCTGCCCAGGTTACAGTTTGTGGCATCGAAACTTCATCAACTGGATTTTCTAGCGAAATCGCTTCGCTCGCCGTCACAAATTTGTTTTCATAGACCGCAAGCCAGCTCTCGATTAATTTATCCATAAATTTAAAGATTCCGGTATCAGCCCATTGGTTTTCGCCAAAAGTCTCAAAATCCATAAAGAGATTTATGATATTACCTCTAAGGCAGTCCATATCAAGCCAATTTTGGTATTTATCAACCGTAAGTGGCCACTCTTTCCAATTTCTATCCGAAAATCTAAACGCGATATCATCAGACAAGCGATAGTTCTTAAGAAGCAATCTCGTGTTAATCGCTCCAGGAGCCTTGTAGATATGATTTGGACTACGCCAATCTAGAACTCTATCCCAACCTTCGGCGAGTACACCATTAAAACCAAATCTCGAAAAGCCCTCCGTATCAATCCAATTCCCAAGTTCATCATTATATGCAAACTCTGTGTTTCTAAAGATCCGGGGTTTAGTATTAAAGAGTTCCTCAACCTTCTTCTGGTGTTTCTCAACTTGTTCGACGAATTCACCTCTTGAGTAGAAAAATGCAAGTGAATGATAATAAGTTTCACCAATAATTTCGACTTGCCCGGTCGCAACCATTCTTCGAACTTGTTCAATCAAAGAAGGGTCCCAAGCTTCCGCTTGTTCCATCCAAGTCCCAGTAATAGATAAAGAAACTTTAAACTCCGGGAATTTCTTTATATTCCTCTCAATTAAATCGAACATCGGGTGGTATGATTTTTCGGCCACCTTCTTAAAAATTCGTTCATTACTCTGGTTTGAATAATAATCTGCATCGAAATAATTATGGTCTCTTGCAACATCAAAAATCGAATAAGCCCTAACGCGGTACGGCTGATGAACGTGTAAATACAAACAAATCGCTCGCATTAGAAATTATTCCTCTTACGTTTTCTTACTTCATTATAGACCTCGATACACTTTTTCGCAATATCATCCCAAGAGATACCACGATATTCTTTCGAGACACCACGTTTTAAGGCTGCCTTTAATGATTTCGATTTCGACACCGCAACAATTTGGTCCGCTAATTTTGTTTCGTCCCAGAAATCATACTCCATCACATTCTTTAAGACTTCCGCTACACCAGATTGTTTCGTCAAGATTAAAACATTTCCATGGTGTGCCGCTTCTAGCGCAGTTAGACCAAACGGTTCCGAAACCGAACTCATGACAAAGATATCAGAAATTTCATAAATATCACGTAGCCTCTTTCCTCTAATAAAGCCCGTAAAGATTACATTTTTCGAAATCCTAAGATCCGCCGCTAATTTCATTAACTCACATCGCTCTTCACCATCTCCCGCAAAGACAAACAAGAGTTTTGGTTCTTTCGTAAGGGCTTTTGCAGCCGCTCGCATCATGTGCGCGAGACCTTTTTGAATCGTGAAGCGCCCGACTGTTGAAACGATTGTATAGCCCTGTTTCTTCATTGCCTCAACGTACCTATATTGGTCCGCCTCGAATTCATAATCTGAGTCAATAAAGCTCTCATCAAGCGAGTTATAAGCCACATCAATCTTATCAAGTGGAATATCATATCTTTCGTGAATAATTTTCTTCGTCGATTCTGAAACAGCAATAATCTTATCCGCCATTAGTAAACCTTCTCGTTCCACCGCATGGACAACCGGATTTCCACCGTTCATGCCTGAACGGTCAAATTCCGTCGCGTGAACATGCGCAATCAATGGCATACCGTATTTCTTTTTCGCCAACACGCCCGCCTCAAAAGTGAGCCAATCGTGTGCATGGACAACATCCGGTTTATGATTCTTTAGATAGCCATCGATAAATTCACAATAACGTTTCTGGACTTCGCGAATCGAGACCATTTTCCCGTTTGAAACGTCAGGGAAGACCTCTTCTTTTATTTTTGTCGAATCATAAGCTCCAATTCCATAACGAAATAGAGGATCAAGTTTTAGGGCCGGAACGACCTCCATGAAATCAATGTCGGGATGATTTGCCTCATAAGGAACAACAAAATCAATGTTGGCACCTTCTTTAGCCAGCGCTTTCGAAAGATTTAAACAAGCTACACCAAGCCCACCGCTATTGTGAGGTGGTAGCTCCCAACCCAACATTAAAATTTTCATCACCTATTATTTTATCACGTTTATGCTAAACTTTTCAACCTTTATTTAAGAGATTTTTTATGTTATAATACCTCTCATAGGGATGTAGCTCAGTTGGTAGAGCACTGGTCTCCAAAACCAGGTGTCGCGAGTTCGAGTCTTGCCATCCCTGCCAGATTTTAGGCCATTTGGCCTTATTTTTATGTTATACTTAATTTTAATGGATTATACTTATGTTTTAGCCCAAATTATTGGTTCTATCGCCTTCGCCCTTTCTATTGTCCGCTTTTTCCAGAAAAATAAAGAGCTTGTAATGAAGTTCTCAATTTTAACTTCAACCCTTCACATTATTCACTACATCTTACTCGGCGCAATTTTTGGTTGTTACACCCTTATTATTGCCCTTTTCCGCGACTTTTATATCTACCAGCGCGAGAAACATCACAAAAAGTATCGCCATCGTTTCCTCTTTAACAACATCTTAGTCCTTATATTTTTTGCAACTATTTATCTTATTTTCATTTCCTTAGAAATCAAAAATCCAATCAATATCCTCCCGCCAATTGCTGGTTTAATTTATCTCTTCGCCGAATGGTTCGCGAATAAAATCGAATTAAAAATTTGGGCCGCAATCACTTCGGCTCCTTGGCTTATCTATGATTTTTCTGTCGTTTCAATTCCAGGAATTTTGCTCGACATTAGTATCATTATCGCCTCATTAATCGGGGCTTATCGCGATTCAAAAAAGCGTGAGCGTCGCCGATAATATGGTATAATCAAGCCAATGAGTAGACCAAAAAAAATTTGGATTTCTAAACTCCTAGATTATGCTCGCTCGATTGACCGCTCATGGCTTATTACTTGGAGTCTAATTTTTATTAGTTTTATCGTACTCGATTCTTTTTTCCAAACTCATTTTTCTGGTCAAGACATTTTTTATGATATGAACTTATTTGGAAAAGATCTCCACTTTGAAGTTGTCAAAAACGGGACTTTTATCGGTGTCACAATCATAAAATACGCCGGAATTGTTCTAAGTTTTATCTACGCAAAAGTAAAATTTAAAAGAGATTACATTCTCCAAATCGCTTTACTTTTTACTCTCCTTGCCGACACAATTCTAACTCTAGATTCAATCTCCGAACTTGGCGTCCTCGCCTTTTGTCTTGCTCAATATTTCCATAATGCTCGTTTTGCCGGAATGAAGCCTTACGCTTTTATTGCTTGGTCAGTTTTCTTGCTCTTAATCCTAATGTTTGGTCACTTTCATCACATTAACAACATGTATAGCCTCGCAATTATCTATGGAACTTCACTTATTGCAAATATCATTCTAACTTACCGTTGGTGGAGAAAGTCAAAAAAACCTTGGAATAAAGCGACCGATCGCGAAATCATTGCTAGTACTTGCGCTTTCTTTGGATTCATCCTCTTTATTCTTTGTGACATCAATGTTGGAATCTCATATCTCTCCGTTACTGGTGTCTTACCATTAAAACTTGCAACATTCGCTAACTTTTTTGCCTGGATGTTCTATTACCCAAGTCAAGTTTTAATTAGTAATTCCTCTCCTTTAGACGGTAAAGTTAAAAGAAAAGTTGAAAAACTTTAAGATTTCTTGCAACTTTTCTATAATCTGTGATACAATAAAACTACTATGGAAGGTAATAAGAAGACAAAACCACGCGCTATTTTAGTATTCGGTGCTCCTTGTAGTGGCAAGACGACTTTTTGTGAAAAGTTTTCGCGTCGTTTCAAAGCTCCGTATTACGATCTTGGGCAGTTGCGTGAAGAAGCAGATTTCACAGAAAAACAAATCCACGTCATCCTCGAGGCAATCTCGAAGACTGGACAAAATATCATTATCGAGGGCGGTCTAAATACCGAGATTGAGCGTGAGGGTGTTAAGAAACTCTTGAAGCTCTGCGGTTATACTCCGACTTTAATCTGGATTCAAACTGATATCAACACGATTAAAGCTCGTCTTAAAATGAAGACTAAATCAGTTGCTCGTGCTAAAGAAGAATATGACGCAAAAATCCGCGTTATGGAAGCTCCGGCTGAGTCCGAAAAACCAATTATTCTATCTGGGAAACATACTTTCGAGACACAACTTTCCCACGTCTTAGCACAATTAGCTTAAGACTAAAACTTACCTAAAACTCAAGTTTTTTGATGTCAAAAACCTTCCATCCTTATGATTATTAAAGACTCCGAATTTGGCGAAATCATCATTAGAAAAAGTGCGCTTTCTCATAGCGTAAAGTTTTCCGTTTCTACCTCCGGTCGGCTCCAGATGTCCGTTCCGAAATATGCAACGAATTTTTTAATTAAACGTTTTCTAAACTCCTCAAGAAAACAAATCCGTGAAAACCTAAAATTAAAAGATCCCTCGACACAACGTGCTCGTGATGCAAAAAAGAAAATTTTGATGAAAAAAGCAAAGGAATATCTCCCCTACCGTCTTAACTATTATGCGAAGCTCTATGGCTATACTTACGACAATTTCCGTGTTTCTCATGCCTCAACGCGTTGGGGTTCCTGCACTCGCCACGGGAAGACCGGCTCGACCACAATTTCTTTAAATATCGGCCTAATGCAAGTCCCGGAGCCACTCCGCGATTATGTCATTATCCATGAACTTGCCCATTTAAACCACATGGACCATTCCTCTGCTTTTTGGGAAGAAGTCGGAAGTCATGATCCAAAATATAAGCTCCATCGGAAACGTTTAAAGATGTTTAACCCTGGTGTATAGACCTAAATTTGGTAATTTGAAAGGCTCGTGATATAATTATGAAAATGGCAGGTAATAAAGATTATCTAAAACTCCTCGACCCATCTAAGGTCCACAATAGTATTTTTGAGCGAAAATTCATGTATCTTGCAGATATTATCGATCCGATTTACCACGAATATGTAATTCGTCTTGAGAAAACCGGCCACACTCTCGATCTTGATATTCTAAGACGTCATCACCAAGTTGAAAACTATATCGATGTCGCAAAAATCCTCGTTAGCTATTTTGATTTTGCTTGTAAAAGTAACGAAAAGGGAAATATCGTTATCTCGATGAATACCCAGAAAAACACCATGACCGACCTTTCTCCAGTTGAATATTGTATTATAATTAAAGACACTTCGGTTCTTATGAACCTTGAACAACGCGAAAAATTCGCAATCATGGGCGCAAAAATCCGCTCTCGCCTCGGCTTTGGTACTGTACTCCAGATCCCGGTGATTGAACCATACGATCGATTATAAAAATCACAAACCTTAAACCTAACTTATGCAACGGAGAAAGAACCCGGCGCCTCGATTACTATTACCTGGTAACCAAACGTAAGAGCTAGTAGAAACATGTGTATGTAAGGAGTATCCATTTTCTGATGATGATGCCGCTATGCCCCACTGGCTACCAGTGCCATTACGGCCGCGGACGCCACCGTTGCTGCGATCATAATTCCCACCCCTCCAAAAATCCAACGGAGTAAAATTAAACTTTAATATTAAAGAAAGCTAATATTGCTCCATTATATTTTTGGAGGGGTGGGCAGTATAGTTGGCAAAATGGATATGTTCATTCTCGTAAAACATATGGCTTTTGGTGGCAATCAACTGCTCCTAATGCGCGTGATGGTCGTGATTTCGAGACGTTCAGTACTGGTGATAGTTCCACAGTATGGGTAACTAGCTCATTTTATCGAGGGAGGGGGCTTATTATCCGTTGCGCAACGGATTAGCATCCCATTACCTCGGTAAGTAGTCCCTTGTGGCCATACGGAAGCAGTGCCGGTCGTTGTAATTTCCCATGCCCTGTCTGCATTCGAATCTACATGTCGTGTCCAAGTTGCCATAAAATTTACGCGTTTTTCAATATTACCGATACCATTATCACCATAGGCACCACCCCTCCAAAAATCCAAGAGAACACTATTTCTGATAAGTTTACCTATAAACTTAAAGTTGCTCTGTAGTATTTTTGGAGGGGTGGGAATTATGGGCGCAGGTATGGCGCGTTGCAGAACAGAACTACTCATACCCGTATATGGTTAGGCTATGCTTTCTCGACGGATTATGCTCTTGTTGCCGTTGTCATTGGCAATAGTACTTCTGCTACTGTTGCGAACGAAATGAACACGGCTCTTGAGCGAGGTATGGGGCAATCTATCCGTTGCATAAAAATAATAAGGAAAAAGGGGGGAATCATCAAACCTAAACCTAGATTACATTAAAAACACGAGTCAACGAAAATCTAGGTTTAGGGTTTGTGATTTTTCCACCCACCCCTATCATTTTCATGTTCTACTTATTGACATTTTAGCATAAGTATGATATAATTAAGGTAAGAAAAGGTCAATTGAGGAGATTTCTATGAGAGAGAAATTAAGACTTATCTTACCTGTTTTATTCGCTATCTTTTTGCCGCTTCAAGGTTATAAAGCGCTTTCTACACCTGTTTCTGACAATACCGACCTCTCTACAGTTTTCACCGCAAAAGCCGAAAAATCTACTGTTTCTAAGGTTGAAAATAAGGTTAAAACAGAGGTAAAATCTGTTACAACCTCTAACACTACTACTACTAAAGCCTCTGATGCTGTAAAAGCTGCCGCTTCTGGTTCAAAAACTCTTGATTTAACAGGGGTAAAAACCGTTTCTAAAGACTGTAACAACGACATGTCTGTTATGAATTCTGGTGCTTACTACTGTAAATTCCGTGGTTCTGCCTCTACCTTTATCTATGGCCACAACCGTGCTGGTACCTTCGATACTCTTAAAACCTTAAAAATCGGCGATTCTATTAAAATTAAGATTAACGGTGTTATAAAAACTTATAAAGTTGTTAACACTTTCCGTCTCGAATATGCAAACCTTAAGGGTAGCGATAAAAGTGATCTCCGTACCTCTCTTTATAAGTCTACTTACGGTAATAACTGGGGTGGTGCAAATGCTTCAAAACGTGTCACTTTCCAAACCTGTGAAGGTAAAAATGATGCTTACCGCCGTTATATCCAAGCGGTTGAGGTTTAATCCTTAATAAATCATTATAGGACCTCTAGTTTCTCTCTGGAGGTCCTTTTTTGTATCCTCAGTCGACCTCTGTAAAACCGAACAAATGTTCGGAAATTAACCCATAAAAAATCTTAAAAATCAATACTAAAAACCACTAACATTTTCATTTTGTTTATGTTATACTAAGCTTAAATAGGAGTGGAGGAAAGCTTCTATAAAATGCGAGGTATCTCGAGGAGGAGAGATAATTTTCATGAACAAAAGAAGCAGAAATTTTAGGCTAAAACGACCAAAAATCGGTATGGTCTTAGCGATTCTTTATTTTACAATCGCCGCTGGTCTCACAGCCTACATCTTCATGCCAAAAATCGCCGATGCGAGCTCTGATGAACGCCTCTTTATCCCGTCGATTGGTCTCGTTGCGAGGGTAAAAGACATTGAAAAACAGGGGAAAACCCTTACTCCTCCCGACACGATTGCCGGCGCTTATAAAGCCTCCTCGAATAAAACAGTCTTAATCGGCCACTCTTCGACCATCTTTAAAGATTTGAAGAATATTACTTACGGAGACCGCTTTAAATTCGACGATAAAAATTACCGTGTAAATAAGATCGAAATTGTAGAGAAAGCGACCATCGATATGGGGGAAATTGTTCGTGAAACCGAAGAAAACACCGTCGTAATTATGACCTGTTATGGTGAACCGCTCGGAACACAAGATTATACTCATCGCTTAATCGTCACGGCGGAGGAGGTTTAAGGGTGGGCTTTTTTGAGCGACTTTTTGGTAGTTTTATAAAACCCAAACTCGACCATGATCAACAGATTATCTCGCCGAATGGTCGGGTTTCTTGTTATGTTAAACTAAAGCTCGGAAGCTTAACCTACTCTGTTAAAAAAGATGGAAAAATCATCCTTAGAGAATCTGGACTCGGAATAAACGTCCAGGGCGATCAACCTCTAAAACAGGGGTTAATGATTGTCCGTACCCAAAATAAGAAACTCGACGAAACTTGGACTTCGCTTATTGGCGAACAGAGAATAATTAGAAATAACTACACTGAAGCAACTTTTTATCTCGCTGAAACTGCCGAAAATGGGCGCATGTTCACTATCCGCTTTCGTGTTTTTGACGATGGCGTCGCTTTTCGCTATGAAATCCCGCCTCAGCCAAAATTCCAACGCCTAATTATTTCTGATGAGCTAACTGAATTTAATATCGATTCTAACTCCCAAGCCTGGCGCATCCCAGCTTACCAACCCGATCGCTACGAATATAACTACGAAAAACGCCCAGTTTACGCCCTCGCATCCTCTGTTCACACCCCTTTGACAATCGAAACTCCACTCGGGCACTACGTCTCAATTCACGAGGCCGCTCTTTATAATTACGGTTCGATGACCTTAAAACTAAATTCTCTCGGCCGACTCCAATCTGATATTACTCCACTTTCGGACGGGATGCGCGCTTATGTCGACTTACCATTCAACACTCCTTGGCGCGTTATTATGATTGCCGATTCTCCGATTGAACTAATCACAAACCGCATCGTCCTAAACCTAAATGATCCTCCAAAAGAAGATTTTTCTTGGGTAAAACCATTGAAATTCATCGGTATTTGGTGGGCAATGTTTGTCGGTGAGTGGACTTGGGCGCCTGGGGAACGCCACGGCGCAACAACAAAACACGCTATCGAATATATTGATGCTGCAAAACGTCTTGGGATTGAAGGGCTTCTCATCGAAGGCTGGAACAATGGTTGGGAAGGCGATTGGCTCCAAAATGGCGCAACGACCGACTTCCTAAAGCCAGTTTCTGATCTCGACCTCGATAAAGTTGCCGAATATGCAAAAGAAAACGGTATTAAGCTAATCGGCCACCACGAAACTGTCGGCTTTATCGATAACTATGAAGCCCAAATGGAAGATGCCTTTAAATTCTACACCGAAAGAGGTATAAACTACATAAAACCAGGTTATGCCGGCTCAATGATGACCGTCCAGGGTCGAAAAGAATTCCACCACTCCCAAGCTGGCGTTCGTCACTACCAAAAAGCTGTCGAGCTCGCCGCGAAATATCACATCTGCCTCGACGTTCACGAACCAATCAAGGGGACTGGGATTGAGAGAACTTGGCCAAATCTCTTAACTCGTGAAGGTGCTCGCGGTCAAGAATACGAAGGTGGCGCTTTAAGCCCATCTCACGCCACAATCCTCCCGTTCACCCGTCTTCTTGCTGGCGGCATGGACTACACAAGCGGCATTTTCGATGTTACAAACGTTGCAAAACGTTTAGCCTCGACTTTAGCTCGCCAACTCGCCTATTACGTCACTATCTACTCCGGGATGCAAATGGCCGCAGATCGCCCAAGGTTCTATGAAGAAGTCCAGCCTGCAGCTTACGAATTTATTCGCAACGTCCCAATTAACTGGGAAAGAACCGTTCCACTCCTCGGGAAAATCGGTGAATATTATGTCGTTGCAAGACAAGAACGCGAATCAAGCAATTGGTATATTGGTGGCGTGACGAACGAAGAAGCTCACCGCGTCCGATTAAATCTTGATTTTCTCGATGATGACTCAACTTATACTGCCGAAATCTATCGCGACTCCGACACCGCCCACTATCGTGATAACCAACTCGGGATTACGATTGAAAGCCGAAAAATTTCTAAAACTGACTACCTCGATATCTGGATGGCTCCAGGAGGTGGCTTTGCCGTTCGAATTACAAAATCATAGTATAATAGAGAAAAGGAGGTAAGATGTATAAACAGCCCGAAAGAGAGCATGACTACACTGAAGAAGATATAAGAAATGAGTCGAAACGACGTGATTTTAGCCGTAAACAGAAAAAGGGTGGAGTTGGAAAAATAATTACCTTTTTAGTTATCGCAATTTTAATCGCTGGTGGTGTTTTAGTAAAACTTTGGCTCGACACTGACCCATTCGTCAAACCTGGCGAAGTCTCGATTGATGATTCCGTGTCTGAAACGAACCGCAACATCATTAACGAAAACATCGAGAAATGGAAAAACAGCGGCAATAAAATCCGCCACGACATAAAATACTCCGAAAAAACCGTCTATTCGATGGCTGAAGCGGGAGAAAACGACGTTTTAGTAAAAATTGAACTCCCGACCGTCGATTTTTATGACTCGGAACTTAATATTTCTTCCTCCGAAGCCGAATCCGAGTCCAGTTCGAAAAAAATCACTTGGGTTGATTTTATAAATATCACCCCCGAAGCTCGCGTTGTTTCGATTGACGACAACTATTTCTTCGACAATATCGAAAAAGGCGGAAAATACACTTATATCTCTTATGAAACCGATAATTCTGAAAAAAGTGCTGCAATTTGGATTGCCACCGCCGACCAAAATTACGACCAAAAATACCCAGAAAGCTCGAAAGATTTCCTCTCCTTCGCTCAAACTGGTGTGACTGCTCTTACTCGCGCAATGACTCTCACCTTAAACGGCAAAGCTGGCGGCCGTGGTTCATATTTTGCTGATAAGATTAAAGATTTCCTAAGTTCGAAAGACTTAACGCATATCTCGAACGAGGTTTCTTTCACCGATGGTTGTAAAGGCTCAACCGGTACAATGAGCCTTTGTGCAGATTGGCGTAGTCTTGATTCTATCACCGCAATTGGCACTGATATCGTTGAATTAACCGGTAACCATAACAACAACTATGGCACTTCTAATAACATTAAAACCATCGAAAAATACGAAGAACTCGGGATGAAAACCGTTGGTGGCGGAAAAACCGAAGAAGAAGCGGCAAAACCGCTTGAACTCGATGAAAAAGGCAATAAAATCACTCTCCTCGCTTATAACCACTCAACATCAACGAAGGGAAACGGTGAACTCGCAGATGGGAATAGGCCTGGCGCAAACGGTTTCACTGAAGAAAAAGCGAAAAAAGACATTAAAGAGGCGAAAGAGCGTGGCGATTTTATCATCGTTGATATCCAATATTCCGAATGTTATAGCTACCCTGATGGCTACACCGAAATGCCATCTTGTGACAAGCCAATCTCTGGTCAAAAGAACTTCTTCCGCCAATTTATTGACTGGGGCGCAGACGTCGTTATCGGTACCCAAGCTCACCACCCACAAACTTTCGAACTCTACGAAGGAAAACCGATTTATTACGGCCTTGGAAACCTCTTCTTCGACCAAACTTATTGGCCTGGTACTCAACGTGGCTACATCTTAACTCACTACTTCTATAATGGTAAACTCCTAAACACTAGAATCAGCCCAACTTGGTACGACGCTTCCCATCAAGTTTATCTCACCGATGAATCGACCTCTGAAAAATTTATTAAACGCTTAATGGAAGCAAGCCCGAAAGGAAAATAATGGATCCACAAGATTACATGGCCAGCCAACCAAAACAAGAAAAAGTTTTTAACGCAAAAAAGATTGTCGGAATTGTTCTTGTCGTTGTCTTAGTTGTTGTTTTAGTTGCAGCCGGCATCGTCTTTGCAATTAAAAAGTTAAACGAAAATAATTCCTCTAATTCTAACAACCAGAATAATACTCCTGCCACACCGGTTGAACCAGAAGAACCAAAAACTCCTGAAAAAATCGACTTCCAGCTCATTACCGATCAATGGATCACTGCTCAAGGCAATTCCGCCAACTTCGAAGTGATGATTTACGACCTCGACAATAGCGAGATTGTCGCTCGTCATAACGAAGACAAACCAATGTATATCGCTTCGATTTATAAGATGTTTGTTGCTTATGAGGGCTATTATCGCATCGATCATAACATTTGGGACGGGAATGGTACTTATGGTCTCGGTAAGGATATTGAGGGGAATCAATTTACCCGCTCAAAATGTCTCGACTATATGATTCGCTACTCTTATTCGCCTTGTGCTGAAACAATGTGGAACGAAATCGGTCACGACAAACTCCAAGCAATCTACAACGAAAAAGGTTATAAGAATACGAATATCGCCGGCATTACCTCGACTCCGAGCGACCTCGTAAAGCTTTATCGCGAATACTATAAACACACCGATTTGACCGACGAATCTTGGGAGAAAATCCAAGATAGTATGTTAAATCAAGAAGCTCCAAGAGGTGCCGCAAGTGTCTACGCCCAAGATTGGCGCAAAGGTCTCCCAGCTGGTTTCTCAACCGCTAAGGTTTATGATAAAGTTGGCTGGTGGGGCGATGGTAAGGGAAATTGGTACTATTATGCTGACGCTGCTTTTGTTACTTTCCCAGAGGCAAAAGATAAAGACACCGGAAAAACTCGCCCAGAACGTCATTACATTGTCATTGTCTTGACAAAAAGCTCTAATCCAGCCGAAATCATTAAATTCGGCCGCAAAATCGAAGAAACCGTCAAAACTACTGATAATTACATCTAAAAATAACCAAAAAAATAAAGGCCTCACAAATTTCGTGAGACCTTTTTTAATTGGGGGAATGTAGGGATATTAGTCAACGCCTATTGCGGCCAGTTCATCTAAGTCCTCGAAATAATCAGGTTTCTTTGGGACCTCAATTAAAATTGTGTCTATCACCTCTGCAAGATCATCGTCGCCAAGTTCAAGATACCTAGAAATCTCGTCCTGGCGAGTCAAGACCTTTGCAATATCCTTTGGTGACTTACCCTTAGCACGCATACGCTCTATCTTCTTTCCATATACTTTATGAAGATGTTCCGTAGTGCGCCTTAAGGCCTGCTTATCTCCGTCTATCGCGTCATAGCAATAGTCAGGGAGATTATCTGCAAATGATTTTATTGCTTCTATAAGGGTACGCGATCCCTTTGTGCCATAACCGATATTCGTGAATTTCTTCAAAACCCTATCAGCATGGCCTCTACGACGAGTACAAATAAGCGTGCAATTCTTCTTGATTAAGAAAACAATTGCCTCGTCTTCTTTAAGTAGATCATATAATTTGTCCAAGAGAGCTAAAAGCCCCATCTCTGTTGCAAGTTCTCCCTTGATGTCATCAATTTCCTGAAAAAACAATGTCAAATATCCACCCATTTCTGTTCCTCCTAAGGTTCTAAGTGTGCGGGCATTAGAGCCCAATTATAGTTTCAATTACCTATACCCCCCAAACCACATTCAATTACATTATACCACACTTTTTATAAATTGTCAATACATAAGCGCTTTCCCTCTGTAAACCCCCTGTCAAAACTGTGCTATAATAGGGTTATGGAACAGGGAAGTAACAGAGTACCACTCGCTGAGCGTATGCGCCCAAAATCTCTCTCCGAAGTTGTCGGCCAAGAGGAAATTATCGGTGATGGGAAGATTTTGACCGAAATTGTCAAAAAAGGTGAGCCTGTTAACCTGATTTTCTGGGGTCCCCCGGGAACTGGAAAAACTACTCTTGCTCGCATTTTAGCGAATGAATATAAAGCTGACTTCGTCGAACTTTCCGCTGTTACCTCTGGGAAAAAAGATATCGAAACCGTCGTCGAGCGTGCAAAAAGAAACTGGAATTTAAAAATTCGAACTGTTCTTTTCGTTGACGAAATTCACCGCTTTAATAAAGCCCAACAAGACGCTTTCCTCCCTCATGTCGAATCTGGACTAATCATTTTGATTGGCGCTACAACCGAAAACCCAAGTTTTGAAGTTATCTCGCCACTTTTATCCCGTTCTCGCGTTGTTATTGTAAATTCTCTCTCTAAAGATGCGATTATTGAGGTTTTAAAACGCGCGGTTAAGGCCGAAAAAGCCTCGAAGCGTGTTTCAAAAAAGGCTATTAACTATCTTGCGGAACTCTCTGGTGGCGACGCTAGATCCGCCCTCGGCGACCTTGAACTTGCGCTTTCTCTCTCTGATAAAGTTGACGAAAATGTCGTAAAAGAGGCTGCTGGACGGAAAGTCCCCGGATACGACAAAAAAGGCGACAAACACTATGACAATATCTCTGCCTTTATTAAATCAATGCGCGGTTCCGACGTTGATGCAACACTTTATTATCTTGCAAGAATGCTCGAAGCTGGCGAAGACCCAAAATTTATCGCCCGCCGCATGGTAATTTTCGCTTCCGAAGATATTGGACTTGCTGGAAATGGCGGGCTTAACCTCGCTGTCGCAGCCTTTGAGGCGGTTGAACGGGTTGGGATGCCAGAGTGCCAAATTACTTTATCACACGTCGCTTGTGCGCTCGCTCTCTCGAAAAAGAGTCGAAGAAGCTACGATGCCTTCCTCCGTGCAAAAGAAGCAGCTCATAATTCAATGGGGTTACCCGTCCCAATTAAACTTCGCAACGCCCCGACAAAACTAATGAAAGACCTAGGCTTCGGAAAAGGCCAAAAATGGGAGGCTGGTTTCCATCTCGACGGCTCTTATCTCCCTAACGAGATAAAAGATCAGAAATTCTTCCTCCCAGAAAAGAGCTAATAGTGCTCTCTTGGATTTTTGGAGGGGTGGGAGATATCATCGCTCAAGTGGTAGTGTTGCAGCTCGCCTTTCGGCCTACCACTCCTGGGAACGACTCTCTGCTAGTACCGACATTAGCCGATATCTAAATGTTGATCTCTTTGAGGCTACTGGCTACGTTGGGACAGAATACACTACCAGTCGAGGGCATGGGATGTTTATCCGTTGCACAACGGATAGACATTCCGTAGCCCCTAATGTCATTACTGTGTGGGCCCACGTCACCAGTAGCGCTAGATATCTTAGTAATGAAGAAAAAGCTACGGTCTGGATACATGGAGACTCGTGAGCGAAAAACAGCGAAACTAGTACGAACCTGCCAATCAATCCTACCATCGGCAGCAATATAATCTCCACCCCTCCAAAAATACTACAGAGCAATATTAGCTTTCTTTAATATTACCCCGTTGGATTTTTGGAGGGGTGGAGCTTATGATAACGATAATTTAGCTAATAGTTTTGGTGCAATTAGAAGCCGTACTGTAAATAGTGAACATTGGACCAACTCGAAACTAAACGGCACCCATGCCCACGAAATTGATATCTACATTGGTGCTAGCGGATCGAGAGTTTTTCCACAACATACTACATATATAGCACGTGGAATTCGTATCCGTTGCGCAACGGATAAAATATCCTGAATATCGTGATAATGGAACATCTACCCAGACATCCATAGTATTATACCCAGCAAAAGTACCGAAGGAAAAAGCCTGCCTACTAGTACCCATGGCTTTTCGTCCCCGCCAAGCACCCGTAGAAGTGCGGTTGTAGACAATAAAAGTACCACCATAATTCCCACCCCTCCAAAAATACTACAAAGCAATATTATAGTTTTTTAATATTATAGTAATTTTATTCCGATTGGATTTTTGGAGGGGTGGGATATACTCTGTACAAAATGGCTCAATTTTATGGCAGGTACTTAACAATTCAATATGGATAAACTACAAAACGACTGACTATTTTATATTCTACTCTTCAGATCAAGAAAATGGACAAACTGGACGTGTTCAGCTCAGAACCTTTACTAGCGCAAGTGGTGGGAGACTTATCCGTTGCGCAACGGATACGAAACCCCTGACTTCGATAATAGACCCCTTGGGGGTTTATCCATCCAGTAGTGGGGTCACCGGTTTGTAGGATAATGTAAAAGTAATAGGTAGCTGGAAGATTGTCTCTCACAGTGGCGTAATTTACAACCCAAGAGGCCTCATGTCCACGACCAGTAGGCCGACCATTAGCAGCACTATAACTCCCACCCCTCCAAAAATCCAATCGGAACAAAATTACCATAATATAAAGTAAAACTAATTATGCTCTGTAGTATTTTTGGAGGGGTGGGGTTTATAGTCTTGGCCGTATTGATAGTCGTACCAGAGATGGCCTTTGGTATTCTAATAGTACTGGATCTTCTGATGGTGCATATTTTTATCATACTTCGATAGAAAATAACACTGGACTTGCTCGAGGTAACGGAGGAAAAAGACATCATGGGTTTTCTATCCGTTGCATAAAAATAAGCGAAGATTACCAAATTTTACGGGACCTGTCGCAACCCTAGCGGGCGAGGCCGAGGAGGACCACCCCGTGAAGACAGGGGTGGGAACTCCGTAGTCCCGTAAAATTTTGGTAATTTCGCGTTTTTAAAATTTATTGATTTTCAACCAATAAAGAATTATTGCTCATTCCAGCGAGCGATTGCATCCGCAATAACTTTCTTCGCTGAATCAACACCCTCAAATGCCATAACTTTTGTCGTCCCTGGCTTTTTCAAGTCTTTGTAATGATTAAAGTGGAATTCGATTTGTTCGATTAATCTCTTTGGTAAATCTTCGAGAGTTTGATACATATCGCCATTGTTTCGATCGTCTGCTGGCACTGCGATAATTTTATCGTCAACTTCGCCATCATCAACAAATTTCATAACACCAAGAACGCGTGCAGTAGTATAAATTCCAGTCGTTAAAGGTTGGTCAGTAATCATGAGAACATCGAGTTCATCGCCATCTTCATCAAGAGTTTGTGGGATAAAACCGTAGTTACAAGGTTTAGCAAACGCAATTGGCTCAACACGATCAAGCATAAAACAAGCGTTTTTTCGATCCCACTCAATCTTATGATTCGAACCAGCCGGGATTTCAATCACGACATTAATCTCGCCGTTTTCATAATCTCCAGGTTCTAAAATTTTATTAAAATCTGCCATAAAACTCCTTTTTCTTTTCTAAAAGCATTTTAAAAACAGTTTTTATTATACCACTTTTTTACCTATTTATAAACTATTTGCTATAATTAAATTATGTCAGAGATTAAATGTCCAAATTGCGGGAAAACTTTCAAAATTGATGAGAATTCTTATGCAGAAATCGTAAAACAGGTTCGTGATGCCGAATTTTCGAGCGATATCGAAGCGAAAATTCACGACGCAACCGAAGTTCTTCACGCAAAGTCAGCCGCGGAATATTTGAAATTAAAAAACGAAAAAGACGCCGAAATCTCGAAGCTCGAAGCAAAGATTTCTAGCTTCGAAGCTGAGAAAAAATTGGCTATTTCCGAAGCAGTTTCGAAAGTTGAAAAAGAACGTGACGAGATAAAAAACAAGCTTGAAGTCTCAGTCGCAGAAAATAAATCGAAAGAAATTGTCTTAAAAGAGAAATACGAAGGCGCGCTCGCCTTAAAAGATGAACAGATTTCCCAACTAAAAGACTTCAAAGCGAAACAATCGACAAAGATGGTTGGGGAAAGTCTCGAGCAATTTTGTCACGATGAATTTGATAAAATTCGTATGACCGCTTTCCCTAATGCTTATTTCGAAAAAGATAACGACGCAAAAACTGGCAGTAAAGGCGACTTTATCTTTAGAGATTTCGATGAAAACGGAGTCGAAATTGTTTCGATTATGTTCGAAATGAAAAACGAAATGGACACGACCGCGACAAAACACAAAAATGAGGATTTTTTCAAGGAGCTCGACAAGGATCGAAATGAGAAAAAATGTGAATATGCTGTTTTAGTTTCACTTCTCGAAGCCAACCACGAACTCTATAACACCGGAATCGTCGACGTATCTTACAGATATCCGAAAATGTATGTCGTTCGCCCACAATTTTTCATTACAATTATTACTTTACTTCGAAACGCAGCCTTAAAATCTCTTGAGATGAAACGCGAACTCGCCCTAGCTCGAGAACAAAATCTCGACATTACTCATTTCGAGGAAAATATCGAAGCCTTTAAGGCCGGATTTGCAAGAAATTATGAACTTGCCTCAAAAAAATTTAAGACCGCAATCGAAGAAATCGATAAAACAATCGACCATCTCCAAAAAACGAAAGAGGCTCTGCTTCGCTCGGAAGATAATCTTCGTCTCGCGAACGATAAAGCCGACAACCTCTCTGTGAAACGCCTCACTCGTGGTAATCCAACTATGAAAGCAAAATTTGACGAACTAAAAAATTCGCAAAAATAATCCGGTTATGCTAAAATAGATTTATGGATAAAGAATCTCCTGAAATTATAGGGAAAGAAGCCCCGGAAATCGCTCCAAAAAACATGACCGAGGAGCTTGATAGTGCCGTAAAAGCGGTCGTTTCTGAAGAGAATAAACCGCCTCTCTCCGACGAAGAAAAAGAGAAAAAACAGGAGTATTACGTCGATCCTTTTGAACAAGAAGAGAAAATGAAGGCAAAACTCGCCGAAATTGAAAATAAGAAGAAATTCGGACCACCTTCCGAAGATGACAATAAACCTGTTGCTCAAGCTCCTGGAATTACTGAAACAATCCGTCCAGATATGAACGTCACTGGCTATTTTAGCGCTGGCGAAACCGCAAAAAAACGTAGCGACATTATGCGCCGCCCGACCTCTCGAAAAACCGCGAAAAGGTGCTTTATTTTAAGTGTCATCAGCATCTTTCTCTCGGCAATCTTCCTACTTACCCTTTTTATAACGAGCTTTAGCGCCCATTGGTTCTTTAACTGGACCTATCTTATCGCGCTCGCCCTCTCCGTAATTACCGCATTTTTCGCAATCCGCTCTCGAAATTCCGCCGATCCCGAGACGAAACGCTATGCTCTCTTGAATCTTGTTCTCTCTAGTATCACTGTCATACCGCTTCTCGTAGTAATTCTCAATTCAATTTTCAAATTTATCTAAAGCCCCGTCCATAGGGGGTATTTTTTGTCAAGGCTAGACAAAAACACTAAAAATGCGCTATAATATCAGATATAAAAGGTCATAAAAGGGAAAAATGAAGAGCAACATTTTTATGAAAAAAGTTGCGCCTCTCGGAGTAGGCTTGGCTCTTTCTGCCGGGCTCTTTTTGTCTCCATTTTTAACGGCGCAAGCAACCGGCTTTGATGGAAAAGCCTATCTTATTTGGGAATGTGGAGAAGATACTCCGTGTTATCATCTCTTTGAAGATATTAACACTGACAATACTTACACTATCTATAATGACAGCGATGTCACGGCGGACAACCACGATGGGAAAACTTTCAGTGCCGTAAATGTCGACACAAATAACACGACTTTTGCGCTTAAATACGCCTTCGACGCCTATCTTAGCGGTTTTACGTCTTTCACCATGCAAGATGTCATGACCTATGAAGATAGTGAGCATAACCGTCTCGCACTCGACCCGCTCGAGGCACCAATCGAAGCGAATGCATACAGCCACTTCGGAGATCGAAACTTTAAAGTCATGATAAAAAGCCCGAACTACATTGGTGTTTCTCTTAAAAACGCCACTTCCGGTTATGAGCCTGACTTCGGCAACGCCCTAAATAGCGCCGCTTATCGCGACATTTCCGGAAGCACCCTAGGAAGTCCGGTCACCCTTTATGCGATTCCACAACAGGACGAAGTTATAATCTCTGGTGTCGATGGTGCCTTTAATAGTGTAACGGCCAAAAATCTCGAAAAGGCTAGCGCCGTCCAAATTACCCCTGTAGCTGGCGGACATAAAATCAAATTTAACTCGAATTATTATGACCGCGTTATTTTCGAAGTCACACAAGGCTCCACCAAAAAATACATCCGAATCTTTAGGACCGCTATCCAAACCCAACAAGTCGATGTAAATCCAAACTCGAAAGCCGTAAACGCAATTGTCTATTTCGATTCTTCGAGAGACTGCGATGATTATAACCTCTTCGCAAAACTCGAATATAAGAACGGCTCAAATAAAACAATCCAGCTCGCTCCAGCCGAAGAGCACGATGACGGATATGGCAATATTAACCCAGGCTGTATTGAAGAAGGCGGAACAAATCTTAAAAAAGGCTACTATACCGCCGAAGCTGACGTAAAATTAAACCAACTCAGTGGTATTTACTTCACGGTTTTAAAAGCTGGCTCGACTAGTACGAGCTACGCTGGAACTCTTAGCGGTTCGAAGAGAGGAATCTATTTAAACCTCGAAAGTCTTCCGATGACAAACACTAACTGGGGCAAAATCACCCCGGAGAAGAATTAGGAGGAAACTATGAAAAGTTTTAAATATATCTTATCAAGTTTGGCTCTTACACTTTCCATGGTTCTTCCAGTCGCGAATGCTTCTGCTATCGGTGGAACTGTCTCGGGTGTCATTGCCTATGTTGACGGTAATTCACTCCACGTCAAAGGTGAGGCCTCCGGCGGAACAAACGTCGTCGCCATCTCCGTTTATGACGAAACTGGAACTTCCATGATTGCCGGTCCAGAAACGACCGAAACCGATGAGAACTATCGTTTTAACTATGATTTCTCCGGTAGCTTCGATACTGATACAACCTACACAATTTGTGCGGCCGACTACGACGGTGGCCTTTGTATGCCAACCCAAACAAAGAAACTTATCAAATCCGTTAATGTTACTGTAAAAAATCCTATAGAAGGTGACGAGGTTAAGGAAGACACCGGAGGCTTTAGCCCAGACAAAATCCCAGAAGCTAGTGCATCTTCGGATGAGTATGAAATGTGGGATGCTTGGTGGACAACGGTTGATGGTATAGAACTTTTCTATGGCGTCTTCGAAAAAGACACAGATTATTACGCCTTTGTTGATCTTGGTGCGGCGGCTGGTTATATCTTCACAGAAAATACAACTGTAAAGGTTAACGGTATCGTAAACACAAATATTACTGTCTGGCCGGATGGTAGCGGTCTTGCAGTAATTGCAACTCTTCGTGTGGCCGAAGATGCCGAACCTATTCCAACTCCAGATTCTGGTACTGCTCCGATTACATCAGTCGAAATTACGAAAGACAAAGCCGTCACAAACATCTCACTCGGCGTCAGCATCGTCATCGCTTCTGCGATTACTTATGGCGTTTATCTAATCAATAAAAAATCTGAACGTAAGTAAAATCCAATACAATGCCTATGTGGATGGAAAATTATGGGAATTTAAAGCACCGAATAGCAGCAAATTAGATGCTATTGAAAGAAATTTAAGACGCGCTAAAAATCAGTCAGCATACAACATTTATGTAAAATCACGATAAAATAAAAGTATTGAAACCATCGGACGGTACGGAAGTACCTCCCCCGAAGGTTTCTTTTTTGGTGTTCTATTGGATTTTTGGAGGGGTGGGTATTATTATCGTGCGTATGGCGGTATTCACGCGCGGCCATCACTCGGATATATTTATGGAAATAATGCGGTTGGAAATATTTATGGTAGTTCTATGCTTTCGCATAATCCATCTGGAACATCCTCTGTGGCACCAACGGCGATATCGCATCGAGGACATGGGGAACTCATCCGTTGCGCAACGGATAGTAAATCCATAATCTCTTGTTGCACCAGCAACCACCCAAACACCTCCAGAGCCGCTATTTAAGTTTATACTAAGGTATTGAGCTTGAGTTGTACTTATCGATGTAATATTCCACCAGCTGCTAGCTTGGATTCTTCCACCAATAGCTCCGTAGACGCGATTTTAACCCCCACCCCTCCAAAAATCCAAGAGAGTACTAATTACTTAATAATGCTCCATTATATTTTTGGAGGGGTGGGTATTATGTCCAGTCAAATGGTGGTGTTTGGGGATTTTCCTTAACTAGAACAAATATTCTAAATAATCTTTCAACATCCTCGAACCCGAAATAACCGGCATATAATTCTTAAGTTCAACCTTAACAGTCGATTCGAGATCGAAATCGTTACTCCAAATCCTCGCTGCTTCTTCCATCCTAAGGTAGAGATTTTCCGTCTCTTCCGCCTCATTTTTCCCAGAAATTGAAAGATAACTATCACTCGGGCAATCCGCTACTCCGCCATCATGTGTCGAAATAAGTACCCCGAGATTTATAATATCTTTCATCCAACTCGTCCCGCAAGCCTCAAGCCCAACAATCGGCGTGTTAATCGAAACATTCGCCCCGATTGAAAGCGCTCGCCCGAGTTCTTCATCATAATCCGGAAGATAATGCACGCGTTTTTTAAGAATTGAATTTCTATCGACAATTTCAAGAAGCCTCTTAAGTTTCGCAGCCATCGTGTGGTCGCCTTCATGTACTCGTCCAGCGAGAAAATAATGAATATTATATCGTTCCAAAATGTCCGCAAGTCTCTCCTGGTCTTTAAACGGCAACCACGGCCTCTTATAATCGACGAATCTACGTTTAAAATCGAAGACTAGCGCCTCGCCCTCAACCACTGGATGATTTCCGTATTGATCGAGTCGATGCGATAAAACTCGGTTCATTTCCGCTCGCCCCAAATCTTTCAAAACTCTAATATCTTTCGCCTCAATTTTTTCAATATTTTCTAGATATTTCTCGGTCGGAAGGTCAAATTTGTCGATAATTTCCGTCTTTTTAAGATAGTCGACAATCTCTGGAAGCGTCCAAGTCGGAATATCAATTCCGTTCGTTACCGCTTTAAATTTCACTTTGTTTCCCGCAAGATCATGGTAATTCGCAACCCTCGCGTGAAGTTTTGAAACCCCCGAGCGAAGTTCCGCAATCTCGATTGTAACTGCGCTGAGTTTTATTCTTCCATCATTAAACTTGTCCGAAAGCCACTTTTTTACCGCTTTTGAACGTAGATTAGGGAAGACATAACGCTCAAATTGCGCATAAGAAAATTCCGCTTCCGCTGCTTGGACAAGTGTGTGGTTCGTATAGAGCGTGTGTTTTCTCGTATAAACCATCGCCTCATAAAAATCCATTCCATTACTAGTTAATTCATCAAGTCGAGCAAGCGCCGCGAAAAATGTCGCGACCTCATTTAATTGCATAATTGCCGGTTTAAGCCCGACCAATTTAAGAGCCTGGTATCCGCCGAATCCGAGCGAAACCTCTTGATAAAGTCGGTGGTCTCCGCCCGAATCGCCCGAATAAAGCTCACCGAAATTCGGCTCCGTCACACAGAGAATTCTTGTACTCCCAAGTTGTTTCTCAATCACATCAAGCGTACAAATCTGGTTATTTGCCTTGATATTTACCGTATCAATGAAGGAAAAACCATATTGGGCGTAAGAAACTTTTTCGTGGTATGCGCCATTTTCAAAATTCGAATAAGTCTGGTGTGGTTCAGAAGGGTAAAACGGTGTAATTAAGGTGAACGGGACTTGTTGGCGTTCCGCGACTCGACGCGTATCGGCAGCAAGCACTCCGAGACCTCCGCCTCCGCGGATTCCATTACTCTTATCATAAAGCTCAATCGTCCAATAAGTATATGGGCGTTCTGGCGACATGGAATTAGAAAGGTGCTTGCGGTCGATTGCCTCATAAAACTCCTTGACGTCCTCGATATTGTCTAGCCGATGAAATAACTTATCAGAAAGATTGCCCATCATATTACCATAAGTATAATGGATTTTCCCCTTAAGGTAAAGCCTTTATTTTTCCGCCCAAATATGGTATTATATCAAAGTAACACCGTTAGGGCGTCGCCAAGTGGTAAGGCAGTGGGTTCTGGTCCCACCATTCGGGGGTTCGAATCCCTCCGCCCTAGCCATAAATAAAAAGAAATGGCCGTTAGGTCATTTATTTTTATCTATTTGGATATAAGCGGAGGGATACGAACCCGAAGGGTTCGGACGCCGTAGGAGCTCGAGAAAGAGAAAATTTATTTTCTATTTCGAGACGACGCCCGGCGTAGTTCTCGCTTCGCGAGAACGTATCCCTCCGCCCTAGCCATTTTTTATTTCATCACACATCTCGCCGACAAGCCGTTCGTCTCAAGCCCGCCGAATTTCGGATCAATGCTACCCTTATTAAACATCATTGCATAACTCTTGTTTGTCACATTCGAATGAGTCGAAGTCCAAAGATACGTAATCGACCCTCGTTCTTTAACCACTATATTATTTGAATCGAACCACCCACCAAGCACAATCGACGCAGCATTTCGCATATTCGACACATTTCGCCCATACGCATTAAAGAGTATATCTGTCTCGCCATTTTCACCACCAGTCGGAAGCCTCCATCCTGCCGGACAGATATCATATTCAGCATCTTGTGGTGATTCATATTCACAAACCGTCCCCGCCGTAATTGCACAATAGTTGTAGTAAGTCCCAGTCGTCTTACTCCCACCAGTCCCATAAGACGTCGGCTGGTCGTTTTTATTATCCGTATTTATCATTGGTCTTCCATATTCTCGTCTAATCTCACTCGATTCCGGGAGCGTAAAGTTAGATCCTTCCGGCATATTTGTATTTTCTATCGATAACTGTTCCGTTAGGTTTTCATTTGAAATTCTTAAGTTATCAATCATCCAACATCTATTATCCGCAAGACGTTGGATATAGTATGGCTCCTCATCACGAATATCATAAGCAATCTTTGGCGTCGATGAACAAGATGAGAATTCCATATTCTGAAGATAGAGTTTCGTCGTTCTAACTTTCGCCGAAGCAGAAAGGCTCGCCTCACTACTAACTACATATAGCGTCGAGTCCTTCGGTCTCGGGATCAACACACCACCGAGTGTTGAATTATATCCAACGAATTCATACCCGTCTTCAAGATCAACCATGAGCCGATAAGTCTTCTCCGACACAAGCTTTACTATCGTATTATTTTCCGTAACTTCAAACGACGCATATTCATCACTTATTAGCGAAACTTTCGAAATTCCATTTGTTACAAACTTAACCGTAACATCAACAAAGCGATACACTTCCCACTGCGCATAAAGCGTGACAGTTTCACCAGCCCGAGCAAGATCTAGAATTTCACCCTCATCATCAAAGCTCTCGCCACTACCGTCAGCTTCCGTATTCCACCCGATAAATTTATATCCTTCGCTCTCTGCGTTCTCGATATTATACGGACTCTTCGGAAGCGTAGTTTTCACACCAACACTCACCCCGAGATCCGGGACTTCCCCATCTGCCATCTTGTCACTATTCGCATCAAAATGTATCTTGTAATGTTTATTATAGACGCAGCGCATCGTATGCCCATTTATTTTCTTACCGCCGTTTGAATTAAAGTTAATCGCCGTTGTTCTCATCCAAAGGTTCAGCGCCCGAGTCTGATCCGATGGGTTCGCAGTATGGTAGTTACCAGTTTCACCAATCGTAATAATCGCATTTTTATTAAATTCACCGGAATAAATCAAGTTATTCGGGTATCTACGCCAACGTTCACTCGCCGCAGCCGTAGTTGCATTTTTGCCATTTCCACCAAGCGCAATATCGAGTTGCGTCAAATCGCCACTATCTCCATATCCCGTTGGTAGACTCCATCCCGCCGGACAAATATCCCCGAACACCATAAACTTCGAGTTATTCTTCGAGAAAGTTCCGTTTCCAGCCGTCGCTGTGTACCAGTTATAATAGCCACCATACGAGCTCCAATAACTCTCCGATTCAATATCAATATTACTCGTATTAAAGTTAATCCGATTAATACAATTTTTCGTAGTATCGGTACAAAATTCGTCTTTCGAGCTTGGATTTCTATTAATCTCCTCAATAAATTCCGGCGTCGGATTATTCGTATTTTCGGAAGTTATTGCCGACCCAGATTTCGAGAGATCGAGCCTCAAATTCTCCACCATCCAACAACCTTTATCTGGCAATTTCGCAATCGCATAAGTATTTCCGTCGCGAGAATCCGTCAAGCCAATCACATCCCCAATCGCCATATTTTCGCAACCATTCCACTCCTGGAGCGTCCCCTCCGATTTCACCCATTTCGCATAGAGTGTCATCCCGTTATTTATAATTTTTTCCGTCTCAATCGCCTCATTCGGTCCATAGCTAATCCCCTCCCCATCCCTTTTTGTGTTCCAGCCTGCAAATCCATATCCCGACTTCGAATAATCTGGTGCCGTTAAATCAACTTTCGTCGGAGCGTCGTTTTTCGTAAATCCGACCAGCTGTTTTTCTAGCGACCCATCCATATCTCCGCCATTTCGGTCATAACAGATATATCCAGCCTCACAAACCGACGGATCCATCGCAATCGCCGTAATTGTGAAGGTATTTTCATAGGTTCCCGCCGGAACCGACCTGTCAACTTTCGCCCCAAAAGTCAACTCGTGTTCGTTCGGTTCGTCTATCGACGGGCTATAATTTTCCGCAATCACGACACCATCCCCACCAGTTTCCGGAACTGGCCTAAAGTTTATCCCGTCCATACTGAATCCATACGAATTATCGAGCGAATTTAGCGGAATGTCCACGCGCCCAGCCGGAAGCGTTAAGTTCGAAATCTTCTGGCTATTATCTTCCTTATTCACTAAATCTGTCGACTCGCCACTCGTCTCCATCTTAAGAAGATAACCGTTTGCGTTATCCGTAATAATCGAAATCGGAAACTTTGCCGTACTTGCATTTCCTGGCATCATATTCCAATTTACTGACTGGCTAATCGTCATCGAAAGACTTGCTTCATCTCCGGCATAAACACAAGGGCACAAAAAGACCAACTGGGCAAAAAGCGCAGCCAAAAACAAAACCCATTTATAGGATTTTACACGCAAGAGGACCCCCAGCCCCTCATCTTTGACCTCCTTTTTGTTTTACTCTTTAATTATATCATAAAAGCATAAAGATTTTAGCCCTTTTTCCTCTTATTTTTATCTTTTTTGCTATAATTTTTATATGAACCGAAAAAAACTCGGAAAATTCCTTAAAAACTGGTCTCCAGTCATCCTTTTAATGTTCATTATTTTTATTTTCAGCAACTTCGCCGCGACCGACTCCGACAAACAGTCCGGCTTATTTGTAAATTTAATAAAGACTCTCTTTCCAAACCTCGAAAATGCCAGTTTTCTTATCAATCTCGTTCGAAAATCCGCTCATTTTCTCGAATACGCTGTTTTTGGCTTTTTTACCGCTCGCGCCTTTAAAAAGTCAGGAAAGAGCCCTCTTTTCGCCATTGACTTTTGTCTTGCCTACTCGATTACCGACGAACTCCACCAATATTTCGTCCCCGGCCGTAGTATGCAACTCTCTGACATTTTACTCGACACTCTCGGTGCCACTTTCGGTATTTTTATCTATCATCTCACCCATAAAAAATAACCCTTCACCCCTGGAAAAAGCGTTAGCTCTATTGATTTTTTAGATAAAATATGATATAATAAAGAAATAGAGGGCATTTTTATACCTCTAGTGTCACTGCAAACCCAACATTTTTACACAAAAGGAGGATGGGATTATGTTGGAAAGTTTAACAGCATATGACTTTATTGCAACAGTTTCTACTGATCAAGTGAGAATGATACTTAACGAATCCTTGGATACGCAAAATGCAGTAGCATTTCCTATTGCGGTCAAAGAGCTTATTCGTCGGAAGCGACTCTGCGAAGCTATCTATAGTATCGTGAGAGCGTTTGATGAACTTCGCTTAAAAATCGCCTACGATTCAGCTTTTGCTATCGTATTCACGGATATATGCTACGAGTATAGGGGAATTGTGCCGTTTTTCACTGAGTGGTACAAGAATTTCAGGAAGAACAGGCGTAATAGCCACGAGTTTTTTTCAAAAGAAACTTTTGAAAATATTCATGGGCGAAGAGGTATTGCTTTTCGTTTTCACTGCTATATCAGCGGAACAACTATTGCTGATATAGACCTTACTACTTGGAATGATATTATTAGTCATGAAACAGATCTTTTTATGCGTAGTGGACAATATCAAGAATTAGTCGAAGCTCGCAAAGCCGCATTAAGTTACATAAACGATTTTTTAGAAGATGCAGTGTATGAACTAATCAAGTATCCTGGTATAGACGTGTTAGATGCGCATATTCGGGCAGATCTCATGATCGATGAAAAAATCGAGAACTTAACGGCTATTCCGGCGTAGAAACTAGCAATACGATAATCCTCGCGGTTTTACCGTGGGGATTTTTCATGATTTTCTATCTTGACGCACCGAAGAAAATAGAGTATACTTGACATAAGGTCTAAAAGACCATTTTTTATTGGAAGGAGAATATGGCGCACGTCACTAGAATCAAAGCTGGCGATAAAAAGTCGGAAGACGAGTCGAAAAAAGCTACTTCAAAAAACGTAAAAGACGCAATTAAAATTGCGAAAAATATCGTAAAAGAAGAGAAATTAGAAAAACCAGAAAAAAAGACCGTCAAAAAAGAAAAAGTCGCGAAAACGACCACTAAAAAAGAGAATGTTTTTAAGAGAGTTGTCCTCGCTCCAGGCCGTTATATTAAAAATTCTTGGATCGAAATTCGCCAAGTTCGTTGGCCAAACCGAAAAGCAACTTGGAAACTTGTTGGCGCAATCTTCATCTATTCGGCGTTTTTCATCGTTCTAGTGATGCTTCTCGACGCGCTATTTAACTTTATCTTTAGTAAAATTATAGGCTAGAAAGGAATTATTTATGGCAGTAAACCGTTATGATGGCAGTCGCGCTTGGTACACAATTAGTACCTACAGTGGCTACGAAGACAAGGTCGCAGACTCGATTAACCAACGTCTCGAAAAACCTGAGTTCCAAAAGAAAATCTTCGGCGCAATGGTCCCAAAAGAGAAACAAATTGAAATTAAAAATGGGAAAAGAAAAGTCGTCGATCGTAAAATTTTCCAAGGCTACGTTCTCGTCGAGATGTGTCTCTCTGATGAAACTTGGTATATCATTCGAAACACCCCTGGTGTAACCGGCTTTGTCGGTACTGGGACTCAGCCAACTCCTGTTTCCGAAAAGGAAATTGCAAAAATTAAACGTCGTATGGGCGTTGAAGATCCGAAATACACGATTAACTACCAGATTAACGAAGTTGTTTCTATCACCGACGGCCCATTCAAAGGCTTTGAAGGTACGATTGCTGAAATCGACTCTGCAAAAGGGAAACTTAAAGTTCTCGTCTCGATGTTTGGTCGTGAAACACCAGTCGAACTTGACGCGCTCCAAGTTAAGAAAATTAGCTAATTTTCAAAAAATATTCTTAAAATACGGACATAAATCATGTCCGTATTTTTTATTATAACAGATAGCAAAATTGACTTTTTAGCGATTTTGTGATATAATAGAATTATAAGCACCTTAACATGTATGCATGCACACTTTTTTTATTCACGAAAGGGGGAAAACTATGAATAAAAAGCCAAAACTAAACAACGTCATGACATATGAAAAGTGGAAAGAAACTAAAGATTATGTCGACATCGCAAGAACTATAGTGTTTTTTGCGGAGTTAATAGTAGCTATCGTATTTTTTCTTGCCGTAGATGACTCCTCGGTAAGAACGGTAAAAACTTTAACTACGATAGTAATAGTACTAACTATTCTACTTTTAACATCAGTCGTTTTTTGGGTTTACTTGTCCACGATAGGGAAGGAGTATTTCCATCGTTACGCCACAATGATGATTGATTATAACGATGAAATCGATGTGGTCGGGATTATGCTCGACGATGAAGATCTCTACCTCGAAGTGCGAGATAAGGACGACTTACACAGAATCGACACCGAATCTATAAACTTCAGGACTTATGAAATCGAAGTAGAAATTCGGGACGACGTCGAAAAGCCGTTGTTTTCTCTAGAAGACGGACTGATAACGAGTCTTGCCATTCCTTACATTAAGGACGGTGAGTATGAATTTGACGCGTATGAAATTGAACGTGCATAAACTTTCATTTTTAGGGGGAACCCAAGGAGGGTAAAAATGAGCAAGCAACAATATAGGTATGACAAGAACAGCTTCGCTCCAATCGAGATAATTGCTAGACTTTTTAGCGGCATTGCTATTATCTATGCCGTGATTATGATATTCTTCTCATTTTTCGCGGTCATCAACCAATCCGCGGATATAAATTCCGATTTTGAGAAAAGCATCTCCGAAAGTAATGGGTTGAGCTTTCAAAACGGCGCCAAAAACGTCGACGGTCATCCGAATTTCGATATCCCGGGGGCAAATTTCGTACTCTATGACGAAGATTTTCCCTATGAGGAAATTGAAAAGAATAGTAATTATTCTATCGGAGGAATTATCGGGCCAGATCGCGGATGGGAAACAAAACCAGAAGATACATGTGGATCATGGTTTTACCTTTCGGAGGCTAAAATGAAAATGGTCCCCGGAGGTTTTTATGAAGTCGCAATTATCAAGACCGAGCGCCTTGATTATTCAGTCACACCTGGAGCACTATCAATAGATGAACAGATTAGCTCCAGGGACGAGGTTATGTTAATCCTTCAGGGATATAATAAGCGAACAAAGAAAGCAGAGACAATGGATGTGTTCTATTATAATCATGGGGAAGACCCAATTCTCCTCTTTGATAATAAGAGCCAGATCGTCATACCATGTAAGGTTAATCGTCGCTATCACTATGTAATAGCAGAACAAGAAACCATTTAAGCACTTTAAAAGACCGCTAGAACAGCGGTCTTTTTTGCATTTTAAGATTTAACCTTCGACTTCGACACCCATCGAGCGAGCAGTGCCGGCGATGACTTTTACTGCGCCCTTAAGATCAACTGCGTTAAGTTGGTCCATTTTCGCTTGTGCGATTTTTTCGAGTTGTGCGCGAGTGATTTTCCCGACTTTCTCAGTGTTTGGCTTACCTGAGCCTTTAGCGAGCTTAATCTCTTCACGGATTAAGTCGTCGACTGGTTGTCCGAGACAAACCCAATCAAAAGTTCGATCTTCGTAAACTTTAATATGAACGATCACATTCTTACCCATGAAGTCTTTTGTTGCTTCATTAAATGGGTTAATGAAATCCATCATGTTAAGTCCCCATTGACCGAGAGTCGAGCCAACTGGAGGACCAGCGGTCGCCTTTCCGCCAGGGATACGAAGTTTAAGATTCCCAATGCATTTTTTTGCTTCTGCCATAAAAAATCCTTAAGATTTACTAATATATTAGTGCGTAACGGATTTATTTTATCATATAAAGCCAAAAAAGTAAAGATAATAAGTCTCTTACCCTTGAATTTTTATTGATTTTATGATAAAATTACTCTATCAAAAATTAATGTTGGGAGAGGAAAGCCTCGTTATCACCACAGAAAGGATTTTATGGCTAAAAAGGCCGAACTTGAAGCTGCCGAAGCAGAAAAAGATGCTAAGGTAGTCGAAGAAACTAAAACTCCAGCTGAGGAAGCTCCAAAAGCTGAAGAAAAAGCTCCTGAAACAGAGGAGAAATTTGCTAAATCTGGCAAAAAATCGAAAAAACACATCGAAGAAGTAAAGGCGGAAGAAGAACGCCAAGCCAGAAAAGAAGAAACTAAAAAGGCTGAAAAAGCTGCTGCCGAAAAACCAAAAGGCGAAGCTCCAAAAGTTCGCCCTCTTATTGAACGCCGTGGCAAGAAATATCAAACCGCTTATAAGAAAATCGACCGTAAAAAAGCTTATTCTCTCGAAGACGCGCTTAAGCTCGCAGTCGAAACTAACCCAGCTAAATTCGACGCAACTGTCGAGGCACACATTCGCCTTAACGTCGATCCTAGACAAGCTGACCAAAACATCCGCGCAACCGTCGTTTTACCGAACGGAAATGGTAAAACTGTCCGTGTAGCAGTCTTCGCTCCACTCGATGAAGCAAAGAAAGCTAAGACTGCTGGTGCTTATATTGCTGAGGATGAAGAGTTCTTAAAACGCCTCGATAAGGGAACTATTGATTTCGACGTTCTCATCTCAACTCCACAATATATGCCAAAACTTGGTAAATATGCTCGTGTACTTGGTCCAAAAGGCTTAATGCCAAACCCTAAAGCTGGCACCGTTACAACCGACATTGAAAAAGCTGTCAAAGAAGCAAAAGCTGGTAAAGTTGAATATCGTGTCGATAAACAATCAATCGTTCACATCGGTCTTGGTAAAACCAACTTCACCGCAAAACAACTTCTAGAAAACGCAAACGTCTTCTTCGACTCTCTAAAGAGCCAAAGACCAGCTTCAATCAAAGGCGCATTTGTTAAAACTGTTTTCGTCACAACTACCATGGGCCCATCCGTCCCAGTTGAAAACATCTACAACTAATAAAATTCAAACGCTAGAGGGCGCGAAATTGCCAAATTCCGCGTCCTTTTTTACGCAACGGATAAGCCTTCCAGCGCCTCGTAATTGGTACGCTGGAAGATAAGCATAGGATGCCCCATTTTCAATTTGGGATCCTAGATAGTAAGCCCAGTCAGCTGTAGCGCTAGCACGATTCCACCAACGCCCGACATCATTGCGCTTGACTAATGCAGCATTTCGGTTATATTCTCCACCCCTCCAAAAATCCTAACAGAGCATTATTAGGATATTATAGTAATTCTGTTCCGATTGGATTTTTGGAGGGGTGGGAATTACTATAATACTTATGGAAAGATTCGGGACCGATCATTCGCGATATCTTGGTGGACTGGTTATGCGGCCTCCGGTACTAATTCAGATTTTTTGGATACATTCCGTGGTGGACAAAATGCTAATATCGGTTTCGGCAAAGCTTTAAAAGGTCTAGGACATGCTCTCCGTTGCGCAACGGATAGAAACTCCTTGCCCGTCAAATATCCCAGCATCAAATCTAACACGCGCAGTAAGAGAACCACTATTATCTTCTAGGCCGGTGTTTAATGTAACCCTAGATTTGGATGTTCGCCAATAATTATATGCGCCACCTTGAGCACGGCTAGCACGTCCCTGACTACGATCATACATCCCACCCCTCCAAAAATCCAACGGAGCAAGAAGCTGATAAAAAGTAAGTTTACTTACTTTTTAGAAGCGACGCAGGTCCGTCTATATCGAAGCTAGACGGGGTAAAATTAAACTTTAGTATTAAAGAAAGCTAATATTACTCTGTAGCATTTTTGGAGGGGTGGGATTTATGAAGTTTCCAATTCCGGTAAAATTTTAGCCAGAACCGATTATGGTCGTCTTTGGAGCAATACTAGACTATTAGAGAGACTTCGAGGTTCCTGTTTTAACTCTTATGTCCAAAGTAATAAGGGCACCGTAGTCCCCTCGGGTGGAGATGAAGGTGGGCATGGATATCTCATCCGTTGCGTAGTGTTGTAAAAATTACAACACTTTGTATAAGATAAATGGAAAGAAGAAAGGAAAAATCATCAAACCTAAACAATTACCCTTTTACATTACGAATATGAATCTTCCCATCTTTAATTTCGACCGAGCTGTCGCATTTTGCATCGTTTTTATTGCATTCTTCATCAACTCTGATGTCTAAACTATGAAAGAAGTCGTCAATGACGCGATTAATATCATCTCTATTGCGTGAAGCCCAAACACCACCAGTGACACAGGCAGCAATAAGAAGCCCAACCCCAAGAACAAAGTTAACAATCACTCCAGCAATCCAACCTCTTTTAAGTGAAGATGGCTTAATGAAGTAGCCGACACAACGTCCGAAGATAATAAACCCGAGGACGATGAAGGCAAAGACCATCGCAATCCCAAGGCTAGCGGCAACAATCAAAAGTGGCTTATCTGGAATATCTCCAGCAGCAAGTCCCATCATCCCGAAAATCGAAACTGGAATTAGTGCAATTAACTTTGCAACATTAGTAATTAACCCGATAATACCGATAATGAGCAGCACAACACGAATCGCAGTCTGGGTACTTGTTTCTTTTGATTTTTCCTCTGTTTTAGCCTCTTTTGGGGCGGTTTTTGGCGCCTTCGGAGCGGTTTTTGGCGCACTTTTTGCTCTTGTGGTCTTCGAAGCGGTCTTTGCAGTCACTTTCGGCGCAGTTTTTGTCTTCGCCGAAGCAGTTTTGGTTTTAGTATTCTTCTTAGTAGTACTCTTATTTTCCATAATTTCATTATAACACGCCCGTCAATTTCGCTATACTCTTGTAAAAATCCTTCCTTCGTGATATAATGTACGAAGTTACCAAAGACAGCGACGGAAAGAAAACAAAACTTTCTTAATTATGTCGCCGAGGAAAATATCTTTTTTCGAGGTTTTTAGTAACGAATTTTAACAATTCACTAGTTTTTAATAATAAATTAATAACCAATGGGAGCCAAAAATGGCAATTTCAAAGGATAAAAAGAATACATTGGTTGCTGATTTAACCGAGCTTTTAAATTCTAGCAAAATGACCGTTTACGCTAAATATCAAGGCCTTACAGTTGCTGAACTTCAGGAACTTCGTAAGAACGCTCGTGAAAATGGCGTAAAAATCAAGGTCGTAAAGAACCGCTTGGTTCGCGTCGCTATGAACTCCGTTGCAGTCTATAAAGATACCGACACAACTGGTCTTACCGGCCAATTACTCTACGCTATCTCTGACTCTGACGAAGTCGCTCCTGCAAAAGTGCTCGCTGAGTTTTCTAAGAATCACGACATCTTACAAATTGTAGGTGGTTTTAACGACAGTGGTAATAACCTCTCTGATGCTGAGATCAAAGCACTTGCTTCTCTCCCATCGAAGAACGAGCTTATCGCTCAAGTTGTTGCGAACCTTCTTTCCCCAGTCAACGAATCTATCTCTGGTCTTGCAAACGGAGTTTCGGAAATCGTTTCTGGCCTTGAAGCAAAAGCAAACGCTTAAATTAGCAATCTATTAATAAGTAAAGGAATATACTATGGCTGATATCAAAAAATTAGCTGAGGAACTCGTAAACCTCACCGTTCTTGAAGTTAACGAACTTAAGAACACTCTTAAAGATGAATATGGCATCGAGCCAGCTGCTGCTGCAGCTGTTGCTGTCGCTGCTCCTGCTGCAGGTGATGCAGCTGCTGCCGATGAAGGCAAATCTGAATTCACCGTCGTCCTTAAAGACGCTGGTGCACAAAAAATCGCAGTTATCAAAGCTGTTAAAGAAGCTACCGGCCTCGGTCTTGGCGAAGCTAAAGCAATCGTTGACGGTGCTCCTGCAAACGTTAAAGAAAAAGTCGCTAAAGACGAAGCTGAAGCTCTCAAGAAAGCTCTTGAAGAAGCTGGCGCTACTGTCGAGCTCGCTTAAACGAACAGAATCGCTTAGAACTAGTGAATTGTCTTATAAAATAGCATCTCTATCTATTAGGGATGCTATTTTTTATTTCTGTTATATCAACCTAAAATTAGATAAGCATAAGCTTCTACTTGACTTTTTAATTCATTTGTGCTATAATAAAAATATAGTAGTCTAATAGTGGACTATTAAAACCATTTGCCCCTTTTATGGATGTAAAAGGGAGAGAACATTAGGAGGTATTCGTATGAATACAACAGCAGAGAAAACTTTATATGACATTATCGACGGCCCTAACAGGGACATGCTCTTCGACGCTTGCAAGTATGCGTATAGTAATCTTGCAAAAGTCGATATTAGGTTCGCAGTCGCGAAGGCCTATACAGCACCTAAGGATAGCCAAAAAGCCCTGTTTATACCAATCAGGACAAAGGATGTCGTAATAACTCAAATCCAGCACGAAGATGGATCCGGCGAATCCTTCAACTTAGTCGGATTCTGCAAGACCGATGTTGAAAGGGAACTTGAGTTTAAGCCTTGTAATTTCGAGGCCTATTACAACACTAAAACCAGAAATGGCAAAATAAGTTTCTTCTAAACTCCAACGCCAGGGGCATAAAACCCCTGGCATTTTTTATTCTAAGAATTCTAAAAACTATTCGTGGTGATACTTTCCACCGTGCGAAATCTCTTGCGCACGATAGATTTGTTCAACCATCATAATCCGCATCAACATGTGAGGGAAGACTAATTTCGAAAAGCTCCAAACAAAATCGGCTTTATCCCGCGCTGCTTCTGAAACTCCATACGCCCCGCCAATAATAATCACTACTTCCGAACTTGCGTTAAAAATCTTGTTTAGTTTATCCGAAAGCTCCGGGGAAGAGATATTTTTGCCCTTCTCATCCGCCAAAATCACGACCTCGTTCGACTTAAAGTCCCATTTCTCAAGTTTTTTCGCAAGTTTTTCTTCGTCTAAAACTTCCCACTTAACATCAAACGGCTTTTTTAAGCGTTTCTCATATTCTGCGCACGCTTCTTCCACCCAACCACTCGATTTCTTTCCGCCAGCAATAATTCTTATCATTTTGCCTGTTCCCCTTTTCTAATTTCATTGTATTTTATTTTAGTATTTTTTACAACGCCCGCTGTGGAAAAAGTCGTAAGTCGCCCCTTAAAACCTCAGTATTTTTTTCTTCTAAAAAATCTTGACAAAAATATATTGCCGATATAATATAATATTAATACTATATTAACAGACAGGATGCGAGGATGTCTGAATTACCAGAAAAACAAATAAAGAGGTTACGTTCACTTATCCAAGAGGCGGAGACTAATTTAGCAGCAGCTAAAGAGCTTTTAATTTCTATTGTTGGCGACGGAGATACTATTACTGCACCTCGCGATGTTACGGTTTCTGATCCTGAAGGGAAGATTATTGAAGGCGTCTTTGATGGCCAAATTATGATTGACCAAGAAGGGAAGAACTACCCTGTCCCGGCAAACTACGCATCGAAATCTAAACTCGTCGAAGGCGATATCATGAAACTTACTATCACACCTGATGGAAAGTTCCTCTATAAACAAATCGGTCCAGTCGAGCGAAAAACCGTTATCGGAACCCTCACCCACCATGACGATAAATACTTTGTTGAAGTAAACGGCCGTGAATACGAAGTACTTTACGCATCAGTTACTTACTTCCATCTAAAAGAAGGCTCGCAAGTTTCGGTCGTCATCCCGGCGCAAAACGAAGAAGCAAACTGGGCAGCAGTTGAAGCCGCATTATAAAATTAGTTTTAAAGACCGCCGAAAGGCGGTTTTTTCTATCCAAATTATTTTTTTATTTTATCCACTACGCAACGGATAGACCTCCCGGCTCCTCTCCACATTCCACCAGCAGGCTCAACCCACCCAGTAGCACTACCATTATTACCACCGATAGATACTGTATAGAAGGCTCTATCTGCACTAAGAGCACGGCGAATCCAGAGAATCGACACGACGAGGCGACCACTAACAGTCGGTTCATATAACCCACCCCTCCAAAAATATAATGGAGTATTATTAAGATAAGGATGTCTGTTTTTTTGGTTAACCGTTGGATTTTTGGAGGGGTGGGGCTATGGCACCTGGTGGGTCATCGTTCATTTGGGGACGTTATCAACAGGCAGTTGCGCATTATTGGCCTAATAGGGCTGCAAGTGCCAATTCTGGTCATGTAATACTTACGTTTGTAGATGACAAAGTTAATCAGGGAGCTGTTAGAGTCACGGATTCCTATAGTAGAGGCTTCGGGATTTCTATCCGTTACGCAACGGATGCGAATCCCTCTGCCTTTACTACCACCTCCACCTTGCGGGAATACAGCACCGGTATCACTCCCAAAATCTGTGAAAGGGAGAGTGTCAAGATAAGTGCCATTATGATTTGAGCCAATACTTTTTGTCCACCAATACCCGCCTACTATGCGCTGTATAACACGGTTATTCGTATAAACCCCACCCCTCCAAAAATCCAACGGAGACACATTGCTGGAATTGTGGTATAATACAGAAAACTAAAGGAGTTAAAATGGTACAAAAAGCAAAAGATCTTGTCCAAAGAACGCTCGTTTTATGCAAACCTGATGCGGTTCAACGCGGAATTGTTGGTGAAATTATCCAACGTTTCGAACGTGTAGGACTTAAAATTGTTGGTATTAAAATGGTCGCTCCGGACGCGAAGCTTTACGAAAAACATTACGAGGAAATTGGAAAACTTATCACTCGTCGTGGTGAGCAAACTTTCCGTTACAACCTTAATTATATGTTAACCGGTCCGGTCATTGCGATTTGTCTTGAAGGTATCGAGGCAGTCGAGCTCGTTCGTAAAATTGTTGGCCCAACCGAACCAAAATCGGCACCAATGGGCACAATTCGTGGCGATTATTCTCACATGAGCTTTGGCTATTCTGATGCAAAAGGCATTGGCGTTCCTAACCTCGTTCACGCTTCTGGCTCTGTCGAGGAAGCAAAAGACGAAGTCAAACTCTGGTTTACCGAAGAAGAAACCTACGATTACGAAGATCTTTCCGAAAAGTACACTCGCGGAAACTGGTAATTACTATAAAAGCGTGCTAAAAGCACGCTTTTTGGTGTTCTCTTGGATTTTTGGAGGGGTGGGATGTATGAATACAGTGGCGGTATTCAAGTTCGTGTATCAAAAGGCTATTGGTGGAGGCCATCTACCGCTGGCGTTAGTACTGCTCATAACCTTGCTACTGGCCTTAGCGGTAATGGTACTGCTTATTTTTGGCTACCAGGTGGCGACCCGAAAGGTTTGGGGTATTCTATCCGTTACGGAGTTTGAGTCTATAAGCAACGGACAAGATACCCATGGCCAGAATAATCGCTGCCTGAGACATACACGGCTCCGCTATTTGCAGGAAAAGTATTCAATAGACCAGATAAGCCTGACTGCGCAAAAGTAAAAGCACCAGTCCAGAAGCGTCCACTATTAGTTCGACTATAAACTTTGCCACTTCCTGCTACCTCATACATTCCACCCCTCCAAAAATCCAACGGTTAACCAAAAAACAAATATCCTTGTCTTAATAATGCTCTGTTAGGATTTTTGGAGGGGTGGGGCTTATTATAAAGGTGGAGTTTGGGATCCTGATAAAGATTTTCGTGCTTGGATAGGTTATGTCGATAATTCGTATGGAGATACTCATGGGCTATATGCAAACATATCTTCGCAAACCACCACTGGTACAGGCGGAGTTTGGCTGGAAGACCGATATGCAGGTAGGGGGCTAGGATATCTCATCCGTTGCGTAAGCTAGGTTTAGTGTTTATGATTTTTCAACCACCCCTTGCAAAAACAGGGAATATGTGCTAAAATAAAGAAGTTATTAATTTTAATGAAACAGCTTCGCCACGTTTTCCTGACGAAAAGGCGAAGTGAAGGGAAAGGAAAACATGTCTGCTAATATTGACATGAAAGCTCTCCTTGAAGCGGGAGCACACTTTGGTCATAAGACCAGTCGTTGGCATCCGAAAATGGCGCCTTATATTCACAGCAAACGCCAAGATGCTCATATTATCAACCTCGAGAAAACCGTTGAAGGCCTCGAAAAAGCTCTAGCTAAGACTGCTGATGTAGTTAAAAGCGGTAAAAAAGTTCTCTTTGTTGGTACTAAAAAACAAGTAAAAGAAATCGTAAAAACCGCAGCTGAATCTGTTGAAATGCCTTATGTAACGGTCCGTTGGGTTGGTGGCGCTCTTACGAACGTTGAAACCGTTAACCGCCAAATTAAAAAGGTAAAAGATCTTGAGCGTAAAATGAAGAACGGCGAACTTGAAGCTCGTTATTCTAAACTCGAAGTTCAAAGATTCCAAGAAGAAATTGACACGTTAAACGAACGCTACGGCGGTATTAAAGACATGAACGAACAACCATCTCTCGTTATTGTGGTTGATGTTCCTGAAGACAAAAATGCCGTAAAAGAAGCAAAAACTCTTGGTATCCCGGTAGTTGCACTTTGTGATACAAACGTCGATCCAAGTAATATTGACTTCGTTATCCCAGCAAATGACGATTCAGTCAAAGCAACAAAACTCATTCTCGACTACTTTGTCGAGGCAATTAAAGGCGCAAGAAAATAATTTATAGGAGGCTCCCATGGCGGGAAAAATTGATATTGAAACCATTAAAAAATTAAAAGAACTTTCTGGCGTTGGGCTTACTGACGCAAAGAACGCCCTCGTCGAAGCTGGTGGTGATTTTGATAAAGCTCTCGAAGCTATGAGAAAGAAAGGCTTAACTAAAGCCGAAAAACGTGGCGATCGTGAAACTCGTGAAGGTTTAATTGACTCTTATGTCCATGATGGTCGTATTGGTGCAATCATCGAAGTTAACTGTGAAACTTCTTTCGTCGCAAAAACTGATGAATTTAAAGACCTCGCTCATAAACTCGCAATGCAAGTTGCATCGATGGCTCCACTTTACGTTTCTGAAGAAGATATTCCTGAGGTTGACAAAAAGGCTAAAATGAAGGAATTAGAAGCTAACTTTAAAGGCCCAGAAAAAATGAAGGAACAAATTCTTGGTGGCCAAATGAAGAAAGCTTTTGCAGATAAGGTCTTAATGTCTCAACCTTATATTCTCGACGATACAAAAACCGTCGCTGACTTCATTAAAGACAACATCGCAAAAACTGGTGAGAATATCACCGTCAAACAATTCAAGAGAATCGAGCTCGGCGTCACCGAGTAAGGAGTCCGAGAGAAAGTAAATTTATTTACTTTATCGAGGCGACGCAACTCGGAAAACTCGCAGTACGAGATTACCGAGTAGGGAGTCCGAGAGAAAGTAAATTTATTTACTTTATCGAGGCGACGCAACTCGGAAAACTCGCGAAGCGAGCTAAGTGATTTTTGTTACATAGTGATATAATAGTGTTATGTCACCATCCCCGATTTTCAACCCCTATCTCTTCACGATTCTTCTTGCCATTCTTGTCCTGTATGTATATTACGCCACCCATAATAAAAAGTAGTATGCTATAATATTTTTATGGATATATTTTTTGGAGTTTTAGTCGGAATACTTGTTTTAACTTTGGTCGTTACGATTCATGAATTCGGCCATTTTATTATTGCAAAGAAAAATGGTGTCAGAGTTAATGAATTTGGGATTGGTTTCCCGCCGAAAGCAAAAACCTGGCTTCATATCCCTGCAAAGGAAGCTAAAAACTATTGTAAAAAATTCAAATTCGACGACGTAAAAACCGAAAAAATTCTTAAAAAATCCGAGAAAAAACTAGCCTCGAAGAAGGGTAAAGATAGTTGGCTTTGGATTCCATTACCGAGAGATGAATGGTTTGAAGAAGTTGATAATGAAGTCGTCCCAAAAACCCAAAAATACCTTATTTTTAGCTTAAATCTTCTTCCAATCGGTGGTTTCTGCCAGATGGATGGCGAGTCTAATACCGATACAAAAAAGGGAACTTTCGGGGCAGCAAGTTTTTGGAGTAAAACGAAAATTTTATTTGCCGGCGTTGCGATGAACTGGCTTCTCGCTTTTGTGATTTTTACAGTTTTGGCTTGGGTTGGAATGCCAGAAATGTTCAGCAACCAATATCGCGTCAAAGACGATTCAATTGCCGTCGGGGAAGCAATTATTACCGTTAAAAACGTCGTTGATGACTCCCCGGCAAAAGCTGGAAATTTTGAAGTTGGGGACATAATTTTAGAAGCAACCGAAACTGAAAACGGAAAAAACATAAAAGTCGTTTCCGCTACCGCTTTAACCGATTTTAATAACGAAAATGCTGGGAAAGAAGTCGAATATAAAATTAAACGAAAAACCGGCGAAGAAGAAACCGAATTAACTTTAAAAACGACCTTAAACAGCCTTGACTCAAATTACCGCCTTGGTATCTCTATGGGTCAAACCGGTCAAGTACTTTACCGCTCAACTTGGTCTGCTCCGATTGTCGGAGCTGTCACAACCGTCCAACTCACTGGCGAAACTTACCGCGGCATCGGAACGCTTTTCGGAAATATTTTCTCTGGTATTGCAAAACAATTTAGTCCAGACGAATCGGTGCGTGCCGAGGGGAAAGATAGCATCAAATCCGCTGGTGACTCCGTCTCTGGTCCAGTCGGAATTATTGGCGTCCTTTTCCCAGCCATCACCCAAACTGGCCTTATAAACGTGCTCTTCTTAATGGCAATCATCTCAATCTCGCTTGCCTGTATGAACGTCCTTCCAATTCCAGCTCTAGATGGTGGGCGTTGGCTTCTAATTGCAATCTTTAAAGCCCTTCATCGTCCACTCGATCCTGAAACTGAAAACAAAATCGTCAGCCGAGCCTTCACAATTCTCCTAATTCTTGCCGCAATTATCACCGTTCTCGATGTCATAAAAATCGTAAGGTAACAATGGAAAAGGTGGATAAATCCAAAAAATTTAATTGGCGCCTAGTCGGAAAAATCGCCGTTTTAGTCCTTTGGGTTGGGGTAGCTTGTATTGCAGTCCAATATATTGTTGGCTATCCACTGCTCTGGATTTTAGGAAAAGAAACTTTTACCACTCCACTTTGGACAACAATTTACAGCGCCCTAACTTACATCGTTACAGCCCTAGTCGTTATCTTTATCCCGAAAAAAATTAAGAAAAATTGGGGAACAACGCGCATAGAGCTCGGGCTATCTAACCTTCCGACTTTTGTTGATATCGGACTTGGTCTTCTTGGGTTTATTGCCACAATTCTAATTTCCGCCTTTGTCACAAATATTATGAGCGGGTTTGATTGGTTTGATGCGAATCAAGCCCAAAATATTGGCTACAACGTCTTAAATACCGGCTTTGACCGCATTGTTGCATTTCTCGCACTCGTCGTATTTGCGCCTATCGCCGAAGAAATCATCTTCCGTGGTTGGCTCTATGGAAAACTTCGCAAAACCATCGCTGCCCCAGCCGCAATCATCCTAGTTTCATTCCTTTTCGGTTTTCTTCACGGACAACTCAATGTCGGGATAACTGTAGGGATTATGAGCATCGCTATGTGTGTCGAACGAGAAATGACCGGCACGATTTATGCCAGCATTCTCACTCACATGATTAAAAATGGTATTGCTTTTTGGATTATTTATGTTTTAACTTAAATTTTCATAATTTCAGCTTCTTTATCGCTGAAAGCTTTTTCGATTTTATCATTGAATTCTTTTGTTAAATCATCAATTTCTTTTTCACCGCGTTTCTTCACATCTTCTGGAAGTTCCGCGCCTTTTAATTCTTTTCTAGCGTCTTCGCGTACGTTTCTAATTCCAACTTTTGCTTCCTCAACTTTCGATGAAGCAGTCTTAACAATTTCTTTTCTACGCTCCTCAGTAAGTGGTGGAACTGGCACGCGAATCACACGCCCATCATCCGATGGATTAAGCCCTAAGGTCTGATCTGCACGAATTGCCGAAGAAATATTTGCGATAGTTGAAGGATCAAAAGGTGTAACAAGAAGCATTGTCGCATCCGAAACTGTCACGTTTGCAACTTGGTTCAAAGGCATATATTGGCCGTAAGCCTCGACTTTCACGCCCATAATCATATCTGGATGTGCGCGCCCAGTACGGACTTTCGCCATTTCGCCATTAAAACGCTCAACGACCGCTTCCATTGCTTTACGATATTCTTTAGAATCAAACATAAAATCTCCTAATATTATTACCTTAATAATATCAGAAAATTAGCGAAATTTCTACGAGATTTCTACAATCTTACCTTTATTGCCATTTGGGAGCTCAAAGGATTCGCCAACTTTTTTACCCATGAGAGCCTTCCCAATCGGCGAAACATCCGAGATGCGGCCATTCAACGGATCTGCTTCGACTGGTCCAACAATCGAATAAGTATTTTTCTTCCCAGAAATCGAAACTGTTACCGTCGCGCCCATCGCTACCTTATCGTGCGAAGCGTTACGAATCAATTTCGCAGACTTCAAAATTTCTTCAATTTCTAAAATACGATTTTCAATCTGTTTCTGCTCAGAACGAGCAGAGCTATATTCTTCATTTTCAGACAAATCACCGAAAGCACGCGCTGTTGCAATTCTTTCAGCAATCGCCGGGCGCTGCGCAATTAAGCCTTCAAGTTCTTTCTCTAGCTCAGCTTTCCCATCTTTCGTTAAACTAACTGTCTTTTTCATACAACTATAAAAATATCTTAATCTCCCTATTTTGTCAATAATTTTTTTGCTAAAATTGGCTTTTTATCTCTATTATTTCGGAGTATTTTGTGCTATAATTTAGGAAAATAATAGTGATTGGGTAAAAATGAAATTAAGTAAAACCTTTGTTAAGACTTTCCGTGAAGTCGGAAAAGATGAAACGGCGAAAAATGCCGAACTTTTAATTCGCGCGGGCTATATCAATAAAGAGATGGCCGGAGTCTATAGTTATCTTCCGCTCGGGTTAAAAACTCTGAAAAACATCGAAAATATTATTCGAGAAGAATTAAATAAAATTGGTTGCGAAGAAATCAATCTCACCGCTTTACAAAACCCTGAACCTTGGGAAAAATCTGGGCGTTGGAATAGCGATAAAATGGATATTTGGTTTAAAACCGAACTCGCCTCTGGCGGAGAACTTGGCCTTGCTCCTACCCACGAAGAGCCAATCACTAACTTGATGAAAAAATACATCAGCTCTTATAAAGATCTCCCAATCTACGCTTACCAATTCCAAACAAAATTCCGAAACGAACTTCGTGCAAAATCTGGCATCCTCCGAACTCGTGAATTCTTAATGAAAGATCTCTATTCTTTTACTGCTGACGAAGAAACTCATAACGAATTCTATGAAAAGGCAACTGGTGCCTACTTTAAGATTTATGACCGTCTCGGACTTGGCGACTGTACTTATAAATGTTTTGCTTCTGGCGGAGTTTTCTCAAAATATTCTCACGAATTCCAAACTTTTCTCCCAGTTGGTGAAGACACAGTCTACTACAACAAAGATAAAACCGTTGTTTTAAATGAAGAAGTCTTAAACGATGAAGTCCTTGTTGACTTAGGTGTAAAAAGAGAAGAATTAGAGAAAACTAACGCTGCTGAAGTTGGGAACATCTTCACTCTCAAATACAAATTCTCTGAACCATTAGATCTCACCTTTAATGATAAAGACGGTGAAAGAAAAACTGTTTATATGGGCTGTTATGGCATCGGCGTTTCGCGCGTTATGGGTGTGATTGTTGAAAAATACGCTGATGAAAAAGGTCTAATCTGGCCGGAAAATATTGCCCCATTTAAGTACTACTTAATCGGTATCGGTGAGGAAGGCGAAAAGAAGGCACTTGAACTTTATGAAAAAAATCCTGAAAACATTATCTTAGACGACCGCGACCTTCGTCCAGGTCAAAAGTTTGCTGATAGCGAACTAATGGGAATTCCTTATCGTGTCGTAATCTCAGATAAAACTCTAGCTGAAGGCTCAGTCGAAATAACTGAAAGAAAAACTGGCGAATCGAAAATGATAAAATTAGAAGATTTAAAGGTGGAGGCATAAATGGCAACTTTAGAAGATTACCGTAATGAGCGTCTTAGAAAACTCGAAGAAATTAAAGCTCTTAGGATAAACCCATATCCATCAAAATCAAACCGTAGTGAAAAAATCGGAACAATCATTTCTGAATTTGAAAAATTCGAAGGAAAAGAAGTTACGCTCGTCGGACGTATTACTGCAATCCGTTCTTTCGGGAAACTTGCCTTTATTAAAATCCGTGACTATTTTGGCGAAATCCAAATTTTCATGAAAGATGAAGGCGAAGCTGAGCCGGGTTATCTCGGGACGAAACAAGTTAAACTTCTCGATACTGGTGATTTTATCGAAGCAACTGGTAAAATCGGAAAAAGCCAAACTGGCGAAATTTCGATTTTTAGTAACAGTGTTCGACTCCTCACAAAATCACTCCGACCACTTCCTGGACGTGATGGGTTCACAAACAAGGAAGAGCGCTATCGTCGTCGCTATGTCGATATGAACGTCAACCCTGAAGTTAGAGAACGTATGGTTAGACGCTCGAAATTCTGGGAAGCAACAAGAAAATTCATGCTCGACCACGGCTTTATTGAAATTAACATTCCAGTTCTTGAACACACAACCGGTGGCGCCGATGCAACTCCGTTTACAACTCATATTAATGCTTATGACGAAGACCTTTATCTCCGTATTTCGCACGAATTACCTCTGAAACGTCTTCTCGGCGCAGGCTTCGAAAAAGTCTTCGACATTGGCCCAAGATTTCGAAACGAAGGTGTTGATGATGAGCACCTCCCAGAACACATCGCATTTGAATCTTATGCTGCCTACGAAAATTATGAAGACGGCATGAAACTCTACGAGGAAATGATAAAATACGTCGCAATGGAAACTTGGGGAACCTTGAAGTTCCACGTTGGTGGTTTTGATATTGATTTAGACCAAGAATGGCCACGTATTAAATACGCTGATCTCCTTAAAGAGAAATTCGATGTCGACGTCTTTAATCCGGATGAAGAACAATTAAAACGTATCCTGAAAGAAAACAACGTCGAACTTTCTGGAGAAGTTTCAACGGCTCGTATGATTGATAATGTTTGGAAACTGATTCGTAAAAATTCTGGTGGTCCATATTGGCTTATCCACGAACCGACTTCACTCAGTCCGCTCGCTAAAGTTGATCCAGAACATCCAGAAATTACTGAACGTTTCCACCCAATTATTGCTGGAACCGAAATGGGGAATGGGTTCTCTGAATTAAACGATCCGCTCGACCAACTCGCTCGTTTTAAGGAACAACAAGCAATGCGTGACGCTGGCGATGACGAAGCTCAAATGCTTGATATGGACTTTGTGGAAATGCTTGAATACGGCATGCCACCAGCTTGTGGTTGGGGAAATAGCGAAAGAAACTTCTGGTTACTCGAAGGTGTACCTGGTCGCGAAGGCGTACCTTTCCCACTAATGAAACGCCGCGACGGAAATGAGAATAAGAAGGAGGAAGAAAATGCTTGATATTAATTTTATTAGAGAAAATCTTGAGCTTGTTAAGAAATCAGCGACCGAAAAAGGCTATAAAAATGTCGATCTAAAATCACTTTTAAAGCTCGATGATGACCGCAAAGAGGCTCTAAAAATCGTTGAAGACCTCCGTAAAGAAAGAAATGAAACCGCTGCGAAAATGAAAGGTGGTAAGCCTTCTGATGAGCTGATTAAAAAGGGTAAGGAAATTAAAGAAAAACTTGCAACCGAAGAAAAAACTCTCGAAGATATCGAAATAAAGCTTAAAGAAACCCTAAAATCCGTCCCGAATATTATTCTAGAAGATGTTCCTTTAGGTCCTGAAGAAAACTCTGTCGAAGTTAAAAAGTGGGGCGAGCCAAAGAAGGAAGGTATCGACCATCTTGATTTTGCAACAAGTCGTGATTGGGTTGATTTTGAACGTGGAGCAAAAGTTGCTGGTGCAAAATTCTATTACACAAAAGGCGATCTTGCACTTCTCGAGAATGCTTTACTCCAATTCGGATTAAAGAAAGTTACTGAACATGGCTTTACTTTCATGTATGTCCCAGATATGGTTTCTTCACGCGTTCTTGAAGGTTGTGGTTTTAACCCCAGAACTTCTGACCAATCCGATGAATATTACATCGAAGGCGAAGATCTTGCGATGATTGCAACTGCCGAAATGCCACTTACTGGCTATCATATGGACGAAATCTTAGATGAAAAAGATTTACCACTTTTCTATGCCGGTTATTCCGCATGTTTTAGAAAAGAAGCTGGTGCTTACGGAAAATACACTCGCGGCCTCTTCCGCGTTCACCAATTCAACAAACTTGAGATGTATTGTTTCTGTCTCCCAGAACAATCAAAAGAAATCCACGAAAAAATTCTTGGTATTGAGGAAGAAATTTGGCAAGAGCTTAATATCCCATACCACATTATCAACATCGCCGCTGGAGATCTCGGTGCTCCAGCCGCAAAGAAATATGATCTTGAATATTGGAGCCCAGTCAACCAAAAATATCAAGAGCTAACTAGTTGTTCAAACTGTACTGATTTCCAAGCTCGCTCAGTTAATTGCCGTGTTAGGAGAAAAGACGGTTCGCTCGAATTCGTCCACACTCTTAATGGCACCGCAATCTCGCTTGCTCGTACTATGGTTGCAGTAATTGAAAACTACGCTACGAAAGATGGAAAGTTAAAAGTTCCTGAGGCTTTAAAACCATATCTAGGTGACAGAGACGAATTATAGTATAATTATTTTAAGGAGTTAACCTATGATTGAAAAAATTGATATTAGCGGTAGTAACTATAAATTAGAGGATAATTTTAAGAAATACACAAGTAAACGTATTGGAAAACTTGATCGTTATCTTCCACGTAATAATAAAAAAGACGTAGTTGTAAAAATCGTCGTGACCGAAGTTAACCGTGCCCACGGGAATAAATACGAAATTTCCGCAAATATGGAAATCCCTGGCGGAAAAGTCATCTCCGCAAAAGACGAATGTTCAAACATCTATGCTGGAATCGATATTCTCGAAGCAAAGCTTACTGGCCAAATCCGCCGCTTCAAAACTGAAACAAGCCCTCGTATCCGAAAAAATCCACTTTCATTTTTCAAACGAAACAAATAGTTTTCTCTTTATTTTAAGAGATAAATATGCTAAAATAAAAGATATATTATTATCCTGATTTGGAGGTTTTGACTGTGATGTCGAAAAAAGAAGTAAAAGAGAAGAAGGTTAAAGAGAAAAAACCGACCGATAAATTGGCCGATAAAACCTTAATGACAAAAATCCTACAAGGAATTTTTGGTGACGCCCAAAAGAAAACTTTAGTTCGCTATGCTAAAAAAGCGATTGAGATTAACAATCTCGAAGAAAAATACCAAAAGATGAGCGATAAAGAGCTCGCTTCACAAACTGAAATTTTAAAGAAAAAATTCGGAAAATTAACTAAATCCGAACAAAATAAAGCTCTCGCTGAAAAGGTTAAAAACTCTGAAAAACAGGATAAAAAATCAAAAAAGACTTCGAAAAAACTCCTTAAGAAACCTGAGGACAAAGTCCTTGACGAACTTCTCCCGGATGCTTTTGCAATCGTCCGCGAAGCGACAAACCGTAAACTAAAAATGCGCCATTTCGACGTCCAGCTTATTGGTGGTATTGCTCTCCACGAAGGCAACGTTGCCGAAATGAAGACTGGTGAAGGTAAAACCCTCGTTGCACTTCTCCCATCTTACCTTAATGCCTTAACTGGAAAAGGTGTCCATGTTGTAACTGTAAACGACTACCTCGCACAACGTGATGCTGGCTGGAATGGCCCAGTTTTTGACTTCCTTGGCATGACCGTCGGTGTGATTATCGCTGAAGCAAGCTTTATCTACGATAAAAATTACATCAACGAGGACCATGAAGATGAACGTTTCCGTCACCTAAAACCTTGTACGAGAAAAGAGGCCTATAATGCCGATGTGACTTACGGCACAAATAACGAATTCGGCTTTGATTATCTCCGTGACAACATGGTAAACGAAGTCCAATATCTCCGTCAAAGAGAATTAAATTTCGCAATCGTTGATGAGGTCGACTCGATTCTTATTGATGAAGCAAGAACTCCGCTTATTATTTCCGCTCCAGCTGGCGATAATCCGGACTCCTATTACCAATTTGCTAAAATCGCCGCAAAACTCGGCCCGGAAGATTACGTCCTCGACGAAAAACGCCGTTCCGTCACACTAACTGACGCTGGTATCGACAAAGTACAAAACATCCTCGGTATCGATAATCTTTACTCAAGCGAAAACACCCGTCTCGTCTATCACATGGACCAAGCATTACGCGCTGAAGTTGTTTTCAACCGCGATAAAGATTACGTTGTGACAAATTCCGGTGAAGTTATTATCGTCGATGAACACACTGGCCGTTTGATGCACGGACGTCGCTATAACGAAGGCTTACATCAAGCTATCGAAGCTAAAGAGGGTGTAACTGTTAAGGAAGAGTCGATGACTCTCGCTACGATTTCGTTCCAGAACTTCTTCCGTCTCTATAATAAACTTTCCGGTATGACCGGTACTGCCTTTACTGAAGCTGAAGAGTTCCAACAAATTTACTCGCTCGACGTCGTTCAAATCCCGCCTAACCGTCCAATTGCTCGTGTCGATGAAGACGATTTAATCTATCGTACCGAAGACGGAAAACTCCGTGCTATTGTCGAAGAAGTAAAGAAATACCATAAAAAAGGTCAACCAGTCCTTATCGGTTCTGCGTCTATCGTTAAAAATGAAAAAATCGCTGGCTATCTCGATAAAGCCGGATTAAAATACGAGATTTTAAACGCGAAAAACAATGAACGTGAAGCTGCGATTGTCGCAAAAGCTGGCGAAAAGGGTGCAATTACTCTCGCTACAAACATGGCTGGTCGTGGTACCGACATTAAACTTGGAAAAGGCGTAAAAGAACTAGGCGGGCTTGTCGTGATTGGTTCTGAACGTCACGATTCAAGACGTGTTGATAACCAGCTCCGTGGTCGTGGTGGTCGTCAAGGCGATCCTGGCACAACCCAATTCTTCGTGAGTTGCGAAGATGACCTTATGCGTATCTTCCAAGGTGATCGAATCTCCGTTCTTATGCAAAGATTAGGTGTCGATGAAGACACACCGATTCAAAATCGCTCCGTAACAAAAACTCTTGAAGCTGCTCAAAAACGCATCGAAGGCTTTAATTTCGACTCCCGTAAAAACGTCGTTCAATACGATAACGTGATTAACCGTCATCGCCGTGTCGTTTATATGATGCGTCGTAAAATTCTTGAAGGCGAAAATATTACAGACGAGATTAACCGCTTAATGAAAGATTGCGCTGAAGATTTAACAATGTTTTCTTCGCGCGCAAATAAAGATTTCGTTAAAAACTTTAAATCTGTTTTCGACTTTGATGAAGGTCTAATCGAGGAAATCGGTAAAAAACACAAAGAAAAAGATCGCTCCAGCCTCGCTCTCACCGCGATTAAAGAGGCTTACGCAATGAAAGAAGCGGAGTTTGGCTCCGAAGTTATGCGAAAAGTTGAACGTGAAGTTTATTTGAAAGTTCTAGACGGACTTTGGATGCAACACCTCGAAAATATGCAACATCTCCGTGAAGGTATCCATTGGCGTTCTGTTGGACAACGTGATCCGCTCGTCGAATATCGCTCTGAGTCGCAAAAACTCTTCGACGGTCTTCAAAAGAATCTCCGCGAAGTCGTATTAAAGATGCTCTTAACTCTAACAATGCAAGATGCAAACGAAGCTGACCTTACTGACGGCGAAGAATATGAATCCGAACTCACGAAGATGGCCGAAAGTTCGACCGAAAAAGGCGTGAACGAGGTAAGCAAAGGCGTCGAAAATATGGATAAAGAGTTCAAAAAGGAAAGTTCAGCCGGAAAAAGCAGTAGTAAGAATAAAACTGCGAACGCAAAACGAAACGCCGCTAGAAAGTCTAAGAAAAAACAGCGCCAAAACAAGAAGAAAGGCCGTCGCTAACCCTATAGCTATGAAACATAGTGTTGAGGAAGTCAAGCTTAAAAACGGGGCCGAAGGACTTTTAATCGACATTCCTAATGCCTCCGTTATGACCACGAGAGTTCACTTTCGTGGAGGAATGCGCTACGCAAAAAATCCAAGCGTTTATGAAATTGCTCACGTCGTCGAACATCTATCTTTTGGAGCAAACGCTAAATATAAGGATGAGAAAGCTTACGAAGCCGAATTTACAAAAAACGGCGCCTACCACAATGCCTGGACTTCCGATTTTTCGGTCTGTTATGAAACCGAATGTGCGGATTTCGAGTGGGATAGAATCCTCGATTTAAAACGTATAGCAATCACTTCTCCGCGCTTTAATGAAGATGAATTAAAGAGCGAAAAAGGGAATGTAAAAAGTGAATTAACTGGCTATATGAACGATTACTCGAGACTCCTATGGCCAAGATTACAAAAAGCCATCGGCGAGGATGTACTTGACCTCCGCGAACGCATAAACACTCTCCCGAACATTGAAGTAAAAGATATCCGCGAGCATTACCGCCGCACCCATACCTCGAAGAATATGCGCTTTATTATTGCTGGCCAAGTCAAACATCGCAAAAAAGAGATCATTAAAAACCTTGAGGAGTGGGATCTAAAAGAAGGTGAACGTTTCGACGCGATTGAAGATAGTCTCCACGCTTCCGACGCAATTTTAATCCGCCGAAAAGATGCAAACAACTTAACTTTCGGTTTTTCTTTAATCACTCCGAGACGTTTAAGTGTTGCTGAGTCCCAAACCATGGGAGCTTTAAACCATATTTTAAACGGAACAATGAGTTCAAAAATCTTTGGTGAAGCGAGAAGGCTCGGGCTAGTTTATGGAATGGGTTCAGATGTCTCACACAGTATAAACTATTCAAGCTGGGACTTCGATGGCGAAGTTAATGAAGACTCCGCTGAAGCACTCTTCGACCTTATCCAAAAAGAGATGGTAAAAGTTTTAAACGGCGAAATTGAAGAAGAGGACATCGAAGCTGCGAAAACTTACGCTCTCGGTCGCTACCAAATGGGCGCCCAAACCGTCAACCAAATTTCCGATTATTACGCCGAAACTTATTTCTCGACCGGAGTTATTAACCGTTACGATGATATTCCAAATATTATTAATAAAATCAACAAAACCTCAATTGTCGAACTCGCTCGCGAATTCGCTGCCAGTGGAATTCACGCCTTTGTTGCCGTTGGCTCCTGCGAAAAAGCTCTTATAAATTCATTAGAAGACAGATTAAAATTTTAGTGAGACTCGTGCTATAATATACTTATGAATATTGCAGTTCTCGGCGGTGGCGTCGAGGGAAACGCTATCAAGAAATATTTTGTTGAGCGCGGTGACCACGTCCAGATTTTTGACGGTTTCAGAGATGAAAACATTAAAAGCTTTCAGCTTGAAGATTACGACTTAGTTTTTCGAAGTCCTTCCGTCCATCCTTTAGATAAAAGTTGGACTTCAATGACAAAATATTTCTTCGACCATAAAAAATCAAAAGTAATCGGCGTAACTGGAACAAAAGGAAAAGGTACGACCTGTTTACTTATTAAAAGTATTTTAGACGAAATTATTAAAAATTCCGAGTGGCCGAGCCGTGAAGTTTTTCTTGTTGGGAATATTGGAAATCCGAGTATTGATGTTTTAGATAAGGCCAGCGAAGATGATATTATCGTTTTTGAAATGAGCAGCTTCCAACTTTGGGACCTTGAAAAATCTCCAGAAGTTGCGGTAGTTCTTCGCGTTGAACAAGACCATCTCGACCGCCATTATAGTCTTGAAGATTATCACGAAGCAAAAGCGAATATTACAAAACACCAGACTGATGAAGACTATACGGTTTATTATTCTAAAAATGCAGTCTCGAAGAAAATTGGCGAGCTATCAAAAGGGACTAAGGTGTCTTATCCGCTCGAGATTAACGAAAAAATTAAAGAACTTCTCGACTCTTTAAATGTCCCAGGCGGACACAACCGCGAAAATGCCGAAGCGGCTATTGTTGCGGTTTCTAGTTTCTTTAAGAAATCCGTTAATGATCTTCTCGAAGATGAAAATATTTTTGAAAGTATTAAAAATGGAATTAAAAACTTCAAGGGACTTCCACATCGCATTGAATTTGTTCGCGAATTAAATAATGTTAGTTACTTTGATGATAATTATTCTTCCGCCTTCCCAGCCCTAGACGTCGCAATTAAAACTTTTGAAAAACGCCCGACTATTTTGATTGCTGGCGGGAAAGATCGCGGGCTCAATTTAACTGAAATGAAACGTTGTATTTTCGACGCAAATAATGTTAAGAAAGCAATTTTAATTGGCGAAACAAAAGAGAAATTAGCCGAAAATGAAGATCCTGAAAAATTTGAATTTGCCGAATCGCTCGAAGAAGCAGTTAAAAAAGCAAGAGAAAAAGCCGAAGAAATCGCCGAAGCTGAAGAAAGTAATTTCGACCTTTGTATCCCTTGCACTCCGAAAGAATTGAATGGAAAAGAAAATCCAAAACCAGTCGTCTTAATGTCACCTGGCGCTGCTAGCTTTGATATGTTCGAGAATTTTGAAGACCGTGGACAAAAATTTAAAAAAATCGTAAATGAATTAGGATAAAATATGGAAGGTGGACAAATAAATCAAAATCAACCAGCCGCAATGGTTAACCCAATGGCGCAATCTAACTACGTCTTTAAATTTTTAAGTTATTATTTTGATAAAACTTCACAGACCGGCACCTTCGTTTATCAGGGGATTGATAATACAATTTTTACCGAAAGAGTTATTTTTGCAAAACATCCGGGCGAAAAAGAGGGGAAAAAGTTTAATGTTCTAAACGACCCAACGCTTGATAAAGTCCTCGATTCCGCGATGTTCCTTGCTTTTGTCTTAATTGGTACAAGCTATTATAAAGCTCATCCGACGCCTTACGTTCATCTTCCAAAAAACATCGACGAATTCCAAGCCGGATTTTTTAACAAAGTCTTCCAAGAAGGCCTTTCCCAATATGCTTTTGAAAATGGACTCGGAAGAGATAACCTCGCCCATTTTAAACCGACAATAAAAGTTAACGAGACCGCCTCTTTATATAAAGGAAACGGTGTTTTAAGCCTCCAATCCGGCGGGAAAGACTCGCTTCTCGTCTCGGCTTTGCTCGTCGAATCAGGAATCGACTTTACACCTTGGTATGCTTCGAGTGGTAGTAATGGTGAACATCCAGCCGTAATCGACCAACTTTTCCCGCAATTAACTCATCGAAACGCCTCTATCGCAATTCGCCAAATCGACCATATCCACCTAAAACAATCCGGCGGTCTCAACGGTCACGTTCCAGTTACTTACATTAACGAAGCTCTCGCCTTAGTCCAAGCAATTTTAAATAATCAAAACATTGTCCTAACGAGTATTGGTCAAGAGGGAAATGAACCACATTCTTACATCGGTGACCTTGCCGTAAACCACCAATGGTCAAAAACTTTCGAGGCAGAAAAACTGATGGATGAATATGTTAGGCGTTACATTTCGCCAGACATCCACGTTGGCTCACCAATCCGAAAATATACCGAACTTCGAATTGCAGAATTATTTATCCATAAATGTTGGAAGCGCTATGGCTATCAATTCAGCTCTTGTAATCAAGCAAACTATAAACAAGGCGCGGATAATGGCCGGCTTTCTTGGTGCGGCGAATGTGCAAAATGTGCGAATACTTATCTTCTTTTCTGCCCATTTCTCGCTCCGCAAGTCCTCCAATCACTCTTTAAAGATACTGATCTTTTCCAAAATCCAAACCTCGCTGACACTTTCCGCGGGCTACTTGGAATCGACAATTATAAAAAGCCTTTTGAATGCGTTGGTTCAGTAGACGAACTTCGTTTTGCTTATCACCATCGCATGAAAGTCCCGCCGATAAAAGTAAACACTAACCCATCTACCGCCTCCTCCGCTGCTTCCGTTGTTTCCGATCTCGGTTCGAATCTTGTCGAAGGCGCAAAACGTCTCGGCCTTAATAAGCTTTTCAAAAAATCCGATTCTTCTAGCACTCCGCAACAATATAATCCGAATGGAAATAATGGCCAATATGGAAACACCTACGGAAAAGCCACGGCCGCTACGGAAGAAATCTTTATCCAACCACTTTATGCCGATTTACCTTTTGATGTCCCAGAAGGGAATTTCGATTACGCGATGGAATATGAATCGCTAGATTTCTTCAAAAACTTCTTCGAAACCTACAAAGCTGAATAAGGTCTTGACATTTTATAGAAAGTATGCTATAATAAAGATATAAAGGTTAATTAATCTCAAACGCAGATGCACCTCTACCCGGAGGTGCATTTCCGTTTTTAAGCCACCTTGTAAAATTAAAGAAAAAATGATATTATTATATGGTATTAAGATATTAGGCCGTCGCCAAGTGGTAAGGCAACGGGTTTTGGGCCCGTCATTCGCAGGTTCGAATCCTGCCGGCCTAGCCAAGCGAGTAAGCAAAAAGAGCTTGCTCTTTTTTGTTGCGAGCGCCGGCTAGGCCTAGCGCGTAGTGCGTCCCTAGCCAAGATTAAAAATGCGTCCGAAGGACTCTATTTTTTATTCAATAATCCTTTTATTGTGTCCTTAACTATCTCTGATAGTTTTTCTTTATTGTCGACATCTTCCACGAAATACATCGGTTTTGCGCCGTCGTACGGAATCTCTTCGGTCATTTTGTATTGTTCGTTTTCTGGAACTATTTTTACTAACAAACGGTCATCATAAATGCCATCTATTTCTCACTCATATTTACCTCATATTATTATATCACTCGAGACTCGTGCTATAATATAAAAAGCTATGAATGAAAATGCGAAACGTCTAGAAACTCTAGCGACTAATTTAGCTGATGCTTGGGAAAAATTGAAAATCGACGCAAAACTCGACCGACTTTCTGCTCTTGAAAAAGAAATCTCGAATCCTGAACTTTGGAAAAATCCTGAAAATGCAAAAAACAAAAACATGGAACTTTCACGCCTAGATACTGAAACCCACGATTGGGAAGTTCTAAAAACTCAATGTGAAGATCTAAAGGGAATCATCGATTTGAACGAGCCCGACCTCGACGAAGAAATTAAGTCCCAACTTTCCGCAATGGAAGAAAATTTTAACAATCTTAAAAAAGCACTTCGCTTTAACGGCGAATTCGACGGAAATAATGCAATTCTTCGTATCACAGCCGGCGTCGGTGGAACAGAAGCGATGGATTGGGCAGGGATGCTTGAACGTATGTATCTCCGCTTTTTCGAAAAAAATAATTTTAGTACAAAACTTATCGAGCGCCAAGTTGGTGAAGAAGCGGGAATTAAAACCGCCGTCTATGAAATTTCTGGAACGAACGCTTATGGAAATCTAAAATCTGAACATGGCGTCCATCGTCTCGTTAGGCTTTCTCCTTTTAATGCCGATAACCTCCGCCAAACTAGTTTCAGTCTCGTCGAAATTCTCCCGGTTATGAATGCCGACAACAATATCGAAATCGACGAAAAAGACCTTCGTATTGACGTTTATCACGCATCCGGCCACGGCGGCCAAGGCGTAAATACGACTGACTCTGCTGTTAGAATTACCCACCTTCCAACGGGTATTGTCGTCGCCATCCAAAACGAACGTAGTCAACACGCAAATAAAGACACCGCCATGGAGATTTTAAAAGCGAAGCTTGTTTCATTAAAACTTGAACAACAAGCCGAAACTCTCGGCGAACTTAGAGCTGGCGAATCCGCAAAATGGGGCCAACAAATCCGAAACTACGTTCTTCAACCATACAAACTCGTAAAAGATACTCGCACAAAATACGAAGAAACCGACGCCGATGCCGTACTTGATGGAAAAATCCAAGGTTTCATCGACGCCTATCTTGATTATTTATTGTCCTTATGCTAAAATAGTTGCATGATATTGTTCGATCATGTCACAAAGACTTATGTCAGCGACAAAAAACCTGCGCTCGACAATGTTTCTCTACATATCGAAGCAAATGAATTTGTCTTTCTTGTCGGTAAATCTGGTGCCGGAAAATCGACTTTGATTAAAATGATTACAAAAGAAGAAACTCCCGACGAAGGGAAGATCATTATTGGTGGAATTGACCTTGAATATGTTAAGAAACGCCACATCCCGCATTATCGTCGTCGTATTGGAACTGTTTTCCAAGATTTCAAACTTCTCCCGACTCGTACTGTTTATGAGAACGTTGCGTTCGCACTCGAAATCGCTGGCATGTCTAACCGCGAAATCGAACGAACCGTCCCGAAAGTGCTTGAACTCGTCGAACTTTCTGATGTTGCTTATAAATTCCCAGATAACATTTCTGGTGGTCAAAGACAAAGAACTTCGATTGCGCGCGCCGTTGCACGCCAGCCAAAAATTCTAATCGCCGACGAGCCGACCGGAAACCTCGATATTGAGACTGGTCGCGGAATTCTCGACCTACTTCAGAAAATTAATGACTATGGCACAACCGTCCTTGTCACAACTCACGATGCAAACGCCGTGAACCATCTTAAAAAACGTGTTATCACTCTCCGTGATGGTAAAATTGTTAGCGACCAAAAGAGCCACGGTATTTACCGCCTCGATGGCGACAACGATGGAATCTCACTTCCGCAGCCTGGCCACTTACACCCTGAAACTTATCTCGATAAAGGTGATAGAGGAAATGTACCAGTAAGACATAAAAGGAGGCTTATTCAATGAGTAAAATGAAAAGTGAAGCTCGTCTCCGCTCTATGATTCAAAATAGTAGCAAACATTTTCTTCGAAACGTTAGTCGCATTTTTAAATACGGGGTGATTGGCTTTGGTCGAAACATCTGGCTTTCAATCACTGCAACCATCGTCACGACTTTAACCCTCATTTTACTTTTCGCAACCGTTGTTGCTGGCTCCGTTTTGACTTCAACTGCTGATGCAATGCGCGAAAAAATTGACATTACAATTTTCTTTAAATCTGGAACTGAAGAAACTGCTCTCGCAAGTATGGCAAATACCATCAAAAAAGATTCAAACGTTAAAACCGTTGCCTATTCAACTTCCGAAGAAGAATACGAAAAACTTTATAATGACTATAAAGAAAAAGACAACCAAGAAATGCTTGCCACTCTCGAAATTGTTGGCCGTGATTTAATGATCCAAAAACAACCTGCCGCAATGCGTGTTAAAGTTTATAACACTAGTGATCTTGCTAGTATTAAAAACATTGTCAATAATGATGAAGAGTTCCAAGAAAATCTTCATAAAAGCGAAAAATATGCTCCAACTTATGACACAAACAGTTCTGCAATTCAGACAATCTCGTCTTGGGCAAATATCGCAACAAAAGGTGGAACCGCTCTTTCCATCCTCTTCCTCATAATCTCGACACTTGTTATCTTTAACACTATTCGTATGGCGATTTATTCACGCTCTGAAGAAATCTACATGGAAAAACTCGTTGGCGCAGATAGTAGCTTTATTCGCGGTCCATTCCTCGTCGAAGCGATGATGTCCGGAATTTTCGCTGGAATTATCTCGAGTATCGCTGGTTTAATTATCTATAACGCCCTCGGACCAAAAATGAAAGCTTACGAAATTAGTGTCGACAGTGTAAACGCCTTCCTCGCCGAACCACGCAACATCGTTCTGTTATTCTTAATGTTAATCGGTACTGGTATGGTTATTACTCTCATCTCCTCTCGCCTCGCCGTCCAAAAATATCTAAAACGTTTCTAATTCTTAATCTAGATTTATTGGGGTGACGTCTTGATTTTTTATTCCGCTTGTGCTAAAATAAAAAGGCAAACTATCCAAGGATAAAAATGAAAACTAAAAGAAACCGTAAAATTCTAATCTCTCTCCTCGCTGCAGGAATTATTACGGGTGGGCTATCTTCTATTGTCACTTCAGTAAACACGCTTGCCGTGTCTTGGTGCACAACTGAAAAATGTAAAGCCGCAGAAGCTGCTGAACGCCAAGCGACTGAAAAAGCAAATAACGCTTCTGAAGCTGCTGATACATTAGACGGCGAAATTAACCGCTTGAACCAAGAAATCTCAATGTACGAAGCGCGTATTGTTGCAAATAAAGCTAAAGCTGAAGATCTGAAAAAACAAATTGAAGAAAATACTAAAAAGCTCGAACTCCAAAAAGAATCTCTTGCCGAAATGGTAATCTCGATGTATCTCGAAGGCGACACTGACGAGCTTACAATTCTAGCATCTTCGAATTCGCTTTCCGATTTTGCCGAACGCCAAATTCGTGTTGACTCTGCTCGCGACCAAATTAGCCTTTCTGCTCAAATGGTCCAAAGCTTAAAAGAAGATCTCGAACGTCAAAAACAAGAAGTTGACCGCGTAATCGCCGACCAAGAAGTTCAACAAAAAGCAATTGAAGAAACAAAACGCCGTGAAGAGGCACTGATCGCTCAATACCGCGCAAACGCCGCAGCTTACGCTTCCGAAGCAGCTGCCGCTCGTAAAGCAAAAGAGGCTGAAATCGCCGAAGCAATTCGTGCCGCGAACAGTAATGGTGCGGTTGGCGACGGGACGAACACTTATCCGATGCGTGGAAATTGTCCTCGTGACAACCTCCGTTATCTCTACACCGGTGGTTATGTCTGTCAATGTACATCTTATGCTGGTTGGAAAGTTAAAGAACGCTATGGAGTTACCATCTCAGCTTGGGGAAATGCAAATAACTGGGCAAACACCGCAAAGAAACTCGGCTACCGCGTCGACCATACTCCGGAAGCTGGCTCAGTCGCTGTCTCTACTAGCGGTCAATGGGGCCACGTCATGTGGGTTGAAAGCGTAAACTCTAACGGTTCGATTAATGTCTCTGAATATAATAACTCTTACTCTGCTGCTTCCCACCTTCCTGGCGACTTTGGCTATCGTATTGGTGCATCTAGCGCCGGGCTCTGGTTCATCCATTTCGTATAAAAACGTGATACAATATTATAGTGAGTAAAAAAGAAGAGGTAAAAAAGTCGGCTCCGACAAAGAAAAAAATTGAAGATGTGACGCTCGGCACTGCAGTTTTTGGGTGTGTGATTACTCTCATCATTGGTTTCACTATCGGGCTAAACTGGACTGGAATTTGGGATAATTTTAAGCCATTTCTCGGCTTTAAATCTAATTCTTCCGATTCACTCAACCTCTCAAGTGTCCAAAATCTCTACCGCACATTGAAAGATAACTACGATGGCGACCTTGATAAAGACGCGCTAGTCGAAGGTGCGAAAAAAGGTCTCGTCGAAGCGATTGGTGATGAATATACCTCTTACATGAATACTAGCGAAGCTACAAGCTATCGTGCAAGTCTAGAAGGTGAAATTTCCGAAGCTGGAATTGGCGTTTCTTTTGCAAAAAGGGAAGATTATATCCGCATTCTTCGCACTCTCCCAGATAATCCAGCAAGGAAAGCTGGCATCCTCGCTGGCGATATTATCTTTTCGGTTGACGATGAAGAAGTTTGGAATAAAGATGCTGAATATGTTATGACGAAACTCCGTGGCTCTGTTGGCTCGACCGTGAAAGTAACCGTCGTTCGTGATAAGGAAAAACTCGATTTTACTTTAACTCGCGAAAAAATTAATAATGTCTCCGCCGATGTAACTTATACTGATAATAACGTTGCAATTTTATCAATCTATCGTTTCTCAAGAGATACCACAACTCTCGTCCGTAATCTCGCAAACGAGATAAAAAATAAAAACGTAAAAGGCGTAGTTTTGGATCTTCGTGGAAACGGTGGCGGTTATGTAAACTCCGCACGCGACATCGCTGGACTTTGGTTAAACGGCGAAAAAGTCTTAATCCAAAAATCTCGTCTTTCTGGCGATTCATTCAGCTATTCTCCGCGCGGAAATACTCTCTTTGCTGATACAAAAACTGTCGTTCTAATAAATAGTGGCACTGCCTCCGCTTCGGAAATCCTAGTTGGCGCTCTTAAAGATTACGAAAAAGCAACCGTTGTCGGGACAACGAGCTTCGGAAAAGGCGTAATGCAAACACTCCTCGAAGTTGATGGAAGCGCCCTTCTAAAAGTTACAAGCGCGCATTGGTATACTCCAAAAGATAACTCAATTAATGGCACTGGTATTGAACCAGATATTGAAATTGAACGAACTTACGACCAAATCAATAAAGGCATTGATCCGCAACTTGACAAAGCCCTTGAACTAATGTCATCAGAATAGGAGATAAGCAAGCAAAAGCTCGCTTTTTTACGAATCGAAGCCATTTGGAAGCATTTTTTGCAGAAAAATGCTATAATAGTAAAGTATGAAACAATCTTTAATTAAGCCTGCTTCGGCAAGTAGGTCTAGCGAGCCTGTGCCTATTGTCGAAGTGAAAGGACTCTCAAAAACTTATGGTAAAAAGAGCACTGCCTTTAAAGCGCTCGACGATATTAATCTAAAAATCTTTAGCGGCGAATCAGTCGCAATTATTGGAAAATCCGGCTCCGGAAAGTCGACCCTAATGCACCTTATGGCACTTCTTGATAATCCGACTTCCGGCACTGTGAAAATTATGGGCGTTAATGCTTCAAAGCTAAAAGGAAAGAAGTTAAATCGCCTTCGCAATAAATATTTCGGATTCGTCTTCCAGCAATTCTTTATGAACCCGAACGATTCTGTCCTTGAAAATGTCCTCCTCCCACTTAAAATCGGAAAAGTTAAACGTTTTTCAAGGAAAAAATTAGCTCTTAAGGCTCTCGATATTGTCGACCTTGAGAATAAAGCAAAAAACAAAGCGACGAATCTTTCCGGTGGTCAAAAACAACGCGTTTGTATTGCTCGTGCCATCGTCAATAACCCGAAAGTGATTTTCGCTGACGAACCGACCGGAAATCTCGACTCCGGAACTGGTAAAAAGATTGTTGATTTACTCTTTGGATTAAATAAAAAACGCGGTGTAACTCTTATTATCGTCACCCACGACGAAGATCTCGCCGCGCTCTGCGACCGTCAAGTTAGAATCGTTGACGGGAAAATCACTTCCGAAACTAAAACGCGCCAAGCTCGCACTCTTAAAACAACCGCAATCCGCGAGGGAAGAAAGGAGGATCGCTAATGAAAATTTCTGATTTAATTCTTACCGCCAATAGAAATCTACTTCGAAATAAGGTTCGTACCTTCTTAACTATTCTTGCAATTTTCGTAGGTTCTTTCACAATTATTCTAAATACTGCAATCAACGCTGGTGTAAACGATTTTATCGATAAACAGGTCTCAACAATTGGTGGCGACGGCTTTATCGAAGTAATGCCGGCTGCTGCTTCCGAACAAATCATGACAATGATGAAGACTGGCGAAAAAGTGACTGAATATAACGAAAAAACTGGTAGCATGATGTCCGCCGTAATCTCCGACGAAGATTTCGAGGCAATGAAAAAAGTTGATGGCGTAAAGAAGCTTGAAGTTTTTCACGTCCTTAGTGTCGAGTGGATGCGTCTTTACGGAGCAGAGAAAAAATATAACGTAAATGTTGAATATTTCCCGGCCGAATCGATGAATGTCGACCTCTCTGCCGGCCGTATGACCGACGACACAGTTGAAGACGAATATGAAATCATCATCAACGAAGATTGGCTAAAACCGTTTAATCTCGGTTCTGCGGAAGAAGCGCTCGGAAAAACCGTCGAAATCGGCGCAAAACAAACCCTAAAATGTTACACCGCCCCGAACGATTGTATAAGTATAGTTGAGGCAAAAATCGTCGGCGTTCAAGCTCCTGGCGTCTTAACAATGGATGGTGACCTACATATTAACAAAGCGCTCGACGCGAAACTCTACGAGTTAATTAATGAAGGTGTTCCGGAAGAACAGCTCTCAACTATTTTTGCAGTTGGCGAGGTTGAGCCAAATAAAGTCGAGGACGTTCGAAAAACCTTTAAAGAACTTGGTTCCGGTTACGAAATTATCACCGTAAAAGACACTGCCGGGATGATTCGCACCTTCTTTGACGTAATTCTCGCCGTCTTTAACATCTTCGGCGTGATTGCTCTTATCGCAGCCGCAATTGGGATTATTAACACTCTCTTTATGTCTGTCCAAGAGCGCACTCGTGAAATCGGTCTTGATAAAGCTCTCGGAATGAGTCGTCTAAAAATCTTCTTTAGCTTCTCAATCGAGGCAATTTCACTTGGCTTCTGGGGTTCAATTTTTGGGATGTTCGTTTCGATGTTAATCGGCTATAGTGCAAACAATATCCTCCACGCTGAGGGGCAATTCCTAAGCCCATTCCCGACTTTTGATCTTGTCAAATTCAGCCCAGAAGTTGTTGTTCCAATCGTCCTTCTTATTATGTTTATCGCTTTTGTCGCCGGTACTGCTCCAGCCTTAAAAGCTGCAAAGAAGGATCCGATCGACGCATTGCGTTATGAATAAATTTATATTATAATATAGAAAATAAAGGAGTTAAAATGGCTAACGACCGCTTAATCTTAATTACGAACCCTGGGAGCTCATCTCGAAAATACGCTCTTTACAAGGGACAAAACTTTGTCTGTTCTCTTCACTTTGAATTTGAAGGGAAAGGAATTATCTGTACGCTTAAAAAAGCTGATGATACAAAAAAGAAAATTAAAACTGATTTTAAAGCACTCACTTCAACCGTTGCAAATATCGAAGAAATCTTAACCGCCGAAGGCTATCTTGGTGGGATGACAAAAATCGACGCGATTCTCGCACGTGTGGCCGCTCCTGGCGAATATTTCTCGCATGACCACATTGTTGATGATGAATGTTTGAAAGAACTCGAAGATGCGAAGAAAAAAGCTCCGCTTCATGTCCCAGTTGTTGCTGGCGAAATTGAGCATTTTATGACTTCATTTAAAGGAACGCCTGTACTCGCGATTTCCGACTCTTCGTTCCACACCGACCGACCAGAGCTAATGAAGGCTTATGCAATCGACCAAGAAGCAGCTGAGAAGTTCGATATTAAACGTTGGGGTTACCACGGTCTTTCTGTTGGCTCAATCGTTCAATACATGAAGAAAGCTGAAATTCTTCCTGAAAAATTAATCGTCTGCCATATCGGTTCCGGTTCCTCACTAACTGCAGTTTTTGAGGGAAAAGCACACGATACAACTATGGGCTACACTCCACTTGAGGGACTTATGATGTCGACTCGTGCTGGCTCAATGGATGTTGCCGCTGCGCTCGCATTAAAACGTGGTCTTAAAATCCGTTCTGAAGAAGCGCTCGAAAAATATTTAAACAAGAAGTGTGGTCTTCTCGGTGTTTCCGGCCAAACCGACGATATGCGCGAAATTATTCGTCTCCGTGATGAAGGAGATAAACTCGGTACTTTCGCTCACGCGCTCTATGTCTATCGCATCCAATCTGCAATCGGACAAATGGCAGCTTCGCTTGGTGGCGTTGACGCAATCGTCTTTACTGCAACAATTGGTGAACGTTCGGATGAAATCCGCCGTATGGTCTGTCAAAAACTTTCTTATCTCGGTTTTGCACTCGATGAAGCGAAAAATGTCGCAGACATGCCAAATCGCCACACTAATATCGCTGCTGAAGGTTCTAAGCCTGTCTACGTAATCAGAACCGATGAATTTGAAGAAATGATTCGTCGCGCAAACGACCTTCTCGAAGACGGCGTTGAAGGCTAAAATCAATAAATTTTAATAAACGCGAAATTACCAAAATTTTGGTAATTTCGCTTATTTTTATGCAACGGATAGAAAGCCCATGTCCTCTATCAGCGGAAGTCGTGAGCCAAATATCCATATAGTTGAGATTGCTACTATCCGTACCAAAAACATAGCCTCTATTAGGAGGGTCTATGATCCCTATCCACCACCAACCCTTCATTACGCGAGGAGTGACCATACCGACGAGATGACGATAAATCCCACCCCTCCAAAAATCCAATTGGAACAGAATTACTATAATGTTCTAATATTGCTCTGTAGTATTTTTGGAGGGGTGGGGAATATTTCATGTCAGCTGGTGGTATTTACGATAGGCTAATAATGATCCGTTTCTGGATGTCGCGAACAGGAAATTATGACTCAGCCCTCACTTTTCGTACTGTAACTACTGATGGCACCGGTGAAGTACTTTTTTCAGCTGGGCATTCTAGGGGATTAGGATTTTCTATCCGTTGCATAAATATTTCGCGCTACGCAACGGATAAAGACTCCACCACCTCTGACAAGATCGTATTTAGTAGTGAAAAACCCGCCATCACCAAATCGGTTCGTTCCTAATACAAAACTCTGCCAAGGAGATGCTACACTACGTGACCACCACATACTAAGTGATGTACGAGCTTCGATGTCACCATCACTGCGTCGATAATGTCCACCCCTCCAAAAATACTACAGAGCATTATTATAGTTCTTTGGTGTTCTCTTGGATTTTTGGAGGGGTGGGTTTTATAGTAGCCGGTCGGGTGGTGGTGTACTAAATCGTACGTCCGAGTCTCACCAGTGGTCTTCCGTCGTCCCTGGCAACATCATAGCGGGCCGGAATTTGTCTCTATACCTCTCTGAGGGTACTGCTTATGCCTGGCCTCTAGGTGATTACTGGCGTGGTGGTGGATTCTTCATCCGTTGCGTACTGTTGTAGTTTTCACAACGATATACAAGGCAAATTGGGTGTTTGGGGATTTTCCTATTTTAGCACTCTTGCATTTCGAGTGCTAGCGGTGTATAATATTACTTATGGCAGAAGACTATTATGAAATTCTAGGCGTAAATAAAAACGCATCTGATGACGAAATAAAAAAGGCTTATAGAAAGCTCGCTTTAAAATACCATCCTGACCGAAACCCTGGTGATAAAGAAGCTGAGAAGAAATTCAAAGAAGTAAACGAAGCTCACGAAGTCCTTTCCGATAAACAAAAACGTACTAGATATGATCAATTCGGAAAAGCCGGCCTCGGTGGAAATGGTAATCCGTTTGGTGGTGGAAATCCTTTCGGTGGCCAAGGTGGTTCTTATTCTTATTCGTTCAATGGCCAAAACATCAACTTTGGCGATTTTGATCTTAATGATATTTTCAGTTCATTCTTTGGCGGCGGAGGTTTTAATAGACGAAACCGCGGTCGCGATCTCCAAACGAGCATCACGATTGATTTTAAAGACGCAATTTTTGGCACAACGAAGACTATCAATATTGAAGGGAAGAATATTAAAATTAAAATCCCAGCTGGCATTGATGACGGCCAAGCAATAAAACTTTCTGGACGTGGTGGCGAAGCTCCTGAAAAAGGCGGCGAACCCGGCGACCTCTATATCCAAATCCGCGTTAAGCCACATAAAACTCTCACTCGCGAAGGTCGGATTATTCTCTCCGAGCAACATATCTCGATGGCTGATGCTGCACTCGGTTGCGAAATTGAAGTCGAAACGATTGACGGTCCAATCACTATGAAAGTTCCAGCCGGCACTCAATCTGGTACTCCATTTAAATTAAGCGGTCATGGCGTTCCAATCCGCGCCGACGGCGATCGTGGTCCGCACATTGTCTCGATTATCGTTGACACCCCTGTAAAACTTTCTAAACGCCAAAGAGAAATCCTCGAAGAATTTCGTTCAAACACCTCGAAAAAACGCGGTTTCTTCGGATAAAAACTTAAAAATCTGATACAATAGTCTTATGAAGAGGAAAAAACTTTTACCTTTATTAATCCTTCCGATTTTTTCGGCATCCTTTTTAGTCTCTCCTGTCTTTGCTGAGAATCTTTCAGTCAGTCTATCAAACGACCAAATCGGGAACATCTCAACGAATTGTTCCTCGATTAAAGAGACCTTAAAACGTGCTCAAAATTCCGACCGTAACACTCGCCTTTCTCTTGGGCGCATCTATCAAAACGTCTTAACTAATTTCATTACCCCTCTAAACGTCCGCCTCGTTAAAAATAACCTTTTCGATTCCTCCCTCGCTGATAACCAAAGCAACTTCTCAAAAAATCGCGAAACTTTTAACCACGATTATGTGACCTATAGTAAGGATCTTGAAGCACTTATTGCAACGGACTGTAAGACCAATCCAGTAGATTTCTATTCTCAACTCGAAAAAACTAGAGCTTCTAGAAAAGCCGTCTCGAACGATATCGCTACCTTAAATAATATCCTTTTAAAACATTCCAAGCTCGTAGTCAACCTTAAAAACACCGTCGGAGGAACAGAATGAACGAAGAACCACATGGCGGAAGAAATTTAATGGTTCTCGGACTTTGTTCGATTATCATTGCGCTTGCAACCAGCCTCGTTTCGCTTTATATCTATCATAAAAGTGGCGATATTTACCTTGATTGTTCACTCCCAGATGCAGATTGCCCGAGTGCAAGGTCAGATAGCGATGAAAACAAATCTGGAAACGACTTTGTTTTCTCCGATAATGGCGAAATCAACGAAAAAACTCTCGATGAATACTTAAAAGAGCTAAAAGATTCCTCTGAAAAGCTCCAAAAAATCGATTCTCCGTTCAGTGACGACGCTCTCTCGGACGAATCTCTCGGTATTTAAAAATTTTTAAACACTACCACTTTTCTTTTTGTTTCTACCGTGATACACTCATAGAAATAAATGGAGGTACATTGGGAACAATTAAGGAAGCGTTACTTCGTAACGGCGTCTTCCTATACGATGGTATGACCATCGAAAACGGATTTGGAACCTATATGGTTGTCCGAGATAGTTCGGGGATAGCCCGCTATAAAATCCGAAACGCCGAACTCAGTAATAAGCTCATTGTCGAAGATTATTACAGTGGAAGTACAGTTAGAACAATAGACTTTATTTAATAAATACTGCAAACGCGCGAATTACCGCAAACTAGCAAAGATCGCCCCTAATACTCTGGGGCATTTTTGTACCTTAAATAACCATAAAAACTATTGCATTTTTAGTTAAAATATGATATAATAAAGAGAAGGAATTAGTTATGGAAAATTCTAAAAAACAGAGAGAATTAAAGGTTATCGGCAATGCCGTTCATGTTTCTATTGAGGGGTGCGATGATATTCCTGCAAAAATCGATACTGGCGCCGACAGCTCATCTGTTTGGGCCTCAAATATTGAAATAAAAGAAGACGGGCATCTCTATTTCACTCTATTTGACAAGAAAAGCCCGTTTTATACCGGAAAAGTTCTAAAACGCAAAGATTTTAGCGTGCTTGTTGTCCGAAGTAGTAACGGAACTGAACAAATCCGCTATTTCACGAAATTATTAATAAAAATTAAAGGTCGAAAAATCCGTGCCTCCGTCACTTTAACTAACCGCAGTAATAATAGTTTTCCAGTTTTAATCGGCCGTCGAACTCTAGCTGGAAAATTCCTTGTCGACACCTCAAAAACCAATATTCTCCGTCCGCCGAAGAATGTTAAAAGTGGTCCATTAAATGACGAATTAAAGAAAGATCCTCATAAATTCCACCAAAAATATTTCAAGAAAAGTTGATAAAAGGTCAAAAAAGTATTATAATATCGAATTAAGGAAAAAGTATCATGAAAATTGCTATCTTAAGTAACGGAAACGCAAACTACTCGACTAAGCGTCTTGTCGAGGAGGCTGAAGCCCGTGGTCACGAAGTAAAAGTAATTAAATACAAGAACTGTTATATCTCGGTCGACGAAAAGAACCCGAACGTATTCTACAAGGGAAAGAAACTTGGTTCTTTTGACGCAATTTTGCCTCGTATTTCGAACAATATGACTCGCTATGGCTGTACGATCGTCCGTCAATTTGAAATGCAAGGAGTCTGGACCTCCTCAAGTTCAATCGCTATTACCCGTGCTCGCGATAAATTGCGCGCAACCCAAATTCTCGCAAAAGCTGGAATTGATAGCCCGAAAACTTTTGTTTCTCGTAATACTACCGATATCGACGCTCTCCTTGATCATATCGGCGTTCCAGTTATTATTAAGCTTGCTACAGGTACTCACGGAAATGGCGTTGTGCTTGCCGATACGAAAAAAGCTGCAAAATCTGCTCTCCAAGCTTTCTACCTTTACAACGAAGACGGCACAAACGTCCTCCTTCAAGAATATATTAAGGAATCTGCTGGAACTGATATCCGTGCTTTCGTCGTTGGCGGGAAAGTTGTCGCCTCGATGCAAAGAAAATCGCTTGACGATGATTTCCGCTCTAATCTTCATAAAGGTGGGGAAGGAAAGAGTATTAAACTTACTGACGAAGAAAAGAAAATCGCCGTTCGTGCTGCAAAAGCGATGGGGCTCCATATTGCTGGTGTTGACCTCATGCGTTCAAGCCGTGGCCCACTCGTCCTCGAAGTAAATGCTTCTCCTGGATTTGGTATTGAAAAGGTCACTGGCCGAAACGTCGCTCTCCCGATTATTGAATATATTGAACACAACGCGACAAGGAAAAATTCCAAAGACCGCGTCGGCGCTTAAAGAAAAAGCCTCCAATTTTACTTGGAGGCTTTTTTGTGGTACAATATGCTTATGATTATTATAATCGCTTTAGTGCTACTTTTTATCCTGTTCTTCTCGTTAAGGAAACATACCGGACCGGCACATCTCGCCGCTATCGCTGGCGTTTCTATTTATGAAGCTTTCGGGAAAGAGCTTGCAAAAAATCTTTCCTCATCTATCCATACCCAAAAAAGTCTCATCGAAGTGATTATTTTTCTTGTTCTCGTTGTCGTCTTACCACTAATTTTATATTTCCGCTCTTCTCGTAATTATAGCTCGCCTTTCTTCCGGATTATTGAAGCTCTCGTTTTTTCCGCACTCCTCGTCTCGCTCTCGGCTTGGTGTATAAATTACTTCATTCCGTTTGATAATCTCTCGAAAAACATTTTCTCAGCAATCAACTCGTTCAAGGGAATTATTATGGTTGTCGGGTTAGTTTTTGCCTATTTCAACATCCTCTTTTACCGCAATAGTAGTAGTCGTTATTAATGCTTAGTTTTTAAAACTCTTCGCGAAGTCATAATTTCACCTTTTTCCCAAATATTTTTTCGACTCAGTTCCGCCCATTTTAAAAATCGCTCACGTTTTTTCTTTTTCTCGCGCTTTTTAAGAAAAACTAGCCATAAAAATAGGACAAGGTATAAAAGTAAAACTGTCGGATTCTTTTTTGGAAATTCGAATAAAAATTCCGAATGGTTATAAACGCTATTTATAATAAAAATTTGGTATTTTAAAATTATCTCATTCAGTGTTCCAAAAGCCACTCCTAGAACTTTAAACCCAATCAACCCAAAAGTACCCGTCAAAAAGCCCAGCCCCATCACAATCGGGATAGTCGGCAAAATTAAAAGATTTGAGATAGTCGACGCTAAATTAAACGAGCCAAAATAATAAATCTGTAACGGCAAACAGGAAATCATTACCGAAAGGCTCGAAAGAACCGTAGAGCCGATAAAACCTGGGCGATCTCTTCCATAAAAATAACGAATCAAAATCGGGAGAACTATCACTACCCCAATATAGGAAAGCATTGAAAGCTGAAAAGAAAAATTAGTTAGAAAATAGGGGTTTATTAAAAGACATCCTGAAAGCGTAAAAAGAACTACTCTTATTGGTTCCATTTCTCGCCCAAAATACCAAGCAACAAGCCCAAAAACTGCAACAAAAGATGCTCGAACAAGCGAAGGCGAAACCCCAACGAGAGCGACATAAAATATTAAAAAACCAAGTGTAAAGAAAAGCGCCGCCCCCCTTGAAAACTTTTCAAAAATTCTTCGTGCCGACATGATGATAATCGAAAGATGTGTTCCCGAAACGACAATAATATGGGAAAGACCGACTGCTTTCATCTTATCTTCTAGACCATCCGGAAGTTCCGATTTTTCTCCGAGAAGATATCCAATTTCAAGCCCCGAAACATCAGTCGAAATATTTTCTGAAATTGAAGAAAGAAAATCTTTTTTAATCTCACTAAATTCGGAATTTTTATTAGAGTTTCCACTACTTTTTCTCGGTGGAAAAACGATATTTAGGACAAGTGCATAAAAAACGATAGCTAAAGACAAAATTATTAAGATATTGTTCTTAAATTTTCTTCTCATGCCAACGAATCCCACGGCGTGGGACTATACTCTAATTTTCTAGGAATGCAAGCATAGGCATTACAAAAGCATAAAATAACAGGGGTGAGAAATTCTTATTTTCTATTTCCGTTTATTCTTATTTCAAAGAAAAAATACAAAGTTATGCAACTTTTCGCCATCCCACCCCTGTTATTTGTGTACAGAATTGCAGTTTTTAGTCTTTTCCTTACCAATTTATGCTATAATATTATCAATATGTCAAGACGAAGTCGCAAGAGATTTTCAACGGAACTTGTTATTCCAGATTCACCAATTCATATTGATCGTCTCGCCACAACCGGGCAAGGTATTGGTACCGGAAATGATGGGGTGAAAATTTTCTTTTGGAATGCGCTCCCAGGCGAAAACGTAAAATCTTACCGAATTATCAAAAAACGCGCCCATTTACTTGAAGCTATTGCCGAAGAGGTTGAAAATAAAAATGAGAATCGTGTCGAACCAAAAGATGGGCAATTTCTCTCGACTTCTCCATGGCAAATTATGACCGACGAATTTGAGATTAAAAGTAAAACGGAAATTTTAAAAGAACTTTATCGAAATCTCCTAAAAAATACTGATAAAGACAATAAAATCATCTTTAATACTGATGGAAATTCCTACTTTTATCGCAATAAAATGGAGTACTCGCTCTACTTTGATTTTACTGACAAAAAAATAAAGCTCTCGATTCATCGTCGCGGTTCTCACCAAAAACTTCCTATAAAAACTAGCTCTTTAGAGCGTCCAGAAATCTTTGAAAAAGCCCTTGAGATTGTTGAAAAATTAAATGCCAAACATGACGAAGCGCGAAAATACCAGAGCCTACTTCTTCGCTCAAACCAAAACGGCGAAGTTTCCGGTGGACTTTTTGAGAAAGGGAAACCTCACCCGAAATTTAACAACCTCGAAGACAAAATCCTTGGAAAAACCTATTCTTACTCTCCAAACGGTTTTTTCCAAATCAACCTTCCAGTTTACGAAATGGCTTTAAAGCGTATCAAAGAATTAGCTAGTAACTCGGAAAAAATTCTCGACCTTTATTCCGGCGTCGGGACGATTGGCCTCTCTATCTTAGATGATAAAAATTCAACCCTCACAAAATACCAATCTTTAACTCTTGTCGAAGTCGATAAATCTGCTTATAAGGAACTTGTAGAAAATTGTAAGACCGCTGAAAAAAAATTGAATGCGTTAGTCCGTCCAATCCTTTCAAAATCCGAAGAAGCTCTTAATTACATCGAACCTGATTCGGTTGTGATTCTTGACCCACCACGCGCTGGCTGTGACAAAAAACTAATTAAAAAACTCATTGAGATTAAGCCAAAAAAGATCATTTATCTTTCTTGTAACCCAATTACCCAAGCCCGCGATGTCGAGCTACTCGTTTTAGCTGGTGCGAAATTGAACTCACTTGAAGGTTTTAATTTCTTCCCAAAAACTCCGCACATCGAATCACTTGTCAGCCTCGAATTCTAATTTTTTTGCTGTTCTATACTGCTTGTGCTATACTATAATTATGAAAATTACTATTTATGGTGCTGGTGCTTTTGGTAGCGCGCTCGGCGAGATTTTAGTCGGAAACGGCCACCAAGTTAATTATTATGATCCTGTAAAATACCCTGATAAGGGCTTGACTTCTATGATTGAAGGTAGTGAGATAAATATTCTTGCTATCCCATCTCACGCCGCTCCAAAACTTCTCCTCTTTCTCCCGCACGATATTCCGCTAATTTGCGCGAGTAAAGGCTTTTTAACTACTGCTTCGTTTAAGCCATTTAAGAATTTCTCAGTTCTTTCCGGTGGTGCTTTTGCAGCTGATTTAATGAAAAAACAACCTTGTGTCCTTACCGCAACAAGTGATCTTATCGAACAACTTTTTAAAACCGATTGGCTCACTTTTGATAAAACAAACGACCACCTCGGCGCACTCCTTTGTGGCTCATTTAAAAACGTTTACGCGATTGGCGCCGGTTATTGGGAGCTAAAATACGGCACAACCGACTTTGATGATTTTATTAACTCCTCGCTGGATGAACTTCGCCTTATTCTCGCACATAATAATTGCAAAGTCGAAACCGTAAACCTGAGTTGTGGCCTTCGTGACTTAGTTATTACTTGTGCATCTCCAACTTCAAGAAACTATGATTTTGGCGTAAAGCTCAAAAAGGATCCAGAACTCGGGAAGAAATATCTTGCTGGCTCTTCAAAACTCCAAACTACTGAAGGTGTTACGACTGTTGAACAAATCCTATCCACTCCGAGCTTCGTTAAACCAGACAACACTCCAATCCTTGACCGCATTATCGCCTTAACTCGAAACGAACAAATCATCTCCCCGACTACTGGTGAAGAAACCAACTCGTAGTATAATAGAAATATGCCTTTAAATTTAGATCAACAGAAAGCCGTTGATTATCTTGACGGCCCACTTTTAGTCTTAGCTGGCCCAGGAACTGGAAAAACCCAGCTTCTATCTTCGAAAGTCGCTCATATTTTAAATACCGGCGATGTAAACCCAGAAAATATTTTATGTTTAACTTTCACCGAAGCTGGCGCTTCAAACATGCGTGAACGTTTACTCTCGATGATTGGCCCAGAAGGAAACAAAGTTAATATCCATACTTACCATGCTTTTGGCTCCGACATTCTCGGTCAATATAAAAACTACGCTGAAAATTTTGATCGAAAACTTGACGATCCAATCGACACCGTAACCCAATATAAAATCATTAGCTCCATCGTCGAATCATTACCATTTTCCGATATAATCCGAACCAACGAATTAAAAGATATCATTGCAACTATCTCCGAGGTCAAATCTGCAGGTTTAACTTCTGAAGTTTTATTCAAAATCGCTGAGAAAAATATCTCCGATACCGAGAAAATGAACGCTCGTATTTCCGAAATCCTAAAAGAAGTTATCCCTCGTATGAAATACGCAGATGGATTAAAAATTTATGAAAAAGTTGATGACGTTCTAAAAGAATTCGTTTCTACTAACTTTATTACGAAGCATATTGAACCAGAAGCAAACGAGTTCGCTCGCACTTTAGCAAATGCAGTTAAAGAAGCCGAATCCTCCGAAAAACCAAGCATAAAATATTTAACAAAGTGGCGAAATGATAACTTTGAAAAAGACAAAAACGGCAATTACCGCTTTAAAAACTATGTCGCGAATAAAAAATTAGTCAGCATTGCAAATATCTTAAAATCTTACGAAGAATATCTTTCTAGCAACAACCTCTTCGATTTTTCCGACATGATTCAACAATCAATTACGATTTTAAAAGAAGATGGTGGTTTTCGTGCAACGCTCCAAGAACGTTATCAATACGTTCTACTTGACGAATTCCAAGATACAAACCCATCCCAATTCGAACTCGTCAAACTTGTAACCGATAAAGAAATGACCTTTATTATGGCGGTCGGAGACGATGACCAGGCAATCTTTGAATTCCAAGGGGCAAACGCGAATAATCTCTTTGATTTTACAGAAGAATATGGCGCCGAAGTAGTAAACCTAACCGAAAACTACCGTTCAACAACCGAAATTGTAGATCTTGGGCGAAAAATTGCCGACCAAATCGAAAATAGTTTTGCAAAAACTTATAACTATAATAAAATTTTAACCTCAGCAAGAAATGACGAAATTTTAGAGGGGAACGAAGAGCCGCTAGTTTCTCGCCACGAGTTCCTCTCTTCCGACAGTGAATATGCTTTTGTCGCAAAAAAGATTAACGATCTTATTGAATCTGGCGAAAAACAAAGCGAAATTGCAATCATCGCCCCGAAGCATAAGTTTATCCTTCCGATTCTCCCTTATTTAAAATCCTATGAGAAAATAAACGTTTCCTACGAGCGTCGCGAAAATGTCCTCGAAGACGAATATATCTCTGAATTAACTACGCTCGCTCGCTTTATTTTCGAAACCGCAAATGAGAAGAACTCGTCTTATAAACTTCTCGAAATTATGTCGTATCCTTGTTTTGAAATCCCAGCCCTAGATGCGATTACGACAATGCGAAGTGAACAAGATAAAAAATATAACGCGTTTGATTTTCTCAAAAATTCTAAGAGCGAAAAAATCAAAGCTTTCGGCGAGCTCCTAGCCGAACTCGTTATGAAAAGTTTTGACACTCCGCTTGAACTCTTTATCGATTATCTAACTGGAAATGCCGAAGTAAAAGAAGGTCTTCGTTCACCATTTCTTGACTTTTATAAAAAAGATGGTTTAAATTTTAAAGCCTATAATCTCTATGAAAATCTTTCAATTCTTCGCGAGCATATTCTAAAACATACAAAAGTCGAAAAACCGCGCTTAAAGGATTTTATCGATTTCCTTAATGATTACGAAATCGCAAACGAAGCAATCTTAAACACCTCCCCATACCAAGATTCTGAAAATTCAATTCAAGTTTTAACTGCTCATAAATCGAAAGGTCTTGAATTTAAGCACGTCTTTATCATTTCGACCGACGATGGCTCTTGGGGGAATAGTAAGGGAAATACAAACAAACTAACTCTCCCAAAAAACTTAAAACAAATCCGCCACTCCGGCGATACCGATGATGAGTGTTTACGTCTTTTCTTCGTTGCAATTACCCGTGCGAAAAAGACTTTAACTCTTACAAATTCGATTAAAAATTATGCTGGGAAAAATCCAAAACGCCTTGAATATCTTAAAGAATACCAAAACTCCGACGACGTCGTTGTTTCGCCACTTCTTAAAAATACTGACGTAATCGAACACTACGAAGAAATCCCAGAAGAAGCAAGATGCGAAAACGTCGAAAATTATTGGCTCTCGAATTATCTAAATCTCACGCCAGATTTAAAACCAATTCTCATGAAAACCGTCGAGAATTTTAAAATGTTCCCAACCGCTCTCACTTGTTTTATCGATATCGTTTATGACGGTCCACTCGCGTTTTACAACAAATATATCTTAAAAGGCCCTAAAGAACCATCGTCCAACGATATGGAATTTGGAACGCTTATCCACTCTGTTTTTGAAAAAACCACGAACGAAAAATTATCCGAGGAAGCGGCTCTAAAATTCTTCCATGAAGAGTTAGAAAAACTCGACCTAACTACGGAGGAAAAAGAAGGTACTATCAGCCGCGGCGAAACCTCCATTAAGGAAAGTTTGAAAGCTTTTCACGAAATTCTCATCCCGTCGAATAAAAATATTAAACCAAAAGCCGAAGTTAATCTTGCATTTGAGCATTTAAGCTACAACAGTATCCCAATTACCGGAAAAATCGATCATATAAATATCGACGAAGAAAATAAAACTATCGAAATTTATGATTTTAAAACTGGTGGATACCATAAAGAAAAATGGGAATCCCACGCCACGCTTTATAAATATGCGCTCCAACTTGGCTTTTATAAGCTTCTATTAAACACTTCACCAACTTACAATAAATATAAAATTACTAAGGCTCATATTCTCTTTGTCTCACCAAGTAGCAAAGATCTAGTTAATAATGAGCTCGAAGGAACCGAAAGTGAACTCGTCCATGATAAAGTTTATGAATTTAACACCGAAGATGAAGCTGACTTAAAAGAATTACTCTCAGCAGTCTATAACCATATTAAAACACTCGATTTTGTTGATAAAAACTCTCCACTCGCCGTAAAAAGCGATAATGAAAAAGGAATTAAAGACATAAAAGAGTTTTGTAAACTTGTAAAAACCTCTTAAATATGTTATAATATCTCAACTATAGTACATTACGGAAGGTGGTGGTTATGAGTGGGCCTATTCAAAACAGGAGGAGGGAATTGGCCATGTAGTCGTTGTGGGGCTTTTTATGATACGCCAGAAGCGGCCGCAGCTTGCTCTTGCCGTACCGGATATGATCCAAGATATAGCACGGGTAAAAAAACTTGCCCTTCATGTCGTGGCGACGGTTACGTTTACGGAAACTCTCAAATTATGTGCCCGACTTGTGGCGGGACCGGCCAGGTCGCAGCATGGTAAACCAATTCTCACATCACCAAGCACATTTGAAGCAGGAATTATCTCCTGCTTCAAAAACCTTCCAAAATGCTAATGTCTTATTTACGAACCAATATTCACTCCGACCGAGCACCACCAAACTTCACCGTTACGAAAATCAGGAGCTCTTTCTAATGATTCGAGCGTTTCTGCAACCTTACTCCAGCGATCAAATTGTTTTCTATAGATGCAAGCATAAGTGGTACTCTCTTAGATTTTTGGAGGGGTGGGTATTATACTCGCACTATCGGAGATATAAACAGTCGTCTAATCGGTATTGTCCTATGGGCTAATCGTACTCATTCTGAACCTTATACGTACCAGTTTTCTGCCTGGCGTGATGGTGATTCGATAAAAATAAATGCTGAGCGCTCGTTTAATTGGCGAGGTTATGGGTATGGTATCCGTTGCGCACGGATAAGTGCTCCAATACCTCTAAGACCGCCACCGACCGGCCATATGCTTGCATATATCTCATCCCGTAAATCTGAAACAAGGCGGCTATTATCTTGGGCTAATGAAGCAAAACGTGTTTGCCAATAGCCGCTACTATCGGGAACTTCAATACGACCATCCGAACGAAGATATATCCCACCCCTCCAAAAATACTACAGAGCAATATTAGAACATTATAGTAATTCTGTTCCGATTGGATTTTTGGAGGGGTGGGATTTATGATGGAAAATCTGGCAGACTGGGAAATCGTCTCGTTTGGAATCACCGCATCACGAAGGTCTCGTTCTCCGCATCATCTGTGCCTAAAATTAGAACTATGAATTCCTATGCAGATGGTAATTATGCGACAGTCTGGATACCTGGCGGAGATAGTATAATATGGGGGTATGTTATCCGTTGCGTCATAGAGTGTTCCGTCTTCGCTTCGCTCTAGTCGGAACTGTGTCGTCTCGAAATAGAAAATAAATTTTCTCTTTCTCGAACTCCTTGTTCCGTAATCTAGGTTTAGGGTTTGTGATTTTCTACCACTCTTTACATTTTTAACCATAAGTGTTATAATGCGGTTGTCAACCTACACTTCGGTCACTGGGTTTGAAAAAAGATTTTAGCAGCCGACATTGTCATTTATATCGGTTGCCAGGAGCCAATAAATCAGGCTCGCATAAATGACTTCTAATTAAATTAATTTAGGAGTTGTCTATGAAAATCAATAACAATAAAGAAGAACGCGTCGAAGTAATGGCTCTTTTCGGCTATGAAATGACTCCATGCCAACCGCTTAATTTCAAGCGTCGTGGTGGGGAAGAAATCGAAGTAACTGAGCTCCTAAAAACTCAGGTCCACTTCGCCGGAAAAAGCGCAAAACACATCTTCGATGTCCTTGCCGGAAGACAGATTTATCGTCTGACTTTTGACTCGGTAGATTTAACTTGGGAAGCCGAGCTAATCTAGTTCAAAGGAACCGCGAAAGCGGTCCTTTTTTATTCTTCAATTGAATTATGTTCGGATTTTAATTTTACCGCTTCTTTATAAATTTCTTCAAAACGTTTCAATGTACGATTAAGATCATGTAATTTCGAAATTTCAATTGATTGTTCACTATATTTTTTCCGAAGTTCTTTATCAGACAAAATTTTGTTTAAAGCCTTTGCGATTCCATCGACATCTCCAGGCTTACAAAGTTCGCCATTTCGTTTATTTTGGCAAAGTTCTTTTACCGCCCCCGCATCAACCGCCACAAGTGGTAAACCAGTCGCCGCTGCCTCGATTAAAACGATGCCTTGCGTTTCTTTTTCACTCGCCGTTGCAAAAACTGTACCACTTCGATAAATTTCAGCAAGTTCTGGTGGCATAATTTTCCCAGTGAATTTAACCGAACCCGAGATTCCAAGTTTTTTTACTAAGTCCTTTAGATGTGGGAGGTCAATTCCATCCCCAACCACCACCATTTCCGCATCTGGAACCTTCTCCAAAACTTTAGAAAATGCCATAATAACGTTCGAAATACTTTTTTCCGGATCAACCCGCCCAATATAAAGCACTCTCTTTTTTGGACTAGCCGAAAGTCCATATTTTTTTAAGACTTCCGCTTTTGGCTTTGCTGGATAAAATTCCGTTAAGTCGACGCCATTTGAAAGCGCCTCGACCGTCACCTTAAAACGTCTCCTATCTTTCGGGACTAAATCTCCGATTGCCATTTCCGTTGGCATTGTTGCATACTCTGCATGTTTTAGGAAGCTCGCCATATAAGCTCGAAGCACTGCATCGGTCGGGCGTTTAATTAATTTTGGTTTTAGAAGCTTAAATTGCCCCGTAATATTATCTGGATAAGCATGTCCAGTTGAAACGAGTGGCACATCTTTTTTCCGAACATAGTGCATCACCGCTAACGCAATCGTTTCCGCCGTTTGCAAATGAATTACATCTGGCTTAAAATCATCTAATGCGTCTTCAACTTCGCGCCAAGGGTTTACACTCCACCAAATTCCATTCTTATAAATCAGCCTTGGCATTGGAAGCCCTAAAATCGTCTTTTTGTCCGGTATGGCATTAATTTGATCCGGATAAAGATGGAACCTCGCCGAAGTTAAGTGAACGGTTTTTACTCCTTTTTCAATCTCAACATTATATTTTCCACTAAAAGACGGGCAAATCACCATCACTTCATGCCCAGCCTTAGAGAGTCCTAATGCTAGGTTATGCGCGAAGACTGCCACACCGTTCGTCATCGGATAATAGATATCTGAAGCAATCGCTATTTTCATGTTATACTTAGTATAATATATGGGTAAGAAAAAATCAAAGAAGCCGACCAATAATGTAAACGTCAATCGACGTGCTTCTTTTGATTATAAGCTCGGTGAAGAAATTTCCGCCGGGATGGTTCTTTCCGGTCCGGAAGTTCGCCTAATTCGCGATAATCACGTCCAGCTTAAAGGTTCTTTTGTTACAATTCGAGATAATGAACTTTGGTTAAATAATTTGACTCTGGGCTCCGAAACCGCAAGAAATATTAAACTCCTCGTTACAAAAAAGCAAATAAAATCTCTTGAACGCTCGAAACAAGACGGCATGACCATCGTCCCAACAAAACTTTTTGGTGGAAGCCGTTATATTAAACTCAGTATCGCGATTGCCGAGGGTAAGAAAAAATATGATAAACGCCTTTCGATTAAACAAAAAGATCTCGACCGTGAGAAAAAAAGGAGGCTCTTTTAATGAAACTTTTTTCTTGGAACGTAAATGGAATTCGTGCCGTTTTAAAAAAGGGCGAATTAGAAAAATTTCTAGCTTTTTACAATCCTGATATTTTATGTCTCCAAGAAACTAAAGCTAAAAAAGACCAAGTTAAGTTTGACTCGCCAGAATATGTCGAATTTTGGAATTCCGCGAAACGCCCGGGCTATGCCGGAACTGCAATTTTTGTAAAAAATAATCTAAAGGTTTTAAATAAATTTAATGATTTTGAAAAATTTGATGACCTTAAAATCGAGGAAGATAAATTCGGAAATCCATTGGACGAAGGTCGGATCTTAACTTTAGAACTGGAAGATTATTTTATCGTCACGGTCTATGTTCCAAATAGTAAACGCGCTCTTGAGCGTCTAAAACTCCGCGAAAGTTCTTTTGATCCAACACTTAAAAATTACTTGAAATTACTTGAAAAAGAAAAACCGGTTATAATTTGTGGTGATTTTAATGCTGCCCACGAAGAAATTGATCTCGCTCGTCCGAAAGAAAATACAAAAAACGCTGGTTTTACAATTGAAGAAAGACAGGGAATTACGAATCTCTTAGACGCTGGTTTTATTGATACTTTTCGCAAACTTCATCCGACTGAAGAGCGCTATACTTGGTGGAGCCATTGGGGAAATGCAAGAGCGAATAATGTTGGCTGGCGGATTGACTATTTCTTCGTTTCTAACTCGCTTAAAAACAAATTAAAATCCGCTGAAATTTATGAATCAGTTTTTGGCTCGGACCATTGTCCAATCTCAATCGAATTGGAGTAAAAATGAATTTAGATTATCTCAAAAAAACCGAAAAAGCTCTAAATGAAGATATCTTCTGGAATATCCCAGAACAAAAAACCGGAATTATCTCGATAATCGGCGGAAATTCAAATAATTTTTCTTTTGAAATAAAACAAGCTGAATTTTTAAATACTTTAAATTTAAAAGAAGTGCGCTTAATCCTTCCGGATTCTTTAAAATCGAAAGTTCCACCAGTCCCAGGAGTTAATTTCACTCCTGCTACTGAATCCGGTTCTTTTGATAAAAGCAGCGAACTGAATTTTGCTCTTTCCGATTCCGACTTAACACTTCTTTCTGGTGATTTCTCGAAAAATTCCGCAACTTCGATTGCAATTTTAAACGCAATTAAAAACTCTGAAAAACCAGTTGTCCTTTCACGCGATGCGATTGATCTAATTTCCGAATCTGCTGAAGAAATTATCGAACGTGAAGGGTTAATTTTCGTCGCCTCGATGTCACAACTCCAAAAACTTTTTAGAAATCTCCTTTACCCAAAAATGTTACTTCTTGGCGCACCCCTTCTTCCAGTTGTCGAAACGCTCCATAAATTCACTTTAAGCTATCCTGCGACAATCCTAACTTTTCACCAGGGAAATATTCTCGTCGCCTCTTCCGGAGAAGTTATCGCAACTCCAATTGATGCGACCAATTATTCTCCAATTTCACTTTTTATGAGCAACCTTGCTTCAAAAATCGCTACTTTAAATCTTTGGAATCCCAAAAAATACCTTGAATCAACTCATTCTGCTTTATTCTATAATTCGTGATATAATAAGCATAAGAATTAAAAGGAATTTTTCTTATGCAAAAAGACAATAACAAAATTATGATTGTTGGAACTGGTAATGTGGGCGCCAGCATTGGTTATTGTCTCATTTCCGGACGTCACACAGTAAATGAATTAATCTTAACTGATATTAATATGGAAGATGCCGAAGGTGAAGCAATGGATCTTCGTGACACTCTCGCTGTAAACCAAAACTTCGTCAAAATCCGTTCTGGAACCTACGAAGAAGAAGCTGGAGATTGCGATATTATCGTTATCACCGCTGGTGTGCCACAAGCTAAAGGCGGCGAAACCCGCATGGAACTATTGCAAAAAAACGCAAGTATTATGAAAGGGATTGTTGATCCAATTATGAAAGCTGGATTTAATGGTATTTTCATTGTTGTTTCAAATCCGATGGATGTTATGACTTACCTTGTTTGGAAATATTCTGGACTTCCAACTGAACAAATTATCGGCTCTGGAACTGTTCTTGATTCTGCACGTCTTCGTTACCGTATTGCCGAAAAAACTGGCGTCTCTCCGAAATCCGTTCACGCCTACCAAATTGGTGAACATGGTGACAGCGAATTTTCACTTTGGAGTCTCGCAAACATTGGTGGAATGCCAATTAGGAGATTTTTGAACGAATCTGAACAATCCGAAATTGAAGATTATGCAAGAAATGAAGCTTACGAAATTATTAACCGTAAAGGTGCAACTTATTATGGTATTGGCGCTTGCGTAACTGATATTATTGATAATATCTTAGGCGACGAAAAGCGCGTGATGCCAGTTTCAACTTACGATACTTTCACTGATACTTTCCACGGTTTCCCATCAGTTATCGGTCGTGATGGCGTAATAAAACGCCTCGAAATCGAACTTAGTGAAGAAGAGGGAATAAAGCTTCAAAAATCCGTCAACGCGATTAAATCTGCAATCGGCGAAGCAACCACGAACTAAAACCGAAAAAGCCCTTAAAAAACGGGGCTTTTTTGATATAATAAAACTATGAAACGAATCCGAAATTTTCTTTTTATAGGCATTCTAATTCTTGCCTCATTTTTACCAATTTTTAAATTCGAAAATGCGTCTGCTAGCGCTAATGATTTTTATTTTAAGAGCTTTAATGCTGACTATTATTTAAAGAAAAAGAGCGATAACACAAGTGAGATGGAAGTTGTCGAAACTCTTACTGCTGTCTTCCCAGATAAAAATCAGAACCACGGTATTGAGAGAAGGATTCCATTTCTAAACCAAAACGACACAAACTTGACAATGGAAAGTACTGATAGGCTTGATATTAGTGTAACAAGAAATGGCGAAAAAGAAAATTTCACAGTCAAAGCCTATGACGACTATTTTAATGTCCGAATTGGAAACGCTGACACTTACGTTCATGGCGAACAAACTTATGTTTTAAAATATAAATTTATCCACGTTATCACCGATTTTAGCTCTTCCGGTTATAGTGTTGAACCATACCAAGAGCTTTATTGGGATTCGAACGGCACTGGCTGGAGCCAAAGATTCAACGAGATAAACGTCAATCTTCATATGGATAAAGACATCCTAAAAAATGTCAAATCTAATACAGAAATCTCCAAAACTAGCTCCTATAAAGATAAATCAACCATTCATGAAAATAATAAAACAAAAGATCAACTCGCTGCTTGGTGCTACGTTGGAAGGCTTGGAAGTAATGGTCAAAACCGCTGCGAAATTACCGATCTTAAGGACGGGATAAACTTTAACGCAAAAAATCTCTCAGCATCCGAAAACCTAACTTTTGTCGCAAACTTTAATAAAGATACCTTTAAAGTTCCTGAAAATGATTTTATCAAAAAACTCACCTTTAAAGATATTACTGCCGATTATTATCTCTCAAAAAACGACGACGGCACTTCGAACTTAAAAGTCAAAGAATCCGTCAAAGTCCTCTTCCCGACCCTAAACACTGAGCGCGGACTCGAACATTTAATTCCTTACACAAATCATAAAAAGAATAGCTTTATTTCCGATAACCAAGAAAAACCAAATTTAAAAGTCACAATGGACGGCGAAGAAATTGAGTGGTCTTCAACTAACGATGATGGCGTTTTCGATGTTTTAACTGGAAATTCTCGAACCTATGTCCACGGTGAACATACTATAAATTTTGAATATGAATTTAAAAATATTATCGAAGAAGTTGACGATGAAGATTCTAATCTTTACCAACTTTTTAGCCTTAGCACTCGCGATTTCTGGCTAGGTAGTGTTGACGCAATTGTTTACCGAGTTCATCTTGATGATAATCTAAAATCTGAGCTATTAAACACTACTGCGAGAATGAGCGAATATCCACTAGTTCGCGATGAGTTAACGGGCGAAGCTTGGTGCTACGCAAGCACAAAGAACGGTTATTCAACTTCGTCTTGTACTTCTTATAAGTCCAGCGATGGCTTCACATTTCTCACGAACAATCTCGAAAAAACTAGTGGGTTCGTCTTCGGGATTAACTTTAAGAAAGGGACTTTTGTCGTTCCAGGCCCGAACCATAACTATCTTTATTACTTCATTTTCGCATTTGTCTTTATTGTACTCTCGATTATTGTAATTATCTTCTATAAAAGATCTTACGAACCAATTAAATCCAAAGTTAAATATCTTAAAAATCGCCCAATCGCACCTGAATATACTCCACTCAAGGGTTTCACTGCCGCAGAAATGGCTGAAGTTTATGTGAAACCGACTAAAAATCCAAAGGTCGCAACAATGCTTGAACTCGTAGTCGGAAAGAAAATCGAACTTATAAAAGGCGAGAAAAAGACTTTTGGCGGTTATAAATGGAAAGTAAAAATTAAAAGTCTCACCGGGCTCTCAAACGAACAAATCGATCTTCTAAAAATTCTTAATGGCGGAAAAACTGTCACTCTAAATCAAGTTGTCGAAATTACGAGCCACAGTTATTCTTCATCCCTAAATGATGCCTTTAAGGATTTCGATTCTCATATTAAAGATAAACTTGAAAAAGCTAGTTGCTTCGTAAAGAATTCTAAAAACTCCGCTAAAACTCTCGCGAATAATACTACACTTTTCTTCGTCATTTTCGGGCTTTGTTTCTTCAGCCCACTCATCATCTTAATTGTCGGTAGTGTTTTCTATGCTTTAGTAAAAACTTTCTTAGTCGCAATCGATTTCACTCCTTACTCAATTTATGAAGGTTCCTTCCTCCTTCCAATTACAATTATTCTTACTCTTATTGTTTTCACGGCTTTACCGATTCTTTCCGGCTATTTCATCCGTTATAAAAAGCGTACTGAGAAAGGTCTTGATATGAGCAACTATATGGAAGGCCTAAAGCTTTACATTAAAATGGCCGAAAAAGACCGTCTCGAATTTTTGCAAAGCATCGAAGGCGCCGATACAAGCGAGGAGGGAATTGTTAAACTCTACGAAAAACTCCTCCCTTATGCTGCGCTCTTTGGACTTGAAAAATCCTGGATGAACGAACTTGGCAAATATTACGAATTACAAGGAACCGAAACTCCAGATTGGTACGCTGCTGGCTTTACTTATTCCGTTTTAAACTCGACTATGCGTAGTGCAGTCGCTCGTCCAATCGATACTAGTTCTTCGCATTCTGGCGGCGGTTGGTCTTCTAGCTCCGGATTCTCCGGCGGCGGAGGTGGAGGATTCTCCGGCGGCGGAGGCGGCGGCGGAGGAGGGGGAGGTTGGTAATGAGAATTGCCGTTTTTACCGATTTATATCTTGAAATTGCTGGCGGGATTCCGTCTTCGATTTCTGCTCAAAAAAGAGAACTTGAAAAGCTTGGCCATCATGTAACAGTTTTTTGCCCAGGTTTCTCTACGCCTAAAGAAGAGAATGTAGTTGTACTCCCAACTTCAAAACTCATAAAAATTAATGGTGCTCCAACAACAAAGAGCCCGAAAAAAGTTGTAGAATTTATCGACAAAAACTTCCCAAATTTCAAATCTGATTTTGATTTAATTCACGCTCATTACGAAGCTGGTGCCAGTATTGCCGCGATTATGCTTTCGAAAAAGTATAAACTCCCCCTAGTTCAAACCATGCACGGTCGCGAAGATATGGCAATTGCTGTAAACGTTCCACATCCATTCAAAACTATCGCCGGGGTAACTCTTAATTCATTCCATCGTCATTACCTAAAATCTTATATTGAGAACCCTACAAAAGTAAAAAAAGACGATTATCTCGCCCCAACTTGTGCAAGAAAGAAAATGTGGGAGCTAATGGTTAGAGAAGCGAATCTCGCTGATAAAGTTATTACTCCAAGCCAACATTTTGCCGATAAGCTAAAGCATTATGGTGTTTCTCGGCCAATTACAGCCGTTTCTAACGGCGTTCCAGACGAAATGGCCAATATCCGCCCATGGAAAATTAGAACGCTTCAAAAAGGCTCTGATGAGCCTCTGAAGATTATCTGGACTTCTAGACTCTCCCGAGAAAAACGCATCCTACCGTTTCTTGAATCCCTAAAAATTATAAAGAAATCAACCGACAAATTCTTCTTTACAGCCCTTGGCGATGGGAACGAATTCGAAACCTCGAAAAAGTTTATCGCCGAAAATGGTCTTTCTCACAATTGTGACTTAAAGGGCGCCGTCCCCCACGAAGATGTTCTATCTTATCTCGAAGATCAACATCTTTCGATTATCAACTCTTATGGTTTTGACACCCAAGGTTTGACAATCCTCGAAGCGGCCGCCGTCGGGCTTCCGGTAATTTATTGTGATAAAGATATGGACCAAGTTGTCCTCGAAAATGGCGGTCTTCGTGCGAAAGATGAAACTCCAGAAAAGATGGCAGAACTAATCCTTGATATTATCGAACACCCAACAATTATTGAAAGAATGAGCGAAGCTTGTTTCAAAAATCGAAACGAGGTGCTTCAATCAACCCAGATTAAGAATCTCCTAAGAGTTTATGAAGACGCACTCCAAGCTTCCCCTGAAGACGTTTCTCAAGCCAACCTTCATTAAACTTTTTTGATAATTTTTCACCGATTATAATCAAAATTGGCGCGCATACTACAACTATTCCGATTAGTAGCCATGCCTGCCACGAAATATCGTGCCCAACGCCGAATAAATCCTTCAGAAAAATACTAAACGTAATCATTCCAACGATACAAAGGAGAATAATTCCGCCTTTAATTTTGTCGAGCGGACGACAAAGCCTAAACATATAAACAAACCCGACTGCTGCCCAAACAAAGGTACAAACTGTCGATAAGATTGAACGATCAAGTTCTAAGAATGTCGAGCCTACAAAACTCACCACCGCAATTAGAATCACATTCGTAAGTGCTGCTGGAAGTGCTGTAAAAATCACGTTTCGCATAAAGTTGCCCTTAATTAGATTCTCACTCGGGATTTGTGCTAAGAGGAAACTCGGAACACCAATCGTAAACATCGTAACTAACGAAACCTGAGTCGGGTTCATTGGATATCTTGTAAAGAGACAAATCGCAATCAAAGCCGTAATGAACGAGAAAATATTCTTAACTAAGAACAGGGAACCGGAACGTTGCAAGTTATTAACAACTCTACGCCCTTCTCTAACTACCGAAGGCATTTTCGAAAAATCCGATTCTAGGAGCACGACTTGCGAAGCTTGGACCGCCGCCTCCGATCCAGAAGCCATCGCGACCGAACAATCCGCATCCTTAAGTGCTAAAACATCATTCACGCCATCCCCAACCATTGCGACTGTCTTCCCGGCTTTCTTCAAAATATTAATAATTCGACGTTTCTGATTTGGAGTAACACGGCCTAAGACCACGTTTCCTAAAACGCCTTTCTTGAAATCTACGCCCGAGCCAAGTCTTGTTGCATCGACGTATTTCGAAGCGTCTTTTATTCCAGCTCGTTTTGCCACTTCCGAAACTGTTTCTGGGTTGTCACCAGAAATCACTTTTATTTCAACACCTTGTTCTGCGAAATATTTAAATGTCTCGACTGCCGTATCGCGAATCTCGTTTTGGAGCACAATTAGAGCAAGTGGAATTACTTTTGCGGTTAAAGCCTTGTCTGTCGCTTTCTCACCTTCGTTGATTAATCTTCCATTATACTTTCCAAAAACTAAAACTCGGTATCCTCGTTTTAAGAACTTCTCAAGTTTTGGATAAACTTTTTCATATTCGTCTCGCATCACAAACTCTGGCGCACCAATCACAAATGCGGCCTTCTCAAATTGCACCCCAGAATATTTATATTTTGATGAAAAACCAAGTGAGCCAACTAGCCCAGCATATTCATCCTGTTTAAACGACTTTAAGCGCTTAAACTCACGCTTTAGAGCCGCCATAGTTGCGTTATCAGCCGATAAATTCGCGACCGTCTCGCCAATCATTGCTGGGATTAATTCATTTTGCTTCTTATCTTTCGAAAGCGGGACTGTCTCGACTACATTCATTTTTTCATCTGTAATTGTGCCAGTTTTATCAACACACATCACGTCAACTCGCGCCAAAGTCTCGATACTTTTCATATCGTGAAGCATCACTTTATTTTTTGCAAGACGCATTGCCGAGAGTGCTAAAGTAATCGTCGAAAGTAGAAACAATCCCTCCGGAATCATCCCGATTATCGCCGCCACCATCGACTGGACTGCAGTCTTCGCCGAAGCATCACCAATAATATATTGTTGTGCGAATAATAAAATTCCAATCGGGATAATCGCAATTCCAGCTAATTTCACAAATGCGTTTAAAGAGCGGATAATTTCCGATTGCTCTCCAGTTTTAATCGCCTTTGCTTTAAGTGTGAGTTGCGCCGCATAAGAATCTTCACCGACTTTCGTGAGTTTTGCATAACATTCACCATAAACGATAAAACTTCCTGACAACAAATCATCATCTTCAGATTTTATAACCTCATCCGCTTCGCCTGTTAAAAGCGATTCATTAACCGCGACTTCGCCGTCTAAAATCCGTGCATCCGCCGGGATTTGATCTCCAGCCTTAAAAACTACAACGTCGTCTAAAACTAATTTTGAAACTGGAATTACTTGCTGCTTTCCATTTCGAACTACCCGTGCCTTTGGGGCATTTAAAACTGTTAATTTATCTAAAACCGCCTTCGCGCGAAGTTCTTGAACGATACCGATAATCGAGTTTGCGATAATGACTGGAAGAAAAGTTAAATCCCGAAAAGAACCGACAACAATAAGAAGTATTGCGATAATTAAAAACACTATATTAAAATAAGTGATCACATTTGAACGAATAATTTCTCCGACGCTTTTTGTCGGAGCAATCACGTCACGGTTAACCAACCCCGCTCTTTTTCGCTCATTTACTTCATCAAAATTAAGACCTCGAAATTTCGTCATTTTTCCTCATCAATCGTCAAAATTTTGTTACGTTTTTTTCGATTATTCATCCAAATCGTCGCGCCCGCACCGATCACCATCACAATCACACCTAGAGTAATTAACGAAATTGAACCACTAATTTTTCTTTTCTCCATTCTTTTATAAATCCCGCTTTGGGCATTATAAAGGTCCGCTTCAAGATCAGAAAGTTCGCCTTCAGCCGTCACGACTTCGTGATTTAATTCACGATATTTTTCGGAAGTCGAAGATTTTTCATATTCTGCATTAAGCTCACTTCTTAAAGAATTTAATTCGTCAATTTTTGCGCTGACATCTTTCTTTAAAGTTTCTTCATTCTTATAATTTAAAATGTCATATTCTGGATCAAAATTACGCGCAATTCCAAACCAAACTAACACTCCACCAATCACGAGCCCAAGCACGAAAATAATAATCGATGGAAAAGAACGGCTTCTAACCGTCTCTGTCTTTTTCGACGTTTTCTTTAATTTTTTCACAAAAATACCTCCGATTACCTCTATTATAGCATAAGTGGTTCAGTTTCATAACCTTTATTTTTACCTAAAAATATGCTAAAATATCAGAGTGGCCGAGTGGCGGAATTGGTATACGCGCTAGACTCAAAATCTGGTACTCGCAAGGGTTTATGGGTTCGAGTCCCATCTCGGCTACCACCGTAGAAGTCGAGCAAGCGAAAAAGCTTGCTTTTTTGATTGCGAGACACCGCCCGGTGGAAAGCTTTTCGCGCTAGCAAAATGATTACCACCGTAGAAGTCGAGTAAGCGAAAAAGCTTGCTTTTTTGATTACTAAGTGACGTCAAACTATTTTTTATGATATAATATTTATATGAATCCAGACACCGGTGGGCGTTATTCTGATGAGCGACAGCGACAAACTGCCGCCGAGATTGCGCGTAAAAAAGTGCTTTCGGCTTACCAACATAGCCCGGTTTTTGGTTCCCAACCACAAACAACGCAACAACCTACAACGCAAACAACGCAGCAGCCAGCTCAACCAGTCCAATCAGCTCAACCACAATCAACCCAACCTGCCGCACAAACTTATCGCAACACCCCAATCAACACTACCATTTCAAACCCAGATCTCCAGAGATACCACTCCGCCTGGCAAAATTATTATCAAAAATATTATAACGATTATTACGCAAACGCCGCAAAAAATTATATTGCTTCTGAAAGATTAAAGGCAGAACGTCTAAGAAAAGATCAAGAACGTCTCAATTCCGAAACGCTTGATCCCGATTCGACTGACAATGAAAAAATCGCAAAGACTCTCCGCGAAACTATCCGTGAAAAAGCTGACAGTCGCTTTAAATTGAAAAAGAAACACAAAAAATTCTTACCAATCGCCGCTGGTGTTTTCACCGTTCTCTTTATCTTATTCTTACAATATAATCGTCTCATTTTCGCACCGATTATGGCCTACATCGCTCCTGGAAACACGAATGACACTGGAATCTCTGCAATCGATCCAACCGTCAGTACCGCCGCCTCTGACACAAATAAATTAATTATCCCGAAATTAAACGTCGATGTTCCAGTTCATTTTGGAATTAATAATGACACCAAAACGATTAATAACGCAATGATGAACGGCGTCGCTCACTTTATGGTTTCTGGAGCTAATGCTTTCCCGGGTCAAATCGGAAACACCGTCATAACCGGTCACTCTGCTGGCGATATTTACAGCTCAAACCAATACAAATTTATTTTCTCCGGTCTTGAGCGCTTAACTGAAGGCGACTTAGTTTATATTGACTATAATAAAGTCCGCTACACTTATAAAATTACTGGTAGTAAAACCGTTGAACCGGACGACGTCAGCTCACTAGTTTATACTGGAGACAAAGCAATTCTAACTCTTATTACTTGTTGGCCACTTGGTACTTCACGTTATCGTCTCCTCGTCCAAGCTGAACAAATTAATCCTGCAATCGATACTTCTAGTGAAGCGCCAAAAGCTGATCCTTCGACCACCACCGATTCGAATAACCAAGAAATGCCGAAAAATGAAAAATCCTTCTTTGAAAATGTCTGGGGTTTTCTAACCGGGAGTCTATAAAATGGATATTGAAAAGATTAGAAAACGTCGTGCAATCAAAGTAGTCATTACTGATATTATTATGGCAACCTCAGTTGTAATCATTTCAATTATCCTTGTAGCAGTAGTCACTGGCTGGCGTATTAATAAAGACTTCACAATTGAGCAAAACGGTCTCGTCTCAATTAGAACGAACCCGACCGGAGTCTCGGTTATCATTGACGATGAAAAGCAGTCTCAAACCACCAATATGACTAAAATGCTGCGCGGTGGGGAACATAAAATTACTTTAAAAAAGGATGGCTATGATTCTTGGGAGAAAACCGTAAAAATCACTCCGGGATGGCTTCTTCGTCTCGAATATCCTCGACTTTTCAAACAAAATCGTGAAACCGAAACTATTGAAACTCTAAACGGCCTAAAATTCTTCCATGTTTCTCCAGACCATAGCACTGCTCTTTATACGACCAATGATTCGACAAAATGGCAAGTTATGACAAATTTCAATTCCACCCCAAAAACCGAGGAGGTTGATTTAACTGACATCTTTAGTGATACAAGAAATGGGAATTTTCCTTATTCTATTAAGTCCATAAAATGGAGCCGTGATAACGAACGCGTCCTCCTAAACGTCACCAATGGTAAAACTGATGAGTGGGGAATCATCGATTTAAAAAATAGTAAAAACAGTTTTAACCTTTCGACCATCTACAACCAAAAAATCTCCGTTGCCGAATTTGAAGGCGGCTCAAATAACCGCATTATTATGATTCTTGGCGGAAAACTCGTACGGAGTGATCTATCCTCAAAAACTCTTATCGAGCCAAGTATCGAAAATGTCTCGAGTTTTTTCTCAAACGGTTCTGAGATAATTTATCTTTCTCGAGATAGCTCAAATATCGAAACGCTTTGGCTCACAAAATTTGGTAGCGAAAGAGCAACGAAAATTGTAGAACTTAAAAACGGCGACAGTACTACTTTTGCGCTCACTCACTTTAACGACTCTAATTATCTCGCCTATACGCTTAATAACCACCTTTACGTTTACCAAAATAGCACCTATCCAACCGAAGAAGATGATATTACTAATATGAAATTAATCGTCGATAGTGATATCGAAATTAGCCCAAGCGAAGTATTTGTTTCGAATAATAATGAATTTATCATCTTTAAAGATAACCAAAAAATAGTCCTCTTTGATACTGAATTAGAAATTTATCACACCTATGATTATGGTTCAAACAAAGTTAAATTCCTTGATGGCTCTATTCTTTACCGAGTCGATAACGAATCGAAAAGTTTCATCGCTTTCGATTTCGACAATACAAACACTCGTACCATATTAAACGACCACGCAGCTGACGGTTTTGATGCGCTTATTTCCAATAATAATCGCTACTTCTATTACGTTGGGACATTTGAAACTGCGTCTTCTAAAAACGAGCTTAGATTAGTTCGCGAAAAACTTTAATTTTATCCAATTTTAGGACGAAAAGCACTTGCTTTTTCATTATGCTTTCGGTTATAATAGATATAAGTTTTTAGAGGTTTTAATTGATGAGTAATTCTGAAAAAATTAAAGTTAGTATTAGCAGCAGTGCCGCGCATCGTGGGGTTGAAAAATCTTCGACGCTTAATCGCCGCTATGTGAAACGTCCGACTAAACTCACTATTTCTGATGGAACCGAAAACGAAAAAGAAGCTAAAAAGGCTAAAAAAGTTGAAGTTAAAAAATCCACCTCTAAAAAAGCAAAAACTGAGAAAGTCGAGAAGAAAACTGAAAAAGTCGAAATTAAAAAGACTCTCTCAAAAAAGGCTGACACCCCGAAAAAAGTCGAGATTAAATCCTTAAAATCTGACGAACTAACGGAAAAAGCAACTGAAGAATTACTTACTGTTATTCCGAAAATCGCCCATATTCACGTCGAAACTCCGGATTCCGCTAATGAAAAATTAAAAATTAAAGACGACGCCGAAATTCCGGACGTTCCTCCTGCACCAAACCCATACCAAGCTGCGCTTGATGCTCGAAAAGCTGAAAATGAAAAAAAGCAACTCGCAGCGATTTCGTCTAAAGCTCTAAAAGAAGCTGCAATTGCTCGCGCTCTTGCCGGGATGAAAAAACCTACCCCAGCTTCGAAGAAAGAGCTAAAAGAGGAATCTATTGCTGAACGCGTTATGTTAAACGAGATGAAGGCTGCGAAAAAAGAAAAACGCGCCGATAAAAAATCTCGTAAAAAGACACTTAAAGAAACCCGCCATCTTAAAAAACGCTCGAGGAAACACGTTCTCTTTGCGCTCGCCGCTTCGACCGCTTGTATGATTGCTTTAGGCGTGCTCGTAAAAGTTAATCTTCCAAATATTTCCGTTAAAGTTGCGGCAGTTCAAACCGGTGTTGAGGCGACTTACCCTGGCTATATCCCGCGTGATTTCTCGATTAACGATGTCTACACCGACGAAGAAACTGTAATTATTAACTTCAGTGGTCCGAATGATATGAAATTCTCGCTTGCTGAAGAAAAAAGCTCCTGGAGTTCTAGTTCACTCCTCACAAACTACGTTAAGAATGCCTATGGTTCTAATTACGAAGTTATCCGTGAACAGGGAATCACAATTTATGTTAGCGCTAGTAACGCTAGCTGGGTAAATAAAGGTGTCTTTTATCGTATTACTGCCACTAACGGAACCCTCACAAAGAAGCAAATTAAGAACATTGTCACATCTCTTTAAATTAGCCTCACACAATAAAATTCACCCCTTGAAAGAGGGGTAATTTTATTGTATACTTTTCTTATGAAAGAAATTAGAACTCGCTTTGCCCCAAGTCCAACGGGCTATATCCATATTGGTAACGTCAGAAGTGCAATTTATCCATATCTCATCGCGCGTCAAAATGACGGGAAATTTATTCTTCGTATCGAGGATACCGACCGCGCACGTTATGTCGAAGGTGCAACCGAGCTAATTGAAGATACCTTAAAATGGCTAGGCTTAGAATGGGATGAAGGCCCGATTGTCGGAGGCGAAAATGGTCCTTATTTCCAAACCGAGAGAAAAGACCACTATATCGCTTGGGCGAAGAAGTTGATTGAAACTGGCCGCGCTTATCCTGATGATACTCCAAGTGAAAAAATCGATGAATACCGAAAAGAAGATAATGCGAAAAAAATCCCTTATCTTTATCGAAATCACCGTCCAGCTTCCGCAGAAAACTCACCGGAAGAGAATCTAGAAATCTGGAAAGAGGGAACACCACTTCGTTTTAAGGCTGATCCAAAAAATTACGAGTGGAAAGACGAAGTCATGGGCGAAATGCATACTGGTCCAGAAGTTTGTGATGATATTATTTTAATTAAAAAAGACGGGCTTCCAACTTATAATTTTGCACACATTATCGACGATGCAGAAATGGGCGTAACGCACATCGCACGCGGAGTTGAATATCTATCGTCTATGCCGAATTATCTTGCGCTCTACGAGGCTCTAGGACTCGACAGACCGTTATTCTTAAGCTTACCGCATATTTTAGCACCTCAAGGCAATAAAAAGCTTGGAAAGCGTGATGGGGCGAAATCCGTGACAGAATACCGCGATGATGGAGTCTTACCAGAAGCAATGTTGAATTACCTCGCATGTCTTGGCTGGAACGACGGAACCGAAAAAGAAATTTATTCTAAAGATGAATTAATTAAGGCTTTCTCGATTGATCGCATTCAAAATTCCGGCGCTCGCTTCGATGAAGTAAAAATCTATTGGTATAACGGCCAATGGATTCGAAAAATTGCTGACGAACAAGGAATCGATGAGCTTTATTCGAGGACCAAAGGTTTTTGGCCAGAAGTCGCCGAAAATGAACCAGAAGATTATAAGAAAAAAGTTCTCTCGATTATTTACGACCGCTTAAAAACTCTCTCCGATCTAAAATCTATGACTGAATATTTCTTCGTTGATCCAAAAATCGATGCCTCAATGATTTTAGAGAATAAATTCTTGAAAAAACTCTCCGAAACCGAACTTATCGAGCTTCTAACTCTTACGATTGAACGCTTAAACGATGTTTCAGATTGGTCCGAAGAAAATCTCCAAAAAGAATTAAACGATTTACTGGCAAAATCAGGGAAGAAGCCGGCGGAATATTTCAGTCTCGTTCGCATCGCCGTCTCGTTTGCACCATTTTCACCAGCCCTACATCAAACCTTGTCCGTCCTCGGACGAGATAAAGTCTTGTCACGTCTAAATATGACACGTACAGCATTGGTTAGTGGATAGAAAAGCACTAAACCACAATCCATCTTCCATACCGCTCACGTCAAGAAAATCTCTTTTTCTATCCAGGACTGCGCCCAGATCTTCGTCCGGTACTCGTCGTGGTATAGAAAAAGAGTTTTTCATTGGCTCGCTTTTTTCAATGGAAGATAAATTGGGTTCAGTGCTTTTCTACGCAACGGATAGACCACCCCAAACCTCTACTATCAACGCCTAACGGCCAAACATAAACCGACGTACCCGCATTATAACTGACTGCATTTGCA
>JAFRJK010000005.1 GCA_017432305.1 Candidatus Saccharimonadota bacterium
CGCTTTTTTCAATGGAAGATAAATTGGGTTCAGTGCTTTTCTACGCAACGGATAGACCACCCCAAACCTCTACTATCAACGCCTAACGGCCAAACATAAACCGACGTACCCGCATTATAACTGACTGCATTTGCACTATTTGCATCAGGAGCATACGACGTCCACCCAGTACCGCGGTCCAAACGTGATACGATGTAGCCACGACTCCGCCAATAAACCCCACCCCTCCAAAAATATCAACAGAGCAACTTTAAGTTTATAGGTAAACTTATCAGAAATAGTGTTCTCTTGGATTTTTGGAGGGGTGGGTTTTATGCTTATTCTAATGGCTCAATTCATGACCGTTCAAATCGTGGATACTGGCAGGGGCGTGAAGCTACTACTAGCGACTTTAGCCATCGTTTTAATACTGATATTAGCGATGGGCGTTCACATGTTTGGCCTACAGGTAACCAGCGTAGAGCTCATGGGATGGCTATCCGTGCGCAACGGAGTTGAAAACCTTCGCCTCTACTGAAGGCGCCTGGATCATGGACATAGCCATAGCCACCAGCATTAGAACCAAAATTAACTGCCATACTACCACTAGTGGACCTACCAGCCCAAAAATAGCTGAAGCCAGTACGAGTGACAACTCCACCACTGTTACGGGCATAATTCCCACCCCTCCAAAAATCCAACGGAGTAAAATAGCTATGATATAATTTAGACATGGATTATACGAAGTTTGATTTAATTGTGGTGGGGGCGGGATTTTATGGAGCTACAGTCGCAGAACGTGCGGCTTCCGAGAACAAAAAAGTTTTAGTAATTGACCGACGAGAGCATCTTGCGGGAAATGCGTATTCTTATAAAGACGAGAAAACTGGAATCGAAATCCATAAATATGGCTCACACATTTTCCATACCGAAGATGAAGAAGTTTGGAATTATATTACAAAGTTTACCGAATTCAACGATTACATTCATACTGTACCAACACGCCACGCAGGAAAACTTTATCCAATGCCGATTAACCTTGATACAATTAATTTGCTTTATGGAACGAACATGGACGCAGAGGAAGCAGAAAAGTTTGTAGCAAGCGAGGCAGAAAAAGCTGGGATAAAAAATCCGAAAAACTTTGAAGAAAAAGGGATTTCACTTGTTGGAGAAAAACTCTATACGACGTTTATTAAAAATTATTCCGAAAAACAATGGTCGACATCCGCAACGAATCTTTCGGCAGAGATTTTATCAAGAATTCCAGTTCGCTATTCGCATGATGATCGTTATTTCATGACCGCAAAACACCAAGGTATTCCAGTTAATGGTTATGGAAAAATTGTTGAGAAAATGTTAGATAACGAAAACATCGAGGTAAAACTCGGAGTGGATTTCATCGCAATTATGGACGAAATTCCAAACGATAAGCCAATCATCTATTGTGGGCAAGTTGATGAGTTGCTTGATTATGAACTAGGTGTGCTTCCTTATCGTTCCCTACGTTTTGAAGCAGAATGGGTAGACGAAACAACTGAGGAAGGTGCAGATTCAAAACTTGGACATGCTGTTATCAATGAGGCTGATGCAGATGTCGCTTATACGAGAACGCATTTCTATAAATATTATCAAATCCATGAACCAGAAGTGATTAAACAGCCAAAATCTTACGTCGTGCGTGAATATCCAGCAGATTTTAAGCGGGGTGGCGAGGCATATTATCCGATTAACAATGAAGAAAATGAAAAATTATACAACGACTATGTTAAACTCTTAAGCGAGCGTTATCCAAGCATTATGCTTGGTGGTAGGCTTGGGGCTTATCAATATTGGGATATGGACAAAGCAATAAAGAACGCTCTCGAGTTTTATAAGAATCTAACAATTTAAGATGGCAAAAAAAGTTTTAATTTCCGTTATTGTCCCAGTCTATAATCTTGAAAATGAGGCTTTAAAGTGTTTATGGTCTTTAGCTTTACAAAAGTTTAAAGATTTCGAAGTAGTCGTTATTGATGATGGTTCGACGGATAATTCCCTTTCAATTTTAAAGAAATTCGCAAAAAAGGATAAGAGATTTTTAGTTTTTCATAAGAAAAATGGCGGGCTATCGAGCGCTCGAAACTTTGGCTTAAAGAAAGCTCGGGGTGAGTTCATTTCTTTTGTAGATGGGGATGATAATGTCGATCCGGGCTTTTTAGAAGAGCTCTATAACTCGACAATAAAAAACGGGGCCGAGGTTTCAATTTCGGGTTATACAAATTTCTTCAAGGAAAAAATGACTGATTTCGTTCCAAAAAGCGAAGTAATTTCGGGCGAGGAAGCAACGATTCGACTTTTGACTCGCCAAGAAAACATGGAAATTTTAACTTGGAATAAACTTTATAAAAAAGAGCTTTTTTCGAGGATAAAATTTCCAGATGGAAAAATTTGCGAAGATAATTTAACAACTTATAAACTTTTAGCAAAAGCAAATAAGGTCGCCTACATAAACGGGAGCTTTTATAATTATTGTCGACGAGAAAATTCAATTAGTTTCAAAATGGATGATTTAGAACGTTTGAAAATTCGCGAGGAAGCGGCAAGAGAAGCAGAACAATTATTTAAAAATAATCTAAAATTAAAGCAGGCGGCTGAGGCTTCGAAGCTTCTAGCATATTTTAAGTTTATCGATCATTCCCTATCTGGCCGGATATCTGAAAAATATTTTAAAACTTATCGAGAAAAAATTTTAAAAACAAGAGAAGCTTTCTCAAAAAATCCGATGGTTGATTCGAGACGAAAAAAATATGTCAAAATGATTTCAATAAAAAACGGTGGGTTTTATAAGCTTTATCGAAAAATAAAACATGATTAGTTTTTAAAAAGATCGAGATAGGCCTCGGCAACTTTTTCTGGATTTCCATCTTTTATTATTTCGCCGTTTTCAATTAGAATTGCACGGCTACAAAAACGTTTCACATTTTCCATATCATGAGTAACAATAATAACAGTCTGCTCACCTTTTAGACTCTTAAAGTATTCGTTGCATTTTTCCTGAAATGCAGCGTCTCCAACAGCGAGAACTTCGTCGAGAATTAAAATATCTCCTTTTGCACGAATTGCAATTGAGAAGGCAAGGCGAATCTGCATACCACTTGAATAATTTTTTAGTTTTTGATTCATAAATGGTTCAAGCTCAGCAAACGAGACGATTTCATCATACATTTTATCAACTTCGGCATTAGAAAAACCGAGTAAGGCGCCGTTTAGATAAACGTTTTCTTTCCCCGTTAATTCTGGGTTAAAACCAACTCCAAGCTCAATAAATGGAACGAGGCTGCCATTTATTTTAATTTTTCCAGAATCTGGGACATAAATTTTTGATAAAACTTTTAGGAGTGTCGATTTTCCGGAACCATTACGTCCAACGATGCCAAGAAACTCACCTTTTTTAACGCGAAAACTAATGTTTTTTAAAACTTCTTGTTTAGTATAACCTTTTACTCCTTTCAGAGTATTGAAGAAAGCTTGTTTTAGACCAGCAGCTTTCTCGGTTGGGAGTTTAAAAGATTTTTTAAGATTTTTTACTTCAATTGCGTAAGAACTTCTCATTTAAATTTCCTCCGCAAAATATTTAGACTTTTTATTAAAGACTTTTATGCCGAGGATTAAAATTCCAACAACGACTAGAAGTGGGATGAATTTTAAAAAGATATTTTCAATCAAAACCCAACCGGTCATAGTGTCGGTTGTAATAAGACAAAAACGAATATCCTGGACTACTTGAGCGATGGGGTTTAACATTAAAACCTTAGCAGCAAAACCGCTTAAGGCGGTCACCATGCCAAGTGGGTAGATAATCGGAACGGTATAAAATAAGGCTTGAATTAAAACTTCCCAGATACTTTGGATGTCACGATATTTTACGTTAATCGAGCCAAGAAAAAGTGCGAGCCCAAAAGATAAAAGATAGAGCTCAAAGATAAAAAACGGGACAAGAAGCCAGCTTAGATTAAATGATGCTCCAGAAATTAATGCAAAGATTACAACGATAATAAGGTTTATGCCAAGATTTATTAGAGCTGTGGTGGTGGCAGAAAGAACAATAATCCACTTTGGAAAAGCAATTTTTCGCATTAAGTCGGAGCGAATAATTAGAGACTGGATTCCTTGGTTTGTACACTCAACAAAGAAATTCCAAAGCACAATTCCAACAAGCAAGTAAACCGGGTAATGCGGGATATCGGTACCAAAACGCAAGAATTTTGCAAAGACGATATATAAAATTCCGAACATCAAAAGTGGACGAATTACCGCCCAAAGATAACCTAAAATCGAACCTTGATAACGCAATTTAAAATCAGTCTTCGTTAACTCAGATAAAAGGATTTGGTTCTTTCGGTTTAGTACCTCCGACATTTTCATAGTTTCAGTATATCCTTAAAACAAAAATCCCTCAAGGTTTGCCACCCGAGGGATTTTTAATTAGCAATTAAAGGCCAAAGCTAGAGAGGCCACCAAGAAGGCTGGTCTTTAAAATATTTGTTAAAACGATATAAGCAATGATGTAGATAATAATAATAACGATTGAATGGAAGTAAATGTTTTTATCACCATCAAGCGAGACTTCTTTGTTTACACTAGAAATGATAATTGCGCCGCTATAAATTGTACCTGCGGCTGTAATAACTAAGCCGACTTCTGGAGCAAAGGTCGAAACGATTGCACCGATTAAGGAAACGACAAGTGCCGGGACATAGCTAACAGCAACGATGCTGAGAAGTTTAGCATAGTTTGTAGTTTTCTTCATAACAAGAGCAACGATGTAGATAATTCCTGCAATGGCAGCGATTGCGATTGCGCCATAAAGAAGCCCTTGCCAAATAGCTTTGAAATAATCGACGTTGTTGAGATTTCCCCAGTCGATTTTAGTTTTAATTGCACCACTAGTAAGGCTGTATGTTCTCGTAACAATCGCGGAAGCCATAGTAGTAAGAAGATTGATAATTGTTGAGATGATAACGATAAAAGCTGCTAAAACGCCAGCAGATTTTAGATCGTCAAATTTCGATAATTTTTCAGCACCTTTCGAAGCTGGTTTTACAAAGATTGCTTTCATTGCATCAAAAGAATCTTTGAGTGTTGTTTTAAAATCAAAACTTGATTTATTTGTTGCCATAATAACCCTTATTTAATATTAATTTCATTATATCACTTATGGCAGATTTTTGCGACAAGTCGAAAGGTGCTGTTTTTCAATCTGAAGATGGGGCGGAGAAAAGTATAGATTTTAGGATGCTTCGTGCTAAATTTTAGTTCATGAGAACAGGAGTGGTGTTCTTTTACAAAATAATTTGGATTAAAGTTAGAATTTTTATAGTCAGATTTTGCAGTTTTTGAAAATTTTAGAGCCTCTTTAAATTTTAGGCGGTTTAAATTCCAATTATAACTTCTAAAACGACAGGCTTTTGCGATTTCTTTAAATTCTTCCCTGCCTTCTATAAAATTATCAATTTCGTCAAATTCAGTTTTTATAGCAAAGATTTTTTTGTCGCTTTTTACGCTAGATTTTTCATTATCACGACGGTAATAATAAAGCGGTTGTTCAAGACAGAAAATCGTTTTAGCTGAAGCAAAGGTTTTAAATTGAAAACCAGCATCCTGGTAACTAGCACCTGCGGTTTCGAGAAATTTAATCTTATTTTTTTCAAGCATTTCTTTTTTATAAATTGCAGACCAAATCGTTGGATCGGTGAGAAAAATTTTCTCGTTTTCTTTTGGTGATATTTCAGTACCATCTTTTGAAATGCGAGCGGTAGTTTTCACGCCATTTTTATTTTCGGTGATACGCAGCTCATGAAAAACTCGTTCTGGAAAAGTTTTCCAAGTTTTTCCATAAAAATTCATAAATCCACATTTTATAATATCGGATTTTTTTGACATTAAAGTTTTATAAAAATCACGATGAAGAAAATCATCCGGCTCAACAATTCCGATATATTTCCCTTTTGCGAGTTTTAACCCATTATTTAAGCTTTTACCATAGCCAAAATTTTTTTGATTTAAAATTTTAAATCTTTTATCGAGTTTAGCGTATTTTTCTAAAATTCTAAGAGAGCCATCGGTCGAACCATCATTAATTAGAATACACTCAAAATCTTTAAAGCTCTGATTTATAATACTTTCTAAACAAAGCGGTAAAAATTCTTCGACATTATAAACCGGAACGAGGATTGATAGTTTCGGCATTTTATCTCCTAAATTTAACTATTATCTCCGCGGGAACAAGTTTGAAAAAAGAGACGTGTTGGCATTTATGCCCAAAAGACTGTTTACTTCTTGCAACGGCAAGTGCATGTGAAACTTTCCAGCGCATAAAAATTTTCTTTAAGTATTTTTTAGTGAGTTTTGTCGGTTTATTACCAGCGAATTTTTCAAAATCACGATAACTTTTTAGCCAATTCCCCCAACTGAGAGACGAGTCGCCAACGATACTGGTTGGAGTGCCATAATTATAAAAATAGAGTGGTTCTAAGATGAATTCAATCCTAATATAATGAACACGATTTGCAAAATTTAGATAATTTAGAACGAATTTTGTATCTTCCGCGAAGGTCATCGATTCATCAAAAGTAACTTCAAAATGTTTTATAATGTCTGCTCGAAAAAGTTTATTTGTTACGGCATAAAGTCGACCGTCGGTATACATGAGTCTCAAAATAAAATCTTTAAAAGTTTCATCCGGCATGCGGCCTTTAACTTTATTTAGATAAATATTTTTAGCATGTTTCGTGTTAATTCTAGTGTAATGAACGCCAGAAACAGCCAAAGCGCTTTTTAAATCTCGCGATTTTAAATTTTCGTAACGAGTGATTTCTTTATACATTTTTTCATAAAATTTTTCGTCGATACTATCGTCGGAATCAACAAAAGAAATATATTTTCCGGTCGCCTTAGAAATTCCGAGATTTCGAGCGGAAGAAACACCATTATTACTTTTCGTAAAGATTCGAATTTCAGGAACAGTTTTTCCTTTAAATTTTATTTTATATTGGCGAGCAAACTCTTTTAGAAGTAATAATGAATCGTCGGTAGACCCGTCATCAACAACAATCAGCTCCAATTTTTTGTAGGTGCTTTTTGTGATTTTTAAAATCAATTTTATTGCACTTTTGCCAGTATTATAAACTGGGATGATGACGGAAATTTTATCGTGCACTTAATTATTCCTTAAAAAGTTTATTGTGTCACGCATTGCGTCTTCAACGGTTTTTTCAGCCTTCCAACCAAGTTCCCTTTCAGCTTTTTCAGGGTTTGCCGTTAGAGCCGGGAGATCGCCAGCACGACGGCCAACGACTTTATACGGTAATTTCTCGCCACTCGCTTTTTCAAAGGCATCAATCATTTCAAAGACAGTCGTTCCGGAGCCAGTTCCGAGATTATAAATTGAAACGCCAGGTTTAATGTTTTCAAGAGCGAGAAGATGTCCTTTTGCAAGATCAACGACGTGGATATAGTCCCGAATGCATGAGCCATCACGGGTGTTGTAGTCGTCGCCAAAAACGGAAAGTTCTGGAATTTCTTTTTTATAAACTTTCATAATGATTGGCATTAAGTTATTTGGAATACCATTTGGATCTTCGCCAATGAGGCCAGATTCGTCGTTCCCTACCGGATTAAAATAGCGTAAAATTGTGACGTTAAAATCTTTGTCAGCAACGGCATAATCTTTCAGGATTTCCTCAATCATATATTTTGTTTTTCCATAAGGATTCGTTAGTTTTTGACCGGTTGGGAGAGTTTCGACACAGACATCAGATTCTGGTTCACCATAAACAGTTGCCGAGGAGCTGAAAATAATTTTCTTTACGCCGTATTTTTTCATTGATTCTAAGATATTAAGCGTCCCGCCGATGTTTGTTTCATAATATTCAAGTGGCTTTTCAACCGACTCGCCAACAGCCTTAAGCCCGGCAAAATGAATTACAGCGGAAAAATTTCCATCCTCAAAAACTTTATCGACACCATTTTCATCTAGCATGTCGATTTGATGAAACTTCGGACGAACGCCAGTTAAGTTTTCGATTTTGTCTAGGACTTCAATTTTTGAATTATAAAGATTATCTAAAATTTCAACTTCATAGCCCTTTTTAATTAGTTCAATTACAGTATGAGAGCCAATATAACCAGTTCCGCCAGTTGCCAAAATTTTTTCCATAAATTTCTCCACTTTTTCTTTTTTATTATTATACCATATTTTCCCTTTTAACCGTGGTATAATATAGGTAACGTGGTGGGCTTAAGGAGGTAAAAGTGGCAAAAGCCCATCGTCTTTCAAAAAGACCTAAAGTTTCGATTGTAGTTCCAATTTATAAGGTTGAGAGATACCTTAGAGAATGTGTTGATAGTATTTTAAGGCAAACTCTAAAAGATATTGAAATCATTTTGGTTGATGATGGTAGCCCAGATAATTGTGGGAAAATTATCGACGAATATGCAAGAAAAGATAAACGAATTGTCGCTGTCCACCAGAAAAATAGTGGCTATTCGAAGGCGGTTAATCGCGGGATTGACATGGCGCGCGGAGAATATATCGGGATTATTGAAAGCGATGACTGGATTGATGATGATATGTATGAGACGCTTTATCGAAATGCAAAAAAATACAAAACTGACGTTTCGAAGGGAATGTTTTACATTTATCGCTCGACCGCGGAAAGTGCAGCACAAAATGTAGTTTATCGAAATCCAAATGGAGTTGATTTAAGGTTAGCGCCAGATGGAGTGTTTAAGCCGACTGATTGGCCAAAAATTATGGCTTTTCATGCTTCGCTTTGGTCCTCAATTTATAAAGCAAGTTTTATCAAGAAAATAAAATTGCCAGAGACTGCTGGAGCAAGTTATCAAGATTTTCCATTTATCACAGAAGTATTTTGTAAAGCAAAGAAAATTTCAGTTGTAAAACGTCCATTTGTGCATTGGCGAAATGATGACGACCAAGGGAATTCGACTTCCGCTAAGGGCGAAAAATTGCTTTTTATGGCGAAAAATTCAAAAACTGCACTTAAAATTTTAAAAAACTCTAAAAAATATGAAGATTTCAAAGAGGCATTTTTCGTGCATGTTTTTTGGGCAAATTATGGGTTCTTTAACCGAATAGATTTAAGATATAAAAAGACGTATTTTAATGAGTTATCAGATATTTTTAAAGAAATTAAAGATGATCCGAATTTCCATTTTTCCCTTTTTACAAAATATGAAAAAAATAAAATAAAATTTTTCTTAACAAAGGGAGGATATAGAAAATTCTTATTAAAAGAGTTCGTTCATTCAGTTAAAATTACTCTCATAAAAATTGCGACTTTTATTTTACCGACCTATAGAATGGCAAGATTTTTAAAAGACCAAAACTGGGATATCCTCCACCAAAATGAACTTTTGATGGAAGAAATCTTAGAACTTCATAGAGAGATTGAGAAATTAAAGAAGAGTCATTAATTACAGATTGTTCCGCCGGTATAGTTTTGGCAGTTTCCGCGAATATCACTAGTTGGCCAACCGTATCTACCAGATTCAAACCCACTATGTGCCCATTTGTTTCTAATATTTCCGCGAGATTCATACCAACCGCGGGAGTCATTCCCGACTGCAACACCGCCAGTAAAGTTTTGCCATTGCATTCCAGTTGCATTATTTCTTTGGACGTCGCTAGTTGGCCAACCAAGTGCGCCGCCTTCAAAACCAGTACGAGACCAGACTGAACGAGCACCGCCATAGGAGATGAACCAGCCACGTTGGTCGTTCCCAACGACTGCACCATGTTCGTAATATTGCCATTGCATTCCAGTTGAACTATTCTTTTGGATATTCGAAGTTGGGAAACCTAAGACGCCACCTTCAAAGCCGTTTCTTTCCCAAACGGAGCGAGAACCGCCATAGGAGATGAACCAGCCCTTAGTGTCATTTCCGACAATTTTACCGCCAGTATAATCTTGCCACTCGATGCCAGTTGTAGAGTTTTTATGGAAGTCACTAGTTGGCCAACCAAGAACACCGCCTTCATATCCGTAGTTTGCCCAGACCGAGCGAGAACCGCCAACTGAAAGGAACCAACCGCGTTTATCATTTCCGACAATAACGCCATTTTCGAAGTTTTGCCACTCCATCCCGGTGTAACTATTATTCTGCCAATCTGAAGTTGGGAGACCTAGTATTTTTTGATTATTGTCCCATTTTTCATAAATTAATTGTTTTACTGCGTGATAACCTTTTTTATCATTTCCAATTACAACGCCATATTCACAGTCGAGAACCTTTAAACTACTATCGCTCTTCAAGGTTTTTACGTCACCTTCAGCTGAACCGAGCATATCACTATTATCAAGCCAAGTTGTGCGAAGTTTATCAGTGACAGTTTTAACGGTTGAGCCATTTCGCATTGCATAGCCGTTTGTAAATTTAACCGCTTGATAAGTTACGCCATCAACATCCTTAACGGTTCTAACGGTGTCGACAACACTACCAAGGCTTTTAATTGTGTCTTTTGGAATTGCACGATAAACTTCCGAAGTGACCGGCGGAAGGAAGAATGCATCTTTCTCGGTCCTGACTAAATTATTGTCTACGACCGTAGTCCAATAAAGTGTACCTTTGTCGAATTCTTGGTAACAGCTATAAGTTCCAGCTTTTGAAAGATCGGCAGTCGAACCACTAGAGGTTTTACAGACAGTACCGCCTTTTAGATTGCCAGTTGTAACTGGGCGGTCGTTATGATATCTTTGGGCGAAGGAATATTGAACAACCTGAGTAGAACCGAACCAATCGGTGAAATAAGCATAGAAGTTACGGTTTCCATAAGCACCACAATGAACACCACTACCATAACCTGCATTCAATGCACCTTGATTTGGTTGGTATGGGGTGTAGCGATAAAGTGCACTGGTCGCGAGGTTTTCAACATAAACAGTCGAACCGCCACAAGAGCCGTCTGGGTTATAGCGAATATAGTTATTTCCTACTGGATAATTAGTCCAACCGCCAGAAAGCACAGTATTAAAGAGCGCGGCAGCATTTCGAACTTGGTTTTTAAAGCCATAATATTTCGTGTCACAAGCAGCAGTATCAGGACAGCCATAGCCAGTTGCAGAACGATATTGGAAACTGTTTGGATAAGTATCAGTAATAAGCCCTTGTTCTTTTTGTAATAGCACGATTAAAACTTGCGGGTTAATCTTATAATCTTGGGCAGCTTGCCAAATAATATGCGCAGCGGTTTCACCATTTATTCTTTCATTTGCTATACAAATAAAAGTGCCGCTGTTCGCAGTACTAGTTACATGCCAAGTGGTTGGTGAAGTAGTTTCACGATATGATGTAACTAAATTACTCGTGTCCCATCTCCAGCTCTTCCAGGTCCCGACAGTCAAATTACAGGAGTTTTTTGATTGCAAAAAATTTTGGATTTCTCCCTCGGTCATTGAGGTATAATTTCGCATCACAGCATCGGACATAATATTGCCCGCTCTAAATTTTGATAAATCTGCTGCGCTCGCATTATGAGCATTTCGAGTCCAGATAAAACTGAAGCTCGCTACTACCATGAAAATAAATAGGCCAAGAATAATATAACGCCGATCAAGACGACGATTTTCGCCCTTGCCATTTATAATGCGGTAGATAACCTTATTATCTTCCTTCATTTTTTTCTCGCTGTTTAATTATATGTGCTATTTTGTGTTTTTATGTTTATAGTATATACACTTTTATCATATAACAAAAGCATAAGCTTTGTCAATATATTAGCTAGATTTTTATTGTACCGTCAACTTTTCCAGTATGTTTCCCAGAAGTAACGGTAATAGTAAAGCTATAGGCCCCAGAGGAAATTCCCTCGGTTTTAATATCAAACCCTTCACAAGAAGTAGAATCTGGACCAGCATTAATTACTTTTGCAGAACGCTTAATGTAGTCGCCATTTGCCGACTTCATTTCGAGCTCGCAGGTGCCAGGCTCAGTTAAAATCTCATAGATTGTCACTCGAACTTGATATTTTCCGTCGACAACTTCGTTTTTCGTAATGCTCATATTCATGGAATTTGGATCGGTTTTTTTCATTCCAGTATCATCATACTGGCTCGGGGTTTTTGATTTTGCGGCATCGTCAGGATTATCAATATTATTATTTGTTTTAGTAGTATTTTCGTTTATCGCAGTGCTGAGTGTGTCATCCGTATTAGATTTTTTCGGTATGATTAGAGACAAAATTAGAAAAGTGATACCAGCGGCGAAAGCTAATATAAAAAAGATAACGCCGAAACTAATCCCACCGTCTTTTTTTGACTTCTTTCTAGACTTATTCATATTAAGTTCATAATAACATGTTTAAGATATTTTTCAATCTTTGTAGAGACCACCGTGTTTTCCGCCGTCGTAAATTAAGGTCGGAATAACTTTGGCGTGGATTTTTTCGTTCACGGTTTTCTCATTGTTTTCGAGAATATCTTTTATCTCATCCGAATTAGTTAGGTCTTTAATCGAATTGATTTCGTCATCGGTTTTTCCGAGGTCTTTTAGCCAACCACTCAAGAGCTCAATTGTTTCATTTTCCTCAAAATCATTGTTTAGGCGATTTTGCCAACTAATATCCGAATCGTCATTTTCGGTAAATAGTTTATCAAGAAGTTTTGAAGCCGTATCGTCGTGATAATAGTATTCTGTTGCGAGGAGGAATTTTGTGGTGATTAGAGAATTTTTAAAACGATAAGTTCCATCTGGATTTTTTATTGAGTAAAAAACTACATAGGTGTAATGTTTATCGAAGAATCCGGAAGATTTCTGATTTTTATAAGAGCGCATACAAACTACACAACCTGGATCGATAATATCGTAAGCGTAGTTTTTCTTCTCCGAATTAATTGGGCTTAAAACGCTTAAATTTTTTGCATCTTTAAAATCTTCTTCATTCCAAGTTTTTAGGCGGTCTGGGATACCACCAAAGATTTCACCCCATTGACCAATATTTTGACCGATTTGTTCGAAGATATTTTTTGGTTCTTCCGCATCAATACTACAAGATTCACTCGTTAGGCTACAAGCACTTGGTTTAGAAACGTTACAAGTTCCAAGCACCCAAAGAGCTAGAAGAGATTTTACCGCAATAATAATTGACCAAATTGTAATCGCAACAATTAAGACCGACAGGATTTCAATAATAACACTTAAAGGTTTTACCCATTTTGGGCGTTTTAGAATTACGCGTTTTAATATTGTATTTTTTACATCATCTTTAAAGTTAGTGTCGCACTTTTGGAGACGGACCTTCTTAAAAACACAATGCCAAGCTTTTTTAAAAACAGCGAGATATTTTTTACCAATTTCACGCTTAAAAATACTAAGGAAAGCAACAATAATGCCGACAATACAAAGTATAATAAATGCTGCTACACAAACCATAAATAGATTATAGCACCTTCTCTAGCTCTTGTAATAATTTATCGATTTGTTCAGGAGTGTTTTGATAGCTAAGTGAAATGCGGACAAGTGGCGGAAAATGCATTTCGTGATCTAAATAATAATGGACACAGAAATAGCCAGTTCTAACCATAATTCCCTCTCCGGCTAGAGCTTCGCCGAGGAGATGGCTATCAAGACCATCAACATAAAAAGACATAGTCGAGGTTGGCTCATAGTTTAGAAGATGAAGTTTTGTTTTATGAGAACGACGGTCTTCAATATTTTTGTCAATTTCACCAGTTGTTCCGTGTTTCTCGAAAAATTCAAAGATTTTCTTTTCATTTTTTAACATTGTTTCTTTTGTTGTTTTCGGAATATTTTCAAGCCAAGAAATCGCCTCGCCAAGAGCGATAATTTCACCCCAAGCTTGGAGACCAGATTCAAATTTTGTATAAAGATGTTCCTTATTTTCGGAAGACAAAAGATAGGTTTCAAGATCAACATCATCAACCATCCCACCGCCAATGAAGCTAGTGTCGATATATTTTACAAAGTCTTTTCTTATAACCATTCCGCCGAGAGATGGGGCATACATTTTATGGGCAGAAAAACAAATTGCGTCAGCTTCGGCTTTTTCGAGAATTTCTTTACTGTGTGCCATGGCTTGGGCGGCATCGATAATAATGAAGCCACCTTTTTTATGGACGTCTTTTATTGCCTCTTTAATGTTTTTAAGCGTACGGCCATCAATATTACTAGTTGCGTTTAAAACGACGAGAGAATTCTTATTAATGTCATTCAAGTTGATAGAACCGTCTGAATTTCGAGAAATAACTTTTCTCTTTAAATTATTTTTCTTTGCAAAGGTAATACTAGATAAAAATGGCGAGTTATGTTCGATATTCGAAGTAATGATTTCTTTTATTTTAGCCTTTTTAACGTCGAATTGGCTTAGAATTAAGTTTAGCCCATAGGTTGTGTTTAGCGTAAAAGAGACAAAATAATCTTTCTTCTTCAATTTTAAGTAATCTAAGACTTTTTCGCGGGTTAGGTTTACTTTTTCATCGGTAATCTTTCCCCACTTATATTTCACACGTTCGCCACAAGAATTAAATTCTTTATAATATTTTTCAAGAGCAGAAATAACTGGTTCAGGGCGAAGACTTTGGCAAGCACTATCGAGATAAATATTTTTCTCGTCTAGATAGCTAAAATCGTTTTTAAAATCCTTGTTTTCTTTTTTAAATAATTTCATATTCCCTTTCGTTTTCCACAATAGTGGATTAGTTGTTCGGTTTTTTTGTTCGGGTTTTTAACTTCTGTTCGGTTTTATAGGGGTGGTACAATAAATCACTCGTTTAAAACTCCTTCTAGGCCGAGAATTTTTGCGGCTTTTTTCAGGACTTCTTTTTCCTCTTCGGTAGCAATATAAAGGCGAGATTTAAAGAGGCTCGTCGTTTCTGGATAACTAATATCAACAACTTCTAGAGTTCGGGCAGAGCCATCATCAGCTTTCTTAAGAGCGCCGAGAGCAACGAGGTTATCAATATGCTCTGCAACGGAGGCAACAGACTTTAATTCTAAGCCGGCAGCAATTTCACGATAAGTCGGAGAGATACCATTTTTGTCAGTAAAATCAGAAATAAAATCTAAAATCCGTTGTTGTTTCTTTGTAATTTTTATTCCCATAACCTATTAGTATTATATCACACTAGTCGGCAGAATAACCGACGCCGAGAATGACGACAAAATCTACGCCCGAAGTGCTAATTCCGTTCGGGAGAAGATCCTTACTAATTGCCTTTGTATTATAGTAGGTTTCGAGACGTTCACGAGTAGCGTTCTTCCCTCCTAAATCATAAAGATAAATTTTTTCAAAGTAGTTCCCAGACGGAGCATTCCCGACATTTACAACTCTGAAGCTCGACTTTTCTAATTCAGATTTCTCTTTTTCAGCCAGGCCTTCGACACCAGAACCATTTAAAATGGTAATGCCAGCATTTTCAAGAATGATTGGGTTTGTTGTTAACGTGTTTTTAATATAGCCTTTAATGTCGGAATAATTACCGTCGCCCGCAGTTGGGTAAACATAGGAGATGCCAGAAATATAACCCGTAGCAAAATACCTACTATCTTTGCCGATTAGTGGGACTTGGCGGATTGAGTCAAAATTCGTTTCGGTGAAAAGTTTTGCGCCGGAATAGATATTATCTGAGGTGAGGTCGGTACGGAGATTGTCGCCAAGAATGTTTGCAAAATTTACAAGATCTGGAATGCCGAAGTTTTTATTTGAGATTTTATCTTTAATTGCAATGAGGATTTTTTGTTGAGAGGCGCCACGGGTGAAGTCGCCATTTTCGGTACCATGGCGAGCGCGAGCAAGACCGAGAGCTTGTTCCCCGTTAAGTGTGACTGGGACGCCAGCCTTAATATAGGTCTTTGTCCAATCGTCATTAATATTTTCGTCGATTGTAACAGTAATTCCGTCAAGTGCATTGACGACTTGGATGAGTGAGGTCCAGTTTAGATGGACATAATATTGAATTTCAATACCGAGAATATCTTGGACGCGGTCTTTAAGAGCATTCGCACCTTTTTTGTCGTCTTTTCCGTCTTTATTATTGCAATAATAAAGCTCATTAATTTTTCCAGTTGCGGTACAAGTATTAGTTTTTAGATCACGCGGAAGACTAATCATTGCGATATCTTTAGACTTTTGGTCGATTGAAACAACCATAATCGAGTCGGTAAGCTGAGCGCCGTCATGGACACCGTCAGCTTCGGTGCCCGCCATATCATATCCAGATGTCCCAAAAATTAAGAAGTTTGTTCTACCATCAGGACCAACACGGAGTTCAGAGCCGCCGGTTACGACCGAGCGGATAAAGTCCCAAAGGCCAGATTGGCCGTTGGTAATTTTAAGTAAAATCGAGTCGCCCCAGAAATAAACTACTAAGATAAGGACAAAAAGTGGGACGACGAGGAAAGAAAAGATTTTATGCCTTCTTATAAAGCTCTTTTTATGTTTTTTATTCTTTCGTCTTTCTTTCTTTGCTTTTTTTCTTGCGCGAGCGATGTCGTCTGAATCGAGAGAAAGTTCATCATCCTCAATACCTAAAATATCACGGGCGTAAGAGCGTGGACGACTAGCCTCGACTAATCTTGTCGGGGTACGAGTAAAACTATCAGATTTGCTTCTTGAGGCAGCGGAAATTTTCGTGGAAATATTTGTAGTTTTTGCAATTTTTACCTTTTTTTCGGGGGTTTTTGGAGCCTTTTTATAGACGACGCGTTCGGTTGTTGAGGAAATATTTTTTCGGCCCATACGATTTATAAGTGGGTCGCGAGAGCTAGATTCGTGACTAAAATAGCCAGAGGAAAAATGGCCTTTTCCAGAAACAAGTTTAGCTCGCTCCTTTTCAGAACGAGTTTGAAGACCGTCGATACTGGCGTTTTTGTTTAACAAATTTCCTCCAATTTACATTACTATTTTACCATATCCAGTATGGTTTTTACAGGGTAAGACACCTATGCTATAATATTTTTAATGTTAGCAAAAAAATATCGTTTTCACTCAAGAGGCGGAGTGCAATTTACCTATAAACACGGTAAAACTATTCGGATGCCAAAAATGTCTCTAGTTTTTAATAAAAACTCGCGTGGAAAACAGCGCTTTGCGGTTGTGATTTCTAAAAAAGTGATAAAGTCTGCTGTAGGAAGAAATAGGGTGAGAAGACGAGTTTATGAAGCAATTCGTTTAATGCTTCCAGAATTTCCAGAGAAACGAGATTGTATTTTTATTGTATACTCAAAAGAAATAAAAGATCTTGAATTTACTCAATTACAAAAAATTGTGAAAAATCTTTTAGAACAAAGTAAATAATAATAATTATTCTTCAGCTGGGATATCTTTTTTCGAGATAATAAGATGACGAGCACGGCCTTCGCCTTCGGAGTGGGTTTCAATATCCGAATAATCTTGAGCAAGTTTGTGGACGACACGACGGTCGGCAGCGTTAAGTTCGATTGTCATTGGCTCACCAGTTTCGCGAACTTTAGAAATCCAATTTTCAGCTTTTTGTTCAATACGATCGGCGCGTTGGCGTTTATAGTCAGCGACATCGACGTTTACGCGAGTGAGTTCAGCGTCACGAGCAACAAGGCTTTGGCTCACGATGTATTGGAGTGAGCGGAGATTATCAGCATTACGGCCAATTAAAAGTGAGTTAAGGCTCGTTGATGGAACACTAAGTTGAATAACGTCATCCTCAACGGTTGACCAAACAGCTACATTAATTCCGAAGAAGCTTAAAAGATCCTCAAGATATTTTGTTGCGAAACGGATAGATTCGTCACGATTCATAATTTTCTCCTATTTTCTCCTAGCCCTTTCCGGACTGGGATTTTTTGGAGGTTTTGTTTTTGGTTTTTATATCTTTCGCTTTGATGCGAGTAATTTTAGTTCCAGTTTTCTTATTTTCGATAACTTCGGCTTCTTGAATTTTCTTAGTCTTATCTTTTAACTCTTTAAGAATTGCACGGTCAGTGTTGTCGTCGAGTTCATCGTCAACTTTATTTAAGATGTGTCGTTGTTGGATAGTAGAGATTAAGTTCGAAAGCATGTAGTAAAAACAAAGCGCACCAGGAAGGTTGATCGTAATCATGAGCATCATTAAAGGCATCATGAAAGACATTTGGCCGGTGACCATTTCATTAAGGTCGTTTTGGTCTGGGTCTTTCCCTTCTTTTGCATCAGCAATCATCTTCTTCCAAGTAGATTTTCCGCCTTTTTTCTTGTTTTTTGCAAGTTGTTGTTTCGAGTTAAAGTATTGGATAATGGCAGCACCGACTGCAAAGGCAAGGACGATTAATTGGCTTGCGCTAGCAGTGCCCGGTTTAACAGATAGATCAACCGAGTTAAAGAGCATTGGTTTAAAGTCGTAAGCTGGGGCTTCTTCGCCCTCTTCGTGAGTTTCAGCTTTATCATAAGCTTCCTTCTTCTCAAAATAGGTTTTTTGTTTTTCGGCTACCTCGTGAATACGATCAAGCGAAGCAATTGGAGCGTAAGCACGTTTTTCAAGATAATCATTAGTGGTCGGGAGAGCCATCACACGAATTGCGGTAAACATACCGATGAAAATCGGGAGCTGGATAAGAATTGTCCAGAAAGAAGCCATCGGCTTAATATTATTTTTCTTATAGAGATTCATCATCTCTATAGATTCCATTTGCTTATTACCATTACAGCGTTTTCGGATTTCCGTTAGCTCAGGTTGAATTTTTTTCATGAGCTTTGTCTGATGAAGTTGTCTCTTCATAAGCGGCCAAGTTAGGAATTTAACTAGAATCGTAAAGATAATAATTGCAACACCAAAGTCACCAATAAAGTTATAAACGACAAAAAGAATGTTAACAATTGGATTGACAATTAAAAAATCGATTAACTCAAACATGTCTTAATTATACTATAGGGGTGGGAAAAACACAAATCGGTTTTATTTTTCAGAATTTTCAGAGGAGGAATCTGGAGTGTTAATAAAATCATCATTAACACTCGGGCGAGCAAAGGTAGCGGTTCGAAGCTCACGATAGAGCGCAGATTTTTCGAAAACATCAGTATTAGTGCCTTTTGCGGAAATTTTACCATTATTTAGAACAATAACTTGGTCGGCAATTTCCATAATTTCTGGTTTATGAGTAATAATAATAACTGTATGGTCGGTTTTTAAGTCTTCAAAAATATTAATAATATCTTTAGTTGAGGCAGGATCGACATTTGAGGTGACTTCATCAAAGAGAAGAATCTCAGCCTTAGAAAGTAGCGCACGAGCAATGGCGAGTTTTTGGAGCTGGCCTTCGGTAAGGAGACAATGATCCGGATCGAGTGTAGTATTAAAGCCATAAGGGAGACGCTCGATATCTTTATAAATACCAACTCGTTTACAAGCTTCGATTTGGTTTTCAAGCTTTCCATCAACTAGCGCCAAGTTCTCACGAATACTCATTTTAAAGGCGAAAGTTTTTTGGAAAACGCCAGAGACATTTGATGAATAGACTCTTTCACTATAATTATAAATACTCTCGTCATCGATTAAGATTGCACCGGCATTAATTCGATAGAGGCGATAAAGTAAGTTTATAATTGTCGTTTTTCCAGAACCAGGACGACCAACAATTACGGTAATCTCATTTGGACGAGCTTTAAAGGAGATATTGTTTAAGATTTGGCGATCTTTTAGTTTATAGTTTACTTTATCGAAAGTAACGACACCATTAATATAGTCGTTATCGATGTCGCCGTAATCAATCTCCGAGTCGGTAGTATAACTTAAAATAGCCTTGATACGGTTAACACGAACGGTATAGTTGCTGAGATTTAGAAAGTCTTCAAGGAGAGTATCGGTGTTTGTAATGACAATTTCGTAGTATGAGATAAGAAGGACGAGTTTATCGAGCGAGATTTTTCCGTCTGTAGCGAGATAAGCAAGGAAAATGTAAAGAATAATTTTTCCAAGGTAGATAATCGCTGGAAGTTCACAATAGCGTTCGGTGAGTTTTCTTAATCTAGCGTTGGATTGTTCGGTCCAAGAACGACGAGTTGATTTTAGTTTTTTCTCGAGGTTCGGCATAATATTGAGAGATTTAACTTGACGCAAATTTGAGAGCATTTGGTTTAAGATGTCGATAATTTTATCTTGATATTTTCTAGTTCCCTCGTAATGTTTTGCAACAGCTTTCGAATTTCTACTCATTAACCAGATATAGAAACCGTCGATTAGAAGTGCAATTAGAGCAACAAAGATGTTATAGTAGCTAAAAATACAAAAGATAATCACAAGTTGGATTATTCCAGTTAGGCCATCGCAGGCCATATCAACAACATCAACAAGATAACGGACATCCTCGGAGCAAGTTTCAGCAATCTTTCCTTTTGAAATTTTATTTAGAATCATTTCATCTTCAGCGACGTGATTAAAAATCATCTGTTGAACGCTATTATAATAGTAGTGGTGTAAGACGGTGTAGGTCCAATAGTTCCAAGCGTACATCCCAAAATAGATGGCGTAGAAAATAATATAGAGGATAACATAAATCCAAATTGCGTTAAATTCACGGTTTTCAGTTATGACGGCAATAATCCCGGCGGTGGCAATCGGCGGTAAGAGATCTGCGGCATAGAGGAGAATATCAGAAATAAGCATCTGGAGAGCGATGAATTTTTTATCACCCGCAATGCTAAAGAGAGTCCTAATTGTGTCTAGATATCTTCTCATTAAAATAAAACCTTTTGGTAAATTATACCATAAGAAGTTTAAAAAATAAAAATAGCCCCGAAGGGCTAGTTTTTAGTAAGTTAAGCGTGCGCGGCCTTTAATACGGCGGCGTTTTAGGACTTTTTGTCCATTTTTAGTTGCATTTCGCTTCATAAAGCCATGTTCTTGTTTGCGTTGGCGCCTATGTGGCTGATAAGTCCTCTTTGGCATATTTCCCTTTCCTTAATATAAATGTTTTATTATATTTGCAAATTACAATATATTATATCGTAGTTTTCCTCTTTTTTCAAGAAGTTTTCCACTACTCTTTTAGATAAACGTCCGGTTTTGTGGAAAACACTACCCCTGTTTTTATTAAACATATTATAAAATATGAAAAATGTCGGTATTTTCTGTGGAAAACTTTAAAATATTTGGTATAATAGCTAAGAAATAAAGGTCGCAAGAAGGAGGTTATAGATGTTTGATGTATGGAAAAACGTGCTTGAACAAATAAAGCATCAGATTTCCAACGAAAAGTTTGCGACCTATTTTAATAAGACATCCCTTGAGGGAGTGGAAAATGGAGTCGCAAAAATTGGGGTTCCAAACATCTTTATGCAAATTAATGTTCGAAAAAATTTTGACAAACTTATTCGAGCAGCTCTAAAGAATAATAATATTGATTTTTCTGACACGGAATATGTAATCACAAATAATGATAATAAGGTAAGAAAATCTCGAGAGATTTTTTCAACGTCGGAATTAAAGAATAAATCCGAAACAAAAAGATATCTAAGTAATTCCCCAAGAATCTCTTCAAATGGATTAATTCCAGAATATACTTTTGATAATTTTATTGTTGGGACAAATAATGACCTCGCAGTTTATACTGCAAAAGAGGTGGTTGATGATCCAGGTGGAAAAAGAAACCCATTTTTCCTTTATGGAAAATCTGGAGTTGGTAAAACTCATCTTATTCAAGCAATCGGAAATGAACTTTTAAAGAAAAATCCTAATCTTAAAATTTTATACACACCAATTAACCACTTCTATTCAGATTTTATCTCGGCAATTCGTAGTAAAAATCCAGATTCATGGAAACCTAAATATATGAATCTTGATGTTTTAATTATTGATGATTTCCAATTAATTGCTGAGAAGGATAAAAGTCAAATTGAATTCTTTAATATCTTTAATGATATGCATCTTTCTAAACGACAAATTATTGTCGCATCTGATAGGTTACCAGAAGAAATTAAAGAAGTTGATACCCGTCTTGCATCAAGATTAACCCAAAAAGGAGCTTATGATATTCAACTCCCTGGTTATGAAGAGAGATATGCGATTTTACAAGCAAAAGCAGAATATAATGGTGTGGAAATTGAGCCACAAGCAATTGAATATATTGCGGAAAATGTAAAAACGAATATTCGAGATCTTAACTCAGAATATGAAAAATTAATTGCGTTTGCAGAACTTAGGGGGATGACACCACTTGAAGTGATTAATTCTGGGTTTTCAAGACCATCAGTTTCTACATCTAGAAAAAATACCACAGCAAAGAAAATTATTGATAAGACTGCAAAATATTATGATATGACAACTGAGACCATGTTATCTAAGTCTAGGGTTGCACATATTAAAAATGCAAGGCAGGTCGCAATGTATCTTCTTCAAAATGAACTTGGACTTTCCACTACAAAAACTGCAACGGAACTTGGATTAAAAGACCATACCACGGTTATGAATGGTGTAAAAAGAATTAAAAATGAAATGAAGATGAATTTTAAGCTTCGTGAAGATATAAATATTCTTCAGGAGAAAATTTATAGTTAATAAGGTGGAAAAAGTTGTGAATAAAGTTGCTAGAAAGTTGTGTAATAATGGCGGAAAAGTAGTGGTGGAAAAGACTAAAAATTCGAGTTTTCCATATAAATCCACACTTTTTTCTATTTTTTTCCAATCCAAAACCACAGTTAAATCCACAGGAAATTTTAATAATTTTTCCCTGTTAAATAACAGTTTTACACATTATCCACATAGCTTATTATTACTATTATTAAATAAATAAGGAAAGGATTTTAAATGGAGTTAAAAGTAGATCAAAGTAAACTTAGTAAAGCTCTAGCTATCGTTTCTAAAGTTGCAGCTAGTAGGGCTACCTTACCGATTTTAAATAATGTGCTCATAAAGGTGGTTAAAAATAAAGTAACTTTAACAGCAACAAATTTAGATATGGCGATCATTGATTATCTTCCAGTTTCTAGCTCAAAGGATGGGGAAATCACAGTTCCAGCAAGGCTACTTGCAGATTTTGTGGCTAATCTTCCAAAAGGTGATATAGAAATTTCTTCTAAGGATACAAAAGTAACAATCTCCTCTTCTAAATATCAATCTGTAATAAATGGAAGTGATGTGTCAGATTTCCCAGAACTCCCGGAAATAAATGAGAAAAAGGCAGTAATTTTTAAAGTTCCAGTTGAGGATTTTAAAAATGGAGTGTCGTCAGTTAAAATTGCGGCAAGTAATGATATGACAAGGCCAGCTTTAACTGGAATTTATTTTAATACTAATGAATCAGTTTTATGTGTTGCGGCGACGGATGGATATAGATTAGCTGAGAAAAAATTAATTTCAGATGTTAAATCGGAAGTTAAAGCAATTGTGCCAGCTTCAACAGTGACGGAAGTTTTATCTTCAATTTCAGAAGAAACAGAAGAAGTTGAGATTTTATTTGATGAAAGCCAAGTTTGTTTTAGAATGGGAGAAATTGAGGTTACATCAAAATATATTGATGGTTCGTTCCCTGATTATCGAAAATTAATCCCGGAAAATATGGAAGTAGATTTAAATCTTAAAAAATCAGAATTACTTCGAGTTACAAAGCTCGCAGCCTTATTTGCAAAGGAAGTCGGTGGATCGATTATTTTAGAAACTTCAAAATCAGACGGAGTTTTAAAAGTTTCATCAGTTATAAATGAATTCGGTGAAAATACTTCAGAAATCGAGGTGAAAGTATCACAAGATACGAAAGTGATTTTAAATTCAAGGTATCTACTTGATGCGCTAAATGTTTTAGATTCTGAGGATGTAAAGGTGGGAATTTCTGGAAATCTTCAACCAATAAAAATTGAAAATAAAAAATCATTAGATTATGTTCATATTATAATGCCACTTAAGGGGTAGATTTGATAATAAAATCAATTAAACTAAATAATTTTAGATGTCATGAGACATTTAGTTTTGAGTTTAAGAAAAAAACCTCAGTAATTATTGGAAAAAATGGAAGTGGAAAAACTTCAATACTTGAAGCAATTTATGAAGCACTTCGAGGAAAATCTTTTCGCGCAACAGATTTAGATATTTTAAAGAGAGACAGTGATTTTTATCGAGTTGAGGTCTTGTTTTTTAATGGTGAAAAAGTAGTAGTAGCTTTTGGAGAGCTTGAACCGGGGGTAGTGAATAAAAAACAATTTTTAGTTGGCGGTAAAAAATATCTTAGACTTCCAAAAAAATATCGATATCCAATTGTTTTATTTTTACCAGATGACTTACATTTAATCTCTTCTTCCCCAACAAGAAAACGGGATTTTTTCGATCGAATTTTATCAGAATTAGACGATAGTTATTCTTCAATTTTAGCTAAATATGAAAAAGCTTTAAAACAAAGAAATGACCTTTTAAAACAGTGTGTGGAATATAATATTGAAGTAGTTTCACAAATGATTTTTTCTTGGAATTTATTACTTTCAAAATATGGGGTTGAAATTCGAGGAAAACGAGAAAAATTAATAAAAGAGATTAACTCTAGACTCACTAAAACCTATCATTCGATTGCAAAAAATGATGATAAGATTTTAATAAATTATGAAATTTTTGGTGAAAAAATAGGTGAAAGTGAATATTTAAAAAGATTAGAAAACGAGTTAAACCGAGATTTAATTTTAGGACATACAGGTTTTGGGGTACACCGAGATAATTATAACTTTTTATTTAATAATTCTGATGCGGATGGTTCAGCGAGCCGAGGAGAAGTACGTTCAATTATTTTAGCTTTAAAATTTATTGAGGCAGAAATGATTTATGAAAAAACAAATAAAAAACCAATTATTTTACTTGATGATGTTTTTTCAGAACTTGATGAAACAAGACAAAAAAGTTTAACGAGGAATTTTAAAGAAAACCAAGTAATTATTACTAGCGTAGAAATAAATGAATAGCTATTCTTCCTTACTGCGATAAGAAGTACAAGTGTCGGTAGCTTCAATTTTATAATCATTTAAATCTATACCAAGAGACTTTAGATAAGATTTTGTTTTTTCTTCAGCTTCTTCCATTGGAGAGTCAAATCCACAAGCGTCGACATAAATATTAATTTGGATTTTTCCATCATTTTCAAAATTATACCCCTCTCGGACTTCGAAAGTTTTCCCACTAATTAAGCTGGACTTAAAAGGAATATAAAGATTAATTGAAGAAAAATCATTATACATACCCTGGCATTCTTCGTCTGGATATTTTGAATCGGTTTTCTTTGGACAGTTTATAATAATTCCATCAACAACTTCTTCAGTTTTAGACCAAGAGAAAGTGACACTATAGGTTCTTTTGATTGAATCAATATCAAGTAGAAAAGTTGCTGTATTAACACCTTTATACAGAGTCTCTTTATAAGAATTTTCACGAATTAATGCATCTTGGATATAGGTCTTCTCTTTATCAACACTATTAACTGTTTCAGAAACTAGGCTCCAGGCGACATCTTCAAGGCCTTTTTTACTATTTACTGGAACATCTTTAAGGTAGGAATTAAAGTTTTTAATAGTAAAATGTGAACGATTATTATAGGCGAAAATAGCAATTATAATAGAGCCTATAATAATAAAAAGAGCGATAAGAATAATTAAGACTTTTTGTTTTTTATTAAGATTGGAATTTTTAAACATTTTAGAGCCCCTTTATAATATTATCAGTATAAGCGTAGGTAATATGAGGATTATTAGTGTATTTAGAAAGATCATATTCTTTTGCGCGAGGGTAGCCATTTAAGCCGTTGTGATAGCTTGCTTCACCAATAATGATTTTATTACGTTCTTTATCAATACCGAGAACAACACCAGTGTGGTTTGGGCTATTATTTGAGAAAATTGCGTAGACTTTTGGAGTGTGTCCACCGTTAACATAGCCACGTCCTAAGCTGAGGAGACGACTAACTGTAGCTGAACCTTGGTAGAGCCCAACAGTTGCGGCGGAAGTATAGCGATTTGAGAACCATTGTGAGAAAGCGGAACAGTTATTTAAGGTTCCGTCTTTTGGTGCGCCGCCACTAGGCTGGTTGACAGTTGCGCCGTCGAAATTAACAGTTCCCTTTTCGCGAAGTTTTGCACGGTTAATATATGGTTGCATAAATTCTTGGGCTTGTTGTAAATTCATGCCGCCACTAACTAGTTCTCCACCGGTACCGGTTGAACCACCCTCATTTTCATCAAGACAATAGTTTGTGTCGCCGCCATCGCTGTCACCGTCGTCTCCGCCGCCACCGCCGCCACCAGGGACGTTCCCGCCGATTGGATAGTCACCACCGATGCCGATATTTTGTTGTTTTGCGAGTTCAGCGGAACTTGGCCAGCCCATTTCTTGACGGACTTGGCGGATGGTACCATTAATATAGCCTTCAACTTTATTGATATAGTTTGCTACATCATTTCCATCGCTAGCTGGAGCATAAATACTAATCATTTTCTTTAAGAAATTGTGAAGATCGTAGTTATTTGGATCGAGATATTGGAAGGCGGCATTATAATAACCGTTTCGAAGAACTTTTCGGCCAGCCCAAGCATCCATCATAGCTTCTAGACTAGAGAATTTTGCCCATTTTCGGCATTCGGAACATTTTTTATAATAACCAGCGTCGCCAGTACCAGTGATACCAAGCCAGTTGTTTGTTGCGCCACTAACAGCAACACCGAGCGTACCCATTGAAGATTCGTGTTGCATTTGGGCAAAGATTACTTCCCAAGGCGTACCATATTTTTTCTGGAGGCTCATGGCGTAAGAACCAAGTTTTTTAGTGTATTCGTAAAGACGGGAGCCACCACTTAGGCCACCACCGCCACTTTCACTACCATTATCTTCACCACTATTACCACCAGCGTTTCCACTCCAGACGCAGTTACTGCCATTTGGATTATAGAAATTATAGCCTTGTTCCCACCATTCAATTTCACGGCCTTTCGGATAGCCTTTTCCAGAAACCGATGAGCTACTAATAAAAATTAAACCAAAAATCAGAAAGAGAAAACTAAAGAATTTTAGGTGTTTTTTGACCTTCATACTCTTTAATTATAGCACAAGCGTTAACGGTTTTAGCAATTGCTGAATTTTATAGTGTAATTTTTTAAATTAATTTTATTTTCTTCAAGATAACTTAAAGCTTTTTGTTTTAGATTTGGAATATCTTCGTCGATACAAGTTAAAAGATAGGTTTTTATAATAATATTATCATTTTCTTTTTCGGCGGTGATTTTTAGCCCCTCTTTATAATTATAATAAGGGGTAATATTCCAGATTGGATCAGTGCCAGTATAATTTTGGTGGAAGATGTCGGCGTTAAGGTCGGAAATACGCTGAGCGATTAAATTTTCTTTCTCATTATCCTTATAGAAGGTGCCATTTTCATTTTCTTCGTTTAAATATTCATAGAGATAAGAGGTTTCACTGTCGTTTGCTTTAATAGAACCATGGTAAGAAATGAAGCCAGGTTTTTCAATTTTTACATTATAAGTGCCAGGTTTAATTTTAATTGTTGAGTCGGTTTTATAAGTGTTACCATCAATCGTTACGGTCGAATCGGAAGGAGCAACAAGAATTCTAATTTCGCTGGTTTTATCAATATTAATAATTGTATTTACGACAAAGAAAATAATAATACCAAGAAAAATGATAATAAAACTAATTATAGAATATCGAAAAATGCGTTTTTGTTTTTCGTTTGAATTAAACCTAAATAAACTAGTGTCGGTCATTTAATTCCCCTTCCATCGATAGGCTTTAAATGTTGCGGAGTTGTCGTAGAATGTGCCAATTTCGCCAGTACGTTCACCATAGGAAGCGCTGGCGATTTTTCCGACGCCGTTTACTTCGATATACATTTCAATATGGCCCTCGGAGAGACGAATATCGCCAGGTTTAAGCGAACCAGCACGGTTTGGGACTTCCTCAAATTTACCGGAATTAGTTACATAATTCCAGGTTGCACCGTGGCCTCTAATGCCACAACAAGTGAAGTTTGGATCGACGCCGGAATATCTAAAGACGGTTGCGACAAAAGCATCACAGGATGCACCAATACGGGCGTATGGATCGCCGTAAGTGCTGAGCCCAACGTCGGAGAGAGCGGTTTTATAAGTGTCGCGAGCAGTTAAGCCATGCCCATATTCTGGCCAAGCGAGATTGATTGCCGTCTGGTTTAGGTTGCCATTTCCAGAACCATTATTACTACAGCTAGAATATCCAGAGCTGCCGCCAAGAGCAGAATAAACAACGAAGGAGCCAGGCTGGAGATTTGCGGTCGTCATTGGCCCGTTGTCGGTTTTAATTTGTTTCCAATTAGGGTTGTTTCTTGCATCTCGTTTTTCATCGGCGAGGTTCATAACGTATGGTGAGCCTTCGCCGCGATTTGCTTCAGCTTCAGAAAAACCAAGGCTACGAGCTTGGGCGATATATGCGTTTGCAACGCCATTGTAGCGGAAAAAGAGAGTTTTTACGCCATCATCAGTATTAAGATTTAATCCAGCGCCATACTTTTCTTTGGTTAATTTTGCAGCAAGTTCGGTTTGGCGTTCAAATTCTGCTTCCGAAACTTCGCCAGCTGGGAGGAAGGCGTTTTCATTAGAACCACCACCGGTATAGGAATAAAGCTGGTAAATACCTTGCCCATTGGCTGGATTAAAACGACGAAGCCTAGTTTCTCGAAAATGCATAACGGCAATTACTTGCCAAGGAATACCGTAGTTATTTGCAGCCCTTTCGTAGATTGGGCGATTTTCAGCAAGTCTATTTTGGTCGTCGGCGGTAAAAATTGTTTCACCGTTATAAAGAGTGTTTTCGCCAGAAACAACTGAGCCGGAGCTTGGAGTACATTTTTCACCATCTGGATCATAGTAATAAATATGTTCTAAATCAAAGATGTCCCAAACCTTTTCTTTTAGAGCGAAAGCGTTTGCTGTTGGGGTAAGAATTAGAATTGAAACTAAAAATAATGCTAACTTTTTCATGCGGCAAAACTCCTAGTTCTTAAATCGGCATATTCGGATTTATGCATAATGTTAGTAAAGAAATCAACAAATTCAGAAGTCTTAAAGGAAATAATTTCTTCTTCTTTTTCTTCAGTTGGAGGGGTGTAGTTTGCGAGATAATCATAATATTCAATTAAGGCAATAAAGTCTTCAGCGTCCTTTTTTGTCGTGCCGGTGTAGCGAGCAAGGAGACCGGCGGTTGAAGTGTCGATCGGATTAATTTCATACCAAGCTTCTTTATAGGCGAGGGTTGGATTTTTAACGATACCATCATCTCCACGAACTTCGTCGAGTTCAAGCTGGGTAGCGATACGAGCGTTTTCGTTGTAATGCTGGAGATAAAGAAGTTCTTCATAATATGGGTTAGTCGAGGCGTTCATCACACAATAAGCCCCAGTTGCCCAGCCTTCGGTTTCTGGACTCATTTCTTCAACAGCATTCACAAGATCGATTACGTCGTTTAAAACCGGAATGTTGTCAGCAAAGCCAAGACTGGTTTGGAAAGCGTTCGCAATATTAGCGTCATAAACTCCAAAAGGCGAATCACGTTCATCACAGAACATAGTTTTATGGGCAAGGAGAGAGTTTGGTTTAACTTCACGAGTGCCATCGGATTTTAGAGCTGTATTTTTATTAATAATGCTGAGATATTTTGGATCGTCGCTTGAAACGGTCATAATGTCTGGATCGACAGCTGGGATTTCTTCTCCATAAGTTCCGCAAGCTGCGCCGATACTTGTAAGTCTTTCACAGGTTGACTCGTCCGAGAAAACATCAAGATAGTCAGTACCAGCGAGCTCGACGTCGGTTTCGAAACCAGGATCGGAAATACTAGTTGCAAGAGCACTAGCACCACGATTAAGAATCGAGGCGAGAGAATTTTTTGTAATATTACTAAACGAACTGATTGATTTTAAGAATGAATTCCCACTAGAGATAGTCGAAAGTTTTATTACAATACTGCCGAGGAAAGTGTCAGGATTACTTGCGTCGAAGGCGTCGGCGTTTCTACGATTTAATTCGGCTTCGCTTGCGTTTGCAATTTTTGTTTGAGTATTATAAGAGATTGCAGTTTCTTTATCGGCGAGGAGTTGGCCGTTTGAGCTACGAGCGACCTTTTTATTATTTAAGGCAGCACCTTTTACGAAAGTTTCACCAGCTGGAATTCCAGAGAGAGTTTCGGCGGTATTTTCAAAGAGAGATTGGGCGATTCTCGGAATTAAAGCACTTAGGATGGTCATAATTCCTTGTTGGAGAGCAAAGTTAATAAGAGTGGTTTTTGCAAGACTGACAACAGATTTGACGATGCCACCGCCAAAAATTCCAACAGCAATAGAGGCGACGGCACCAACTGCGCGCATTCCTCCACAAAGTTGATTATTTGCAGTTGAAAGACCGATAGCAAATCCGGAAGTTAGGAAAGCTGATTCGACAGAATAATTCCTAGTCTTTTTTAGGTCTGGGGTGGTGCCAGTTAGGGCGTTAGCAAAGCCTTCAGCTTCAATCGGAGCACCGATAACTTCTTTTTCTTCACCACTTTCGACATCGACGTATTTTGATGTGACAGGTTCGCTTAAGAAATTTAAGAATTGATTCATTGCGGTAGCACTGCCCTCGCCATTTTTCGTTTTTCCAACAGTTTCAATATTATAAAGGAAATAGTGGATAGCTTGGTAGATTTCGGCGGAAGCAACGGCGACAGAAACCATGTTTGCAACTTTTAGAGCGGCACAACTAACACTAGTGATATCGGCAACACGGCCAGCATTATCCATTAAGAAACTACGTGCTTTCGAGGTAGAATTTCCATCCATAGAATTTACAATATCATCGCCGGATTTAGCTTTTTCATAAACAGGATTTCCATCACTGTCGGTAATTGGTTTTCCGTTTTCGTCAGTTTTTTGACGTTCAGTTACGGTATTCGTACGGACATTTGTGCCATTATCAAAAAGATCGGAACCAACTTTTTTATAATTCTTTGTATCGACGTTATTATCTCCAGTTTGGCGATAATTTCGATAGAGGTTTCGGCTTGCTCCGATACGTGTAAAGGCGAACATGGCGCTTTTGTCATAAAAATTTGAAGTGCGCCCACGTTTTGCTTTAGTGAAGGCTTCGCGAAAGGCAATATCATTTTTAAAGGTGTCGCGGAAATTTTCGCTATCGATGGAATTTCCATCCCAGCCTAAAGTATAGCCAGAGTGAGAGCCATTGACAGTGATACCTTGAGCCTCAAGGCGTTCTTCAAAATATTCCGGGAAGTTTCCACGCTTTCCAGCAAGTAGCTCTTCAGTTGTGCGCAAAGTGTTCTCGGAATAAGAGCCAAACATTGTGTCAGTTGCGCGAGTAATCAAAAGTTCAATTTGGTTCCCGAGCGAACCGATTGATGCAAACATGAAAAATACGGCAACAATAATCGCGCCAAGAATTGCAAAAAGTGGAAGCCCCTTTTTCAATCTGCTATTTTTTAAGCTTTTTGCGGTTTTCTTTCCTTCGCGAATGCGGTCGGCGACAGATTTTCCGGAGCCAGTATATTTAAAATTATCTTCGAGATTTTTAGTCTTTTCTTTACTGGTGATTTTTTCGGAGTTTTCAGGATTTTTCTTTTCGGCAGTTTCCTCGAGGTTTTTTAGAGCATTTTTTGCGACTTTTTCGCGATAGATTTTTTCACTGTCGTCTTTTTCGGGGTTTAAGAAATCAGGCGTAATATCCCCTTTCCCGAAATAGACCTTCTCACTCATAATAATAAAAGATTAAATTATGCCTTAATTATATCATTTTTAAGGTGTTTTATAAAGCATGAGCGTTATTGCTGTTGAGGAGTAGTGGAAATAAGACCTTCTTCAGTTTCGGAGGCAATAACTTGGATATGGACGTGGTTTTGACCGGCAAAGAATAGGCCTTGGCCAACTGGGAAGTTTGAAAGACGCTTCTTCTCTTCTTCGGTAAGTTTGAAGACGTCGGAAAGCACATCAACTGCTGCCGCGGACTGCTTTAAGAGGAGTTGGAGCGAAGAGTTATGAACGATAGCGCGTCCCATTTTATTGCTCATAAAGTCTTCAACGTCTTGAGTGACAGTAGTGAGACCAAGGTAATATTTACGAGCACGTTTTGCGAGACTAAAGAGGAAGTTTGCGGAGTCGTCGTATTTCATAAGTTGCCATGCCTCATCAACGATAAGAAGGCGGCGTCTTTGGTCGGCGCGAACAACATTCCAAATGTGGGAAAGAACGATATACATTGCGACTGGGCGAAGTTCGTCTTCAAGGTCGCGGATGTTAAAGACTACCATTTGGTTGTTAATGTCGATGTTGCTTTGTTGAGAAAAGATGCCGGCAAAAGTACCAGTAGTATATTTGCGAAGGCGTTGTGCAAGTTGTGGTCCAGTTCCGCCCATGTGAAGGAGAGTATCGTAGAGGTTAATAATGGTTGGAGGAGTGGACTGATGAGTTAGTGGATCAGAAGTGATGCCAGCACGAGCGTAAGTGTCGATTAGAGCTTGGTCAAGATCAGCTTCTTCATTTGGGGAGAGAGCCGGCATGGTTTGGCCGTTTGGACCGAGTTGAGTACCGCCAAGCATCAGACGGAAAAGACCATGTAAAGTCACGAGATTAGCTCGTAATGCATCGGAAGCATCTTCGGAATCAATCACTTTTGGAAGGTCGAATGGGTTGATACGAACGTCAGAGTTAAGCGAAAGGCGGACATAAGAGCCACCAACGGCGTCGCAGAGTTTTTGATATTCGTTTTCTGGATCAATAATGATAATTTCGGAGCCGAGCATCATGGAGCGTAAGGCTTCGAGTTTAACAGTAAAGGATTTACCAGCACCAGACTTAGCGAAGACAACCATGTTAGCGTTTTCAAGTGTGAAACGGTCGAAGATAACAAGGCCGTTGTTGTGCATATTAATACCATATAATATACCGCGTTCTTGGGTAAGATCGGCAGAAGTGAACGGGAAGGAAGTTGAAATTGCGCCAGTGTTCATATTACGACGAATTTGGAGTTGGTCGGTACACATCGGCATAGTTGAATTCATTCCCTGCTCTTGTTGGGAAGTTGCGACTTTTGAGAAGACCATTTGTTGGCCGAAGAGAGTTTCGATCTTATGTTGAACGAAGTTTAATTCATCAAGCGAATCAGCCCAAATCGTTACGTAGAGACCGAAGCGGAAGAATCTTTCAGCACCAACTTGGAGAGCGTCGCGAAGTTCTTCGGCGTCTTGGATGGCGGCGTCGGTTTCAGGATTTCTAACACGGCCTTTTTCGGCGTTTAAGGAAATGTCGGCTTCGAGCTGAGTAACTTTTTTTCGAAGGTTTTTCATCACGACAGCAGTTTCGACTGGGTAAATATACATTGAAATGTCGAGCACCTCATCAATATTAATTAGAGGGCTAAGCCAGCCAGTAAAGAGGACGCGAGGATAGCCATAGACGTAAATTGTGCGACCATATTTAGTGCCGAGACGGAAATAAGAGGAATGAATTTCGATTGAGCTAGGCGAAATTAAATCACGGAGAGTAGTAATACCTTGCTCGAAAGCGCGCTGGATTTCAGCGTCTTCCATGGTTTGAGCTTGAGCTGCAAGCTCGGCTGCGGTAAGTTTTTTCTTTCTCATTATTGTTGTCCTCCCTGTGCTGGTTTTTCACCTTTTTTCACATAAGTCGTTGCCATCTTACTAAAATCAATGAATGGTTCGCGAACGGCGGTATCTGGGTTATTAAAGTTATAATAAAGCTCGGAAAGCTCTTTTGTGTTTAGACGGACAGAGTGAATGCCGATTTGGAAAAGTCCGGAGATAACAGCTTCAACGCGGTTATTAATTTCGGTAACAGCTTTGTCATAAGTGATACGATCGATTTTTGTGACGGTCGGGCCCTTACTGCCACCAAAGGCACTAGCGAAGATATTTTTCGTTTGAGTGAGAGCTTTTTCAGCATCAGCAGAAGTATAATATGGAATAACGATGAAGAAAGATTTATCCATAATATTAGCTTCTTGGGAGAGAATATCGATAAAGTTGATGTAATCGTCCATAAGTACACCGAGGAGCATGTTGTCGGTGTTGCGGCGGATATCAGAAAGGCGTTCGAGATATGGGCCGATATCGACACGTTGGGAACGAATCATAATTTGGGTAGTGAAGTTTAGAGAGTTGATGAATCCTTGATAAGCATATTCGACAGCTTCACGTTCTGTTTCGGACATGAGGTCGAAGTTGATTGATTTACAAGCAATAACAGCACGGAAAGAACCGTCCTTCATAATTACCATACCGTCGCGAAGTTCGGAAATTAGAAGAGTGGTCTGGGTTGAGACATTACTGTCTTCGGTTGGGAGATTACTTGCGGTGGCCTCTGGCATAGCGGTTGCAACGCTATTTGGCGCTTGAGGCTGGGGCGAGTTCCCGTAGTTTTGTGGTTGTTGTTGTGGATTCATCATTTTCTCCTTTACTAGCTAAATATTGCAGTTGGTGGGCCGTAGAGATCTGGACGATCGTTTGGCTTTTTAGTTTCTTCTTCGGTCTGGATTGGTCGGTAATGTCCAGGTTGAGATTCGTGTGGGAGTGGAGTTGACATTGGCGTAAATTCAGGCGGGGTGAGACCAGCGACAGTTGGTGGCATCATTGAATCAAAAGTAGATTGATTTTGGACAATAGACGGAGTCCGAATAGCTTGTCTAAAGTTTTCTTCGAATTGGCGTTCAGAGCGGAGAGTTGGGTCGAGAACCGGTTGCGGTGCTGGGGTTGGTTGTGGAGCTGGTTGAGACATAGGTTGTGGCGGGAGTTGCATTGTATTTGCCGGTTGTTGAGCAGGCTGTTGAATTTGCTGTTGCTGGGCCTGTTGTTGGATACGATTTGCTTGATTTGCAATGGTTTGGACGGAGAAAGTGTCATTATTTGCGAGATTAGTAAATTGTTGTCTTACGGTAGCCTCGGTCATAGGAGGTTGAGATGTAGTTAAAGCTTCTGCACGACTTACAGCAGTTTGCATTTCGCGAGCTAATTCCCTTTTCCGATTAGTTTGTTCTTGTTCGATGATACGATCAATTACTGGGTTTTCAGTATCAAGCACATCTTCAACAGCATTTGCTTCGGCGGCGTATTCTTCACGCATCGACGAATTTCCGTTTTCACGGATAGCATAACCTTCAGTATCGACGATATTCGCGAGGAAGGAGAGGCGGTGAGTTGCCTCGTCTTCGGTGATGTTGCGAGTACGAGATTTCTCGACTTGTTTTGGAGCGGTAATTAAGATGGTCGATTCGCGTTGGCCAGGGAGCCAAACACGGCGGTTTGGTTTTAAGTAGAAACTAACGACAGCAGCAAGATAGGTTTCCATTGGTTGATCTTTTTTAAGTGGAAGAGCAAGAACACCGAAAAAGATCACAAAAGGAAGCGGGATTAATGCTAAGAGTGGAAAGAGTTGAAAAAGTCCCCACGCCCCAGCAATCCCGGCCGCTGCAATAAGGAGATAAATAAACTGTCGAAAGGTGAACGGCCCTAACAGTTTATCCTCTGCCTCAACATCTTGAGGAACCTTATATCGAGCCATAGATAGTTATATTTTAACATAAACAGTATAAAATAGCCATAAAAAATCGCGGTAATAATAGGTAAGATTACCGCGATTTCTATTAATTTGTTGGATTAAATGGATCATCTGGGTTCATGGCATCGACAACTGGGCGTTCGCCATTTTGAACCTCTTGACCATTAGTGTGGCCGTTGCGACGGTTTGCAGCACGACGCTGATTCCAAACTTCTTCACGGCGTTCGCCAATTCTAAGAGCGTTGTAAATTTTCTCTCTCATCATATCAACGTTCATGTTACCCTCAGCAAGTTTCGCAACACGGGTTTCGAGGTGCTTTCTCAAAACTTCATGAGCAGCTTCTTCAGCTTCTTTTTGAAGAGCCTCGTTTAGCATGACGTCATCACTTTCTGGGTTATAGCCTTGGCTGACAAGATAGTCATAAGAGTAGCGTGAGACAAGACCATTCCAAGTATCAGTCTTCATATTAATGAGGTCACGCACGGTGAGAGATTTAAGATAAGTTGCAGTTGTGTAATCAGTGATAGCGCGGTCGACTTCACCGTTAGCGCCAGTACGAATAGTATTCTTCCAACGACCAGTTTTCGAATCGTATTTCATACCAACAAGGTGACCAACCATTGAGCGGATTTGTTCAGAGCCAGAAGCAAAGGTTGGGAGGGCAGAAATTTCTTGTGGCATCATAGCAGTTTCAACTTCAAGACGGCCAGTATAGGCTTGTTTGATTGCCTTCTTTCTGTCTTCGGCACTCATGTTCTTAATATTATCTTCGTTAAGGTCGAATTGAGTAATCATAGCATCATTCACGCCGTAAGCCGTACGATCAATACCATTTAGCCTTGTACCTTCGAGACCAGTTGCCATCTTGATTTTTGTGGTGTAGTCAACTAGCTGGCCTTTTTCGTTTCTATGATCGCCCTTAATTGTACCGGTGACATATTGTTCCATCGTAATTTCTTTCGTCTTGCGTTTACCATCGGTATAGGCCCAGGTTTCCATGTTCATAAATTTACCGAGACGAGCAAGGGCCGGAGCGGAATCTTTCATGCCAAGGAAGTTAAGCGCAAGGACGTTTGCGGCATCTTCGCCGAGTTTAATCTTGCCGGAATTCATGTAATCACGCATGTGCTCGGCGATCTTGTCGTAATCACCACGCATCGAGAGGACGTTATGAGCGGCAATAATACCATCGATGTTGTCATATTTAATCATATCCTCATATTGGCGAACAACTTCTTTTGTGACTTGTTTACCCATGTAGGTTTCAAAGCGTTTAATATTCCCAGCACGTTGAGCCTCATTACGGGAGTAGGCATCACCAATAACGTTAACGGCAGCTTGTTCGGCAAGGCGTTTCCCTTCGGCTGTTCTTTGGTTAATATTATAACCTTGAGAACCAAGAGCACCCTTAACAAGACGGTTGTAAGCAGCCTGGTCTTTAATATCGCCAGCTTTATATGCACCGTTTTCATCGTCGAATTCATAACGTTCGGCGGCTTGCATGACGGACTCATTATAGTAGCGTTCATCAGCCTCATCATTACGTTGTTTAGCAGTCATTTGAGTACGGAGAGACTTATAGTGCTCACCCATTCTCGAGGCATTTTTAGTTGCACGGCCTTTCTTAATACCATGTTCTTTTTGGTAATCACCAAGACTACCATAGGCGTTTTCGACCGCAAGGTTATCAGCTTGGAGGCGAAGATCAACTTCACGAGCTTCGGCCTCGGCATCCATGTACTTATTAGATTTGCCGTTTCTGAATGGAACTTGAGTATAAATTGGCTGGTTATTTTTATCATAGCCAATAATACGTTGATTACGTCGAAGTGCATTTAGTTGTTCAGCTTGGAGATTAGACTGGGTTTTATCGGCTTGGTCTTGGCGGAATTTAATATTAGTTTGTTGCTTTTTCGCAGCAGCACGCCAAGAAGCTCCAGAGAGTGGATTGAACGGTTTTTGCATTGCACGGTTAAGGGATTGTTGTTTTGCAAGATTCTTGTATGGATCGGTTGCAGTACGGATACCAGAGTTGGCTCTTTGACCGAGACGATCGAGACCACTCGAGACTTTGCCAAGGATAGAACCAGACATCTTTAAGAGATTGAGCGCGAGGAAGAGTGGAGCAACTTGAATAGCGAGACCGAGAATAACGCCAAGCATTGAGTTTGCACTAGAGATAAGAATCCAAGAGGCAAGCTTAGAGGCCCCAAAGAGGAGGGCGAATAATGGGTAGAAGAAGAGCATTTGGGAGAAAATATCAGTCCACTTTTTAAAGTATTTTTCGGTGTTTGGTAAGAGGTAGGCGACAAAGGCGAGTGGGGCGATAGTGACAAGAAGAATTATGACAGCTTGACGGAGGGCAATAGTGACAAAGGCAATGATAATTGAAATAATACCAGAGAGAATGACTGGGATAAGTGAGAGAAGAAGCCCAAGCGGACCACCAGAAAGGCCGACTGCAAGGCTACCAATTACGCCACCAGCAGCGACAGCGGTGAAGACGCTATAGAACGAGACTGAGGCGGTGCCACCTTCGATACCGCCAGAGAGAAAACCGTTTGCGAGGGCATCGTTGGCAACGCTGTTTAGAAAGTCGTAGAGGGATTTTCCGATGATATTACTTAAGTCGACGGCGATGGCGCAGATAATGAAAGAGAGGTTAACAAGGATGGCAGCGACAATTAAGCGTGGGAGGGCCTTCTTAATTCCGTAGTTGCTGATACCAAAACCGGTGATTTGGGAATAGATAATGAAGAGGAAGAAGAGAATAAAGACGATGTTTGTGATATTTCGGACATAAACCCAGATTGTGAAGACAGGGGAATTTTCCTCCATTGAGATTGGTTCAACAACGAGAAAGTCTTCGATTACGCCATAGATAGTATCAATGGTTTTAGAGAGGAAGGCCATTGCTGGACAGAGAATATAACCGAGGCCACCGACTTGAGAATAACAGGTTGCGCCTTCAGTTTTATCACCATCTTCTTCCCCTTCTTCGGCAGGAGTTTCTGGATCGTCAGAAGGAGTTTCAGGGGTAGTTTCACTAGGGGTGTTTGGGACTTCAGGAACTTCGGTTGTAACAGTGGTAGTGTTTTCAACTGGTTCGGCATAAACAGGGGTAGAAGGATTGAGAGCAGAAGTGGCAAAAAGTAATCCAACCAATGGAAATAGTAATGCCCTTTTTAACTTCTTCAATATACTCATAAAATAAGCTCTCAATTAAGCTTATCTTTATTATAGCACACATAGCGAAAAATGTCAATGCTTAAAACAGGGGTTAAGAAAAGCTTATGTTAGGCTATAATATGTTGTAATATGTAAGTAGCCAGCATAAGCATAAAAAAGGGATTTTTGCCGAAAAAATTTAGGTGTGGTATGATAAAGTTATGAAAAAGATTCTTAGTTTTATCTTTGCGGTTGCTCTTGGGGCGACAGTCACAGTGGCAACGTTCCCAGTTGGGAGTGCATTCGCGGCGGATGATGGATGTTCGAACACATTTATTGGGCTAAGGCCTTGGTATATGGGGTTAGCAAAAAAAGCTGACGGGACTTGTATTATCAAGACTCCAACAGAGGTCGGGAGTGAGGCAAAGTTTGTTTGGACAATTATTCTTAACATTTCAGCGGACCTTTCCCTCTTAGTTGGGTACGCGGCTTTGATTTTTGTGATTTATGGTGGTTTTAAATACATTCTTTCAACTGGTGAGCCGGGGAAAGTGGCGACGGCAAAAATGATTATTACGAACGCTTTAATCGGTTTAGTGATTGCGATTCTTGCAACGGTGATTGTTAACACAATTTTGGCGGTTCTAGGCGGAAGCGCCTCAGGAGGATAAAATGAACGTTTTAAAGATAGCAGCGGATATGAAAGGTAGCATCCAAGATGCAACACAAAATATCCCAAAGAACACAGATATTGATATAACGGCAGTTTTAAACTGGGTTTACGCTTTTGCGGGACTAGTTGCGGCTGGATTTATTGTTTATGGGGCAGTAAATTATGCAACAGCACAAGGTGATCCTGGGAAATTAAAACAAGCTAGCCAGACGCTTGCGTTTGCGATTATCGGGTTAATTGTAGTTCTGCTTGCGGCGGCGATTACAAACTTTGTAGCGGGGACAGCGTCATCATGAGATTAAGGAATATTTTAGTGGCGGGGGCGATTGCGATTTCAGGGGTGTTCTCGGCAGTTTTAGTGACCGAACCAGTGAGCGCAGCTGATAAGATTTGTGAAGATACCTCGATTGATGAGCAACTACGAGAGGCGGCTGGATGTAATGTGGGGGCAGATAATAAAGCAGCGAATCATGTAGTAAATATTATCAATGTTGCGATTGGGTTTGTTACACTGATAGCGGTGATTATGATTGTGATTGGCGGACAAAGATACGTAGTATCGGCGGGCGATCCTGGGAAATTAAAACAAGCAAAAGACATGATTGTATATTCGGTCGTGGCGATTGTGGTCGCGGTTTTAGCATTCGCAATTGTTAGCTTTGTTTCGGGGGCGATTACGTCGGACGCAAATACAGGTGGAAGTTCAAGTGAGACAAACAACGAGTAATTTTCCCTCTTGCGAGTATATCTTAATATGGTATAATAACATTAAAATAAGTAAAGGAAATTTAATAAATGAAGATTTCTAATAAAATTAAAACCATTGCGGCTGGTTCTTCTGCCGTAATTTTAAGTGGTCTTAATGCTAGTGCCGCATTCGCTGATGGTGAAAAAGCGGTCGTTCGTTGTCCAGATGGAACTAAAGCTACTGATTTGACAAAATGTAAAGGTGTTGATAGCGAGAATAATACAAACAACCTTACTGGTATCATTGTTACAATTATCAACGTTATTATCGGTGTAATTGGCTTTGTTGCTGTGCTTATGATTATCCTTGGTGGTGTTCAATACACAACTTCAGCTGGTGATCCAGGAAAAGTTAAGAAAGCTAAAGACACGATTCTTTATGGTATCGTTGGTCTCGTGATTGCACTTCTTGCATTCGCAATCGTGAACTTCGTTCTCGGCGCAATCGGTGGCGGAAAATAATAGTCTTTTAAAGAGCCCTTTAAAGGGCTCTTTTTTGTGGCTTTCGAGGGTTTTATGGTAAAATAGAAACAGAATTCAAGGAGAAAATATGAAAATTAGAAACATTTTAGCAGCGGCGGTAGTAGTCGTTTCGGGATGCCTGATTACGGAGCCGACTTTTGCTACGGTGAATTGCCCGAAAGATTCACGAAGAACCACGGCGAATACACTCGCAGAATGTAACCTCGAAGAAGATAATAGCTTAATTCCGACAATCACAAACATTGTTAATGTGATTATTGGGTTCCTTGGGTTTGCGGCAGTAATTGTGGTTATCCTTGGTGGTGTTCAATACACAACTTCAGCTGGTGATCCAGGAAAAGTTAAGAAAGCTAAAGACACGATTCTTTATGGTATCGTTGGTCTCGTGATTGCACTTCTTGCATTCGCAATCGTGAACTTCGTAATGTCTTCACTCAGTGGTTCTGGTGGTGAAGACGATAACAAAGAAGATACGGACGCGATAGTTTATCAAATTGGATAAAGTTCAGAAAATCCCCAAACTTAGGGGATTTTCTGATGAGCTAAAGTGGTTAAGGTTGCATTTTTAAAGTGGTTTTTTATAATGAAAACAGTATACCTTATCTTAAAAAATCTCCCACCGAGGCAGGAGATTTATTAGCTTTAGAAACTATTGGACAGTGATTTTTGTTGGAGCTTCAACCTTCTCTTTTTCGAAGGTAATGGTAAGAACACCATCTTTTAGCTCAGCTTTCACGGTTCCTTCGTCTTCGCGAACCTGGACTGGAAGAGCGATTGTGCGAGAGAACTCACCCCAATAACACTCTTGGATATGCCAACGTGTGGTTTGTTCGTCTTCGCCACCACTAAGAACACCAGAGATAGTAAGAATATTATCACTAATCGTAACGTCGAGATCGTTTTTCGAGATTCCAGCAGTACGAGCCTTAACAACGAGCTTGTCTGCGGTTTCGTAAACGTCTACGGCTAATTGACCTGGGAAGTCCTCAGGTTCATCCCACTCTTCAACTTCCTCTGCAGGAGATTCATCAACAGCAACGTTTTTAGCATCAGCTTCCTCAGAAGCGTCATCCAAAAAGGCAGCAGCTAATTCGTCTTCCATAAGCATATCGTCGTCGTTTGAACGAGCCATTTGCTTTCCTCCACTTTAAAAAACTATTGTTACGCTTATTATAAAAAATATTTAGTTAAAACACAAGGGTTTTTATGAAAAATTCAGTAAAAATTACAACATTTAGTCGGATTTTGGACCTATTTTACCCCTGTTATTGTAAGGGATGCGGAAAATTTGGTTACGTTTTTTGTCATCGTTGTTATTTTTACAACAGCCGCTATAATCCGCCTTTTTCAACAAAAAATGACGAAGATTTTAACCAGATTTTAGTCTCGGGATTGAAGGAGGGGGTGCTTGAAGAACTCGTGAAAGACTACAAATATCACTCGAGAAGACACTACGCGCCAGTTTTTGGAGGGATTTTAAATGAGACCATAAAAAGAGTTGGAGAGTTAGGAGAGAAAACTGTAATAGTTCCCTTGCCAACGGCGTTAAAACATATTCGGCTGAGGGGGTTTGATCATATCGATGCGATTGCGAGAGAGTTTTCGCGACTTTCGGGATTTCCAGTTCTCAAGGTTTTAGAGCGGGCTTTCGATACAGTTCAGGTTGGGAGTTCAAACGAGGAGAGGAAGAAACAAGCAAGGAGAGCTTACCGAGTTTCGCGGGAGGATTTTGAGAGATTTTTGGATAATTTTTCAGAGGTGGATTTAAGAAAAACACACTTTCTTTTAGTCGATGATGTTTGGACAACAGGGGCTTCGATGCGAGCGGCGGGAAAGGTTTTAAAGGGGGAGTTGATACGGCGAGGGATAAAATTAAAAGATATAAAAATATCCGCTATTGTCATTTTGAAGAATAACGGATATGAATTTAACTAATTATTGTTGAATATAATTTACGCCGACAACAGAGGTTAAGACGAAGTTGACGATTGCATAAGCAAGGAGCGAGATAATAAGACCGATAATTGCGTAAAGGATAGTGTTTTTCGCATCGGTGACCTTTTTCGAATCACCACCAGACAAAATATAGCGAAGACCGCCATAGATGAGCATAACAACAGAGATAATACCGACAATAAGGAGAATTACATTCGTAATACGACCGAAGACGCCATTATCACCGATTAATTCGGAAGGCATTCCGGTTGCACGAGCAGCTTCCGCACCTTTTTCGACTGCGGTTTTTTCTTCCTCAGCATAAACAGTTAGAGCTTTTCCGGTCCATAAACAAATAGCAGCCCCAGTGCCAGTGAGGATTTGAGAAATATTTTTAACGATTTTTTTCATAATAAAGTTTTTAATCTCGCAATTAGATTACTTCTCTATTATACCATTATGAAGATTTTATGCAAGTTTAAAGATTAAGGGGTGGCGGTCGTTGGCGATTTGTGGTAGAATAAGTGGTATTGGAGGGATACCCAAGTGGCTGAAGGGGACGGTTTGCTAAATCGTTAGTCTGGGGAAACCTGGAGCGGGAGTTCGAATCTCCCTCCCTCCGCCAGGTAAGAAAAAAGACCCACTAAATTGTGAGCCTTTTTTGTTATCTTTCATTTAGGCAGTTCGGACTGTTTCGACCGTTCTTAAGGTGCTGTGGTTCTTTACTGCAAAAACATTATTCATGATTCTCTGGTAGTTAAACTTTACCCGATGGGCGATGTCGCCGTCGCCATTTATCAGCTCGTGGCCGATGATAAGGCGATTTGCGCCGTTTACGAACGCGTCAAACGGCGTCGCAATACGCTGTTGGGTTCCGGAGTCCGAATTCGGAAGACGAACGCCGGGGGTGTTAATTGTCATATCGTCGTAGGCGAGCTCCTTTCTAATTGCGCTCGCTTCGTTCGGGCTACAGGCGATATCTGTGAAACCTGCCCGATAGAGGAGATCAGCGTATTTTAACACCTGGTCCTCCGGGCTGGAAGAAAACTCGTGTGCGCAAAGCTCCTCGCTTTTACTCGTAAGGATTGTTGCGCCACAACTCTTCGTTCCGGCCTTTTCGCACTCGTCCGCAAAACGCCTTAATGTGTCAATCTTTTCCGGGTCTTCATCTTCCCAGATACCTGTGCTACAAGATCCAGCCATGATATTAAGCATAAACGGCTTGTATTTCAGGTAAATCTGCGAAATTGCGATTGCCTTTTCCGGTACCTCGACGATTTTCACGTCGCAAAATACCGGATAGCCAGCATCCTGGCAGAAAAGAATGAAATCCTTTCGATTTGTCTCGAAGAAGAAGCGATCGAGTTTTATGATCGTTCCCTTCGGAAGAGCCTCGTTTATAATGACGGATTCGATATCTTCTCTCGAAACGTCGGCGGCCCAAATTATCATGTCTTCTTTGAAAATCATATAATTCCCCCCTTCGGTGAAAGATTTTAGTGTATATGTAGTGTGCTTTAGAGATATTAAAAAAATATCTCAACTTGTTAATTCTAACACGTTTCAAAGGAAAAGTAAAGAGATTGGGCTAGACAAAAACGATAAAATGTGGTATAATAAAAGTATAAGTTATTGAGAGTGTGAACTTATGAAAAAATTTAACCTAGTTTCAAATATTGTCTTAGTTATTTTAGCCCTCGTGGCGGTTTTAATGGTGGGGTATGTTTTATTCGTATTTTTTGGAATAGAGGTCGCCTTAACGGCGCTTAGACGAATTTTCTATATGGTTGCGCCAATAGTAGTGATTATTGCAATCATTAAGAACCATAAGAAGACAAAGGGTGTGGCTACGAAGAAATAACTAAAAAATCGCCTTCGGGCGATTTTTTGTACATCTTCTAGATATGGTAAGCTTGCTTTCGTGGTAGGGCAGGTTGGAATCGAACCAGCATTGTATCCTTAGAGGGGATATGTCCTATCCGTTGAACGACTGCCCCATAATGGTAAATTTCCTCGCTCACTAGCTCGCGAGTCTGCCTTTCTTTTGGTGACCCGGGCGGGAGTTGAACCCACAACCTTCTCCTTAGGACGGAGCTGCTCTATCCAATTGAGCTACCAGGCCGTTAAGAAGAAGATGTACGTGTTGTCCCAGCAATTAAAAATGCAAGCATTTTTGCTTGCTGGTCTCTTAGTCTTTTGGTGATCTCGGCGGGAGTAGACCTGCGGTCTTCTCCGCTTCTCGTCACCAACTGAATCGACCTAACGGTCTATTCGTTGGTGATCTCGGCGGGAGTCGAACCCGCGTTGACGGGATGAAAACCCGTTGTACTAACCGTTATACTACGAGACCGGCTAAACACGTGTTTATATTATATCAAAAAAATCAGAATTTTCAAGCTAACTCAAATATTTCTTCTTGATGTAGGGCTTTTCTTCGTATTGTTTGTCTTTTGAGAAGTTTAGCGTCATGAAATAACTAGGGTAGAGAGCGTTTAATTTATGGAGTGGGCCACTACACTCATGCCAAGTTGTCACAGCGCCAGCGATAATGAGTTTTTCTTCGACAGTTTTTCTTGTCGTTCGAATATTTCTCGGGAGCATGTTGCGAGTTGGAGAGACAAAACCGGTGCTACTGCGCCAAAGTTCATCAATGATTGGCGGGACAATTCCATTATGCATATGTCCAGAGATAAAGTAATCAAATTCGGTTAACTCAGCCTTAACTCGGTAGTCGGTTAAGAGGACTGGGGAGTGAATGAGGACAAATTTTAATTTATTCTTCGGGAGTTTTGTGATTAGTCTTTGGTCGATGTCGTCGAGTTCTTTTAGAATTTCGTTTAGTTTTTCATGGGCTGGGTGGACGACGGAAGGACGTTGGTCGAGGAGGTTGTAATAATCTGGACTAAGCGTTAGGCCGAGAACGTAGATTTTCGAGTCCTCGTATTTCTCATTGTTAAGATAGAAGACGTTTTCTAGGGCGTTTACTTTTTTCATGAATTCGGGATTTTCATAGACTTCCCATTCGCCGCTAATACGATGGCGGTCAGTCGGTTTTCTGCAAATATCGTGGTTCCCTACCGAAAGAATAACTTTTGCGATTTCTCCTAGATTTTTAAGCCAAGAGAGTAAGCGGTTTTCTTCGTCTTTATCAAAAATCATGTCGTTAGAGTCAATTAAGTCGCCAGGGATGAAAATGTAATCCGGGCTTAATTCGCGCATTTTTTCGAGAATCAAATCAAGACGAGCATCTTTGACCTGATAAGAGAAATGAATATCAGAAAGAACGCAAATTTTCGGTTGGGCAACCTTTGAGTAGAGATTAATTCTTGTTTCGTGTAGTAGTTTCAAAATTTTCTCCGGAGAGTTATTTTCCCGATTTATCCAATTTTACAAGTTTGTAATAAATACTTGGGGCGAAACGGACGTAAGATAAAGGTTTTTGGGCTGCCTTTTCCATTTTTACAAGAGTTTTCGTCTTAAACATTTTCTTTAGACGTTGGCTACGGAAGTTCGAGACAGAAAGTACGTCGAGGATTTCGAAATTCTGTTTTTTAAAGAGGTCTTCAATATATTTCGGGTGATAATTAAAGAATCCATCGCCGTTTAGTTCTTTTAAGTTGCTCGGTTTTTTATCAAATGGGTTAACTTTAGATTTTTTGAACCAATAGCGGAACATTTTCGGGAGAGTTCTTTTATTTGCGACTTCAATCACTAAAATTCCACCAGGTTTCAAAACACGGTTTAATTCGCTCATCACTTTTTTCATATCTTTAAAATGATGGGTTGCGCGGACCATAATCATACCGTCGAAAGTGTTGTCTTTAAAAGGGAGATTGTAAATGTCGCCTTGTTTTGTCGAGATACGGTCGCCAAATTCTTTTTTCGCATCGGCAAGTTCGGTTTTCGAATAGTCAAAAATCGTCACTTTCTCAGCGCGGTTCAAGTATTCTTTCGCAAGACGGCCATAGCCACCAGCGATATCGACAAAGTTCTTCATTTTTTTCGGGAGTAATTTGCGGATTGCAAGACGATCTGCCATATCTTCGTATTTTCGGTCGGCGTCTTCCCAAAAGATTTTTTTATAATCGTAACCGTTGTAGTCGGAAACAACTTTTTCTGCTTTTTTCATAAAATACATTATATCATAAGAGAAGCTAAACGAAAAACGCCATAACTATTTTGTTTATTCCGTTTATGGTATAATTTAAGTAATTATGGAACCAAATCAACAACCAGAACAGCCAGTTCAGCCGGTGCAACCGACGCCACAGCAGCCTGTGCCGCAACAAGCTACGCCACAACAACCCATGTCGAAGCAGTCTGCACAAGAACAACCTGCGCCAGAGCAGGTGACTCCGCAAAATGATTTTTTGGCGAGGATGGATACGACGATGACGCCGGTTAATCCAATACCAGAAAAGAAGGGTTTGTCCAGGACAGCGCTAATTGGGATTATTGCGGGAGCAGTTGCGGTAGTTGCTATAGTTGTGATTGTGTTGATAAATATATTCTCGAAACCGGCAACTCAGCCAGTTTCGCCGACTCCGAATTATCCGGACGAACCGGAAGTTTCGGAGGAGATTAAAACTCGAAATGAGCTTAGGACAAATGATCTTGTGAAATTAAAAGAGGCAGTAGTTTCGTTCCAAAGCAAAAACGGCGGAGCGCTTCCGGGTTCGGAAATTGCGAATTGGAACTTTATGATTCAACAATATATCCCAGGTGGAATAACAGATGGCGCGACGGGTGAAATTTATCAAATTGCGGGGCTTTGTAAGTTTGGTGAGGCTTGCGTTAATATTGACGAGCTAAGCTGGGAAATGAACCATCATCAGATTTATGTGCTATTAAACGCAACTTGTAATGGTAATACAAAGACGAATGTAGTTGTTTCGAGTACGAAAAAACGCCAAGCGGCGATGTTTACGATTCTTGAAGATTCAAAAACTTTCCTTTGTGTTGCGAACTAGTTAACGGCCTTTTTGTAATTCTTTAATTTTCTTCAAGATTTCGGCGGTTTTTTCTTCATCATCACCAGCGGTTTCAAGTTCTTTTGTTAATTTCTCAATTTCAACTTTTTCAAGCTCTTTTTTATAGCGCTTCATTAAATCAGAAGCCTCTTTTATAAGAGATTCTTCGGAGAATTTTGAGTAGTTATGCTCGTAGATTAATTCAAGTTCGGAAAGGCGGGTTTCATTTTCTGGGATTTCGAGATTGATTTTACTGCCGGCTTTTCCGCCATAAACAAGGATGGATTCAAGAGAATCTTTTAGACGATTTATAGTTTCGGCGGACTTTTCGTTTATGGTTTTGATTGATTTTAGAAAGACTTTTTTCTCTGGTAATTTTTTTGCTAGGAGATCTTCAACCGAGACATCGAGTTTCCTCGCGACGAGTTTCTCGTAGTGACTTTTTTCGACAGCATCGGGAATTTGGCTGATCATTTTCATAGCAATGTCGGAGTAAGTTTTCTTTCCGGGACCAGTCGAAAGATCGAGATTCATTTCGTATTTTTTGAGTAGCCAATCGATTGCCGGTTCACATTTTTCAACGCATTTTTGCCACAATTTCGGATCTTTTTTAATTAGTTCGTCCGGATCTTTCGCGCCGTGGTAATCGGAAACGACCTTTAAGGAAATTCCGAGATCGTTTGCAAGGCTAATTGCACGTTCGGCAGCTTTTACGCCAGCTTCGTCACCGTCGTAGGCGAGGCGAATATCATCAGTTAAACGAGACAAGATTTTTAGGTGGTTTTCGGTCATGGCGGTGCCGGAAGTTGCGACGGCTTCTTTTACGCCAGCTTGGTGGGAAGAAATCACGTCCATGTTCCCCTCGACAATTACAACGTAACCAGAGCGACGAATTGCTTCTTTAGCTTGGGTGAGACCAAAAATGAAACGGCCTTTATTAAAGAGAATAGTTTCGGGAGTGTTTAAGTATTTCGGTTCGCCTTCGCCGAGGATACGACCGGTAAAGCCAATAATATCGCCGGTGTTATCGAAAAAAGGAATCATCATTCTTCCGCGGAAGAGATCGCGTCCGTATTGGTTTAAGAGACCAGTTTCTCTTAGTTCGGAGAGTTTAAAACCTTTTCCAGTTAAGAATTTTATTAGTTGGTCTTTCCCACTTGGAGCATAACCAATGCGAAATTCAACAACGGTTTTTCGGTCCAGATTTCGTTTATAGAAAACATATTCACAAACAGATTTATTTTTCGAAAGGCAAAACTGGTAGTATTTACAAGCGAGCTCGACGGCGGCTTTATAACGACGACGCTTTTCAGCATTTTTCTTATCATCGCGGTTATAGCGTTTTAGTTCGACGCCAGCTTGGGTAGCTAACTTTTCGAAAGCTTCTTTAAAACTGATTCCCTCAACTTCCATAATAAAAGTAAAAATGTCACCACCTTTATTAGCGGAGAAATCGTGCCAAATCCCTTTTTCTGGAGATACCATAAAGCTAGGGGTTTTATCAACTCCCCAAGGCGAATGCCCCTTTAAAGTTCGGCCGGCGCGTTTTAATTCAATATATTGAGAAACAACGTCTTCGACCGGGAGCCTAGCTTTTATTTCCTCCTTTGCGTCTTGCATTTTAACTCCTTAAAATAATTATACCATCTCTATTAAAGAATTGGCGATTTTATCACTTTGGGGCTCAATGTGTGATACAATAAGCTTATGGATAATATGGCTTATCTCCAACAGATTGCGACGCCAGCTGGTGGCGGTACTAAGCAACCGGAGACGACGGGAAAAGGTTTTTTCTCGAAGATTTTTAACGTTTGGACTGCGCTGATTTTTGGGGTAGTTATCATTTTCCTTATTATTGTGATAGTGCTTTCGACAGTTTTTTCAAAAGTTGATTCGAAAGATAGAGACTTAATGACGAGGAGTTATTTTGCGGCGCAATATCTTATAGACGGGACGTTTAGGGACTATGCGGATGAGGTGAAAAATTCAGATATTCGAAATATGACAGCTTCGCTTAAGGGGGTTTTAAACGAAATTATACTTAATGAATCGAGTTTAATGCTTTCGGTTTATGGGGTGGAAATGAGAGATTTAGAAGAGAGCGGAATTGCGCTTGATGAAAAAGAGAAAAACAGCGATTTAAATATTGAACTTGAAAACGGAAGGTTAAACGGACTCTTAGACCGAACTTTCCTCCGAGAGGTCACGATGCAAATTGCATATTTGATTTCGTATCAATCTGAATGTAGTGCAAGGACAAAAAATAAAGATATTGAGAATTTCTCGGTTAAGGCCGAATCAAACTTAAAAAATATTTACGAACAATTTTATAATTTTAAGAGTCCAACGATTTAAGGTATAATAGGGGAAGAAATGGCAGACGAAAAAACGAGTACAGTACGCTGGGAAGCAGAAGAATATATCCAACATGATAAAAATGCGGGGTGGTATATCGGGCTAGTGATGATCGGGCTAGTTTTAGTTGCACTTTCAGTGTGGCTGAGATGGTGGTCTTTTACAGCACTAGTAGTGCTTGCGTTCATCTCCCTTTTAATTTACGTTTTGCGTCCGCCAAGGAAAATTAAATATTCGCTTAATTCAAAAGGTTTAACCGAAGGCGAGAAGCTTTATGTTTTCGAGGATTATCGAGCGTTTGGAATTTTACAAGACGATACAAATTTCGCGATTGTTTTAATGCCGAGAAAGAGATTTTCGCCGGCAGTGACGATTTACTTCCCGAAAGAAAAAGGCGAAGAGATTGTCGATATGTTTGGTGCGAGACTTCCGATGGAAGAAGTGAAGCTTGATGCGATTGATAAAATCGTTCGAAAACTTCGAATTTAGGGATTTTATTTGCGATTTTATTTTGCTTATGGTATACTGGGGGCAGATATTAGGTATTTGAAAATTAAATAAAGAGAAAGAGGTGGGTATGGACGCAGGTCAGAACGACGATTTGCAGAATGCTATAAATGGTATTGTTGATTCCGGAGTGCCGGAACTCGTGCCGACTCCAACTGACGTTGAAACGACGCCAGATTTTGGGGTGCCGCCAGCTCCTGATGCAGCAGCTGTGGCGCCGGAATTTATGGAAATGCCAACGGAACAACCAGTTGAAACTGTTCCAGCAGAGCAACCGACACAAGAAGCGGTTGATGCAGTAGCTGAGAGTGTAATGAATGTGCCGGCAGAGCCAATCACGGCAGAAGCTCCAGTTGAAGCACCAGCTCCAGTTGGTGAACTTTCGGATGTAAAACAAAACATGATTCAAGACCTAATCCCACTTATGAACCAAGTTTCGTCGATTGATGAGACCGAAAAATACAGACTCTATAAAGAAGCAATTGAAAACACCCACGATAAATCAATTATTCCAGCAGCTTATGAGGCAGCAAAAGGTATTGCTAACGAAGCAGCAAGAGCAGAGGCGCTTCTTTATCTCATCAAAGAGGCGGAAGGTTAATCCTTTACTTCGTAAAGTCTTTCTGGCGGGCGGCGCCTCTAAAAAACGAACTCCTTGGAGCTCGTTTTTTATCGGACTTCTATGCCGGTAATCTTTAAATAGATTAATACATCATGCTGTCGTCGGATGGGGTGGACGGTTTCGGGTCAGGAATATTGACGATAATTGCACCCATTGTGATTGTTGTAGCGGCGATAGAAACGGCGTTTTGGATGGCTTCACGAGTAACGCGAGCTGGATCGATGATGCCGGCTTTCTTCATGTCGACGAGACCTTTTTCGGGTGCCATTACGTTAATTCCGAAGCCATCTTTCGCATTTTCAACTTCAGCAAGGAGAGCTTGGGAGTTTAGGCCAGCATTCTCGAGAATGTGAAGGAGCGGAGTTTTTAAGGCGTTTTTCACGATTTTTGTTCCGTCGTCGTCCCCTTTCAAAGTCTTCGCAAGATTGACGAGCGTGACACCGCCGCCGGCAACGATTCCCTCGGCGAGAGCGGCGCGAGTAGCGGAAACAGCGTCATCAACGCGATATTTCTTTTCGTCAATTTCCGGTTCGGTTGCACCACCAACTTTAATTACGGCAACTTTTCCGGACAGAGCGGCTTTGCGTTTCTCAAATTCATCGCGTTCATAATCGGAATTACTAGTGGCAGCTTGGGACTCAATGAGAAGAATACGTTCTTTTACGGCTTTAGCTGAGCCAGCGCCTTTAATGATGGTCGAGTCGTCTTTTGTTGCGATAACTTTTCCAGCACTACCTAAGACTTCAAGACCAGCTTCTTCAAGCTTCATGCCTTTATCTTCAGATACAACAGTCGCGTCGGTTAGAACGGCGATATCTTCCATGATTTCTTTTCTGCGATCGCCAAAGGCTGGAGCTTTAAGAACGATTGTATTAAAGACACCTTTTAATTTATTTAGAACGAGAAGCGAGAGAGCTTCGCCAGAAACTTCTTCAGCAATAATTACGAGGTCTTTTTTACCGCTTTGAGCAACCTTTTCGAGAAGTGGGAGGATGTCCGAGCTAGCAGTGAGTTTTTTATCGGTTAGGAGAATGAGAGGCTTATCCATAATCGCTTCTTGGCGGTTTACGTCGGTAACAAAGAAAGCAGAAGCGTAGCCTTTATCATAGTTAAAGCCTTCGACGATTTCTTCTTCCATATCGAGGCCTTGGCCAGCTTCGACGGTAACGACACCATCTTTACCAATTTTCGAGATAACATCGGCGATAAGTTTTCCGATTTCTTCATCGCCAGCGGAGATAGTAGCGACTTCAGCAACTTTTTTATTATCACCTTCGATTTTTTCGGAGAGATTATCGATTTTCTTCACGAGTTCACGGCCGGCTTTTTCAATTCCCTTTCGTAGTTCCATCGGGTTCACACCAGCAGCAATAAGTTTGTTCGCTTCAGCGAGAATATTATAAGTAAGGACTGTAACGGTTGTTGTACCATCACCGGCGACTTTGTTCAATTTTTGAGCAGCGGCTTTGATTAAGTTTGCGCCGACTTTTTCGCCAGAGTTTTCTTTTGTTGAACCTAGATCGACGGCTTCAGCGACAGTAACGCCGTCATGAGTGATAACCGGAGCGCCATATTCTTTTTCAATTACAACGTTTTGGCCTTTTGGACCGTAGGTGACTTTTACAGCATCATAGAGTTTTTTTGCACCAGATAAAACTTTTTCTCTTGCTTCTTGTTCGTAGAAAATATCTTTCATTTTTAGTCCTTTCTCTTCTAGAGAGTTGCGAGAATATCTTTTTCTTCGACAATAATATAATCAACGTTTTCGAGTTTCACGTTCGTGGTTGAATATTCTTTATAGATGATTTTATCGTTTTTCTTAATGTTTTTTACGTCAGGGCCGACCGATTCGACGACGGCGTAGGCAGTTTCCTCTTTATTTGTGTCTGGGAGAAGAATCCCGGAAGTGGTTTTTTTCGTCGGAGCATCTTTTTTCGCGACGACATGATTTGTCAGTGGTTTTAGTGCCATATTAACTCCTTTTTCTCTATTGTAGCACAAAAATTAGCACTTGCAAGTGTAGAGTGCCAATATTAGAGTTGTGATATAATATGGATATGAGTATAAAAGACAAGGTTACAGATCATATTCCAGGGTATAATAAGGCGATTTTGCCGTACCATCTTTTAAAGGCGGAGGTTTCGGGGGTAAAATACGGATTTCCAGGTAAGAAAATGACGGTGATTGGGGTAACAGGAACAAACGGAAAGACTTCGACCTCGTTTATGATTTGGAAGATGCTTAATAATTCTGGGCGAAAGACTGGATTGATGACAACGGTAGCTTGGGGTGGACTTTCGGAAATGGTTGGGAAGCCGGGGGATTCGGGTTCGAGAGAGGGCGATAAAGACGGTTTACATAAGCAATTAAAACACATGACGACGGTTGACTCGATGACGCTTAACCGAAGGATGAAAACGATTTTAGAGACGGGTGCGGAGTACTTAGTTTTAGAAGTGACATCGCACGCGATGGTGCAATTTAGGACGCTTGGGATTCCGATTGAGATTGCGGTGATGACGAATGTGACGCATGAACACTTAGACTATCACAAGACGTTTGAAAATTATCGTGACGCAAAAGTTAAGTTATTCAAGAAAGCAAAATATGGAATCGCGAATGCGGACGACAGGAGCTCAACGTTTTTCATGAATGCAGTTTCGGACGGGACAACTTACGGAATTAATAGAGGTAGGCTTAAGGCGGAGAATATTGAACTTTCGGCCGAGGGGGTGAGTTATGATGTCCAGGATATGAGAATTAAAACGAGAATTCCGGGAAAGTTTATGGTCTATAACTCGCTCGCGGCAGTTGCGGTTGGGCAAAGACTAGGCTTAAGCGAACAAGAGATTTGTGACGGAATTTATGCGCTTGAGTCGGTCGAGGGGAGGATGAATCGAGTTGAAGTTGGGCAAGATTTTATGGCGATTGTTGATTATGCACACACGCCGGATGCGTTTTTAAAGGTTTACGAGTCGGTTGCGCCAAATAAAAACGGGCGGATTATCTCGCTGTTTGGAGGGGCGGGGAGACGTGACGAGACGACGCGGGATGAACGCGGAGAGATTGCGGCGAAATATTCGGATGTTTGTATCATTACGGAAGATGATTCGAGAGACGAGGATCCGGAGAAAATTGCGAAAATGTTCTTAGTTGGGTGCGAGAGAGAAGGTATGAAACTGGGCGAGGACGTTTTTATTGAGATTGACCGAAAGAAGGCAATCGAAAAGGCAGTTTCGCTCGCAAAGAAGGGGGATATAGTTTTAATTTTAGGTAAAGGGCATGAAAAAACGATTCTTCGAGACGATGGGCCACACCCGTTTGAGGATTTGGTGGAGACGGAGAAGGCGATTAGGAAAGTGCTAGAGAAATAAAAAAATAAGCTCCCTCGGAGCTTATTTTTTATTACATTTCGGTTGGTTCGAAGCTTGCGATGCCGTTTGCGATATTTTCAGAGAGGATGCCGAGGCTGAGCGCAAGAGCAGCAGCACAGGCCATATAAGAAATAGTTGTTTCGCCGGAGAGGAAACTTGCAACGGTGAAGCTACGACCGTCGAATTTAAGATTTGCTTCAGAACCTTTTTTATAGAGTTTTGAGGATTCAATGATTACGTCAGAGTCACGATTCGAACCATAGGTAATTGTTCCCTGTTCACCTTTGAAAGTTTTCTTAAATTCGTCGTAGTGTTTATCGTCATGGTTTAAGACAACAAGTTCCGGGCCCATGTCGAAGAGAGTGTCGTCAGCAGCTTCATATTCTTTTGCATCAACATCGCCGAGACGAGATGGGATATAGTCGGTTAGAACTGCAGCATAAACACTAAGTTCAGCAAACAAGTCGTCTTCGAGAGAGCTTGCCGGAGCGGTTACAATGACATAGTTTGCGCCAGCTTTCCAAGCGTCACTTAAGAATTTATGGAGGACGCCAGATTTAATTTCAGTTTCAGAAGCGAGAACGGCAGAACGTTCTCCGGCTTCATTTAGGATTCCATGAATAAAGTGAGCAACAGTAGTTTTCCCAGTCATGCCAGTAATACAAATTAGTTTCATATCGCGAGCTGGGTGACCATAGTAAGTCCCAAGAAGTTTCGCCTTAAGACGGTTTTTTGTCATTTTTTTCTTAGACTTTTTTTCGGATTTCTTCTTCGGTTTTTTCTCTTTTTTCGGGGTTTCAGAAATCGCCTGGTTATCATAGATGTTCGCGATATCAGTTTTTTCCTCTGGCATAATTACTCCTCACTTTCTCTTACTTCACTATACCACAGATTAGGGGTTTTGACAAAAAACGGGCTCGATAAGTTATCGAGCCCTAAAGTGCGCCTACTTAAGCGTTTCCGCTAACACGACTATTTATCGCAACGACGAGATAGTGCAACATTTCAGAACTATTCGTGTAGGTCTCCGGGATACCGAAGTTTTTACATTGTGCTGCGAAAGTTGCTATGACGACAGGATCTTTGCAGGGTTCAGCGAGGAACTGATAGAAGTCGCCACTGTCTTTAAGCGGACGAATCTTACTGAATTCTGTATAATCTAAACTGTCGATGTAGGACTTTGCTGTCTTTGTCATAGTGATTCCCTCCTTTTCACTAGAACCTCGAGATACAACAGATAGATTTTAGCATAGAGGTAGGGATTTTTCAAGAGAGGACAAGAGAGGCTTTATTTTAAGGCAGTTTTATGATAAGATAAGAGACGGAGATGTGGCCGAGTGGTTGAAGGCGCACGACTCGAAATCGTGTGGGCCGAAAGGTCTCGGGGGTTCGAATCCCTTCATCTCCGCCAGATAATAAAAATGAGGCTTTAGCCTCTATTTTTATTATCTGATGCGAGAGGATGAGAACCGTAGGTTCGACCGGACGACGAAGCGAGCGAAAATCTAAAATTTATTTTAGATTTTTTGAGCAAGGAGGAACGGAAAACTTTTGCGAAGCAAAAGTTTAATCCCTTCATCTCCGCCAAGTTATGAAAGAGTGGCAGAAACGCGTAGCGTTTCTAAAGACCGCAGAAATTGAAAATACAGAGCTTGCTCTGTTATTTTTAATTTCTAAAGTATTTATAGAGACGAAGTCTCTGCCACTCGATCCTAATCTGGAGGCTCTAAGCACTGAGGATGTTGCAGTCATCCTCTCGCCTCCTTAATTACATGAAAAAAGACCGAGTACTCCGGTCTTTTATTGGTTAAAGTATTGGCAGTGAATTTCTCGAGTAAACTTCACTCAGCATGCGCATCCTGTCGTTTTCGGCACACTTTAGAGCAATGCTCTTTTCTAATTCCAGGTAAGATTGAGGTGTAGGTCTCCGGTGAGGGGGAACTTTCTCAATGTTTATTTCGAGTCCAAATTCTTTAAACATGCTCGCAATTTCTTCGTTATAGTTCATTTTATCACCACCTTTCCAAAGGGCTTAGCCTAGCTATTGATGTAATTATAACACAATCAGCGTTGTTCGAACTTCGTCCAGACGCTTCCGCTAGGGTTACTTATTCTTTAATCCGCTCTCGAGTCTCTGTAATAGATAAGCGTGGAGTACGAAGAAGACCATAAGAACGACAATAATCACAGCAAAAACATCTTTGCTATAGAAATAATTATAAGCAAGAAAGGCTATCAAAACCCCAACTAAATTACCGAGTGTCAGAAAAACATTCCAGGTAAATTGATGCTCCCTTGTGTAGGTAATCATTTTTTCTTTTTTGCCGATAGCGTAAATCATGCTAGCTGATTCAGTCTGAAGAAGTTTACCGCCAGTTTTAATAGTAAAATAGAAAATTAGAATTGTAGAGACATTAAAATTAGACACCATCACAATAGCGCTAGCAAGGCAAAGTAGCGCTAATGGGAGATAAAAACGTTTCTTGAAACTTTTTTTATTAGCAATCCTCACCACTTCTAACAAAATAATATATCCTATAGAAAATAAGCTATCATAACTTCCGGCACTAAATTCTGTGCCAAGAGCCAAGAACAATAATATTGGGATTAAATATTCTAATATACCGTCTGGGCCAGAAAGTCTTTTCAAAAATGTGGTCAAGTAAGACTTTCTCATGTTTTTGTTTTTAATAGCTTTGCCCCAATATTTTAATAGGTGAAAATCGCTGGTAATAACTGTAAAATTAGTCCTTGTAGCAATAAACATTGATACGACAGCGTCAATTAACACAAGGCCCATAACGATATAATAGGAATAATCTGTAATTAAAAATCCCATCAAAGCTGGAGCAATTAATGATATTATGGTGGCTAGTATGTTTACCCCTGCCACATAACTACTGATGCTGTCCTTTTTAGCGGAACCTATTAATGTAGTCTCATAAACAGCATAGTATGATGATTTCGCATAGCGATTGATTAGCAAAAACACCCATATGACACTCAGAAGATTTTCTTTAAATATAATTAGCATCAAAATAGAAATAATTTCACAGATATAACTTGATTTAAAAATGAAATTAGCGTTTTTTGGGGAGATATATCGCATCAAAAAATATCCAAAGACACATCCCGCTACAGCATAGACTGCAGCATAGAGCAGAATAAAGTTAAAATCACCATCTACAAGTTTAAATAGATAGATGTTGAGAAAGAAGTTAGAAAAAATTTCAATGATTTTTCTAAGTAGGCTGATGAAGACTAGCTGTTTTTTATTTTTCATAGTTTAGCTAGTTGTATTATACCACATTAATTTTGTTCGAACTTCGTCCAGACGCTTCCGCCAAGCCCTGGTGGGCTTTATTTTTTGCTAAAAAATACTATAATATTAGTAACTATTCAGAGATTCCACCTAAAGGAGGTGTTTTTATTGGATAAGAAGTACCTTTCTAATGAGGAAATTATCGCGATGTTAAGGGCGCTCGCTGAGCAACTTGGAAAAACTCCGACACAACTTGATGTGGAGGCGGAAGAAAGCGTATTAACTGTCCCGAAGATTTGTAAGAGTTTTGGATCGTATAATAATGCGCTCATCGCAGCTGGACTGAAACCGAACAAAGTGTTTGGTGGAGGAAGAAAGCCTAGACAGGCTAAGGGCAGGGAGACGAGGTTTAATAAAGACGAATTGATTAAACTAATAAAATTGAAGGCTGAAGAACTTGGCTATACCCCGACTTGGAGTCAGATTACGCTCGACAAGCGGTTCCCCAGTCCGGCGACACTCGCGAGATTGTTCGGAGGAACATATAACCAGGCAATGATTGCCGCAGGATTAACGCCACATGGTTTTCGAGAACGTCCTCATCGCAAAAAAGCTCCCAAGTAGTGGGGGCTTTTATTATAAATAAAAAACAATCCCAAAGGGATTCTTTTTATTATGGTATGCCCGACAGGATTCGAACCTACGACCTTTTGCTCCGCAAGCAAACGCTCTATCCAGCTGAGCTACGGGCACAAGTAAGTGTGGTGCGCGAAGCCGATAGGCTACGGGCACAATGTAACTCATTTTTCATGGTGTGGATATCGCTACAATATAAGTTTAAAAGCTTAAAATTTATAGCGACTCCACCTAGAAATTAAATGAGCATCGTAGAGACTACGACATCTCATATTCTATCATATTTTTGTAATTTTTACAACGGCGAAATTTTTTCACCTCTTTAAATTTCATGAAAAAACCACCTAAAATTAAGGTGGTTTTCTCAATGTACTACTTTTAAGCTGTGGGGACCGGAAGATCGTCGTCCTGGGAGTTCTTGATATATTTCAAGATTTTCCCGATGGCCTGATGTTGGATGTGCTTATCCATCAGGATCGCAGACTGTTCCAGATCGTACGGGCTTGTCATCTCGATTAAGTCCTTTATCGTTAGCCGGTCGAGGCCAAACGAAAGGTATTCGAAATATCCGTGCCGATCTAATGCCTTTGCATACAAATAGCCTTCAAAATAAGCGCGGTCCTTCGTGAATGCATAACCATCGAGATTCAGGGTATTCGAGATCCCGCGGTAAGCCCGATAGGTGTTATTCCAGGCTTTTGTAACCAGATTCGGTTCTTTCCTCGGCAGAAGATGGAAAATACGTTCGCTCGTCTCGGCAAAAGACTTGTAATCGAGTGCGAGAGACTCCGCAATGATGTAATACGGGGTCGGGGTCGCATCCTTCTTCAGATAATACTTATCAAAGAGATTGTCTTTTACCTTCGCCAATCCTTCGTAGGCGAGCTCATCATCGAGCTTCAGAGCGCCGATCAATTCCGCGTTCACGGAATTTCTCCAGTGGCACTCGATCTCGTGGCCGATTAATTCGGCAAGCTTAAACCCGTTTACTTCCCTGCTCGCCGGAATTGCGATAACCGGATGGCCGTAGGAACTTTTGTCGCGAACGTCAATCGCCGAGCAATTCTCCTCGATGATAACCGGCCAAGCGAGGCGATCGTCATAGCGGTTCATTGCCCATTCAAAGAAATATTTAATCTCTTCGGCATTGAGCATGAACTCGACGAGAAGGCGCTCGTCTTCCGGGTCCTCAAACTCGTAGGATTTCCCTTCGAACTCCTCGGCAATGGTTCCGCGCCGCCTGATTTCTTCGGCAACCTTTTCGGCTTCCTTCACGATTTCCTTAGTTGGAAGTCCGTATTTGCTACGGATTGCTTCGCCGGCAGCCTCGTCGTCCTTATCTAACATCGCAATCGCAAGGTCGACCGTGTCGAGCCCGTTGTTTACTGCTTTAAAAAGCAGTTTCCAGACGAATTTCTCAATCTCATCCTCTGGTGCTGAGTGCATCATTTTCTCCCGAATATCGTAGAGTGGATCGAGATGGTCGGCGGTTTTTTGAGTTTTTCCCGATCATAAATAAAGTTCGGGTTTCCGAAATAACCACCCTTCACGTTCTCAATCCACTTCTTTTTCTCCTCGACTAAATTCAGAGGAGTTACGAGCTCTACCGGGTTGAGCGTAGCGATTTCTCGCCTGATTTCTTCCCGTACGCTATGAAATTTTTCGGCTGCGATTTGCAGTTCTTTAAATGTCGTCTTCAATCATATCACCCCCTGGTCCATATAGAAGACAGCTTGTGGTTTTTAAAGGGCTTAAAAAACTAACCCAAAGTTACTTTATACTTATATTATAGCACAAAAAGGCGAAAAAGTCAATAAATAACAGTGGTGAAAATTAGAGAGAAAGAATTTTTTGAATCTCTTTAAACTCGTCTTCGGAGAGTTCTAAAGTTTTTCCGTATTTCCAGTTTTCGTCTAACGGAGTGAGGTGGACGTGGGCGTGAGGAACGTCAGTTCCGACGACTTTCCAGAGAGTGCGAGCGCCGAGCTTTTCTTCCATGTTTTTGCTCAATTTCTTACAAACTGACATTAAGTGTTCGAAAACGTCGTCTGGGAGATCGTAGATTTTGTCGACTTCGATCTTCGGGATGACGAGGGTGTGGCCGCGAGTTTCGGGATGGATGTCGAGAAAGGCGAGAACAGTTTCGTCTTCATAAACTTTATAACATGGGATTTCTCCGCTGACGATTTTAGCAAAAATACTTGCCATAAAACTCCTTTAAACACTACTAATTATCTACTTAAAATATTGTATCATAAAGTCGATTCTATCGGGGGATGGTGTGTTATAATAGAGGTAGAAATGTTTAAAAATAGAATCGGGACGTTTATTTCGAATATTATTGCGATTGGGGTGGCGTTTTTGATTGCTTATACTTTTCGATTTGGATGGGAGACGGACGATACTTTTAGGAATATTAACGATGCATTAGTTTTATCTTACCTTGTTCTCTGTTATGTGGCGGTTTTTGTGTTTTATCGTGGTTCGAGTGTAATGGGGAGGCGAGGGCTCTTACATCTCTTTAAAGACGCATTTTTAACTACGCTTTTTGTTGCGGGGCTATTTGCGGCGATTGTTTATATGACACACATTTCTGAGTCAATTCCAAGGCTCTTCTTTGGGTATTTCTTTAGCCTTTATTTCATTTTTAGCCTAATTTTCACAGGGATTACGCACGCAATTCTTCGTTCAATCCAGGCACATCATAAAAGACAGACAGTAGTGTTTACAGACCGAGAAGACAAGAAGGCGGTCGTGAAAAATTTACTCAAAAACGGGGCGGACGACTTCGAAGTGATTGGGGTGGCAGAGCTCGATTCGAAGGGTAAAAGCACATTTTATCGCTTAAAAACGGAGAAGCCAGATAAGTTAGCATCAAAAGCGGCGGAAGCGGGGCTAGTTTTGATTGATCCAGATGAGCTGATTTATGAGTTTGAGAGAGATAAATCAGACGCAGTGACGTTCTTAAAGAGACATAACGTTAACCTCGTGATTATTGCGGTGGATCATCTTGATAAGGAAAGAATGGCGAATATCATCGATATTGTTGGGGAGATGGGGATTGACTCGATGGTGACGCTTGACTCGTTTGCGATGGAGACGTTCGATTCGAAACTCGAGGATTTTGGAACGCTCGAAGTCGTTAGATTTGCACCGAGGATTTTCTCAGATATGGCGCTCTTTATTAAGAGAGTTCTAGATATTGTTGGGGCGTTAGTTGGATGTATTTTTACGTTACTTATCGGGATTTTCATTGCGCCGGCGATTTTAATCGAGGATGGAGGACCGGTAATTTTCAAGCAAAAACGGGTTGGAAAGAACGGAAAATACTTCTATATCTATAAGTTTAGGTCGATGTACAACGACGCAGAAGAGAGACGAAAGAAACTCGTAAATTCGGGCGAAAATGAGATGGACGGATTGATGTTTAAGATGAAAGACGATCCGAGAATTACGAAAGTTGGGCGATTTATTAGGAAGACTTCGCTTGACGAATTCCCGCAATTCTTTAACGTTTTAAAGGGAGATATGTCACTTGTTGGGACGAGACCGCCGATGGTTGATGAGTACCAACAATATTCGAGTCATCATAAGAGAAGACTATCTCTAAAACCGGGGATTACAGGGCTTTGGCAGACTTCGGGACGTTCGAAAATTACAGATTTTGAAGAGGTGGTTAGGCTTGATTGCTACTATATTGACCATTGGTCGGTATTGTTTGATGTGAAAATACTACTGATGACGGTATTTGCGGTAATTACAGGTAAAGGAAGCGAGTAAGAGGTTTAAAGAGGAAGGAAGAGAAAATGGGAGAAAAAATGAAATTTAGCAGTAGTTACGAACCTGGGGATTTCGAGACAGATATTTATGCGGCTTGGGAAGCAGCTGGGAAGTTTTTGCCAAAAAGTGGGGTTAAAGACGCGTCAGAAATGGCCGTAGAAGGCTCTGAGAATAGCCATAAGCGCTTTTCAATCGTAATGCCTCCTCCTAACGCGAACGGGAATCTACACATCGGACACGGGCTTACAGTGGCTCTAGAGGACAGTTTAACGAGGTATTATAGGCTTCGTGGAGAGAAATCTTGGTATATTCCAGGGGCGGACCATGCTGGGTTTGAAACTTGGGTGGTTTACGAGAGGACGCTCGAAAAAGAGGGGCACACGAGGTTTGAGTTTAGCCAAAGTGAACTTTACGCGAGAGTTTGGGACTTTGTTGAGCAGCAGAGGGGGAATATGGAGTTACAACTTCGCGCACTTGGAGCAAGCTGTTCATGGGAAGATTTAACCTTTACGCTAGATGAGAATGTTGTTCGTCGCGTTTATTCCACTTTCGAAAAGATGTGGAAGGACGGGATGATTTATAGGGGCGAGAAACTCGTTAATTTCTGTACGAAGCACCAGACGGCGTTTGCGGATATTGAGGTGGAACATAAAGATGAGCCAGGATTTTTGTGGGATATAGGTTATGAATTAACTGAACCAACGGGTGATTTAACAGAGATAGTGGTGTCAACAACAAGGCCGGAGACGCTTTTCGGAGATACGGCGGTTGCGGTGAACCCGGAAGATGCGCGATATAAAGAGGTGATTGGGAAGACAGTTAAATTACCGCTTACAAAACGTGAAATTCCGGTCGTGGCAGATGAACACGCGGACCCGGAGTATGGGACAGGGGCGGTGAAGATTACGCCGGCACACGATACGGATGATTTCGAAGTTGGACTCAGACACGATTTACCGAGAGTTACAGTGATTGGGTTTGACGGGAAGATGTTACCGGAGGCTGGTGAGGAATATGCTGGTTTAACCACTGAGGAATGTCGAAAGAAAGTCCTAAAAGATTTGGAAGAACAAGGACTACTTCGAGGCGAGAAGAAGATTACGCACTCGGTTTCACATTGTTATAAGTGCGATACGGTGATTGAGCCACTCCTAAAGGAACAATGGTTTATTGATACGGAGAAATTAGCAGCGGTTGCAATTGAGCACCTCGAGAAAGACGAAATTAAATTCCATCCAGAGAATAAGAAGAAAGTCTTAATTAACTACCTCAAGGGACTGAAGGATTGGAATATTAGTCGTCAGATTCCTTGGGGGATTGCGATTCCGATGTTTAGGAAGATGGATGATTCAACGGCTTCGCCGGCGGTTGATCCAAGTAATGCGCCAGAGTGGATTTTCGATACTAGGACAAATTTGGATGAAATTGAAATTTCGGGCGTGAAATATCGCCGTGATGAGGATACTTTCGATACTTGGTTCTCGTCGAGCCATTGGCCGATTGTTTGTACGGACTGGGAAGAGGGAATTCCGAATGAATTCTATCCACTTAACGTAATGGAGACAGGGGCGGATATTCTCTTCGCTTGGGTGGCGAGAATGATTATGATGGGGCTTTATGTGACTGGAGAAGTGCCATTTAAGGAAGTTTATCTTCACGGGTTAGTGCTTGATGAGCACGGGAAGAAGATGAGCAAGTCGAAGGGGAACGTGATTAACCCAATGGATCTCGTTTCGAAATATGGTTCGGATGCGTTTAGACTTGGAATTTTACGTGGCCGTTCGGCGGGGATGAATCAGGCATTCTCGGAAAATTCAGTTATTTCAGGACAAAAACTTTGTAATAAGCTTTGGAACATTTCGAGATTTATTCAGGGGATTGTTGATGAGGAAGTCGAGGAAAAAGGGTTTTCTTATGCAAATGTTGATGTGGTGCTTGAGAACGAAGGTTCGGGCGGAGTTACAGGGGCGGATGAGAGCCGCTATGGCGAAGGTTCGGCAATTCACTCGTCGGAATCAGATTCGATTAATCCAGAGCAATACCAATATACGACAAATAACATGGGGGAGGATTGGATTTGTCGCGAATTAGATAGATGCCGAGAGATGGTAAGTCAATGTATGGCGGAATATCGTTTCGCAGAGGCGGTTGAGATTTTATACTCGACGATTTGGGATAAATATGCGGATTGGTTTGTCGAGAGCCAGAAGATTTATAAGAATACTTCCCTGCTCAAGGCGAGCCTCGAGACGATTCTTACGATGCTTCACCCATTTGCGCCGTTTGTAACAGAGGCGATTTGGCAGAATTTGTCTTGGACGGATGGGATGATTATTGATTCGAAATGGCCTTCGAGACTTGAATATGATGAGATTTCGGCGGAGAATTTCGAGAGACTTCGAACTGTTGTTTCGGAAATTCGAGCAACAAATGTTGGGCTAGCTAATGTTTCGAGAGGCGAGAAATATGGGCTACTTTACGGTGAAGATACGCTAGTTGATGATAACACATTACTCGTTAAGTTTTTGAGCCGGGTGCCATCGGTAGCATCGACAAATGGAGCGCCAAGAGGACTTCGGTTAGCGCTTCCGGGACATGAACTTTATCTAGATGTCCCTTCTGAGGTGGTTTTGAAATATCGTGATTCCCTTTCAGAGAAGATTTTAGCGGTTGGGAAAGAATTAGATGCGCTTAATGCAAGGATGATGAACCCGGCTTATGTTGAAAGGGCACCGGCACAACTCGTGAAAGAGACGAGAGATGCGATTTCCGAGAAAGAAGATTTGATTTCGAGATTAAAGGGGCAACTAGAGGCAATTTAAGGGGAAAATCACAAACCCTAAACCTAGATTACGGAACACTCACGTCAAGAAAATCTCTTTTTCTATCCAGGCTCCGCCAAGAAACTTGTGCTCGCGTGGTATAGAAAAAGAGATTTTCGTTGGTTCGTGTTTTTAGTGTAATCTAGGTTTAGGTTTGCTGATTTTCTCTTCCCTTTTTCTCTATTCCTTACGCAACGGATAGATCTTCCGAAGCCTCTCACAGTGCCAGCATCCGCTCTAACGTAAGATACTGGACCAGCGTCTATTCCAGTATCCATGTAGTGCGCTTTATCTTCATCAAGAGCGGTTTTGGCCCATAATACGGCGCTCGTTATTCGTCTCCCGATATTCCCAAAATGTCGCTCATACATCCCACCCCTCCAAAAATCCAAGATAGTACTAAAGCTATAATGTCCTAATATTGTTCTGTTGATATTTTTGGAGGGGTGGGCATTACTATCTGTCAGATGGCGGTCTCTGGGGACGTGCTGTCGAGGGTCGCTGGTGGCAGTCGGTACTATATTCGAGCACCGAAGGTTGTTATATATCTCTAAGAGTTGAGAATGGTACTGCTATCAGTTGGTTACCTGGTTATGGTGCTAGGGGTTTCGGGATTTCTATCTGTTGCGCAACGGACAACACGCCCACCATCACGACGCCAACCATAGGCAGGATGTATTTCGGCAGTGCCATTATTCACATAAGTAGCTAAAGTAAAAGCGGCAGAAGAGGAGGTAGCCCTTCTCGACCACCAACGCCCGTTGTGTTCCCGGCCAAATATCGCACCAGAGTCTCCCACATTATAATACCCACCCCTCCAAAAATCCAAGAGAGTAAAAATAAGTCCCCGTAGGGGGTGACGAGGCTTTATAGCGAATCTGGAATTCTAATACACCCATACCGCACCTCCTTTCTATCTTAAAGTTCAAGATCTAAGCCTCGCCACCTTTTTAGGATATCTTGATATGAATAAGAGTGTAAGCATGAGTGGTTTTTGTTGTAAAAAATACAACATTTTTCCCTGTTGGAGGGGAGATTTTTATGCAACGGATAAACATTCCCATACTTTTTGGCGGATAGAAGTTGACTACTCCAGCGTCGACGCCAGATTCGAGTGAAGTATTGGAAGTGAGACCGACTATAGCACTTGTGCCAGTAGTGCGGCCGGACCAATAGCCTGGCACAGTACGGCTTGAAATTCGACCGTTACCACCGACAATTACCCCACCCCTCCAAAAATATCAACAGAGCAACTTTAAGTTTATAGGTAAACTTATCAGAAATAGTGTTCTCTTGGATTTTTGGAGGGGTGGTGAATATGCTTATACTTACGGGAACGTGCACGTACGTACTCAGTGGGGGCGAATTTGGTATAACCGTGCTACTGGGTCCGATCGTGCAGCTGACGCTAATCTAGGTCTGCATACTGGGGGCAGCACTACCTTTGTGCACCATGGCTGGGCGGATATTCGGGGGTTCGGGTTTCCTCTCCGTTGTGCAACGGATGAAATTCCCGAATCCCCTCAAATCATTGGTAGCGGGGTAAATCGCACCGTAAGCGGCAACTCCGCTAGGGTATGTGATTTCGGTATGGAGTACAATTCCTCCCGTGCTATTACCCGCCTGCGACGTAAGGAAGTGGCTTTGTTCGAGATAAGCGCCGATACTACCATACGAACGAGCATATCTCCCACCCCTCCAAAAATCCAATCGAAACAAAATTAAGTATTTTAATAGAGGTGGAATTTCTAATTCCCTTTTAGTCGTTGAGCTTTTCGAAGCGGTATTTTTGTTTAACTTCGGGGTATTTTTTATGATCGACTCTAGAACAAAACATCTCAGCTGGGCGGGCGTAGAGTTTATAATTTCCTCTTTGGTCCTTGTCGTAGAGTGCTTTATAAATCACGAGTTCGTCGCGAGTTTCGGAGTGGGTGGCGAGGCCGACAATTTCGTAGAGATAGAGATTTGGGATTTTTTCGAGGTCTTCCCTCGTCGCCAATTCCCTCTTAAAATGTTTTATACGGTCACCAGGGGTGAAATGATCGTAAAAGTAGTCGTTCATAATTCCCTCTTTTTCTTTATTATAGCATGGTAGTTCCCCACTAAGCCGGTGTTTTGTGCCTTAGGATTGGGGGATTTCCTGTGAAAAAGGTTGTGGTTTATCAAATTTCATGTTTTAGCATAAACAAAATACTATGCATTAGTCTTCCATAAGCATTTTCTTGTGAAATTAGTTGTGTGAAATAGACATAAGTTTTATTTTACTTGACAACACAAAATAAGTATTGTATAACTTATAATCTATCCCTGTTTTTTAAAGTTTTTGTCTTCCCAATTATGCTAACGTCTTTAGTTATGAGAGCGATCAGATTCTCTCAACTTCGCTGTTAAAACTCAAAATGCATAATTGTTACGCTTATTTTAGCAAAAGCGGGTTGCTAAGTCAAATGGTTGCTAGAATAACGGATAAGGAAGAAAAAGGGAAATAACGGATTTTGTGGAAAATGGTTATGGTTTTATGGGCGTTTTTAGAGGGCCGAGAAAGGTAATTTACCCCTTGGGCGCTGCGCGCACTCACTTCGTTCGTGCGCGCTGGCACATTTTAGGTTATCTTAAAAATAGGGAAGTGAGACAGAAAGGGGATTGTGGTATAATCTGGTTATGGCATATATTCGGCAATTCGAAACTTCTTCGGGGGCGACTGGGGTGCAGGTGCTTTATAAAGAGTATGGAAAAGTTGTGAAAACCGTGCATGTTGGATCGGCGAAAACAGAGAAGGGAATTACGAAACTTTTAAAAAAAGCGCAGGAAATTATCGACGGAGATAAAAGCCCGCTGTTTAATCTTTCGAAATTTGATAAAAAGGGGTAACGATAAGAGGTAGAAAATGGAAAGAATAGAAGTAACGGAGTCGGGAGACAGAGATTTGGATAAAAATGCGGAAAACCCGGGACAGGGCTGGGAAAACTTGAGCAGGGAAACAGAGGAGCCGAATTGGGGGATTGTTGATGAGATGGAAGCGCAGCTCGAGGGGGAAGAGGTTGAGCGAGAAAAAAGCGAGTATGAGAAGTTTTCGGAGGAGATTGCCAATACACATGTGGTGGTTTATGAGCAGCTGAACGCGTCGAATGATAAGGAGGCAAAGGCGGAATTTCTAGAGAACGACGAGTTGACACGTCCGAATAATTTTTATGGGAATTTGGACGTGGCGAAAGATCTGGAAAATCTCAAGGAATTAGACAGGATAAAAGAGGAAATAAACGAGACTTCGATGTCGGAAAAAGAAAAGAGGGCGCTCGAGGTTTTCTGGGATGATAATAAGAGAAAAAATGACTTTCTTATTTCCAACTATGTCTATAACACGGCGAAAACTCCAGAGGAGAAGGAAGAAGCGAAGAAGTGGCACGAAGAAGTGAATGAGGCGCTTTATGGAAAGCCGGATGAGGGTACTTTCTATGCAATTTTAAGAGAGAAGCTAGAATCGATTTCGCCGGAGACGGAAGAGGAAAAAGCGGAGCAAAAGGCGTTGATTGAGAAAATTGGGGATCTTCCAGAGGCGGGAGTCGGAAGGTTCAAGCCAAAAGGGGAGACGGTTGCGCGATTTTCAGAGGTGATTAATGAGTTTTTCGGGGGATTTTTAGCACATATTCCGGAAGAGAAGGAAGAATTTTCGTCGGAAGAGATAGTTGCGATTATTAACGAGATTTTAGAGGAAGAGTTTGATGGGGGAACGGAATATACGGCGGTAATTGACTCGGGGAAGGCGAATGCATCAGTGAATAATGATGAGAGAAAGATAAAATTCCCAGAGGGGAAGACTTATAGTAAAGATAGAGCGAAGGCACTAATTTGTCATGAGCTTGGGACTCACGTGATGCGAGCAATTCCGTATGAAGGCCATCCGAACGTAGCATTTTCGAGGGAATTACCAGGAAATGTGGAGTTCGATGAGGGGGTGGCGAAATGTGTCGAACAGGCAATAAAAGGGAAATACGAAGATTCGGGAATTTATCACTACATCAATATCGGGATGGCAAATTTTAAGGGGAAGAATTTCCGAGAAGTTTATGAAATTTCGAAGAGTTTGAACAAGTTAGATAAGAAGGATACGCGGAGCGAAGATAAGGTTTTAACCGATGTTCAGAGATGTTTTAGAGGGACGGGAGAACTGCCGAACAACAAAGACCTCGCGTATTACAACGGGGCGAATCAGGTTTGGAAGTATATCGAAGAGAATATTGACGATCCGGAGCTTTTAATGGATCATTTATTCCTTTCAGGGAAGACGATTGCAACAGATAAGAGCCAAGAGAGATTGGTCTACGAAACAAAGGTCGGGGGACTATAAGCTAGGATTTTAGTTTCCGAAGAGTGCGGTTTATTTTTCTTGCCATCTTATAAAGGCGATATTTTCCGGGATTTAGGATGAGGTCGTAAGTGCCACAATAAGAGATGGCTTCGCCACCAAAGCTCTTTTTAAAATCGGTGAAACCGGCCCAAGGGTGATCTTTTCCGGCGCCATCAGGGGCGATTCCCCAGAAATCGAAGCGTTTTAGGCCTTTTTCTTTTGCATCGAAGAGGGCGGTCGTGAGGAGGGCGACAGTCGCAGGGAGTTTGCGATAGTTGTAATCAGAGGCAGATTGCATATAGAAGCGGGTGTCGTCGTAATCGAAGAACAGGGAAGCAGCAATGATTTTTGGGTCGTCAATTTTTTCGGATTCGTCTTTTAGAGATTGGTTATTCGCCGGGTTATAAGTGACGAGATAGAGAGAAGCAAAATCTTGTTCGAGCTCGGCTTTTAGGTAATCCTCAGAGAAGGCGATGATGCCTTTATCTTTTGCGACGGCGCTCTGGAGACGGACGAGTTCTTTAATTTTTTCAGGGTTTTTCGTCGAGAGAACAGAGAGGCCTTTTTTCGCGAATTGGTTGTAACGGGTGCGAGTTCCCTGAGAAAAGCCGGAAACTATCGCGTCTTTACCAGCTTCGAGGCTTAAAATCCAGGTATCGGCCGGATTTAGGTCTTTAGACTTCACGATATTTGACTGTTTAAGCAAATATGAGGCCGTTTCAGGGCATTGTGGCTCGATTCTAATAAAGGTTACGCTTTTTTCTTTTGCGAGGCTAAGAAGGGCTTCTAGGGCGGTTTTAGCGGCATTTTTATCGCGGATTACTGGGCCGTAGGGCAGGTAGAGATAGTTTCCGAAGCGAGTTTTCTTCAAAATTGCGAGAAATTGAAAATCTTTTTCTTCGACGAAAAAGGTGGTCTCGCCGAGAGATTTTTGAAGTTTTTCCCACTCTTTTGTCTGTTGTAAGGGAGTATTCATCGGTTTTTATTATAGCATAAATTTGGTATAATAAAGACAAGATGGGAAAGGCGTTGTATCGAAAATATCGACCGATTTCGCTCTCGAGTGTTATTGGACAAGACGCGGTCGTGAAACCGCTTTCCTCGGCGATTGAGTCTGGGAATTTTTCGCACGCCTATATCTTTACTGGGCCGAGAGGATGTGGAAAGACGAGTGTGGCTCGGATTTTTGCACACGAGATAAACGGTTTTCCTTATAAACTTGAGGATTCTTACGTCGATATTATTGAGATTGATGGAGCATCAAATACCGGAATCGACAATATTCGTGATCTTCGAGAAAAGGCGATGATTGCGCCGACTGAGGGAAAATATAAGGTTTATATCATCGATGAATTTCACATGCTGTCGAAATCGGCGTTCAATGCACTTCTAAAAATCATGGAAGAACCGCCAGAGCACGTTATTTTTCTACTTGCGACAACGAATCTTGAGAAAGTGCCGGTAACAATTACTTCGAGAGCGCAGGTTTTTAACTTTAAACTAGCAGATTTTGAGACAATTTTTAAACACTTATCGGAGATTTCGAAAAAAGAGGGAATTAAAATTTCGAAAGAGGCCTTAGAAATTATTGCTCGACGAGGTGGGGGGAGTTTTCGCGATTCAATTTCGTTGCTTGACCAGATTTCAAACCTTAAAAAACGGGGGGAGGAAATTTCGGCGGAAGATGTTGATAATGCCTTAGGGCTTCCAGAAGAAATGAAAATTAGAGAACTTCTTTCGGCTTTTGAGGTGGGAGAAAATGAGAAAACAGCGGAGATCTTAAGGGATTTAATCAATTCAGGTTCATCGGCAGAAAATATTGCGGCGAATATTATCGAGCGGATTGTTGAGAATCCGACGGCGAAAAGTTTAGGATTAGTTTCGAAATTGTTCGAGGTACAATATCCGTTCGCAGAGGCGAAATTACTCGTTGCATTTTTGGATGCGGAGAAGATTCCGGGGTTTAAGGTGAGTGAAGCGCCGAAAGTAGTTTTAGCAAAAACGGAAGAGCTAAGAAAAACGGAGGCGAGTGAGGGAAAAAAGATTGAATCGTCGAGGAAGACGGAGCTTTTAAAGAAAATTGAAGAAGCAAAGAAAAATGAGAAGAAACGTGCCGATGAAGAAAAAGTCGAGGCGCCAAAAGAGTTAATCGAGAAAAGTTTGGCGGATTCGGTGATAAAAGACGGAAAGTTAGACCTTCTAGCATACGTGAAAGATGTGAAAGAGATGAACGGAATGCTCGGAGCGCTAGTTTTAAAGGCAAAATTTAAGGTTTCTGGGGATGATGTTTCAATTTATCCAGCAAATAAGAGCCACGTTTTAGTTTTAAAAAGTAAAAATAATTTGAATGTTCTTAGGGAAGCGGCGCCGGGATATCAAGTCACGGTTGTGGATATTTCGGAAGAGAGAATACCAGAGGACGCGACTTTTCCACTTGGGGAAAAGAAAGAGGTGGTTAGCCCAAAAATGAGGGAAACGATAGAGAGTATTTCTGATATAATGGGAGCAGGGATTAAGGATGCGAGTGGGGATCCGTTTTAGAGACTAATTTAGGAGGTAGAATGCCAGAGAAGACCGCTCAAAAAGAGGGGAGAATTACACCGCAAGATTTAGATGCTGAGAGGTCGCTTCTTGGGGCGATTTTGATTGATGATGCGGCTTTTCCGGACGTCCTAGAAAGAGTTTCGCCGAAAGATTTTTATGATAAAAAGCATGGCGCGATTTTCCGTGCGATGGTCGATCTTTATGAGCGCTCGCAACCGATTGACCTTTTAACCGTTACGGCGGAATTAAAGAGCAAAAAACTCCTAAAAGAAATCGGGGGGTCGCCATATCTCGCGGAGCTTTCGAACGTTGTGCCGGTTGCGTCGCACATGAAATCTTATGCGGAATTGGTTGAGAAAGCGTCGATTAGACGAAGGCTAATTCGAGCAGGGACTAAGATTACTGAGGGGGCGTATGACGGGGAAAAAGAGATTGGTACTTTGCTTGGAGATGCGGAAAAAGAATTATTCGAGGTTTCGGATAAAACGATCAAGAGTGATTACTCGGCGATGAGTGAACTCTTAGTTGAGGCGTTCGATAAGATGGAAGATCTTCATAAAAATAAGGGAGCGCTTAGAGGACTTAAGACTGGATTTGTTGATATTGATAAGAAAACGGCGGGATTTCAGAAGAGTGATTTGATTATTATCGGGGCGCGTCCATCGATGGGTAAAACGACAATGGCGCAAAACTTGGCATATAACGTTGCGGATATAAATAAGAAAGGCGTCTTATTCTTCTCGCTCGAGATGGCGAAAAGCGATATTATTGATAAGATGGTCTCGACGGTTTCGGGGGTGGATTCTTGGAAAATCCAGACTGGGAACCTTTCGGACAAGGACTTTGAGAAAATTGGCGATGCGCTCGGAGAAATGAGCGAAGTTCCGATTTATATTGACGACACATCTTCGATGACAGTGCTTGAGATTAGAAATAAGGCGCGTCGAGCAGTACATGATCACGATATTGGGCTGATTATTATCGACTACTTACAGCTTATCCAAGGTTCGGATCGATATAAAGGGAACCGTGTTCAGGAGGTGACAGAAATTTCGCGTGGATTAAAGATTTTAGCAAAGGAGCTAGAGATTCCGGTGATTGCGCTTGCGCAGCTTTCGCGTAGCGTGACAGGGCGCGATGATCCAAGGCCAGTTTTGTCTGACCTCCGTGAATCGGGTTCAATTGAGCAAGATGCGGACCTTGTAATGTTCTTGCACCGTCCAGATTATTATCACCAAGAAGATGATTACGTGAAGACAAATGTGACGGAACTTCTAATTGCGAAGCACCGTCGTGGTGAGACTGGGAAAATTAAATTATACTTTGATGGAAAGACGAGCCAGTTCTTATCACTTGATGAATCTCATGGCGAGAGTAAGTAATTTTGTGGTATAATAGAAATAGATCGAGTGGGAGACTATGAAAAAACGAACGATTTCTAAAATGTTTTTATACCGACATCGTTTCGGTATTGGGTATCTGCTTTTAAGTTTGTTTTTTGTGGCGATGCTCGCTTTTATGCCGATGGTGGCACCAAACGGACTTTCTGAAGCGGAGATGGAATCGGCAGTTACAAGTACGAATTTAAATCATGGAACGATTTTATCGGGTAATATAATCGATCTTCCTTACCATGTGCTTCAAAAATTTAGCATTATGGTTTTTGGACTAACGACTTATGGGATAAAACTTCCGAGTATTATTATCGGGGGATTTTTAGGATTTCTTTTAATCTTGCTACTTAACCGATGGTTTAAAAATAACGTCGCAATTATGGCGAGTGTGCTGGCGATTTTATCGTCGAGCTTTCTTTATGTTGCAGGTTCGGGAACGCCGCTTATTATGATTGTATTTTGGCCAACTTTGCTCTTTTGGCTTGGTTCGAAAATCCAAGGCGTGAATAAACCGAAACCGTTTTACTGTTTTGTGTTTGCAATATTTTTGCTACTTAGCATTTTCACACCATACATGATTTATCTTGCGCTTTTTATTGTATTCTATGCCTTTTTCCATCCACATCTTCGCTTTACAATTATGCATCTTCCGAAAATTCCATTGATTTTAGTGGTTTTGATTGTGCTCGGTGGAGGAACGCTTGTGACAATGAACGTTTTATCAAACGAAGCGGTGATTCGCCAAATGTTGTTTATGGATAATTTCACTTGGAATAACTATTTCCTAAATATTAAAGAGGCATTTTTACCGTTCTTTAAGTGGAGCGGGATGGTTGAAAGCACATTTTTAGCACCACTTATAGGACTTGCTTCACTTGCACTCGCAATTACGGGGTTAATCTCAACTTACAAAGGATTTTTCGCTTCGAGAAATTCAATTGCGACCTACTTAATTATTTTCACAGTTTTAATTTCTGGATTTGAGCCAACTTATGCGATTCTTCTAACTCTTCCACTCGCAATTTTAATTGCGCATGGATTTAAATATATTCTTAATAAGTGGTATGGGCTTTTCCCGGAGAACCCTTATGCGAGAGTGTTCGGGATTTTGCCGATTGCAGTATTTTTAGGAGTTATGATTATCTCGGATATTTCACATTTCGTTTTCGGGTATCGTTATAATCCAGCGGTGGCAAATAATTTTTCGAACGATTTAATACTTGTTAAGAAAAACGTGAGTGAAAATTCGGCGCTAGTTGTGGTGGATGAAAAGGCTTACGAATTTTATAAAATACTTGAAAATAAGACGATTTTAGGTTGGGAAAAGAAAATTACAGTCTTAAATTCGGTTCCGGAAATTCCAAAGGGTAATATTGTAACGCTTGGAAGATTGGAAGAGAATTTAGATGAAGGGGAAGTTTCAGTTTTGGCTGGATACAAACTTGATAGAATTATTACAAACTCGAAATCACAAAATTCAGATAGACTTTATCTTTATACTCCAAAGACAGGTGAGGATTTAGCAAACTAGGCTTTAAGCAATGCTTGAGCGAGGCATGATATTTAGAGCGTAAGGATCGGTTGGTTCTACGCCACTTTTTATTTCAAAATAAGCAGCAGCTGCGACCATTGCACCGTTATCGCCAGAGAATTTTCGTTCAGGGAAGAAAACGTTAGGAAGACGCTTCTCGGTTTCGGAGCGTAAAAGTTCGTTTGCGGAAACACCACCAGCAACGACGAAAGACTTTGTCTCAGGATTTTCAGCATAGGCTTTTTCTAGCTTAGAAAGAAGATAGTCGACAGCAGTCTTTTCGAAACTGGCCGCGAAATCGGCAACTTGTTGGCTAGAGAGATGATTTTTTAGATCGTGGGACGGGTGGGAAATTGGAAGATTTAATTCTTTTTGAACGGTGCGAAGGACTGCGGTCTTAAGACCGGAGAAGGAAAAGTCAAGGTTTTCGACGTTTGGTTTCGGGAATTTATATTTATTAGAATCACCGTTTTTCCCGGCGCTCGTAATAGCTGGACCGCCAGGATAGGGGAGACCGAGAATTTTTGCGACTTTATCAAAACACTCACCGACAGCATCATCGCGAGTTGTACCGATAATTTCAAAGTCATTATGCGCAGACATTTTAAGAATCTGCGTATGACCACCGGAAACAACTAATGATAGTAGCGGGAATTCGGGAGTTTTTTTAGTATTTAACCAGTTTGCATAGATATGAGATTTTAGATGGTGGACGGCGTAGAGCGGTTTTTGATGGATTATTGCAAGAGTGCGAGCAGTGAGAGTCCCGATAAGAAGAGAGCCGAGGAGTCCCGGAGTATGAGTGACGGCGATTGCGTCAATATCATCCCAAGTTTTATTTGCATCGGCTAAAGCTTTTTTTACGACTGGCATCATTACTTCAAGATGATTTCTTGCGGCAACTTCAGGAATGACTCCGCCATATTCGGCGAAAATATCGATTTGAGAAACAACGACATTACTCAAAACTTTAGCCTCGTCTTCGACGATGGAAGCGGCGGTTTCGTCACATGAAGTTTCAATCCCTAGAATTAGCATATAGATATTATAACAGATAGGGGTTGAAAATCACAAACTCTAGTAAACGTGAAATTACCTAAATTTGGTAATCTTCGCTGATTTTCTCTACGCAACGGATTTGAAATCCATACGTGCGCTGGTCGTAGCTGAATAACACATTTGACTTAAGAACGCCATTATGCGAAGTTAAATATATCCCAAGCCTATAGCCATCATTATTGGAGCCAGACAGGTTTCCCCACCAACGACCGCCACCAGCTCGGCTCCAACCCACTCTACCGTCCTTAGAGGCGTAATATCCCGCATTACTCCAAAAATCCAACGGAGTAAAAATAAGTACAATATAAAATATTATGCTCTCTCGAATTTTTGGAGGGGTGGGAATGCTGCATGGCAAGGTGGTGTGCATGGTCGAACAGTTGCCAGTCACCGATGGGAGAATTTTGCATTTAATTTGACGACTTCTTATGCTTTTGGCGCATGGTCTGATGGAGGTTCAACCGGTGTTTATCTGCCAAATCAAAATGCCAAAGGCAATGGCTTTTCTCTCCGTTGCGTAACGAATAGAATATCCATTCCCCCGAACCACAATACCTTGCGGATTGAAAACAGTAGTACTGGGGCTGGTGGTAGTATTTATATTAGTACCAAAATAACTAATAAACTCATTATCAATGACACGGCTAGAGTAATAGCGATTTCCGAAAAGTCTATCAAGGATAGCATCATTGGTGCGGTCATATCTCCCACCCCTCCAAAAATCCAAACAGAGTAATTAATTAGCTTTAAGGGAGTCGATTGGGTTTCGGCGAGCAGCTTTGAAGGCTGGGTAGAGGCCAAAAATTGTGCCAACGACGATTGGAATCCAGAGTACAGCAAGAACGATTTGGATATTAATATATGGTGCGAATGGAGTAATAATCGAAATTAAGAAGGCAGCGATATAGCCGAGAACCATTCCGAGGAGTCCACCAAGCACACAGAGAATTAGACTTTCAAATAAGAATTGGAGGAAGATATTTGTATTTGAAGCTCCGACGGCTTTTCGAATTCCGATTTCATGAGTTCTTTCAGCAACAGAGACGAGCATAATATTCATTACGCCAATACCGCCGACAATAAGGGAGATACTAGCAACGAGCGTTAGCATGCTCGAAACGATATCGAAGAATGAACCGGCAGGATGGGTGATTTGATCACCATAAGCAACAGTGAAATTCTTTTCGCCGTTTTTAGTGGCGCTTAAGACCTCGCTAATTTTTTCGGCGGTCGAGGCGGTTTTTTCTTCGTTCGCTACACGAACGTTAATTTGTTGGATTTGAAGATTTTGATCAAGAGTTTTTAAGTGATTTATATTTACGAGAACGGTGTCATCGAAGTTTACGCTATTGAAATTGATTGGGGAATTAGCTTCGGAAAGGATGCCGACGATAATAAAGCGTTCGCCAAGGAGAGTGAAAGTCTTTCCGACTGGCTCCATTGTTCCAAAGAGTTTGAGAGATAAATCACGACCAATCACGGCAGATTTAAGAGTGCCATTTTTAAGGAAAGTGCCAGATTTTAGAGTTAAACCAGCGATATTTTGGAGTTCTTCGTTCGTTCCAAGAACATTTCCGGCTTCGACGGTACGATCGCCAACGAGGGTATTTGTCGAGATAGCGAGCGGGGAAACGGCAACGACTGGGAATTCTGATTCGGCGGAAGCGTTAGGGTTAAGAAGTGCAATGGTTGTTGCGTCATTTAAGGTTAGGTTCGACTTATTAAAATGGTTAGTTTTTGTTAATTCGCTTAAAATATCGTTAATTTCATCTTTAGAATCGCTCGGACGGACGACAATTAAATTCCCGCCAACAGCGTCAACTTGGGTTTTAATGAGGTTTGTGATACTACCCATTAAACTCAAAATTAAGATAATACTAGCAACGCCAATTGCGATACCAAGACAGGTCAGGAAAGTCCTACCACGACGCTCTTTTAAAGAGGTTTTTGCGAGTTCGAAATGTGTACGAAGAAGTAATGCCATTATTTTTTCTCCTTTGCTAATTCTTCAATTGAAGGAATTTCTTGGATTTTTACGTCACGGTCACTAGAAATAGCGGATTCAGGCATCGGGAAAGGTTTTTTCGGTTTTGGTGGAAGTTTTTTCTTTGCCTTTTTAGCCCTTTCGGCAGCTTTTTTCGCTCGTTCAGCAGCGCGGCGCTTCTTTTCTTTTGCGCGTTCAATGTCTTCAAGGCTGAGGCCAGAGCCGAGTTCATCCGGATCGGAAATACGTTTTGAGGCGAGATCGGAACGGGCTTCGAAACTATCCGTGTCAGCTTCAAGTTTTAGATCTCTTTCGATGAATTGTTCAGGTTCGTTTTCATCATTATCGTCACGCTCAATACGGTCGTGAATTGGGACTGGAAGGTCTTCATCGGAGACAGTTTTAATATCTTCGTCAATTCCACCATCGAGCATGTGAATTACACGAGTGGCGTAGGTTGTTAGATTAGGGTTATGTGTCACCATAATAATAGTGTTGCCTTCAGAGTGAATACGGCGAAGTTCTTCCATTACGATATGAGAGCTTCTCGAATCAAGGCTACCGGTTGGCTCGTCAGCGAGAATGATTTCTGGTTTAGAAACGAGAGAACGAGCGATTGCAACACGTTGTTTTTGTCCACCGGAAAGTTGGGACGGAAAGAAATATTCGCGTTCGCCAAGATGGAAACGTTGGAGAGTGTCTGAGGCTTGAATGAGACGGTGAGTTTTTGAAGCTCCAGAGTAAACGAGAGGAAGAGCAACGTTTTCAATTACGGTTAAATTCGGGATAAGGTTGAAATCTTGGAAAATAAAACCAATGTTCTTTGCTCGGATGCGAGATTTACCGCGAGCCGAAAAACCACTGACTTTTTTCCCATTTAGGCGATAAGTCCCGGCGGTTGGTTTATCGAGCAAACCAAGAACATTTAAGAGAGTTGTCTTTCCACAACCAGATGGGCCCATAATCATGATAAATTCACCGCGCTTTACTGTCATAGAGAAGTTTTTCAGCGCGAACGATTCCGCATCGCCATATCCATAGCTGCGACAAACGTCAACCAACTCTATGAGCTCATTCGAGCTTTTATTTTCCTCGCTGTTCATTAAGGCACATTATAGACCTTAATAGGGGAAAAATCAAGATTTGAAATAGAGTTTTTTCTGTGCTAAAATGGTTATATTAAAGTGGAGTTATTTTAATGGCTAATAAAAAAGCTACAAAGAAGACAGTTGCAAAAACGAAGAAGTCAACTGTTTCTAAAAAACCGGCTGCGAAGAGAAAAATAATCGATCCAATGATGGTTTCTCCGAGAAAGGCAAGGAAAGACGAGAGGACTTTAGCAAATACTGCGATTGAAAATGAAGTCGATTTTGAAGTAAAAGATGAAGAGGAAGATAATGACGATACCTTTTTAAGTGAGGAATCGCTTTATAGTATTGACGATTTAAGTAGAAAAGATCATAGAAAAACTGATAAAAAAGTAACTCCGATGAAAGAGAAAAAAGAAGTTGAACTAGATAAAAGCGAGCACGAAAAAACTCGTGAAGAGCTTAGAAAAGAGAGGGCGGAAGCCGAGAAACGTCGTAAAAAAGCAGGAAAGAAAGCTAAAACGAAAACTCCACTTTGGGCAAAAATTTTAATTGCATTTTTAATTTTAATTATTGCTGCGTTGGGCGTTGCAGGATGGTATTTCTTTAATATTTATAGTGCTGCTTCGGGTGTGCTTGAGGGGAATCCGATGGATGCACTCATCAATAAGAAACCACTTGCAAAAGATGAACAAGGTAGAACTAATATCTTAATTTTCGGTACAGCGGAAGATGATGAAGGACACGGTGGAGCGATGTTGACCGACTCGATTTTAGTAGTCTCGCTTGACCAAGATAGAAAAATTGCTTCGACTTTCTCGGTTCCGAGAGACCTTTGGGTGAATTATACCGTGGCTGGAGAGAAAGCCTTAAGCTGTTCGGTTGGTTATAAAGGAAAGATTAACGCAACTTATTATTGTGCACAAAGAGCAAATGATAATAGTAAAGAAGAGGGTTCAAAGTACTTCGCAAAGAAGATTATGGAGATTACTGGAATCGATATTCAATATTATGTTGCGGTTGATTTCTCGGTGCTTCGCGATGTCGTAAACACGCTCGGGGGAATTGATGTTGATGTTCATGCGACGGATGATAGAGGAATTCTCGATTATTGTATGAATAATCTTAAACTTAACAAGGGGATGAACTATAATCTTGACGGGGAAACGGTACTTCGCTTAGCGCGTGCTCGTAACGCAAAGGGCGGATATGGGCTTGCAAACTCAAACTTTGACCGTGAGATTAACCAACAGAGAATCATTAATGCAATTAAAGATAAAGCACTTAATGTTGGGATCTTACTCGATCTTAATAAGGTTAAGTCGATGCTTGCATCGTTTGGTGAGAATGTAAAGACAAATATCACTTGGGCAGAGATGGGTACGGCAATCGATGTTGCGACTGGACTTCATGGCGATGTCGAATCAATTGATACAAGACCGTTATTCGGAACTGGACGAATTGGGAACCAAAGCGTTGTAATTCCGAAGGGAGCAAATGTTGATTCGGATTATTCACTCTATAACTATAATAAGATTCAACTTTATCTAAGAGAACAACTTGATCAAGATACGAAGGATTATGATAAGTCATTAGAACAACCGGCAGAAGAAGAGAATAAAGAAGAAAATAAATAGGGGGCGACGAGACTAGAAAAATGCCCTTTTGGACATTTTTCTTCGGAGGGGCGTCGCTTCCGAAAAACGAAAGTAAACTTTCTTTTTCGTCAGCTCCTACCTCCGTCGAACTACGTTCTCGTCTCGCTAAATCAACGTCACAAAAATTAAGACCTAAAGGTCTTATTTTTTGTGGCGGATCCGACGAGACTCGAACTCGCGACCTCTGCCGTGACAGGGCAGCGCTCTAACCAACTGAGCTACGAATCCATAAATTTACTTAATTATAACCTATATCTTGTGTTTTTGCAAGAGAAAAACTGGTCTGAGTAGATCACTATGCGCTCTTCTCTGACAGGCGTTTTCCTAAACAAAATATGCAAAACATATTTTCTTTAGAAAAACTGGTCTGAGTGGCGAGACTCGAACTCGCGGCCTCAGCGTCCCGAACGCTGCGCGCTACCAACTGCGCCACACCCAGATAAGACATATTTTACAACAGAGAAGGGTATTTTTCAAGGATGGGATTTTTATAACGCGAGTGCTATAATTTTTGTATGGGAGACAAAAAGAAGGTAAAAGAAATCATAAAAAATATCGAAAAAACGAAAAATAGGGTGGCCTCAAAATTCGACAAAAGATTCGAAGAAAAAGAGCGCCTTTTTTCGTTAGTCATGCCGGTTTTATTTGGAGTTGTCTTTCTTATTTTCTCAGTCATTAATCTTAAATCGCCAGTATCATATAACGAAGCATATTCGGCGTATCTCGTTCGAGGCGATTTCTCGCAAGTTATAGGAGAATCGATAAATAGTTTAAACCCGCCAATTTTTTATATTGTCCTAAAGATGTGGTCGTCAATTTTTGGAACAAGTGAAGTCGCGATGCGGTTTATGTCGATTTTCTTCGGGCTGGTTTCAATTGTAGTTTTATACCAGCTTTTAAAGAAATGGTTCAATGTTAAGATTGCAATTTCTGGGACATTTTTCGTTGCAATCTCGCCAATGTTTATCAGATACGCGCAAGAAATTGGGTCCTATACAATGATGACAGCAATTACTTTAATGGTGGTTTATTTCTTAGACTCGCGATTAGATAATTCAAAGGCGAAAAAAGGGAAGAAAAATAAAAATAAGAAGTTAAAAACGGTTTTGATAATTTTTGGAGCAATTATTTTATCGTATCTCCCGAGGGTGATTATTCGTTTAGCTTCAACAAAAGGTGGGGAAGAAATTTCGGGATTTTCGATGAAAAGTCCAGCAGATCTTGTCTCAAATGTGTTGTTTTATAAAAATGCGGGGGAGGTCGAATCCTGGATTGCAATATTCGGAATTATTACGTTCGGGGCGATAGCTTATAATGCCTATAAACTATTTAAGACAACGACAATAAAGAACAGAACGACGCTAAGTAAAATTTTAATATTGATTGCAATACCAATAATTCTAATGACAGTATTCTCACTACCGCCGTTTAGGGGCTCATTTATTAGCAGAGATGTACTTTTTTCAGTAGTTTTAATTTGGGCGATGGTTGGGATAACAATAACCTTAACAAAAGATAAAAAAGTAAAGAAAATTTTAATGATTTTAATGTTGATTGTTTCTTTGTTTGGGATAGTAAACGTCCAAACAAGAGAACCAGAAAGCCATATTAAAGATATTATGGCCGAGGTTTTTATGGTGGCAGAAGAAAAAGAACCGATTTTAATTGGAAATGAAGAAAAATATTATGAAGGAGTGTTTTACTCTAGTGAGAAACATCCGGTGAGTAGATTTGAGGGTAAAGCGGAAGACGAAAAGTTCTGGTATGTTTTTAATCGCCCAAAAACAGGGGAAGAGGTAGAACTCCCGGAGGCTTTTTCGGAATATTATATTAAGTCCGAGATTACACTCGATCATTACACAGCTTTAGAACTTTCAAAGTAACCTGTAAAAACCATTATGTTTATGGTAAAATAAGTATAATATGAGTAGATTATTTAAGAGGACAAAAATTTTGGCCACGATTGGGCCGGCTGTTTTTGATAAAGATAAAATTGAAGAATTAATTATGGCTGGGGTGAACGGTTGCCGAATGAACTTTTCGCATGGAAGTTATGAGGAACGTGACCAACATATAAAATGGATTCGTGAGGCGGCAGCAAAGAAAGGTCGTTCAGTTGCGATTTTACAAGATTTGCAAGGTCCAAAGATCCGTCTTGGGGAGTTAAAAGACAACCATTTCGACGTAAAAAAAGGTGACGAATTAATTTTAGATTTTTCAATTCAGGAGCATGATGGAACGAATGTTTTACCAGTTCAATATAATCTTGCTGAGAGGATGAAAGTTGGGGAACCGCTCTTTATGTTCGACGGGAAAATCCGATCGAAAGTGACAGAGATCGTTTCAAAAACGGCGATTAAAGTTGAGGTAGAAAATGATGGGTACCTCATGTCTAAGAAAGGCCTTAATCTTCCAGATACAGATTTTGGTGGGGATGTGATTACCGAAAAAGATATGGCGGATATTGAATTCGGTGCGAGTAGAGACTTTGATTATGTTGCAATGAGTTTTGTTCAAAGTGCGGACGACATTGACAAGCTCCGACAAATTTTATTAGCACATGGTTCGACAGCACAAGTTATTGCGAAGATTGAGACGAAGAAAGCAATCGAGAGTGATGAAAAGATGAGAGCGATTGTTAAGGCGACGGACGGAATTATGGTTGCGAGAGGAGACATGGCGGTCGAGGCAGGGAACGAAGTTGTGCCGATTGTCCAGAGAAAATTAATCGCACTTTGTCGTCAATATGGAAAGATGGTGATTGTTGCTACGCAAATGATGGGCTCGATGGTTGATAATCCAGAACCTTCGAGAGCTGAAGTTTCAGATGTAGCAAACGCAGTAATTCAAGGGGCGGATGCAGTGATGCTAAGTGATGAAACGGCGAACGGCAAATACCCAATCGAAGCGGTGAAAGAGATGAAAAAGGTGATTCTCTACACTCAAAACCACACGCGAATTATGCCGATTAAGAGCGAAATTACGGGAGAGTACGAGGACTATGACGCAGTAGCGGATGCAGCAGCGAGATTGGCGGAAAAAATCGAAGCAGATGTGATTTTATGCGAAACTTCTTCGGGGGCAACGGCGGCGGCGATTGCAGCACAAAGACCGAATGTCCCAATTATTACCGTGACTTCAAATGCTCGCGTTGCGGGACAGCTGGCACTTACTTATGCGAACTCGGCGTTTGTGCGCCCATTTTCAGAGACTTATGGGATTGATTTAGCACAGGAGCTTGCGGAGTCGGATTACTTAAAGAAAAGAGAAGATAGGGATTATATTTTGGCGGTGATTGTTTCAGGCCAGCCAAATACTGTTGGTGGGACAGATACGATTCAAATTAGAAAAGTTTAAGTAGTTTTTAAATTTGGAGGTGATATGTTCGAAAAACAGACGATTCGTGATATTAAATTTAAAGGAAAAACAGTTCTTGTCCGGGTTGATTATAATGTGCCGATGAAAGACGGAAAGGTCACTTCGGATTTAAGGATTCGAGCAAGTTTACCGACGATTGAATCTTTAATTAATGGGGGAGCGAAGAAGATTATTTTAATTTCGCATCTAGGAAGACCGGAAGGAATGAAGAACCCAGAACTGTCTTTAAGACCGGTCGCGGAAGTCCTAGGAGGGCTCGTTAATGTTCCGGTAAAATTTATTTCGGATGTTTCGGGACCAGATGTTGAAGATGAAATTAAGAAGGCACCAAATGGTTCGATTGTTCTACTCGAAAACTTAAGATTTTGGCCGGGAGAAGAGAAAAATTCGGCGGACTTTGCAAGAGAAATTGTCGAAAGCACGCATGCGGATTTCTTCGTTCAGGATGGATTCGCAGTTATTCATAGGGCGCACGCATCGACTGAGGCAATTACACATGAGTTGCCAAGCGTTGCGGGGCTTTTAGTTGAGAAAGAGGTTTCAGTTTTAACTTCAGCAATTTCAAATCCGAAACAACCAGTACTCGTTATTATTGGTGGAGCGAAAGTCGATGATAAAGAGCCTTTAATTTCGAAGTTTTTAGGTATTGCGGAAAATATCTTCGTTGGAGGAAAGATTGCGGCGGATGGATATAAGAGTGAATCTCCGAAAATTTCAGTTGCGGCGGACTTTGTTGAAGACGAAGAGGGAAATAAATGCGATATCGGGCCGGAATCGGTATCTACAATTCTTGAGATGGTAGGTTCGGCGGAGACGGTGATTTGGAATGGAACGGTTGGGCTGGTCGAGAAAGAACCATTTGATAAAGGCTCAGTCGCAATTGCGGAAGCGATTGGAAAACGCTCGGATGTTACGTCGATTATTTGTGGGGGAGATACGAGTGGGTTTGTCGAAGGATTGCAAGCCCTAAAACCAGAACTAAAATATTCACTCGTTTCAACAGGGGGCGGAGCAAGTTTAGAACTATTATCTGGGCTAGAGCTTCCGGGGCTTAGTGTATTATTAGATAAATAAAAACTTCTTATGCTCGCGAAAAGTGCGGTTTGTGATATAATAATGGTAATATAATTAAGGAGTTAAAAAATGGATCGCGCTGCGATTAAAGCTCATGCAAAAGAGGCAATTTCTGGAAAGATTTTTATTCTCTTTGCAATTTCTATCATCATAGCAATTGTCGGGGGTATTTGTGGAGTTATTCCAGTTGTTGGATGGCTCGCACTTATCGTAATCGAGGGCCCAATCATGTTCTCGATGTCGAGAATTTATCTCGGTATTGCTGGTAAAAACAAAGAACCAAAAATCGAGAATCTTAAAGATGGTTTCGAAGGTGAAAACTTTACTCGTTCATTTGTTGGATTCCTTCGTTATACCGTTTTTGTATTCCTTTGGAGTCTTCTTTTCTGGATTCCAGGTATCATTAAGAGTATCGCTTATTCGCAGATGTTCTACCTTATGGCTGAGGATAAGAAATTAGATGCAGCAGAAGCACAAAAGAAATCAATGGAAATCATGGAAGGTCACAAGATGGAATATTTCGTTCTTCAACTTTCCTTCATCCTTTGGTATCTTCTCGTTGGTATTACATTCGGTCTCGCATATATCTATGTCGGACCATACACTGAGACAGCTAAAGCTGAATTCCATCGTAGACTTAAAAAATAAGAAATCGCCCCTACGGGGGCAATTTCTTTCTGGCAGGTGGGTGCCTCTAAAAAACGGACTTTTAAAAGTTCGTTTTTTATTGGACTTCTACGCCTGTAATCTCTTTTTTTGTGGTATAATTATGTAAAATATGTGGAGTAAAAAATGATAGATTTTAATGTCCCGCCATATACTGAGCGAGGAGAGGAATATGTCAGAGAGGCGATTGCAAACCATAAGATTTGTGGTGATGGTCCGTTTACGAAGAAGTGTCATGATTGGCTAGAGAAGAAAACTGGCTCGAAAGGGCTTTTGACAACTTCTGGGACGTCGGCGCTAGAGATGGCGGCGTTGCTTGCTGGGATTGGGCCGGGGGATGAAGTAATTTGCCCGTCATACACATTTACCTCGACGGCAGCGGCGTTTGCTATTAGAGGTGCGAAAATTGTTTTTGTTGATATTAGACCGGATACAATGAATATTGACGAGAACTTAATTGAAGACGCGATTACCGAAAAGACAAAAGCAATTGTCCCGGTGCATTATGCTGGTGTGGCTTGTGAGATGGATAAGATTATGGAAATCGCGAGGAAGCATAACTTAATCGTGATTGAGGACGCGGCACAAGGTGTAATGAGCAAATACAAAGGGAAGATGCTCGGGACAATCGGAGATTATGGTTGCTATTCGTTCCATGAGACAAAAAATTACAGCATGGGTGAAGGTGGCGCGATTTTAATTAACACCGGAGATAAAGATTTCGAACGAGCGGAAATTGTCCGCGAGAAGGGAACAAACCGTAGTAAATTCTTTAGAGGTCAAGTTGATAAATATACTTGGGTTGATGTTGGAAGCTCATATCTTCCAAGTGATATTAATGCGGCATATTTGCTCGGACAACTTGAGATTGCGGATGAAATCAACGAGGAACGTTTGAAAAATTGGCAAACCTACTATGACAACCTCAAAGATATTTCAGAAATTGAACTCCCGACAATTCCTGAGGAGTGTGAACATAATGCACACATGTTCTATATTAAAGTGAAAGATTTGGAGACTAGAACAAAACTACTTGCGTTTCTAAGAGAAAGTGGAATTGGGGCGGTATTCCATTATATCCCACTTCACTCTTCGCCAGCTGGAAAGAAATTCTGCCGATTTAACGGAGAAGATAAATATACAACGAAAGAGAGTGAGAGATTAATTCGACTCCCGATGTATAAGGGGCTAAAAGAGGAAGAAGTGCTTGAAGCTTGTAAGAAAGTAGCGGAGTTTTATGGAAAATAAAAAGCTAGTAGTTATCGGGGCAAATGATTTTCAAAATCAGTTAATCTTAAAAGCGAAGGAACTCGGGTTTGAAACGCACGTTTTTGCTTGGCAAGATGGCTCGATTGGGGAGAAAACTGCGGATTTCTTTTACCCGATTAGTATTGTCGAGAAAGACGAAATTTTAGAGAAATGTAAAGAGATTAAGCCGGCAGGGGTTTGTTCGATTGCGAGCGATTTAGCTTCAATTACAGTTAATTATGTTGCGGGAGGGTTGGGCCTTACTTGTAATACGCCGGAAGATTCAGAAATTAGAACAAATAAATATCTAATGCGACAAGCAATGATGGACTTTGGCGTAAAGACACCAAAGTTTAAAAAAGTTTCTGAGGGGGATGAAATTGATGTTTCGGGGATGGAATTCCCGATGATTGTTAAACCGACAGATCGAAGTGGCTCAAGAGGAATTACAAAAGTTTTAGAAGAGAGTGGACTTTTAGCGGCAGTAGAAAATGCAACGAAATATTCATTTGAAAAAAGTGCAATTATCGAAGAGTTTATCGAAGGGGAAGAATATTCCTGCGAATGTATTTCTTATCAAGGGAAGCACCACTTTTTAGCATTCACGAAGAAATATACGACTGGAGCGCCACATTTTATTGAGACTGGGCATGTTGAGCCGTCTGATATTCCAGAGGATAGACAAGAGAAAATTAAGGAAGAGATTTTTAAGGCGCTAGATAGTCTAAAAATTCAAAATAGTGCAAGCCATACGGAATTCAAGATTGATAATAAAGGTAACTTTGGGATTATCGAGATTGGCGCAAGGATGGGCGGAGATTGTATCGGCTCAGATTTAGTGAAATTGTCGACTGGCAAAGATTTTGTGAAGATGGTGATTGAGGTTGCGACGGGGGAAGAGCCAGATTTGTCAGTTGTTTCAAAACCAGTTAGGGCGGAAATCAAATTTATTTTCACGAAAGAGGATTTGGATGAGCTCGAGAGAGTGAAGCAAGAAAGCCCAGAAAAGATTTATCGAATTTCGGAAATGGAATTAGATAATATGGGGAAAACAGAAGATTCATCGTCAAGGGTAGGATATTATATTTTAACATCGGAAAAGGAGGAAAGATGAAAGAAAAGATTATCGTTTTAGGATCGTCGGGAAATATTGGGATGTATTTTATCGACTATTTAATGGGACATCTCGACCTAGATAAATATGAAATTATTGCAACAGGGAGACGCCCGGAATACCCGTTTGAATTTTATAAGGGGAAATATGTCCAACTCGATATTTTAAACAAGGAAGATTTCTCAAAACTCCCAACCGAAGGCGTTAAAGCAGTGGTAGATTTTGCAGGAGTCTTACCGGCATATCTTGCTGATGATGACCCACAAATTTATGTCGACGTGAACGTTTCTGGGACTTTGAATATTCTTGAGTACTGCCGAAAGGTGAAAGCAGAGAGAATTATTTATACTCAGACCTGGGCAGTTTTAAACGGTTACCTTAAAGATAAGAAACCACTTCGTTCAGACGTACCAGTAAAGCCAATTAGGACTGGGGATCACGCGATCTATACCGCAACAAAGATGGCAGCAGCGGAATTAATCCGCGATTATCATGCGATGTATGGAATTAAGGACTTTATCTTTAGGCTCCCGAATATCTATATGTATTCGCCAGATACACATTATTATGTTGATGGGAAACCAGTTTTAATTTCTTATCGTTATATTATTCAAAAGGCAATGAAGGGGGAGGATATCGAGCTTTGGGGAAACCCAGATTTAGGGAAAGACGTCGTCTATGTTAAAGATCTTTGTCAGATGATTTTCAAAGCGATGTTTACGGATATTGAAGAGGGAACCTATAACGCTGGAACGGGAATTAAGACTTCGATGCGTGAGCAAATTGAGGGGATGATTAAAGTGTTCTCGCCGAAAGACAAGCCATCGAAGATTATTGAATGTCCGGATAAAAAAGATTGTGATGATTTCGTGATGGATATCGAGAACATTAAGAAAGACCTCGGTTACGAGCCAGAGTACACCTATATTAAATATCTTGAAGACTATAAAAAAGAAATGGAACGTAATCGTTTTATAAAAAAGGGATAAAATGACAAAAATAAGTTTTGTAATTCCGTGTTATCGAAGTTCGAAAACTGTCGGGAAAGTAATCGACGAAATCGATGAAGTAATTAAGGCACATAAGGGCTATGATTATGAAGTGGTGGCAGTAAATGATTGTTCTCCGGACGATACCTGGGCGACACTTCGAGAAATTGCGAAGAAAAACAAGAAAGTTAAGGCGGTAAACCTTGCTAAAAATATGAATAGGCCGGGAGCGGTTATGGCGGGACTTAATCTCTCAGGTGGCGATTTTGTCGTAATGATGGATGACGATGGGCAATGTCCGATGGATCACCTTTTCGATTTGGTGAAAGAACTTGAAGATGGACACGACGTCGCGATGGCAAAATATACGGAATATAAGCAAGGCTTATTTAAGAGTTTCGGAACTTGGTTTAACCGAAAAACGACCGAAATTATTATGGAGAAACCAAAAGGGCTCGACTTTACAAACTTTATCATCATGAAGAAATATGTGAAGGATGAGATTATAAAGTATAAGAATCCTTATCCATATTTTACTGGATTGCTTCTTCGAACAACGAAAGACATTGTGAATGTAAAGATGGAGGAGAGAGAAAGGCTTGCCGGTTCGACAAACTTCACGTTTAAGAAGATGGTCTCACTTTGGATGAACGGGTTTACGGCCTTTTCGATTAAACCACTTCGAATTGCGACGGTACTCGGGATAATTTCATCGGTGGTTGGGTTTATCTTTGGGGTAGTCGTGATTTTTAAGCAAATCTTCTCTGGGTTTAGCGTTTCGGCAGGATATAGCTCGCTTATGGCTGTGGTTCTATTCGTTGGAGGTATTATTATGCTGATGCTTGGGTTAATCGGCGAATATCTCGGGAGAATTTATATTAGTATCAATAATTCGCCACAATTTGTGATTAAAGAAACAATAAACGTTGAAGGAAAAGATGAAGGGGAAAAGTAAATATCTCTTTTTGCACGGGCTTTTAATCGTTTATTCTTTTTGTGGCGTTTTTTCGAAATTAGCAGCGGGAAATGATTTTCTATCGGTGCCATTTATAATTTTTTATGGATTGTCACTATTGCTTCTCGGAATTTATGCAGTTTTTTGGCAACAGATTTTAAAACACTTTGCTCTAACGGAGGCGTTTTTCAATAAAGCGGTGATTGTGATTTGGGGGATGGTTTGGGGGGCGCTATTTTTCGGAGAACAAATTACGGTAAATATGGTAATTGGGGCGGTTATCATTATTATCGGGATAAGAGTTTTAGCGAGGGATTATGAGTAGCGAAACTTTATTATTCTCGGGGCTTTACCTTTTCGGCGTAATTATTTCGGCGATTGCACAAGTTTTGCTTAAAAAATCAGCAGATAAAAAACACGAGAGCAAGCTAAAGGAATACTTAAACGTTCCAACAATGAGTGCATATTTTATGTTCTTTTTAGCGACAGTTTGTAATGTTTTCGCATATAAATATATCTCTCTTTCAGTTGGGCCAGTGCTTTCAATGACGGAATATATTTTTGTAGCGGTGCTTTCTCTAGTATTTTTGAAAGAGAAAATTGATAAGAGAAAAGCGATTGGGCTTCTAATCGTTTTTGTTGGGGTAGCGGTGTTTGTTTTATAGGAGGGTTATGAAAAAGGGAGAAAAATTTAAGAAAATTTTTGAAAAATTAAAGGGCAAGGGTTCACTTTTTCTAGTATTATACGTAATCCTATTTTGTGGAACGGCAGCGTTGTTTACTTATCGAAATTCGGCGCCGGACGAGGAACTACGTTACGATATTGTTAAATATGTTTCGGAAAACTTACAAATTCCGAGCGGGGATGATCCGGCAGTCAGGAACTCGGTTTGGGGATTTTCTTACGCTTTTCAACCAATAACATCCCAAATTTTAGCGGGGTTAGTGATGAGAGGCGTGACGACCTTTACGGATTCTTATCATATTGTGATTTTCTCGGCGAGATTTATTAATATTGTTTGGATTTTAGTCTATGCATTTTTCGTTTTAAAAATTTCGCGGAAGTTGTTTAAGAAAGGAATTTACCGAACGATTTTTGTGATTATAACAACTTTAACGCCACAGGTTTTGTATATCGGAAGTTATATTAATAATGATGCGATGGCGATGGCTTCGGTTGCGATGGTGATTTATGCTTGGTTGATTGGGATTGAGAAGAAATGGAATTATAAAACTTGTATTTTGCTTGCGGTTGGAATCGGACTTTTAATGATGTCCTATTACAACGCGTATGGGTATATTTTAGCGAGTATGATTTTGTTTTTCGGCGTGAGTATCGTTCGGAAAGTTGGAATAAAAGAAGTGCTAAAGAAGAGTGCGGTGGTTATTTGGATTGTGTTCATGCTTGCGGGATGGTGGTTTATTCGAAGTGCGGTGCTTTATAACGGGGATATGCTCGGGCTAAAGACGGCTAGGGAATATAGCGAGAAATACGCGATGTCTAAAAGCGCAGAACCGATGCAATGCGTAATGGCACCAGAAGGACGAAAGAAGACATTGAAAGAGTGCTCGATTTTATCAGAATCGTTTAAGCCTTCGGAGAGGGATACGTCGGCAAACAAAGGCGAGACACTTGGATATATGCTTTATGATAGGGAATGGACGAAAAATGTACGGCATAGTTTTTATGGAAACTTCGGGTATATGAATTTGCCGATGCATTTTGAACTTTATGAGTTTTATGAAATTATGGTTGGGATTGGATTATTCGGAGTTTTTGGGTATTTAATTTATCGATTATACCTAAGAATTTATAAGAAAAAGAAAGAAAAAGAAGAACTAGAACCGGTCTTTAATACGGAGATGAAACTCGAGAAAGAAGAGAAAAGATTACTTTATACTGCGATGATTTTCGGGGCGGTAACAGTAGTTGGACTAAGCATTTATTATTCATTCTTCCTTGACTTCCAGCCACAAGGACGGTACATTCTTCCGATTATGATCCCGGTAATGTTCTTTGCGGTGAAAGGGTTAGAATTCATCCTTAAAGATTTAAAAGGATGGCTTAGAAATATCATCCTCGGGATTTTTATCGCAGTCTTTATTTTCACGCCACTATTTGAATTATTTGCTTATATTTTGCCAAATTTGACGTACTAAACTTAGCGTTTTAACTGTGGTATAATTTATAGGTTATTATGTTTAAGATGCTTAGATATCTTAGGCCTTATTGGAAGGGAGCGTTAATCCTTGTAGTTTCAATAGGGATACAGGCATGGGGAACACTCAGGCTTCCGACTTTGATGTCTCAAATTGTGAATGATGGAATTGCCGCAAACAATGGGACGGGGGACATGAGTTTTATCATTCTTACCGGGCTAAAAATGGTTGCTTGGGCTGGGATTTCGGCACTCGGGGCGCTTTCATCAGCGTATTTTTCAGCGAAAATTGGCTCGGCGATAGGGCGAGATATTAGAGAGGATTTATTTAAGAAGATTTTATCATTCTCAATCTCGGAGATTGACGATTTTTCAACTGCATCTTTAATTACGCGGACGACAAACGATATTTCGACGGTGCAGAATACACTTATTATGATGCTTTCAATGATGCTTCGAGTACCGATGATGGCGGTGGGTGCGATTGTTGAGGCGGTGATTTTAGCTCCGGATATGACTTGGATTCTTGCGCTTTCAGTCGGGATTTTAGTTGGGCTAATTATCGTGATTTTAGCGGCTGTGATGCCGAAGTTTATGCTTTATCAAAAATTAATCGATCGAATTAACCTTTTAACGAGAGAAAATTTAACTGGGCTAAGAGTAATTCGAGCATTTAATAACGAGAAATATGAAGCGGAGAAATTTGATAAAACTAATAAAAAAGTAATGAAGACAGATTTTTTTATCGGGGCGGTGATGGGTTTAGAATCGCCACTCATGATGTTAATTTTTAACGGAACGAGCTTACTTTGTATTTATATCGGGATTTCGCATCTAGAATTTGATGCAAGTTATCTCGGGAAAATGATGGCGTTTATGCAATATGCAATTCAAGTTATTTTATCGTTCTTCTTCCTCGCAATAATCTTCGTGATGATCCCGAGGGCTTCGGTTTCGGCGAAGCGTATTAATGAAGTTTTAAAGGTGAATCCGAAAATAAAATGGAAAGAAAAGAGTATTAAGAAGCCAGAAGAAGAGCCATCGGTTGAGTTTAAAAATGTAGATTTTAAATATGCTGGAGCGGACGAGGAAGTTCTAGAAAAGATTTCATTCAAAGCAAAAGCTGGAGAAACAACAGCATTTATTGGATCGACTGGTTCGGGAAAATCGACATTAATTAATCTAATTCCGAGATTTTATGATGTGACAAGCGGAGAAGTACTAGTTAGCGGAGTGAACGTAAAAGATTATGTGATGGACGATTTAATGAAGAAAATTGGGTATGTGCCACAGAGGGGATTTTTATTTTCTGGAACAGTAAAGTCGAACATCTTATTCGGGGCGGATTTGACGAATGAGAAAGAGATGGAGGAGGTAGCGAGAATCGCACAAGCGGAAGAATTTATTTCGAGATTGGATGAAAAATATGAATCAAAAATTGTTGAAGGGGGGACAAACGTTTCGGGTGGGCAAAGGCAGAGACTTTCGATTGCGAGAGCGATTGCGAAGAAGCCGGAAATTTATATTTTCGATGATGCATTTTCGGCACTTGATATGAAGACGGATAAAAAACTCAGAGAGGCGCTAAAACCGGTGACGAAAAATGCGGTGGTTTTAATTGTGGCGCAAAGAGTTTCAACAGTGCGTTTAGCAGACCAAATTGTGGTTTTAGACGAAGGAAAAGTAGTTGGTAAAGGCAAACACGGGGAATTACTTAAGAGTTGTAAGGTTTATCAGGAAATCTGTCAATCGCAATTTTCGGAGGAGGAATACGAGAGGGAGGTAAGAGATGCCAGGGCCTAGAAATGTAATTCAGAAACCGAAAAATTTCGAAAAGACGTTTAAGCGATTTATGAAGGAACTTGGGACTTATAAAGTCCAGATTATTGTTACGGTAATTTTCACGGCAATATCGGTACTTTTAACGTTATTTGGGCCGATGGTACTAGGGATGATGACAACAAGTGCGACGAGCTCGATTGCCGCAGGGAAGGGGATTTTATGGGATGAGATTATTGGGCTAGTTATACTTTTAATCTCGCTTTATGTGATTTCGGGAATAATTTCGTATGTTCAAGAATTGATTTTAACACGAATTTCGGCAAGATTTTCAAATAAAATGCGCTCTAAGATTCTTGATAAAATCTCGAGATTGCCGATGAGCTATTTTGACCATGCAAAAATTGGTGACGTAATGTCGAGGATGACAAACGATGTCGATACGGCGGTGGGAAATTTAGCTCAGACAATAAATGAAATTGTTATAAGTGTTGTGACGTTAGTTGGCATTACGGCGATGATGCTAATTATCTCGGTCCCGCTTTCACTTGTGGCAATTATTGCAATTCCAGTCTCGACGATTTTCGTGAAGCGAATTGCAGAAAAAGCACAAAAGCATTTTAAGAGGCAGAGGACAATACTTGGGGAACTAAATTCAAGGATTGAAGAAGATTATACAGGGCAGTTGATTATTAAGGCGAACAGTCATGAGAAGAAAACTTTAGCGGAGTTCAAAGAAGCAAACGACAGGTTATACGAGGCGTCTTTCAAGTCACAGTTCTTTGGAACGTTACCTTTTCCGATTACGCATATTTTCACGCATTTTGCATATATTATTATATGTGTGCTTGGGGGGTATTTTGCAATTATCGGAGCGATTACGATTGGGAACGTACAAGCATTTATTCAATATGTGAATCAATTTAATCGACCGATTACTGAAGTGGCTCAGCTTAGCGCAACGATTCAGCAGATTATGGCGGCGGCAGAAAGAGTGTTTGATTTTCTTGACCTAGAGGAGATGGCAGAGGAAGAGGAAACAGAAATAAGGGCGGACGAGATTTCAGGAGAGGTGGAATTTCATGATGTAAACTTTTCTTATAACGCAGATAAGCCGGTAATCCGTAATTTTTCGGCAAAAATTTCTCCGGGGATGAAAGTGGCGATTGTTGGTCCGACAGGAGCAGGAAAGACGACAATCGTAAATCTCCTTATGCGTTTTTATGATCCAGATTCAGGATATATTACGATTGATGGGAAACCGACAAGAGAAATGTCGCGGGCTAATGTCAGGAAGTTGTTTGGGATGGTTCTGCAAGATACTTGGCTATTTTCGGGGACGATTCTAAATAATTTGAAGTATGGGGCGGGGAAGAATATTCCGGAAGAGGAAGTGAAAAAGGCAATAAAAGCAACCGGGATTGATCATTTTATCGAATCTTTACCACATGGGCTTAATACTGTGATTGATGAGGACTCAGATAATATTTCGGCGGGAGAAAAACAGCTCCTCACGATTGCGCGAGCGATGGTGGCGAATCCGCCAATGCTGATTTTAGATGAGGCAACTTCGAATGTCGATACGAGGACGGAACAGATGATTCAAGATGCATTTTCGCGCCTAACAAAAGGGCGAACATCATTCGTAATTGCGCATCGGCTTTCGACAATTCGAGAATCGGATTTAATCTTAGTGATGAAGGATGGGAATATTGTCGAGCAGGGTAAGCATGAAGAACTGCTTTCTATGAATGGTTTTTATGCGGAGCTCTATAACTCGCAATTTTCGGAATCTTAATTCGTTGAAACGGGGCTTAATCTATGGTAAGATTAAGGAATGAAGAAGGTTTTATTTAAGTCGTTAAAAGCGAAACTAGAAAAGGTGGAAGATTTCAAAAAAGAAAAAAATAATCCGAATTTTCCGAGATGGCAGAAGTTAATTATCTTTACGATTATTCTTGCGATTTTTGCGTCGGCGGGATTTCTTTTCTATAAACAAGCAGAAGGAATTTATTACCATCATTTTGATACGTCTTATATTCCACCACACGAGATTAAATATCCTGGGCAATATCAAAAGACTTATACTTCAGACCTTTCGGGACATATCGAATCGGCACTTCGAACCGATATTCCAGCTTATACGATTACAAAACCTCTATATCGTTTCGTTTTTTGGCATTTGGGTGGAACGTTTGGAATTGCAATATTACTTGCGGCGTTTGTGGTCGGGGCGATTTGGGCGACGAAGAAATTGCTCGATTATTACTACGATGAAAAACACGAATTCAAAACTTGGATTTGGGCAATTTTACTCAACTTTAATATCGCTATTTATCTACCTTGGATTACACAATATTTTAATACGGGGGTGCAGGAGCCAAACGAGTGGCACAACTCAACTTATACGATTATGAAATTCTTCGCGTTGCTTGCGATGCTACTCTATTTCAAGATAGAGAAGAACTATCTAAAGCATATCGATGCGAAAAAATATATTGTTTTTACGGCGCTACTTTTAATTGTTAATGCGGTTAAACCAACATTTATCATTGCGTTCGCGCCGGCGATGCTCTTATTCTTTATTATTGATTTCTTTAAGAATATTAAGAATAAAAAAGCGATTGGAAATATTATTATTTTCGGGTGCTCGGTTTTAATTTCGCTTTCAGTTTTAATTTATCAGAGTAAAGTTTTATATGGGACAGGCGAGAACAGTGACGGAAGTGGAATCGCGGTGAGCGTGCTTACGGCCTTAAAGATGTATCATCCATATCCTTTGATTTCGATTTTACAATCAGCGGCGTTCCCACTATTTATTCTATTTACGAACTTAAAGACGGTCTTATCGGATAGGAAACATTCATTTGTACTTGCAATGAATGCGGTAGCCCTTCCACTTTATCTCTTCTTTGTCGAGACTGGCCCGAGAGCTGGAGATGGAAACTTTGACTGGAGTTATACATTTACTTTGATGATGGCATTTATCTCGAGTGTAAGTATTCTTCGAGCTCTTCCAAAGAAAAAGACGAACGTAGTTTATCTTGCAGTGGCATATCTTCTACTCGCGGCACACATTGTTTCAGGATTAATTTATTACGGCGTACTGCTTTCGGGCGGAGCGTATAACTAATTATTTTAGAAAGACGAAAAATTACTTCTTTTCGATTTTCCCGTCGTTTCCGATTTTTGCATTAATACTCCAAGAATTTAAGTCATTGATAATCTTTTGCTTTCGCTCGCCGTCGAGGAGGGAAGTTTTGTAATCTTTTTGGAGAGCTGGGAGCATGTAATATTCTAAGGCTTTATCGGGGTTTATTACCATTTTAAAGAGGGCGGTTTCGACTTCTTCTTGGTTAAAAAGGAAGTTCCCGAGATTATAAATAATCGGCTTCTCATTATAAATTTCAACACCTTGGAGGACGTGGGCGTGATGGCCAATTACGGCGTCGGCGCCGGCATCGATATAAGCTTTCGCGCTACTAACTTGTTCTTTTTCGAGATCGTGGGAGTTTTCGCGGCCGAAATGGATGATTGGGATGATAAAATCGATTGATTCATCTTTTCGGAGTTCTTTTATTAAATTAATCATTTCGGTCGGGTCATAGCAACGAAAAACTCCGGGAGAGGTCGCGGTCGCGCCGGCAGTTACAATATTTTTCTCGGCACGAGTTGCGGCGACAAAAGCAAATTTAAAATCGCCAATCGTTGCATAATAAGGCTTCTTTGCTTCTTCGAGATTGCGACCGGCACCGATATGAGGAATTTTATATTCTTCGAAGGCATCTAACATGTCGAGAAAGGCATCTTTTCCGTAATCGTAGACGTGGTTATTCGCAAGAGAAACGAGATCGACACCCATTTCTTCGTAGATTTTTAGGCGTTCTGGTTTTGCGCGGAAAGTGTAGAGTTTATTAAGAGCTTGGCCGCGAGTAGATACGGTGAATTCGGAGTTTGCGACCATAAAATCGGCACTTTTCATTTCGTTTAGCATTTTTTCTTCGAGAATTCCAGTAACTCCGCCGCGTTCGTCATATTTTGGAGCGATGTGCCAATTATCGGCGAGGGAAACGTCGCCAACAAAATCGAGAGTAATTGGTTTTTTCGGTTCTTCCGGTTCCTTTTCTTCAACTTTAGAGGTTTGGTTTTCGGAGTTTTCGGTAGAGTTTTTATCGGTTCGATTTTTTATCATGAAGAAGAGAGTTGTTCCGGCGACAGCGATGAGAATAAGAGAGATAATGATGAAGAATTTTGAAGATTTTTTGAGAGCTTTCATTAAGGAAATTATAGCATAACAGTGTATAATAGAAGAAAAGAGGTTTTATGGCGAAGTTATATTTCAGATACGGGGCAATGGGGTGCGGGAAAACAATGCAATTACTTCAGGTCGCGTTTAATTACGAGGAGCGCGGACACAGGGTTTTCGTTTTAAAACCGAAGACGGATACAAGGCGGGACACGAAACTTTGGACGAGGATTGGTCCGGAAAGGGAAGTCGATTTTTGTTTTTCGAAAGAAGATGATTTGTTCGAAGTTATTTCGGAGGCATTTAAGAGGAAAAAATTTTCTTGTGTTTTAGTTGATGAGGCGCAGTTTTTAAGCGCGAAACAAGTCGACGAGTTGATGGATGTAGTGACGGAATTTGAGATTCCGGTAATGGCATATGGGCTTCGACTTAATTTCCGAAATGAGGATGGCGGATTCGAGGGAGCGACGAGATTACTCCAAATTGCGCACGATATAACAGAGATAAAAACGATCTGTGAGTGCGGAAGGAAGGCGACTTGTAACGCGAGATTTTTAGACGGGAAATTCGTTGCAGATGGGCCGGATATCTTGATTGATGACGGGAAAACGAAGATTGAATATCGGGCGATTTGTCCGAAGTGCTACAAGGAATATAAGGAAGGGAAGAAATAATGCATATTGTGATTGAAGGGCAGGACGCGACGGGAAAAGATACGCAGGCGAAGTTGCTCGCGGAATATTTACGTTCTAAGGGGAAGAATGTCGTTCACTATTCGGAATCCGGTACAGGGAGCGAGGACGAGTTTATTCGGGAAATTGCAAAATTAAATTATGGTTCAAAACAGGACATTGACCACCGAACGAGAGTGATGCTTTATCTTGTTAATAGATATGAACAGTGGCGAAAATTGGCGGAACCGGCTCTCCGAGCTGGGGATGTTGTGATTACGACAAGGAGTTGGTTCTCAACTTTGATTTATGAGGGATATGCAGCAGGGGTTTCGAGAACGTTTATTAAAAAACTTCATAAAACCGTGATGCCGGAAAGTTATTTTCATCCAGATAAACAAGTAATTATGATTTTGTCGGACGAAGCGAGGGTAAAAAGATTAGAAAGCCAAGCGAAAGAACAGGGGAGAAGTGGTGAAGTCTGGAAGTCGCAACCGGATGAATTCCAGAAGAAATTAAATGCGGGATATTTAAAAGTTGCGAAGGAATATGGCGTGCCGACGCTAGATGCAGAGGGAACAATCCCAGAAGTATTTGAAGATTTAAAAAAATTGTTCGAGTTTTAAGATGGACGAAAGTTGGAAGCCGTTTTTGAAGTCGGAGTTTAGTAAGCCTTATTTTAAAGAATTATCCGAGTTTTTACATAAGGAATATGAGGGGAAGACAATTTTTCCACCTAGACAAGCGGTTTTTCGAGCGTTTTCGACTGATCTAAATAAAATAAATGTGGTAATATTAGGGCAGGACCCATATCACACCCCTGGTGTTGCGGATGGGCTTGCATTTTCGGTTTCTTCTAAATCGGACTATATGCCACCGAGTTTAATAAATATCTATAAAGAAATCGATAGCGATATTGGGGCGCATGTAAATAAAAATGGAGACCTTTCGGGATGGCAGAGGCAGGGAGTTTTGCTTCTTAACAACGTTCTTACGGTTGAGGCGCACAAAGCTGGTTCGCACAGGGGGAGAGGTTGGGAAGAGTTTACTGAGGCGGTGATAAAATATCTAAATTCCGAGAGAGAAAACCTAGTCTTTATTCTTTGGGGGAGAGATGCAAGAAATAAGAAAAATCTAATTGACCCATCGAAGCATTTAATTTTAGAGTCGGCGCACCCATCGCCACTTTCGGCATATCACGGATTTTTTGGTTCAAAGCCATTCTCGAAAGCAAATGAATATTTGAACGAGCACGGGAAATTACCAATATTATGGTAAAATACTTTTGCTTGAAAAAAAGCCAATTTTATGATAATTTTATTGTAATGAATGATACTGATGATGAAATTTTGACTGGCCTTAGCGGGCCTGAGGAGCCGGATTTTTCTGAGCTTGGCGCAGAAGAAGAGCTCTCGGAGGAAGATTTAGAGATCACAGCAGACAACGTTGATCAGTTTGCTGATGACTCGGTTAAGATGTACCTTCGCGAAATTGGGAAAATTCCGCTTTTAACTGCAGAAGAAGAGCTAGACTTAGCGCAAAAAGCAGCAAAGGGAAATAAAAAAGCGAAAGATAAAATGGTCGAAGCAAATATGCGTCTTGTTGTTTCGATTGCAAAAAGATACTCTGGTAGAGGTCTAGATTTTCTTGATTTAATCCAAGAGGGAAATACGGGGCTTCTTAGAGCAGTTGAGAAATTTGATCCGGAGAAGGGATTTAAGTTTTCGACTTATGCAACTTGGTGGATTCGCCAAGCGATTACGCGTGCGATTGCCGACCAAGCAAGAACAATTCGTATCCCGGTACACATGGTTGAGACAATTAATAAAGTACTTCGTGCCTCAAGAAAACTTACGGCGGAATTGAACCGTGAGCCGACCATTGAAGAAATCGCAAAAGAGATGGATATGGATGTCGACAAAGTCGATTACGTTATGCGAATTAAGCAAGATATCGCGTCGCTTGATGCATCGGTTGGGAAAGACGGTGATGATGAAGATTCTGTGCTCGGGGATTTTGTCGAAGATGAAGATCGAATTTCGCCAGAAGACTCGGCAGCAAACCAAATGCTAAAAGAACAGCTTGCAGATATTATTTCGACACTTTCTGAAAGGGAACAAAAGATTATTAAACTTCGTTTCGGGATTGGCGGGGGAAGACCTCACACGCTCGAGGAAGTTGGTGCGGAATTTTCGGTTACTCGTGAACGTATCCGTCAGATTGAAGCAAAGGCACTTTCGAAACTTCGCAAAAATAAAGATACAAAAAAATTACAAGAGTATTTGAGATAAGTGTTATAATTAAAATATGGATGGAATTCTAAGGTTTTTTGCAGAAACATGTGGTGGAGTTGAAACCGCTTTAGTTAAATGCGATAGTGGCTCTGGTGATGGTGCTGCGATTTTTGATGTTTTAGCAATTGCACTTAATATTATGACCTGGGGTGTTGGGGCAGCGGCAGTAATTGGTGTAGTTATTTCTGGGTATCAATATATAACGGCACGGGATAATTCAGCACAAGTTGCAAAAGCAAAAAATCGTATTTTACAGATTGTGATTGGGCTTGCAGTTTGGGTATTATTCTGGGGAATTTTGCAGTTCTTACTACCAGGCGGATTGTTTGCTGATGGTTCTTAAACTCTAATTTTGAGGGTGAAATGGAGTTAAAAGAGCTAGAAGAAAAAATCTCAGGACAGAAGTGCCGAGTTATTTTGGTCTATAATCCACGTTCGTCGAAAGCGAAGCGGGTGACAGAAGAAGTGATTGATCCGATTCGGAAAATTCCGGGGATTATGGTTGGAAAATATGAGGTAAAACCAACTGATGTGGATGATAACGCAAGATCGCTTGCAAAAATTTTGCTAGATAACGATATTGTAATTACGGCGGGGGGAGACGGGACTGCGACGATTGGTTTAAACGGGACGATGTTGTCGGGGAAGGACGTAAGATTTATGGCACTTCCTTATGGGAATTTTAACGATATGGCGAGGACTTTAAAACACGCTAGCGGGAAGGAATTATACCCTTTAGAGGCGAAAATTGATGGAGTGCATTATCGTTATGCGGCTTGTTATTTTACGATTGGAATGTTTGCGGAATCAACGGAGATTTTTGATTCAGAGAAGACAAGAAAGAAGCTCCAAAAAGGGGACAAGGGGATTTTCTTCTCACTTCGAACACTCATAAGATGGTATTTTAAAAATAAACGAAAAGTTTTTATTCCGCCGTTTAAATATTCATCGACAACTAGAACTTATGATAAAAACGGAGTATTCCAGACACGAGTAAAAATATTGAACACGGACGAAACAAAGGGGATTTCGGATTATTTAGCTATAAATGGGCTTTCGGTTGCAAAAATGATGAAAGGCGGGAAGGAATTTTATAGCAGTAAGACAGATTTCTTGTCGACAACTGGGAGATTAAATAAGATTTTTAGATTAGCTACGTTTATGAGGAAGAGCGTTTTTCGACGAATTCCGGCGGATATTACAACGGAGGATGTTATCACGTTCCCAGATTATGGGGATATTGAGATTCAAGCAGAGGGGGAATATAAGAGACTAAATCACGTTGGAAAAATTGTGATAGGAAAAGCGGAAAAATCTATAAAAATTTTGTAGGTTTCTTGCGGTAAATCTCTTGTAAAAATTAAAGTTCTTATGCTATAATGAGAACAGTATGAGTTTATTACGTGGCGTGGGCGACTTCTTCGCATTAGATATCGGTACGAATTCAATCCGTTTGATTCAACTTTCTGGTGATGCGGAAAGGGGTTGGGCGCTTGAAAAATATGCTTATGTGCCGATTGATCCAAAAGTAGCTCTAGATGGTTCTGAGATTGGAAAGAGAAAGCTCGCCGAGACAATTTTAGGGGCGAAGGAACAAGCTGGGATTAGAACGAAAAACGTGGCATTAGGTCTTCCGGCAAGAAAGACTTACACCTCGATTATTGAAGTGCCAAATGCACCAAAGAAAGAGGTTGGAAAGACGATTCGTTATGAGGCAGATCAATATATTCCGATGGCGGTAGAAGAGGCAAAGGTTGATTTTGCAGTGCTTGGAGTTTCTCCAAATGATCCACTTAAGGCAGAAATTTTGATTTCTTCGACAGCGAAAGAATATGCTGAAGAGAGAATGGAAGATATTGAGAACATCGGGCTTAATGTGATTGCGCAAGAGCCGGAGCCAATTGCAATGACGAGAGCGCTTGCACCGGTTGGAATGACAGATGGAAGAATGTTGATTGATCTTGGTGAAAAATCAACTGACCTAGTCGTGATTTATCAGGGAGCACCGAGGCTTGTGCGTTCAATTCCTGGGGGGTTGAATCAATTTGTCGAGACAGTTGCGGACACACTTTCGGTACGTCCAGACCAAGCAAAACAATTTATCCTTAAATTCGGTCTTGCACAAGATAAACTTGAGGGGCAAGTCTTTAAAGCGCTTGATAGTTCACTCGAGACTTTCGCAATGGAAATGAGTAAATCAGTTAGATTCTTCCAAACAAAATATGTCGGTGCACAAATTGGAGGGATTATCCTCTCTGGGTTCGCTGGGATTATCCCGTTTATTGCAGAGTATATGGAAGTTAAGACGAATATCCCGACGATTCAAGGTAACCCTTGGCAATATGTACGTGTTACTCCGGAACAACAACAGGCACTCCTCCCGGTTGCATCTGAGTTTGCAGTGGCGATTGGGCTAGCAGAAAGGAGCAACGAGTAATGGTGAAGAAGAAATTTGACTTTAAGACGATGCACCTTAAAGATATTCCGAAATTTGCGATTGCATTCTTTAAGGGTGAGGTTGGCGATGAAGAAGAAATGATGACAACCCAAACTGGGTTTTATGAGATTAACCTCGTTCCAGACGTAAAAACTGAGATGATCAAAACCCAGAAAGTTCGAAACTTAGTTTTCTTCATTTGTATCATTATTAGTATCGCGTCAGTTTCGACGGTGGCGGTTTTAGGTTCGGTCAAAGGTGCACAAGATTTGACGATGACTGGTCAGGATAAACACCTCAAAAATCTTTCCTCGAAGATTTTAGGATATGATGAACTCGCGGAATTCTTAACAGTTCAAAACCAGATTAATGGTGTTTCGAAAATTGAAGATAACCAAAAGGTTCTATCTCGTGCAGTTTCGTTCTTGAACTCACTACTCCCGAGTGGTGCAGATAAGATTGAGGTTTCGGAGCTTTCAATTGATTTAACGGAATCGACTTTGACGTTTGATGCACAAGCAAACGCAGGGAAGGAACCATACATCGATTATCGTGTGCTAGAAGCATTTATGAAACGTACAAACTTAATGACATTCGATTATGGGCGTTATGTTGATTCGACCGGAAATAACATCCCGTCGCGTTGTATCGAAGAATATGACCCTGTAAGTGGGAAGATGCATGAAGAGAATGGAAGCATCTATGCAATTTGGAAACGTGGCGAGAAGGGTTGCGACCCAACTCCAAGCGATAATTCCAACACTACGGAAGGATCTGCTACTGTTACGATTACTGATACAAGTGTAGATGCTACTAAAATGGTGAACGGACAGTCGAGAACCGCCACAATTACTGGGCGTATCACTACATCGGCTGACTCTGATGGTAACCAAACTCGGGTGATTGAATATATCCCGAGCGAGAAGATTTATCGTACCCCACAATTCACAAGTTGGCACAATGGCGATTCTTGGGACACCTCTAAAGATGGTGTTGATGACGTGATAATTAAACCGGGTGATGAGGCAACAAAAGTTAACATCACAAACCATGTATACACTCCGGTAATGGGGCTTGATGGTTCGATTTCGGGGATTCCACACTTTGATAGTAAATGCATTACTTATTCTGGTGAGGAGACCGAAGAAAACGGTAAAAAGAATGTAAAATGGTCGGCAAATAATGAGTGCCAACTTGTTCCAGATGGGATTGTGATAAATAGCTCGTCAAATGGTCGTGATACGGACGATAATTTAGTGCTTCGTTTCTCAGCATTAGTTAAAATCAATGCGGATGCATTCGCGTTTAGAAATAAACATATTATGGCGATTGGGCCAAATAGTCAAAACGTAACTGATTCGTATGTCCAGCTCGAAAAAATCTTCGCGGCACCAGCAACAGATTGTTCTGCGGGTGACACGGAATGTCAAAATGCGAGAACAACAGGAGAATAAAAATGGCAGAAATAGCAGTAGGAAAAAGAATTAAAATCAGTAAAATCCAACAGCACATGATGCTGGCAGTGCTTGGAGCTTCGCTCGTTTTTGGAGTTTCGCTAGTTTTGTCAATTTATTTCGTGAAATATATTATTTTCAATACAACAGTGATTAATGAAAAAGATGTAGCGATTGAAAATTACTATAAAGCAATTTCGAACGTTGGGATTTGTATTGATTCAAATGGTGATAAGAAGTTTACGGATAGGGAACTAGAAAAATGTGTGCCGAATGATATTGATGTAAACGATATTCAAGGTACTTTACGTTATAACGTTCTAGTTGGGATGACCGAAAACGAAGATCTTGAATCGGTGGCTAGAGAAGGGATTTCTTCAACTTGTTATGACCCAGCAACGGGCAAGAAATTCAACTTTACGGAGCTTTACCAAAATGCAGAAACCGAAGAAGCTCGACAACAATATCTTTATGATATTAAACTTTGTTCGTCGCTTCGCGTGATTCCAGATGCACTTCCAGCTTCGCAAAACCAAGAAGCACTTCTATCTTCGATGAATCAAATCTTCCTACTTTCGGGGCTTCAGCCAGAGGCATTGTCGCCGAGCAACACCGGTGCAGTTTCGCCAGTTAATGGTCTTGAAGTGATTCCGATTTCAGTTTCGATTAAAGAAAATATCTTAAAATCTACAAGATTGCTCGAGAATCTTGAGCGTTCAATTCGCTCGTTCTACTTTACAAATGCAACGATTACTTGGAGAGGTGGGATGGACGGTCAGACGAACCTTGAACTTGCGGCACAAGCTTTAGCATTCTATACGAACCAAGTTGAGGCGACTGAAACTCAGAAGACAATTTATGCTTCGGCAGATGCAAAGAAAGCGAGCGGAACGACTGCAGCGGGTCAAACTGCGGTGGAGAAAGCAGAAAGTAAGGTAACGGGGAAGTAATATGAAACAATCAGATATTTTCTCAATTATCATTATCGGAACAGTCGGGACTTTAGCGGCTTATTTCGCAGTAAATGCTTTACTTGGTGATCCTAACTTACAATCGGTAACAATTAAGACGATTGAAGAGATTTCGCCAGCTTTGACAGAACCAGATCCAGAACTTTTTAACTCAAACGCAATCAACCCGACGGTTGAGGTCTTGATTGATGGATGTGAGGACGTGGATAAGAACGGAATTCTTTCAAGAGAAGAACTCATAAAGTGTAAAAAGATTGAAGATGACACAAAAGTTGAGGAAGAACAATCAAAATTAGTTTATTGTCCAGATGGGACGATTGTGCTAGATAGCCTAGATAAATGTCCAAAAACCGAGAATAAACAAGAAGTGCCAGCTGAGGAACCTGAAAGGGAGCCTGAAAATGGCACTACTGACTAAAGAAATTCAAGAGAGAGTTGTTAAGCTGCTAGTTTCGGAGGGGCTAGTTTCGGCTGAACAAGTACAAGAAGCCCAGGCGGAGGTTTTAAAGACGAGACAGCCGATTTTGGCACTTCTTACATCAAAGAAAATCACAGATGATGAGACGGTGAGTCATGCAACGGCTTCGGTGATGGGGGTGCCGTATGTTAATCTTAACAATGTTAGGATGGATACGGAGATTTTGACGTTGGTGCCGCACGAAGTGGCGGAACGCTCGATGGTGGTGCCATTAGGCGAGAAAAATGGGACACTTTACGTCGCGATGCTCGATGCGCAGAATGTCCAATCGACAGATTATCTTGCAACATTAGTCCAAAAACCAATTCGCACGATGATGGCGAGCGAGGTAGGCTTAAGAGCAGCCCTCGCACAATATCAAGGTGACTTTTCGGCGGTTGATAAAGCGGTTAAATCTGCAAACCAGGAAGTGGCGCAGAAAACCGCGAACGCGGACGTAAAAACGATTACACAAGATTCGCCAATTTCGAAGGCGCTCGCTACAATTCTCGAATACGCGGCACGTTCGAAAGCGTCTGATATCCATATTGAACCGCTTGAAGATTCGCTTGTGATTAGATGTAGGGTTGATGGTGTGCTTCGAAAAGTGATGGACCTTCCAAAGTCGATTGAGCCGGCATTAGTTTCGAGGATTAAGATTTTGGCAGACCTTAAAATTGATGAACACCGTATTCCGCAAGACGGTCAGTTTACAGTTTCGGTGGCAGGGAAAGAGATTGACCTTCGTATTGCAATTTCGCCAGTAGTATGGGGTGAGCAAGTGGTGATTCGTCTTCTTGATAAAAGCGGTACAACGCTTAATATTGAGACAATGGGGATGGCTGGGCATGCACTTGCGATGGTTGACAGAGGAATCTCGAAGCCAAACGGAATGATTCTAACTTCTGGCCCGACTGGCTCTGGTAAATCGACGACTTTGTATGCTTTGATTACAAAAATTTTCGATGAGAAGATTAATATTGTTACGCTTGAGGATCCGGTTGAGTATAAGATGGATGGCGTAAACCAAATCCAGGTGAACGTTGACGCTGGGTTAACTTTTGCAGCTGGACTTCGTTCGATTTTACGTCAAGACCCGGACGTAGTGATGGTTGGGGAGATTCGTGACTCAGAAACGGCAAATCTCGCAGTCCAAGCGGCGCTTACCGGTCACCTAGTCTTATCGACACTTCACACGAACTCGGCAGCAGGTATCTTGCCAAGGCTTCTTGATATGGGAATTGAGCCATTCCTCTTAGCGTCGACACTTAATACGGTGATTGGCCAGCGATTAGTTCGACGTGTGGCAGATAAGAGGGAGGCATATAACTCGACAGATATTGAAACGAAACAAATTAATGACTTAATTGGTTCGCTTTTGCCACAGAGCCAAGAACAAGTGGCAGTAGTGTCGGATGATTTAGGCTATCCTGGGTTGCCAGTAGTAAGCCAAAGTGGGTACACTTTAGTTAAAGGGGTAGAGGACCGTGATACACCAGGTGGGTATAAGGGGCGAGCTGGTCTTTATGAGACAATTGAGGTGGATGATGATATTCAGAAACTCGTGATTTCACATTCGACTTCGAGCGAGATTATGAAGATTGCAAAGATGAAGGGAACGCTTACAATGCGTCAAGATGGAATGCTTAAAGCGCTCTCTGGGATTACGACGATTTCAGAGGTGAATAGGGTGGCATCCGACCTTGCTTAACGAAAGTGGTTATGGTAAAATAAAAGGAAGAAAATAAGGGTAGGTAACATGCAAAACGAAAATCCAGTAGAAGAAACTATGCCGACTGCACCAGAGATGGAAGCGCAGACGGGAACTCAAGTTGGTACTCCGACTAGTATACCGATTGAGGCGCCGGCTGAAGTATCAGCAGAGGACTCGGCTGAGACAAACGAGCCAGGCTCTGATGTTCCGGTAGCACAAGAGACGGCTTCGGTGACTGATCATAGTATGGTCCAATCATCGACTCCAACTAATGATGCAGATTTTAATTCGGCAGTTCCGACGACAAGTACAATCGCGGCGGCAGCTGCGGCAGCATCGACTCCGACAGCAGTGCCATCTTCTGTTCGTATCGAAGTTTTGCTTGAAGAATGTATTAAGAAAAATGCATCTGATATCCATATCCAAGTTGGTCTTCCTCCGATTCTTCGTATTGATGGTGCTTTACAACCTATCCAAAACACTCCAATTTTAACCGAAGATATGGTCGAAAAACTTGTCTTTTCGACGCTTGACTCGATGCAACGCGAAACCCTTTCGAAAGACAAAGAGTTCGATTATTCGTTCTCGTTCGGCGATGTGGCACGTTTCCGTGTTAACGCCTTTAATGAAAAAGGGAATCTTGCGGCGGCATTTCGTCTTATCCCGACAAAGATGCCGACAATTGATGAGCTGGGTATGCCACAAGTGGTTTCGACCTTTGCAGATTTCCCACGTGGCTTAGTCCTTGTTACAGGTCCTACTGGTTCTGGTAAATCTACTACTCTTGCAGCTTTGATTAATAAAATTAATACTGAAAAATCGGTCCATATCGTCACGATTGAGGATCCAATTGAGTTTACACACAAGTCGAAACGTTCGGTTGTAGTTCAACGTGAGGTCCATTATGATACATTCTCATTTGCACGGGCTTTGAAGTCGGTACTTCGCCAAGATCCAGATGTCGTGCTTCTTGGTGAGATGCGTGACCTTGAAACTATCTCCTCGGCAATCACGATTGCAGAAACGGGACACTTAGTCTTCGCAACACTTCACACAAACTCGGCAGCACAGTCGATTGACCGTATGGTTGACGTGTTCCCAGCAGAACAACAACCACAGATTCGTTCACAACTTTCGGCGGTCTTAATGGCGGTTTGTTCGCAACGTCTTATTCCGGCAATTGGTGGTGGACGTGTCGTTGCAGCGGAAATTATGATTGCAAACTCGGCAGTTAGATCAATTATTCGTGAAGGTAAAACTCACCAACTCGATACAACGATTCAGACTGGTGCGAACGAAGGTATGCAGACGATGGATAGAACGCTTGCGAAACTCGTTCAACAGGGAACTATTACTTATGATAATGCACGTGAATATGCAGTTGATATGCACGAATTTGAAAGGTTAGTGAAGGGCATTTAAAAGCTAAATGAAGCGATTTACATATAGAGCTAGGGACAGCAAGACTGGAAAGATCGTTAAAGGGGCGATCCAAGCTGAGAGTGAAAGAACTGCTGGCAAGCTTTTGATTGAACAGGGATTTACGCCTGATAAAATCGTGGAAGAGGAAGAAGGCGGTCTTTTATCGCGTCTTCAAAATAAAATTAGAAATAAGGATAAAAATGTCTTCACGAGGCAATTTGCAACGCTTATTGGGGCGGGGTTGCCACTTTCAAACTCGCTGAGAGTGGTGGCGGAGCAAACTCAAAGTAAGCCAATGCGAAAAGTGATTGAGGCGTTGCTTTCGGACGTGGAAGCAGGTAAGACGTTAACTGAAACATGCCAGAAATACCCAGATGTGTTTGATAATCTCTATATTGCATTACTTCGTGCAGGTGAGACGTCCGGTACACTTGATTTATCGTTGATACGCCTAGCGGATCAGAAGGAAAAAGACGAGAAGATGATGTCCGATATTCGTGGTGCGTTAACTTACCCAGCAATTATTTTACTTGTGATTATCGCAGTTTTAATCTTTATGGTGCTCGTGGTTGTGCCACAAGTTGAAGATCTTTACCATGATCTTGGGAAAGAGCTCCCTTGGGCAACGGCATTTTTAGTTGGAGTTTCGAATTTTATTATCGAGCAATGGTTTGTGGTTTTGATTGTGCTTGCGGTTGCGGTATGGTTCTTAATCCAGTTTACGAAGACGGATGTTGGGAAGAGATGGGGTGCGATTATAAAGCTAAATGTCCCGCTATTTAAGGGATTATTCCTTCGACTCTATAACGCAAGATTTGCGAGGACGGCACAAAACCTACTCTCAACTGGTGTTTCGATTCAAGATTCGCTTCGGATTTCGGGTGAGGCAATTGGAAATATCATGGTTCAAGAACAAATTGAAATTGTGATGGAAAAAGTGAAACAAGGTAAGCCACTTTCGGAATCTTTAAAGTCAAGAAGTTATATCTTACCACTCGTTCCGCAGATGGCGTCGATTGGTGAGCAATCCGGTAAAATCGATGAGATGCTAGGGAAGGCGGCAACGGTCTATGAGAATGAGCTTGATGAACAAATTCGAACGATTTCTACCTTAATCGAGCCAATTTTAATGGTGGTGATGGCACTCCTTGTTGGATTTATCGTGATTGCGGTCTTAATGCCAATTTACGCAATCGTTTCGGATGTTCAAAGCGGATAAAGAAACGGAGGTCTATGAAAAAACAAACAATTTTAAGAAGTGCTGTTTTTGTTAGTGCGATAATGATATCTAGCCTAGTTGGATTCTCGACTAACTACGTTTTTGCAACTCCACCAACTTCGCCAAACGGTAACCAAAATGGGGGAAATGGTGGTTCAGCTAATGTGACGTATTCTACGAAAAATGAATTTAAAAAGAGTAATTCTCAGAGTAATGTTTTTTACGAGTCAACAACTGGGGGCGAAAACGCAATTCTAGCTTCGGCGGGGACGTTAAATCTTACAAATCCGACCGTAAAAAAGAGCGGTGATAGTAATGGTGATAATGCGGATTTTTATGGGACAAATGCGGCGGTACTTTCGATTGAATCGTCAAAAATAAAGATTTCGGGTGGGGAAATTACGACAAACGGCGCACATGCAAATGCGGTGTTTGCCTATGGAAACTCGACAATTGATATTAGCGATGCAACAATTAAAACCACATCGAACAACTCCGGTGGCGTAATGGTAACTGGAGGGGGGACTTTAAACGCGACGAATTTAGTGGTCGAGACAGACGGAAATTCTTCAGCACCGATTCGTTCAGATAGAGGTGGTGGGACGATGACAATTTCAGGTGGAGAATATACTTCAAACGGAATCGGTTCGCCAGCAATTTACTCGACGGCAAATATCACGGTTAAAGGTGGTGACACAACTTTAAAATCTAACGCTTCGGAAGGAGTGGTGATTGAGGGGGCGAATTCAGTTTCGATTGAGGATGGAACTTCAATTATTGCAAATAACACGAAGTTAAATGGAAATTCGGAGACTTATAAGAGTATCTTTATCTATCAATCGATGAGTGGGGATGCGAGCGAAGGAACGGGGACGTTTAGTATCAAGGATTCGAGTGTCGATACTCTAAATGGTGATACGTTCTTCGTTACAAACACGAACGCAAAAATTGAAATTGAACACTCGAAATTCACTTATGGCGAGAGCGCAGATTTAACAAATAGAGCGTTTTTACGCATACAAGCTGGGAAGTGGGGGAAGAGCGGGAAAAATGGCGGAAATGTTACCCTGACTTCGAAAAATAGTCCTTTGCGTGGGAATATCGTGGTTGATAAAATTTCAACACTAGATGCAACTCTAGCAGAAAAAACAGAATTTTTAGGTGCGATTAATACTGCGAAAATTGCAAAAGAAATTACGATTTCGCTTGATAAAACTTCGAGAATTATCCTAACTGGTGATAGTTATATCACGACTTTGAAAAATGAAGTGGAAGATAACTCAAATATTTATGCAAACGGACATAAACTCTATATAAATGGGACAGAGGTAAAGATTAATCAAAATGCGCCGGAAGAGTGGACTTATGATTTTTCTAGAGCAGAGGAGAGTGAAGTAACTACGGCGACGGAAGCAAAAGAAGACGACAAGACTTGGTTAGTGATTATTCTTGTGGCTTCTGGAGTGGTGTTAATTGTTGCAGTAACAATGGTCGTGATTACATTCGAGAAAAAGAAAAAGGAAAAACGTTTTAATGAAGAAGCTATAGCTATTTCACAAGCAGAAAATAATAGTTTAAAGAAGCCTTGGGAAAAAGCTTAAGCTTGCAAAAATATGAAAAATCTAGTATATTTTAGGTAGGATTTTGATTGGAAGGCAGAGATGATTTCTCTGCTTTTTGTTGGCGAGAACAAGGGGAAAAATGTGTAATATTATAGATATTATCCGTTCAGCGGACAAAACAATCGTTTTAATAGATGACTATGTGGACGAACAGGCTCTGAAAATTTTGAGCTATAAAAAAGACCACGTTAGTGTAAAAGTTTATTCAAGAAACTCATTTTTTGCGAATATGAGGAATGTTAAGAGGAGAATAACTTTTCGAGCGGGGTTTGACTATATTGTGACAAGTGAATTTAGCGATAGATACTTATTAATTGATGGGAAAAATCTTTATATTTTGTCTGGGTCGCTCAGAAGAACAGGGAAAAGAGGGAATTTTGCGGTTCGGATATTTGGCTATGAGGAAGTGAAAAGGATGCTATATCGGATGGAAAATATAGAGAAGTTAAAGGTAAGATATATGATATAATAGAGGCATGGATGAGAAAGACGTAAAAGATAAAGACATCAAAATTTTGGCAGTTGTTGGAATGAGTGGATCTGGGAAATCGGTAGTGGTTGACCATTTGACGTCGCTTGGTTTTCCGAAAGTATATTTCGGAGGAATGATTTTAAAAGAGATGGAAAATCGGGGGATTGGAATTACGCCGGAAAATGAGAAGAAGTTCCGCGAGATGATTCGAGAGACAGAGGGGAAAGATTGGGTTGTTTTACAAGTTGTGAAAGAAGTTAAGAACTTAATCAGTGCGGGACAAAAGAGAATCGTTTTAGATGGTCTTTATACTTGGACGGAGTATAAGATTTTAAAGAAAGAATTTCCGGGAAAAATTACAGTGCTTTCGGTGGTGGTTGATAAGAATTTGAGACATGGTAGAGTTGGGAAAAGGGCTGAGAGGCCGCTTAATACAGAGGAGATTCAAGAGCGTGATAGATCTGAGATTGAGAATCTAGAAAAAGGTGGACCGATTGCGATTGCGGATTATTACGTCTTAAATAACTCGACAGTCGAAGATTTGAACAATGGGGTGGATGAAGTCTTAAAAAAGATTGAATTTTAGGGAGGCTAAAATGAAAAGACTAGTAGTGATCGATGGGAAAAGTGTTTTTTATCGAGGCTACTATGCGATGGGGAATCTTTCGCGTGGGGACGGAACGCCGACGTCGGGAATATATGGATTCGCGACAATCGCAATGGAAATCGTAAAGAAACTTTCTCCGACTAAAGTGGTAGTGGCTTGGGATAAGGCGCATACTTCAACAGAGAAGAGACTCGCGATTTATTCGGAATATAAGGCAGGAAGAGTAAAGCCACCGGAAGATTTTTATGCTCAAATTCCACTTCTTAAAGACTTAATTTTAGCTTTAGGATGGGGATTTTTAGAGTGTGATGGATACGAAGCGGATGATATTATCGGAACTTTAGCCCTACAAGCCGATAAAGAATTAGATAAAAATGGGAAATGCGAATGGGAGACCTTTATCGTTTCGAGCGATCTTGATATGCTTCAAGTGGTGGATGAAAATACAAGGATGTACCGACTTTTGAAGGGATTTTCGAGTCTTGAAGAGTTGGATGTTAAGGGGGTGGAAGAGAAATACGGGATAAAGAAGGCACAATTTTTAGACCTCAAGGCAATAAAAGGAGATGCATCGGATAATATTCCGGGGGTACCAGGAATTGGCGAAAAAGGAGCAGTAAAACTCTTAAATGAATATGGGACGCTTGACGGAGTTTATGATCATATTAATGAGATTACAGGCTCGATTCAGAAGAAGTTGATTGAGGGGAAAGAGTCGGTTTATATGTCTTATCAACTTGCTAAAATCATGACAGATGCGCCGATATCGTTGGAGGATGTACCAGATTTAGTAATCAATAAAGAGAGGATTGTTAAGGCTTTAAAGGATTTAGAGTTTTTCTCGTTAGTTCGAAAGTATAGCGAGGAACTAGGAGGAGTTAAAACTAGGACGGGCGAAGAGGAAAAACGGAGCGAGCTAAAGGAAGCTCTAAAAAGGGCAAGGGAAAAGACAGAAGAGTCGAAAAAAGAAGTCTCAGGAGAAAAATTAGAAGAAATCCCGAAAGATTTGATTATCCGAAAAGATATTAAAGCGGAAATGCATTCAAACGAGGAGTTCGCAAAGCGGATTCTAGGCGGAGAGAAGTATTGGGATGTTAACCAAGCAGAGTTTTTGATTGACCCACTTTCAAGAAGGGGAGAGAATCAGCTTGGACTTGATTTTGAGACGGATTTAAACGAAAGATATCTAAAAGAAAGAGCGATTTTTAGTAAAAATGAGCGACTTTTTAAGGTCTTTTCAGAGTTTGATTTACCGATGATACCGGTTCTTTATAAAATGGAAAAAATCGGAGTTAGGATATCGAAAGACCACTTTAACAGATTAAAAACGGAGTTTGAAAAGCGGGTCTCGGAGATTGAACAAAAAATTTATACAGTTTCTGGGACTAAATTCAATATAAATTCACCGATTCAACTGTCTGAAGTTTTATTTGAAAAGTTAGCACTCCCAACGAAGGGAATAAAAAAGACTTCGAGGGGTTTTTCAACTGGTGCGAAGGAGCTAGAAAAGTTAGTAAACACGCATGAGATTATCCCATTAATCATGGAATATCGAGAAAATGCAAAATTGCTCTCGACTTATATTCTCCCGTTACCAGCCTTAGTGGATAAAGATGACACGATTCACACAACTTTTACGCAAGATGTGACAGCTACAGGAAGGCTTTCTTCTATTAACCCAAATCTTCAAAATATTCCAGTTCGAACGGAGGTGGGGAAGGAAATTCGAAAAGGATTTGTCGCGAGAGAGGGAAAGGTCTTTATTTCGGCGGATTATGCACAATTCGAACTTCGTCTTGCGGCGGCACTTGCAAATGATGAAGCGCTAATCTCGAACTTTAACTCGGGAGTAGATATTCATACAAAGACGGCAAGCGAGGTGTTCAATGTGCCAATGGATGAGGTGACAAAGGGACAACGTCGAGCGGCGAAAGTGATTAATTTCGGAGTGATGTATGGGATGAGTCCAAAGGGATTAGCCGATGCGACAGGGATGAGTTATTATGAAGCGAAGAATTTTATTGAGGATTATTTCAAGGTTCGAAGTCCAATTAAGGATTACTTAAATAAAATTCTAGAACAGGCAAAGACGCTTGGTTATGTTGAGACACTTTATGGACGAAGGCGCCCGACGCCGGATGTAAAGTCACCGAATTTTGTGGTTCGGATGGCGGCGGAAAGAGCGGCGCAAAACATGCCGATTCAGGGGACAGAAGCGGACTTAATGAAGCGAGCAATGATTGAAGTTGATAAGATTTTACCAAAGGGTGCAGACCTAGTTTTACAGATTCACGATAGTTTGATTGTTGAATGTGATTGGGATTTGGCAAAGGAAGTTTCAAAAGTTCTAAAGCATGTGATGGAGACGGTCGCACCAGAATTGCCGGTAAAGCTGGCGGTTGAGATTACGACGGGGAAAGATTGGGGCGAACTATAACACTAAATAAAAGCGCTTTATGATATAATATAAGCAGCGTTTATGAAAAAAATAGTCGAAGATTTAAAGATAATTTTTAAGAAACACAAGTCAGTGCTTTTTATTATGACAATTTTGTTCTTGGCGTCGCTTGCGCTTTTCATTTTTGCGCTCTTAAATCTTGGTTCAAATACGACAGTTGTTAAGACCTCTTATGGCGATATTGGAAGATACCAAGGCGGGGAAATCTCGTCGATGGCTAATTCTGGAGGATATTCTGATGGGGTTTGGACGGAGAGATTTGCATATCCAATTTTGGCAATTGTTTTTGGGGTTTTGCATAATTTTTTGGCGATTAAATTGTTTGAGAAGAAAGGGAAAGGGGCGGCGATTTTGTTCTTAGTTTTCTCAATTGCGATGGTGATTATGACGTTTATAGTTTTCGGGAGATTACTCGGAGAAGGCTAGAAAACGAATCTTAGATTGAGGTTTAAGATGAAAAAATTGAAGAAAAAAGAACCAAGATTTTTGCCACATACAAAGAGTGATTGGGCTGATAATGAAATCCCACAGGGAAAGAGAACAAGAAAATATCGTTTTTTTGAGATTTTACCAGGCGTTTTATCTTATTCGATAATTATAATTTTAATTGTACTTTCGATTGTTTCGCCGGCGCTTGGGTCAATTTATTTACTTGCGATTATTGCAATCACATTGGTAAAAGCAGTTGGAGTGGCTTATCGTACGGTCCAAGGTTATAACACGGTGAAGCGAGCAGAGAGAGTCGATTGGCATAAGCGAGTGGAGGACTTAAAAGATCCGCACGAGGCTTATGAAAGACTATATTCAACAGAGGTAAAGCGACTAAAACTTCTTGACGTTGCAAGACTAAAACACGATCACAATAAAGAGAAAGAACTAGAAAAATATTCATTTCATGTCGAGGACCATTTAGCGATTTTAAAGGCGATGGCAGCAGGGGAAGAAGGTTTTATTGACCCAAGAGGGATTTTCCACGCAGTGCTTCTAATGGCATATAACGAGGGAATTGAGGTTTTAGAACCATCGATTGAAGCAGTTTTAAATTCGACTTTTCCGAGTGAAAAAATTATTATGGTGCTTGGGTATGAAGAGCGTGGTGGGGAGGAAATGGAAAAAACTGCAAAAGAGCTGCTTAAAAAATATGAGTCAAAATTTTATAAGTTTATGATTGTAAAACACCCAGATGGATTGCCGGGTGAGATAAAGGGGAAGGGACCAAACCTATGTTATGCAGGAAAGGCATTAGAGCAATTTGTTCGTGATGAAAAAATCCCAATTGAAAATGTGATTGTAACCTCACTTGATTCAGACAATAGAATGAGTGAGAAATATCTTGATTATGTTGCGTACGAATTTGCAACTCGTCCAGACAGACAGAGATTAAGTTACCAACCGGTTTCGCTCTTTATGAATAATATTTGGGATGCGACAGCACCAATGCGGGTGATTGCGATTTCGAACTCGTTCTTTAATGTGATTTCGACGATGCGTCCACATACAATTAGAAATTTCGCATCACACTCGCAACCGCTGAAGGCACTTTCGGAAATGGACTTTTGGAGTAAGAGAACAATTGTCGAAGACGGGCACCAATATTGGAGAAGTTTGTTCCATTTTCATGGGGATTATGAAGTAATTCCAATCAGAGTTGCGATTTATCAGGACGCGGTTCTAGAAGAGACATTTTTAAAAACTTTGAAGGCACAGTTTGTTCAACTTAGACGATGGGATTATGGTGCAAGTGATGTGGCGTTTGTTGGGGTGAGACTGTTTTCAAAAGAAAGAAAGAGAGTGGGGAAGATGAAATTTATTCCGCTTCTCGCAAAGTTTTGGCGACTTTTAGATGGACATGTAATGCTTGCGGCAATGAGCCCGATTGTGGCATTCGGGGGCTGGGTACCGAGATTAATGAATTATGAATCGAAGGATTTAATTACTTATAATCTTCCGGAGACGGTTGGGATTGTACAGTTTTTTGCGTCGATTGGGCTTATGGCGACGATTATCGTATCGCTTCGGATGCTCCCGCCGAGACCGTCTAACTCGAAGAAAATTCCGAAAATCGTTATGGTTCTTCAATGGGTGCTTATGCCAGTAGTTGCGATTGTTTATCAGAGCTTTTGCGCGTTTTATTCCCAAACAAGGCTCATGCTTGGGAAATATATGGAGAAGTTTGATGTGACGAAAAAAGTAATAAAGAAAAAGCCAAGTTAATTTTTCGTAGTTTCTTCAATAAGACGGCGGGCGTTTTCGTTCGTTGGTTTTAAATTTAATTCTTTGAATAATTTTTTATTGTTTTTAGCAAAGGTAGATTCTTCTTCGGAATAAACACATCCGCAATATTTTTGCATATAGAGACCGGCGGCACGAGCTTCATCTTGGCCGTAACGCCAACCTTCACGGAAATCGCGGTAGAGAAAAGTTAAATTATATTCGGTTGCTAGCTCTTCGAGAAGCTTGGCGATAAAATCGTGTTTTTGGTAGATGGAGTAGAGAAGAGTAGTAGAAACCGTGTCGAAATTATTGGCTTTTGCGTATTCACAGAGCTTTCGGAGGCGGAGGGGATAACAATAGGCTTCACAGCGCTTTGAGAGGTCATCTAAAGCGCTTTTGTTTATATTGCAGACAAATTCGTCAAGTCCGTACTCGTCCTCTACTATGAGGCTTACATTAACTTTATTAGCATAAACTTTTAGACAATCGCGACGAGCGATGTATTCTTGCATGGGATGGATGTTTGGATTATAGAAAAAGAGAGTTGGCTCGATATTTTCGTCACGTAAAGATTTTATACAATAGACACTACAGGGAGCGCAGCAGGTGTGGAGTAAAAGTTTCATTAGTCCTTCTTTTTCTTAAAATTCGATTTTTTCAAAAAGGGAATTAAACTTTTTCTTATTTCTATCTTTTAAATCGTAGGTATTTAGAATAGAAGATTTTCTAATTTCGATACTATTTTTAATATTTTCGTCCATAGTTTAACTCCCGTGGATATTAAAAATATGTCTTATACTAAGACATATTTTCTGTAATTGTCAAGGTTGGTGATCCGGGTGGGGCTCGAACCCACGACACCAAGCTTAAGAGGCTCGTGCTCTAACCAGCTGAGCTACCGGACCGAATCACTCTGTTATTATACCACAGATTAGAGATTTTGAAAAGAGGAGGATTTTTATTCCACTTATGCTAAAATAGAAATATGGAAAAGAAAATTAAAGCATACGAGAAATTTATTGAAGAGAAAACTAGTGGGAAACTTGGGCCGATTGAACGGGTGAAAGTCGCAGAATACCACAAAGAGATGGTTGCAAACTTTCAACATGAAAGACTCATCCATTTAATTATTATGTTGTTTTTCGTTGCAGTTTCGCTAGTTTTAATAGGGGCACTTGCTTGGAATATTTGTGAGATGGGATTGATGTTTGAGATGGTTGCGTTTTATTTCTTAACCGCGCTCGTTGTTGTCCTTACTGCTTTTTACATTAAGCATTATTACTTTTTAGAGAATCATATTCAAGGACTTTATAAGTATACAAAAAAGATTAGACTCGGCGGGGACGATAAAGAAGAAAAATAGAAATAACAAAAAACGAGAGAGAAAAACTCTCGTTTTTATTAGCTGAAGAAAACTAGGACGATGATTGGAAGAGTGATGGCTGAGAGAATTGTCGAAAGGACGACAAGTTCGGAGCTTTCGGTCTGGTTGCCGCCGTATTTTTCAGCAAAAAGACCGAGTGAAGTTGCGGTAGGAAGAGCTTGAATAAGAGTACAGATTAAGACGACTTCGGAAGGAAAATGTAATAGGGTTGTTATTAGCCAAGTTGTTATTGGCGCGAGAACAAGTTGTAAAAGCGCAATGATTGCAAGACGCCAGCGTTTTAAAACTGTTTCGAGATGCGCGTGCGAGAGCATATAACCAATACAAATTAAGCTTAGTGGAGTAGTTGCGGCAGCAACGTAAGAAACTGCGTTTGAAATTGGGGAAGGGAGTTTTATTTGGGCGAGGAAGAGAATTGCTCCGATTGCGACGGCGAGAATGTTCGGATTAGTTAGAAGATCTTTTAAAAATTTTACGGAGAGTTTTCGTTCAAAAAGCCAAACGCCGTAAGAAAAGAGGGCAATATTAAATGCGACAATGAATCCGCAATAGGGAATAATTCCGGTTTGGCCAAAAGCAGTTGAGATGAGTGGATAACCGAGAAAAGTTGCGTTATTAAAGACGAAAGCGAATTTTGCTTCGTGTCTTAAATCGCCTTTAAAGAATTGGTTTGTGAAGAGAAAATAAGAGAGAATTATCATTGCAAGCATGGTTAAAAAGCCAGCGATAAAACCTTGAGAAAAAAGCGAAATCGAGTCAGCGGAATATTCAGAAGGAAAAGCATTTAGGAGAGCGGCAGGCATGAAAACAGAGAGGAGAAGATTAACAAGATCACGATTTGTGTCTTTCCCAATCATGTGAAAACGGCCCAAAATGAAACCGAGTACAATAATTATCGCAATCGTTATGAGAGAAAAATAGAAAGTTTGGAGATCTATACTCATGTTTATATTTTAGCATAAGCGGAATAGACAAAACAAAAATCCACCAGTTTTAGAGCTGGTGGATTTTAAGGCTGATTATTTACCTTGGCGTTTGAATTTCATGGTTTCGGTTTCGACAGTAATAGTGACATAATCGCCATCTAATTTATAATCGGTTTCTTTAGTTTCGCCATCAGCTTCGAGTTTGATTTTCTTGTCGTCATAGGTGAATTTTTGAGAGCTTGCATCGTCGCCACCGGTTGTTTCGAGAACGCCGGTTTTATCGCCCTTAAATTCGACGGTCATATTCATGCCAAAGCCTTTAATAAGGTTTACCATTGTGGTATTTTCTTGGCCATCTTGGATATAGGAATAGAGATCGTATTTACCAACGACTTTATTTCCGCTATTTAAAACAATACAAAGAACAACTGCCGCAACGACGAGTACGATACCGCCGATGATTGCTCCAATGATACCTTTGTTACTTTTAGCCTCAGATTTAGGAGCTTCTTCAGCTTTTGCAGCTTTTTCGTCTGCCATTTTTCCTCCTTAAGATTTATTTAATTTAAGTATAACAAATTTTGATATAAAAAAACAAGTGCCTAGACGTTTCAAGGGGAAGAGAGTATAATAGAAACAATGGAAATTGAGAAGTTAAAAGAGGAGCTTAAAGCTCTAAATAAAGAATATGCCAAAATTAAAACGATTCCGGTCGAGGAGCGTAAAGCTTTTGGCGAAGAAATGAATAAAAAGAAGCAAGCTATCTTGGATAAAATTAAGGTGGCAGAAGAAGCGGCAGAAGACGCTAAGGTTGAGCCACTCGATATTACAGCACCATTTAGTGTGAATGGTGAGGTAAAAGAATTCCGAAAGGGCTCGAAACACCCGCTTATGACTGAATTAGATAGAGTTGTCGACATTTATCAAGCGATGGGCTTTAATGTGATGGAACCGAGGCAACTTGATGATGAATTCCATATGTTTGATTCTTTAAACTTCTCAAAAGGACATCCAGCTAGAGACGGTTATGATACTTTTAGGACGGCAGAAAACTTTATTCCAATTGCACATACTTCGGCGATGCAAAACCGTGCGCTCACAACTTATAAAGATAGACTAGAGAAAGGTGGACAAATCGCGGTCGTGATTCCAGGTCGTGTTTTTAGAAACGAGGATGTTGACCCGACACATGAACACACATTTTACCAATGTGAAGGGGTTTATGTTGCAGAAGAAGCAACAATGGGGCAATTACTCGGAATCTTTAAGAACTTCTTCGAGACTTATTATGGACAGAGTCTTAAGATTAAGACACAACCGGGGTATTTTCCATTTACGGAACCTTCGTTTGAACTTCTAGTTGAGAAACCAAAGTCACTTGGCGGAAAGGGCGACGGATGGCTTGAACTCTTAGGATGTGGGATGATTCATCCAAACGTTCTAAAAGCAGCTGGAATCGACCCAGAGAAATATAAAGGATTTGCCTGGGGCGGGGGAATTGATCGACTTGTGATGATGAAATATATGCTAAATGACGTCCGTTATTTCGAGAGTGGTAAATTAGATTTCTTGGAGGAGTTTTAGATGCTGGTAAGTTTAAATGAGATCAAAAAACTTGTTGAAATTCCTGCGGGGGTTTCGACGGATGAGCTTGTTAAATTGATCGGCTCGAGATTGGTCGAAGTCGAGGGGACGATTGATTTATCGAAGAAATATAAGGGAATTAAAATTGTTGAGGTGGTATCGGCTGAAGATATCCCAGAAACACATTTACATCTCTGTAAAATTAATGCTGGGACTGGTTCGGAAATCCAAGTTGTTTGTGGAGCGCCAAACGTTAGGACTGGTATGCTTGCGGTTTGGCTTGCACCTGGATGTGTTGTCCCGCAAACTTTCGGAGGAGAGAATTTTGAGCTTAGTGTTCGAAAGCTTCGCGGTTATGAGAGCAATGGGATGCTCGCCGGATTAGACGAGCTAGATTTAGGCGACGACCACTCGGGAATTGTTGAGATTGATCCGAAATTTGCAAAAGCGGGAGATGATTTTGCTGAGAAATTTGAGCTTAAAGATACGATTTTAGATATTGAAAATAAATCTTTGACACATCGTCCGGATACATTCGGATTAATCGGATTCGCGAGAGAAGTCGCGGGGATTTTAGGGGTGAAATTTGAAGAACCAGTTGAAAAATTTGGTGACCTCGAGATTACAACTACGCTTTCGCCAGATACACTTTCGGAATATGTTTCGGATGCGGAGAAAGTTTGGGTTGAGGTTGAAGATAAAAATCTTTGTCCAAGATATACAGCTGGAGTGTTTGAAGTTTCGAATACTGGTCTAGAGTCGGCTTTAGAGGGAAATAAATATCTAACTCTAAATGACGTTTTCTTGGCGAAAGCTGGGATGAAGAAGATTTCAAAGATTGTTGATGCCACAAACATTACGATGTTAATGACAGGACAACCACTTCATGCGTTTGACTATGATAAATTTGTTAAAGTAGGAGCTAAAACCTCTTCCACGTCTCAAGGGGCGACTGGTGGGGCGGATGAGCCAAAGATTGTTGTCAGGGTGGCAAAAAAAGGCGAGAAATTAACGCTTCTTGACGGAAAGGAAGTCGAACTCGTTGAGGGGAACGATATTGTAATTTGCTCAAACGAAACGCCGGTGGCGCTTGCTGGGGCGATGGGCGGAGAATCGACGGAAATCGACGAGGATACGAAGAAAGTCATCTTGGAATCGGCGACATTTAGTCTTTATAATGAGCGAAAAATGCAAATGGCACACGGGATTTTCTCGGAAGCAATTACGAGGTTTACAAAGGGACAACCGATGGCGGGAACGGTTCCAGCTTTGGCACGTTGTGCGTCGATGTTGCTTGATAGCCCGAAGAAAATTATCGATTTTGAAGTTTCAGAAACTTATAACGACAATGACGTTTTTGTCGAGCTTTCGCTTAGTGATATAAATAATCTATTAGGGACAAAATATACTATTTCCGAGGTCAAAGAAACACTAGAAAACGTCGGCTTTAGAGTCGAAACTAGCGACGATGAAGATTTAAGAGTTAAAGTCCCAGAGTGGAGAACCGATATCTCAATTCGTGAAGATGTGATTGAGGAGGTTGGAAGACTTCGCGGGTATGATAATATTCCATTAGACCTTCCACTTCGTCCATTTATCGGAGCAGAGAAGAACCCAATGTTTGAGCTAAAACGAGAGATGCGTTCGATTTTGTCCGATAGAATTGGGGCGAATGAGGTCCTTACATATTCATTTGTTTCGAAAGATTTACAAGAGAAAGTTGGTGAAGATTTTTCGGATTCTTACGAAATTGTAAACTCGATTTCGCCGGAACTTCAATGTTTTAGACAATCGATTTTGCCGAGCTTAATCGATAAAATGTATGATAATATTAGAGCTTTACATAAAGATTTCATACTCTATGAGTTTAATCAAGTAACTTCGAAGAAATTAGGGTTAACAGATGAGAAAGTGCCAGAAATTGAAAATCATGTTGCTTTAATCTCGACCGGAGATTTCTATGAGGCAAAGAGAACACTAGTTGAGCTCGGAAGAAGATTACATGTTGAGTTTGTCCTTGGTGAGAATAATGCCGCGGAGTTCCCGTATTTTGAGAAAGTACGTTCGGCTAAAGTGATGTTAGATGGTGAAACGGTCGGGGTAGTTGGAGAAATTAAGGGAAGAGTGCTTCGAAATTTCAAGTTGAAAAACGCTTCCGGGTTTGAGCTTAATCTCGATAAAATCGTCAAGATGCCTAGAAAAATTACAGCTGACTTAAAACTTTCAAAATTCCCGTTTGTTGAACGTGATTTGACTTTGAAAGTCTCAAGTGAGGCAAATTATGAGGAAATTAAAGAAGCGGTTATAAACGGGCTTTCTGGAATTTCGGAACTAGTTTATAAAGTTAACCCAGTTTCGATTTATCAGGGCGAGGACAAAATGACGAAAAATATTTCGTTCCATGTTTCGTTTGCAAGCGAGGTTAAAACGCTCGAATCTAATGAAATCTCTGATATAATGAAGAATATTGAAGAGAAAATTTCTGAGGTCAAAGCAGAGGTAATTTAATACAGTAAAAGGAGGCAATATGGACCAAAAACAGTTAAAAACCAGTTGGAGCCAGAGAATTGTTATCGGAGTGATTGCGTTTTTGATGCTATTTTCGACAGTAGCAGTTTATGCTTTAATTGTTCTTTCAAATGAGAAAAAAGCAAAAAATAATGCAGATGTTTCGGCGGAATTAGAGAAGCTCAAAGAAGAATTAACAGATAAAAAAACCGTACTTGAGGCAAAAATTTCGGAACTATCGAACCAATATTACGGGAAGATGAGTGGATATCGTTCGTTAGTCCGTTCTTATAATGCAAACTCGGTTGATACGGCGGGGCTAAAAACGACCGATCTCGAAATTGGTACGGGTGCAGAAATTACCGAAGACAGCTCATATTACAGCTATTATATTGGCTGGTGTGCAGATGAAAGTGTATTTGATTCGTCATTTGATGTTTGGGATGGAGCAACGGCACTTGTCGATCCGTTAGCTTATGTTGTTGGAGAATCAAGCTTTGTTGCAGGTTGGGAAGAAGGTGTGATTGGGATGAAAACTGGTGGTGTAAGAGAAATTGATATCCCAGGAGAACTCGCTTATGGAGATACTCAAGAAGTTTGTGGAGCGTTAAACTCTCCGCTTAAATACCTCGTGATGGTCATTGACCCGGGTAGCGATTACAAGAAATTGATGGATGAATATGACAATTTAGTTACCCAATATTATACACTTTATTATTCACAAAATCAGGATCTTCTAACTAATAACTCTGCGGAGTAAAAATGATAAAAGGCGTGGGGAAAGAGAAAAGAAAAATTAGCAAAAAGATGCTGATAATCTTTGGTGTGGTTTTTGCGATCGTTGTTTCAGGGGTAATTACGGGGCTTGTTGTTGCTGGGAATATCAAACGCGAGAAAGAAGAAACGGCGAGAATTGAAGAAGAAAAACAGCTTGAAGAGGAAAGAAAGGCGGAAGAGGAACGGAGACGCCAAGAGGAAGAAGAGCAAAAACGACAGGAAGAAGAAAAACAAGCTGAAGAAGAGAAAAAGAAAGAAGAAGAAAAAAAGAACATGCCGGCAGTTTCGGGTGGGAATTGTACCATTTCTTTTGGGAATTTAATGCTAATAAATCCAAATTTTACAGTTTCGACGGATTGGATTGATAATCGGAAAAAATCCTTGATTTCAGTTTCAAAGACTTATGGAATAAAAGAGGGAAAATCAAGCAACGGCGATAATTTGATGGAGGCGGAAGCGGCAAAGCATTTGAACGAGATGGTGAAGGCGTACGAGGCGTATAACTCGGGACATACGATGGTGACGAGGAGCTGTTATCGTGCAAGAGGAACAACTTGCGGAAGACTTTGTGCAAAGACGGGAACGAGCGACCACCACACAGGACTAACTTGTGATTTAGTCGATTCAAGTTATGGAACAGATCTCGACACGAGTAAATATAATGACCACAAAGAGTGGCAGTGGTTAAGAGAAAACTCATATAAATATGGTTTTATTGATAGATTCCCAGAGGCTTGGGCTGGGGGTCCGATGAGCCAGCCGATTAATGTTGATGGAAACGGAACGACTGGGCTTTTTGAAACGTGGCATTATCGCTATGTTGGGGTGACGGCCGCGACGGAAATTGCAACTGGAAAATATAATAATGGAAAATATGATTCGCTAGAGCATTATTTAAAGTCGATTAAAAAAGTAAGCGATCTTAAAAACGGAAAATGTTAAGATGGAAAAAGTAGATTATAATAAATATGCTTTCGATAGAAGGACGCCAGAGCGAAGAAAAAAGCCAAACTACTTAAAAAAGTGGGGATGGAAAATTTTAGCAATAGGGTTTGTTATTTTTGTCGGAGTGCGGATGGCAACGATGGAGACAAACCTAAATCTTATTACAACCTTTTCGGTTCCAGAGGGGGTTTCTTTATCGGAGATCTCAAGAGACGGAGTGAATTTTGCGGTAGTAATAGACGGAAAGGCAGTTTTAAAAGCGACTGATGAAAAAGTCCAACCGACGGCTTCGACGACAAAGATGATTGCGGCACTTGCGGTACTTGAGAAAAAACCAATTGAAAAGGGCGAGAAGGGGGAAGAAATTGAGATTACGAACGAAATGTATGAGAAATGGGTGTGGTATTTAAATCATAATGGCTCGAATACAAAAGTAGAAATTGGAGAGAAAATTTCGGAGTATGACGCACTAGTTTCGATGATGTTAGCATCGTCAAACAACATGGCGGATAGTCTTGCGATTTGGGCATTTGGAAGTCTAGAAGAGTATCAAAAATATGCGACAGAAATGGTGAAAGGTTGGGGGCTTACTAAAACAACGATTGGGGCAAAGGATGCAAGTGGATATGATGAGGGGACAACTTCAACGGCGAGCGAGTTAGCAATTGTCGGACATAAGGTAATGGAACATCCAATACTTTCAGAAATTGTAGCATTAAAAACGGCGGAGGTACCGGTTGCGGGAGAGATAAAGAACACAAATAAATTACTTGGAAAGGCATCAATTTCGGGGGTAAAAACGGGATATATTGGAGATGCAAGCGGATATTGTATTACTTCAGGGTATAAGTCGGACGAACATATTATTACAGTTGCGGTTCTAGGTGAGAAAACAAGAGAAAAATCGTTTAGCGAAAACCTTGCGATTGTTGAAGATTTGCAGGAAAAATTAGTTGACCAAGCGATTTTAAAGAAGGGGGAAGAAGTGGGATATTATGAATCTTGGTGGACCGGAAAAATAAAAGTAAAAGCGGATGAAGATTTTTCGGAAATGAATTATAAGGACGCGGAAACAGGTTCGGAAATTTTAGTTAATACAATGAGAGTGAAGATTGGCGCGAAAGAATATGAAGTCGCATTAGATGTACCAGAATTTAAGCGAAGTCCAGGGCTAGTTGACAGATTTTTGCACGTTTTTGGATGGAAAAAGTAGAAAATTAGTGTATTTTATTATGGTTGTGGTAAAATAAAATTAACTAGAGGTTTTAATATCAATTAATTTTAGAGTGTGGGCGGAAAGAGAGGTAGCCCAATGGTAAATAAAAATAAAAAATGTAAATATATCTTTGTGACGGGCGGGGTTTTGTCTGGTGTTGGAAAAGGTATTACGGCGGCATCGATGGGGGCGATTTTGAAGGCTAAAGGTTTTAAAGTCACAATGCAAAAATGCGATCCATATCTTAATGTTGATGCTGGGCTTTTAAACCCGGTCGAGCATGGAGAGTGCTATGTTACACATGATGGGGTTGAAACTGATCTTGACCTTGGGCACTATGAAAGATTCCTTGATTTTGAAACCTCAAAATATTCAATCACCCTTTCTGGTTCGATTAATAAAGAATTAATCGAAAAAGAACGGGCGGGTGGATTTCATGGAAAGACTGTCCAACTTGTCCCACATTTTACGAACTTAGTTCAAGAAAAAATTGAGATGGCATCGAAGGGCTCCGACATCCACATTGTCGAGATTGGCGGTACGGTCGGTGATTATGAAGGGTTGGCATTTCTTGAGGCAATTAGGCTTTTTGCAAACAAAGTAGGAAGGTTTAATTGTCTTTATATTGATGTGGTTTATGTACCTTGGATTAATACTTCAAAGGAATTAAAAACTAAACCGGCACAAAATGCACTTAAGGATCTCCGTGGATTTGGGATTATCCCGGATATTGTTTGTGTCAGGACGGAAAAGCCAGCGGGGCGTGAGATTTGTGAGAAGATTGCAAGGTTTGCCGGGATTGCGGACGACGCGGTAGTGAACCTCCCGGACATTAATAGCGTGTATGACGTGCCGTTTAACGTGCTCAAATCGGGTGTGCTTTCGATTTTGAACGATTTTGTTGGTGATAATAAAGAACCAGATATGGCGCGTTGGGAAGACTTCTCGAAGCGTCGAGCAAAGAAATATCCGAAGACTGTAAGAGTTGGGTTGGTCGCAAAATACGTCGGAAATGAAGATACTTATATTTGTGTGACGGAAGCTCTTAAAGCAGCAGCGGCTTGGAATGAAGTTAATATGGAAATTGAGTGGGTAAACGCTGAAGCACTTGGTGATGGTGATAAGGAGACGGAAAAGTTACTCGCTGAAGTGGATGGGCTGGTTGTTCCTGGTGGGTTCGGAGTACGTGGAACGGAAGGAAAAATAAAAGCGGCAACTTATGCACTTGAAAACAATAAGCCATATCTTGGACTTTGTTTAGGACTCCAGATGGCATGTGTTGCGGCGGCAAGACGGGCTGGGCTTAAAGACGCAAACTCGGAAGAATTTGATGATAAAACGCTTCATAATGTCGTCTATATTATGGAAGGACAGAAAGGAAAAGAGTCGACTGGTGGGACGATGCGTCTCGGGGATTATCCGGCAGTTTTGAAGGCTGGAACGAAAACCGCAGAAATTTATACGAATGTGATTGAAAAAATGAAGAGTGGGAAAATTTCTGGGACAAAAGATTGGTGGGGAACAGTAGAGAAAGATGGCTCAGTTAAGACGGTTGAGCGTCATCGCCACCGTTACGAAGTGAACCAGAAATTCTTAAAAGAAATCGAGAAAGGCGGAGTAGTTGTTTCTGGGACTTCGCCAGATGGAAAGTTAGTCGAATTTGTTGAGGCACCAGGAAAGAAATTCTTTGTTGCAACTCAGGCACACCCAGAGTTTAAATCACGTCCGTTAACGGTACACCCTTTATTCAATAGTTTCGTGAAATCTTTGACGAAATAGGCTAATAACCGCTCCTGCTTTTATGGGAGTGGTTTTTGTTGTATAATTATAAACAGTTATGGAAGAGATAAAAGAAAAGTTAAGAGCAGTGATTTCGGAGCTATTTGGGATTGATTTTTCGCCAAATGTGACGGTCTCGCCAAAAGAATTTAAGGCAGACTATTCGACAAATGTGGCGATGGCAATTTCGAAACAAGTAGGGAAGAACCCACGCGAAGTAGCTGAAAAAATCGTCAGAGCACTAGATGACTCGGGATATGAGATTGAAATTGCTGGCCCAGGGTTTTTAAATTTTAAATCTTCTGATGAATATTTTAAGGTAAAAATTGCCGATTTTGGTTCTAATTTTACAAAAAATATATCACAGGATGAATATTTGGGGAAAACTGTGATCTGTGAATTTTCAGACCCAAATCCATTTAAAGTTTTACATGTTGGGCATCTTTATACTTCGATTGTTGGAGATTCGATTTCTAGACTGGTTGAATTTGCGGGCGGGAAAGTGATTCGTGCGAATTTTGGAGGTGACGTAGGGCTTCATGTTGCAAAGACACTCTATGCTGTGATAAGAGACGGAAAAGATACATCAGATATCGAAACAATTGGGAAGTGCTATGTTGAAGGGACGAGAGCATACGAGGAAGATGAAAAAGCTCACGAAGAAATTACAAGATTAAATCAGCTAATTTTTTCAATTTCAGCGAGTGGGCCAGAAATGGTTTATGAGGATGGAGAGAAAGCTAAAATAGCTGAACTTTATTGGCGTGGAAGAGAAGTATCCTACAATTATTTCAAGGCATTTTATAAGAAAATCGGCTTAGAGTTTGATAAATATTATCCGGAATCGACTGTAGCGGATCGTGGACTTTCTGAGGTTAAATCTCATATCGGAGATGTTTATGAAGAAAGCGACGGGGCGATTGTTTATAAGGGCGAGAAAGACGGACTTCATACAAGAGTCTTTATCAACAAAAACGGACTTCCGACTTATGAAACGAAAGATGTCGGGCTGTTATTTACGAAATATGATGACTATAAATTTGATAAATCAGTCGTAATTACGGGAAACGAGCAACTTGAATATATGAAGGTGGTGCTCGCTTCGATTTCGAAATATGCACCAGAGTTAGTTGAAAAGACAACACATTTGACACATGGAATGGTTAGATTACCTGGAAATGCAAAGATGTCAAGTAGGTTAGGAAACTTCTTGAAGGCAGTAGATGTACTTGGGGTAGTGGATGAGGCATTAGAGAGCGAACATGGCTCAAAAGATGAGAAGGTTTCACTTGGAGCGACAAAATATGCATTTTTGAAATATAAGATTGGCGGGAATATTATTTTCGATCCAAAAGAGTCAGTTTCAATGACTGGGAATTCGGGGCCATACCTTCAATATTCGGCAGTTCGAGCTTCGAAGATTATCGGGAATCTTTTAAAAGACGGAGTTTCGAATGCTTCCGAAGAATGGGAATTAACGGAGAGAGAAAGGGAATTGATCAAGAAAATTATTGCCTATCCAGAGGAAGTTAGGGTGACAGTAAAAGAGCTTTCGCCGAATAAACTTTGTAATTATCTCTATGAGCTTGCACAAGAATTTTCAAGATTTTATGAGACAACGAAAGTGGCGGGGAGCGAATTCGAATTCGAGCGTGGACAAATTGTTCTGGCGTATTTAAAAGTTTTAACACATGGGTTAGGGCTTCTTGGAATTGAAGTTCCAGAAAGGATGTAAATGAAAAAAGCAACGCTACTTTGGGTTGATCTAGAAATGACTGGTTTAGAGCCAAAAAAGGACCGAATTTTAGAGGTAGCTTGTATTGCGACGGATTGGGATTTTAATGAAGTTGCGAGAATGACGGCAGTTGTAAAGGTCCCGAAAAGTTTGATTAAACGCAGGATGGTTGGAGAATTCTGGGAGAAGAATAGAGAAAGCTACAATCAATTAGTTTCACAAAACGAAAATGGAAGCTCGTCGGCGAGAGTCGAAGAAATGGTGTTAGATTTTGTTGATAAGAATTTTGGGAAAGAAATAATACTTGCTGGGAATTCGATTCATCAAGATCGAAGATTTATCCGAAATGAGTGGAAAAAATTAGAAGAAAGACTACACTATCGGATGTTTGATGTTTCAGCTTGGAAAGTTTATTTTGAGAACGCGTTAGGAGTTAAATTTACGAAACGTGATGCGCATAGAGCACTAGATGATATTGAAGGTAGTATCGAGGAAATTTCATATTATCTTTCAAAGGTGAAAGGCTCAAAATTTGAGAAGGGGAGAAAATAATGGATTTTAAAATCGAAGAAGTTTCAGGAATCGGAGAATACACATTTGAAGATTTAATGGCAAAGGAACAAAAAGTTGGGAAAATTTTTTTGGCGCCAAATAATAAAGCGTTTTGTGTAGTTCACGAGGGGAAGACTATCGAGGTTAGAACTGATAATAATCTCTCGAAAGTTTTACAAGAGAAATACGAAAGTGTGATGCAATCGCGATATTTTGGGAGAGGGGGAATTGAAGTTGTACTATCGGGACAGATATCACAAGACGAAATTAATGATCTCGTAAGACTAAGTTATAATCTTACAATAGCATAAAAAATAGCCCCGAGGGGCTATTTTTTATTATTTCTTTGAAGTATTTTTCTTGATGTCTTCGAGAAGAGCAATCATTTTTTCGTTGTCGGTTGGGCCAGCAGCTTTTTCTTCGGCCTTTTCTTCGCGTTTGAATTTGTTGATAAATTTAACGAAGATGAAGATACAGAAGGCGACAATTAAAAAGTCGACAACTGCTTGGAGAAAACGACCGTAGTAGAGAGCAACGCTAGGAGCACCACCACCAAGCCAGTTCGGAACTGTAATGTGAAGGTTTGTGAAGTCAATACCGCCAAGAATTATCCCAACGACCGGCATAATAATGTAGTCGACAAGAGCGGTGACAATTTTTCCGAAAGCACCACCTACGACAACACCGACAGCGAGGTCGACGACGTTTCCGCGATTGATAAATTCGCTAAATTCCCGTACAATTTTAGGTTGTTTTTTCTTAAGCTCAGCGGCTTTAGCTTTTGCGGCGTTAGCGCGCTTTTTAGCTGCGTCAGCATGGGCTTTCGCAGTTTCTTTGAATGATTTATTTCCCATAATAACTTAATTATACAATTATTCTAGGGGAATTGAAAGCATAAGCAAAATAGAGAAAATGAGACTAGAAGAAGAGAATATAAGTATTAATCCAGTCTTTAAAGAAGAGAATAATAAAAAGACTAATAATTAAAAATGGACCAAAGGAGAGTTTATGGGTTTTCTTGATAATTGTCATTGGTGCAGCATATAGAGTTGCAAGGAAATTTGCGAGAAAGAGCTCAATTAGGGCAAAGCTGAAATTGCCGAGGAAAATTGCAATGGAAAGGCATAAAATCCAATCACCACTACCAACTAATTTTTCTTTTGAAAAGAAGAAGAGAAGATAATAAATCCCAGCAAGAAAAGCGACAGAGAGACCAATTCCGAGAAAGTTTGGACTAGAAAAGATTTGAAAGAGAATGGCAGGAAAGAGTGTTAAAAGCATTAAGAAAACTGGAAGTTCACCCCACTTTGCATCATAAATTAGGAGAATCCAATAAATCATTGCGGCAATGGCGAGAATAGGCCAAAAAGTTATTTCGAAAAAGGCGGAAATACCGAGAAAGACTAGACCGAGTGAGATTTCAGAAAAGATTTCGAGGACGCCAATTTTTTCTTTACAATTTCGACATTTTCCACGAAGAATTAACCAAGAAATAATCGGGATATTGTCGTACCATTTCAATTTTTTATTGCAGGACATACAAACGGAGCGAGAACCAAGTTCTTTATTTTCAGTTTTAGCGTGGATTCGCCAAGCTTGGCAACAGGCAAAAGAACCAAAAATACTACCTAAAATAAATGCAAAAATATAGATAAAAATTGGTTCTATAGGCAAGTTCATTCTTTTGCCTCCGTATGGAAACGTTCGTGGACTTCGCGGAGGTGTGGGTCGGTGACGTGGGTGTAAATTTGGGTAGTAGAAATATTAGCGTGGCCGAGGAGAGATTGGACAGAACGAAGGTCGGCCCCGTTCATTAAAAGGTCGGTCGCGAAGGAATGTCGGAGAGTGTGCGGAGTGACGTGTTTTGTAATGCCAGCTTTTTTCGTATAACCTTGGACGATGCGTTCAATACTGCGTGGAGTTAAGCGACGGTAATCACCAGAGGTAGAAGTAGCTTGGAGGTTTTTCGAGTTGTTTAAGAAGAGAGCTGGGAGAGAGTCGGTGCGAGCATCGAGATAATCTTTTATACAATCGGCAGTAGATTGGTCGATGAAGATTGGACGATCTTTCTTACCTTTACCACGGACGACAAATTCGCGACGCTCAAGGTTAATTGAATCGCGATTTAGATTACAGAGTTCGGAAACACGAAGTCCGCCAGAAAAGAGAAGTTCAATAATTGCACGATCACGAAGACCAGTTTCGGTATCCTCCGGGATTTCATTTAAAAGCCTTTCGATTTCGTCGTAATGAAGAAAAGTAACTTGTTTTTTGGTTGCGCGAGGAAGGTCGATTAAGCTCGGGTCAAGGCATTCAATTCCACGTTTTGCGAGATATTTTAAGAATCCGCGGAGAGCAATAAGATGGTAACTTTGGGTTAGAGCGGAGAGACGTTCCTTATTTTGATTATCTTCGAAACGATTGAGTTTTAGACGATATTTTCGAAGAAGTTCAGGAGTAATATCTTTTGGTTTAAAATCACCTTCTTCAAAATCTTCAGAACAAAGTGTATAAAAACGATCAAGATAAAGGCTATAATTTCCGATAGTATGAGCCGAGCGGCCTTTTTCAATTTCGAGACTTTCTAGAAAATCTTGGATGAGTTCAGAAATATACATACCCTTAGTATAACATTTTTATACCGGTTATGGTATAATGAGCGTATGGAACCGCAGGGACAAACTGAGAATGTTGATTTTAATCAAGAAGTCGCAAATTCTCATATTGATATGAACCCGCCACAGATTGTGGAGCCCCTAACAGGGAGCTCAGTTTTAGTTGAGCCGAAACCGGAGAATAATGTTCCAAATAATGGTTTTCCGATTGGGTATGGTCCGAATGAACATTTGAAGAAAATTGAAAAACCAAAAAAGCCAAAAATGTCCGAAAGGCTTAAGCATGCTCGTAAAAAATGGTCGAAGAAACAGAAGATTCTAGCAATTACAATTCCAGCGGTAATAGTTTTAGCGGTGGGAGGATTTTCGGTCTATGCGACGGTCACAGGAATGTTTAAAACGGATTATTCGGAGACTTACAAGAAGGCAAAAGAACTACGGGTTGAGATGCAAAAATTACGTAGCGATTCGAACTGTGATAAAGTAATTGAATATGTAAATAACCAATACACAGCAATGCAGGTTTACCAAACTTATATTGAAGGGTGTAGGACGGTCGGAGAGGGAATTGCGTCAGATATTATAACAGCCGTAGGAGACACACAAGGAGTGCTTAAAGACGAGGAAGTTAGAAAGCGCTACGAGATATTAGTTTATGCTTTTAATGCAGCTAGAGAGGGTAATAGCCAGGTTAACGGGCTCTTGAATAAATATTCTTTATGGCATTCTTGGGTTCTTGCTGAAAGCTCGGGGAATTCGGCGCATAATGATTGGGATTGGACAGAAGCGGATCTTAATAATGCGGCTGGGATTTTGACTAATTCTGGAGTGAAAGAGTTTAGAGAATATGGCGAGGGGTGGTTAAAATTAAAGAAGGAAGCGGCGGTTTCAACAAATACTTATTATCATGCAGCACTTGGGACGATTGGGACCCTAGCGGATACTTATAATGAAATGGTAACAAAACAAAATACATTTAACGATTGGAAGAAACAGAATGAACCGGTTATTACGGAAGTTTTTCCGCTTGAGCTCGTCGATACAGCGAATATTTATACGAAATTCGAAGAGTTTTATAACTTTATTCGAGAAGTTTACCAAAACAACTATAATCAACAGGCTGGGGGGTGTAAAGAGTTTGTGAATTCGGTGGTGTGCGACTAGTTCAACTAATTGGGACTGGGTAAACGCTTAAGCTGTATTTCTAGGGGTGAAAATGATATAATTTTTTTTAACTAGTTATTTTTTGTTTTTGGTGGCGAGGAAACTTTAGTAAAGCACATTATCAAGGAGGTTTTGTATGAAAATTGTTCAAGAAGAAACGGCTTATATCCAGAAGCAGGATGCAATACAGATCATCCATATGGAAAGAGCGAATGCTAGTCTAATGGCGCAGATTGTTGAGTTTAGCGGTGGGCACTTTTATTGTAATGGTGGAGAAGACCGGTTTGAGTTTATGAAAGTCGGAGGTGAGGATGTTATAAGATGGCTGAATAGTCAAGAATGGATTCTCGATTATAGTGAAGTGAAGGACATGACGGAAAAGGAAGCAGTTGAATTAGGGCAATCTTTGGCGGATAAGAAGAATAACCTGGCCCGTAAGTTTAATAATATGAACAAGGCTGAGCGGAAAGAGAACTACGGGAAGATATATGATCAGTGCGAAAATCTTATGGGAAAAATGCATCAACTTGCGGACTATATACATTATCTTCGCGGGGACATAGATTTTCAGTTTCCGGCAGAAATTGAACCTCCGGTTAGGAATCTGAAGAAAGGCGCTAAGAAGAGTGGCATTATTGGCAGGATTAGAAGCCTTTTTTCGAAGTAAGTTAAGGCCCCGAAAATTCGGGGCCTTTTTGATACAAATCTAAGAGAGTATGATATAATTAAAGAACGTGGGTGATTAGCTCAGTTGGCTAGAGCGTCTCGTTTACACCGAGAAGGTCGGGGATTCGAGCTCCTCATCACCCACCATTTTTGTGGTATAATAGAAGAGTTAATAAAAAAGGTTTTATATGAGTAAAGAGGAAAATGAAAACAGTCTCGTGATGCGTATGCGCCACACCCTTTCTCATGTTATGGCTGCGGCTGTACGTGAGTTATATCCAGAAGCTAAATTCGGTATTGGCCCTGCTATTGAAACAGGATTTTACTATGACATTGATTTTGGTACAACAAAGGTGACAGAGACTGACCTTGCTCGTATTGAAAAGAAAATGCGTGGGATTATCGCTCGAAAACTTCCGATGACTTATCGCGAATCGAATTTTGAGGAAGCGATGAACTGGGCGATTGAAGAGAAACAAGATCTTAAAAAAGAATTAATCGAGGAATTACCAGAGGACGAGAAAATCTCGTTTTATGATCTCGGAGATATCTTTACTGACCTTTGTAAAGGCCCGCATGTAGAAAATACCTCGGAATGCGGCCCATTTAAGCTTGTTAAGGTTGCTGGTGCATACTGGAGAGGGGATGAGAAGCGCCAGATGCTCACTCGTCTTTACGGTGTGGCGTTCGAAACCCAAGAGGAACTTGATGATTATCTTAAGCGTCAAGAAGAAGCAAAAGCGCGCGACCATAGGAAACTTGGGAAAGAGCTCGATTTATTCTGCTTTTCAGATTTAGTCGGAGCGGGGCTTCCGCTCTTTTCACCACGAGGAACTGTACTTCGTGATGTACTTGCAAATTATTCCTTAAGTCTTAGAAAAGAGGCCGGATTTGAACGGGTTTGGACACCGCATATTACAAAGACTGACCTATATAAAACTTCGGGACATTTTGCGAAATTTGGTGATGAATTATTCATGGTGAAGTCGCAAGTTAATGGTGATGAATTTGCCTTGAAACCGATGAACTGCCCACACCATGCGCAAATTTTTGCGTCACGTCCTAGAACCTATAAAGAGATGCCGGTTCGATATATGGAGCCAACAACAGATTATCGTGATGAGAAAACTGGTGAGCTCGGGGGATTATCGCGCGTTCGTTCGCTTACTCAGGATGACTCGCATGTGTTCTGTCGTACAACCCAAATTAAAGACGAAATTCAAAGGCTTGTTTCAATTGTACGTGAACTTTATTCGACAGTTGGGATGAGTAAACTTCGTGCTCGACTTTCTTATAGGAGCGATGAAGATAAATATCTTGGCGATAAAAAGCTTTGGGAAATGGCTCAAAAACAGATTAAGCAAGCTGCAATTGATAATAAACTCGAATATTTCGAGATGGAAGGCGAAGCGGCATTTTATGGGCCGAAAATCGACTTTATGGCTGAAGATGCAATCGGGCGTGAACACCAAGTTGCAACAGTCCAGCTTGATTTTGTTCAACCAGAGAGGTTTGAACTTGAATTCACAAATGAAAAAGGCGAAAAAGAGCGTCCGGTGATGATTCACCACGCAACACTTGGTTCGGTTGAGAGATTTATGTCGGTGTTTATCGAACACACTGGGGGTTGGTTCCCATTTTGGGCGGCGCCAGAACAGGTCCGCATCTTAACTGTTAACGACCAGGTTTCAGATTACGTTTCGAAGATTCGTGAGACCTTAGACGGAATCGTGCTTGATAAACCGCTTAAATTTAATGAACTTCGTTATACGGTTGATGATTCAGCGGATTCGCTCGGGAAGAAGATCCGTAGGTCGACAGAGATGAAGATCCCAGCAGTTCTAATTGTTGGTCCGAAGGATGTCGAAGCTGGAGAGGTTTCTGTGCGTCTTCGCGATAAAGAAGAGAAAATTAAGATTGAAAAACTCGGAAAATATCTCAAAAACTTATAATGGTCCAGTTATCGTAATTGTTGGACCGACGGCGTCAGGGAAGACCGGCGCCGCCATTTCTCTTGCGAAAAAAATAGGCGGAGAGATCATTTCGGCGGACTCTCGTGCAATCTATAAATATATGGATATCGGAACAGCTAAGCCTTCTCTCGAGGAACAAGACGGTGTACCGCATTTCGGGCTTGATTTAGTGGAGCCAGGCGAGAGATTTACGGTTGCGGATTTTAAAGAGTACACAGAAGCTAGAATAGCGGAAATTAGAGAACGTGGACATGTCCCAATTATTGCAGGGGGAACGGGTTTATACATCGATGCACTAGTTTTTGATTATAAATTTGATGGGCTATCCAAGGATAAAAACCATGGTACCCCAGAGGGTAATAAAGAAGCAAAAGAGTATAAAGACCGTGTTCAAATGAGTAAAGAATTCAAGGTTTTTGGGATTTCTTGGGAGAGCGAGGAACTGAGAGAAAGAATTTCAAAACGGATGCAGGGAATGTACTTCGAGAAACTTTACGATGAAACAAGATTTTTAGTTTCGAAATATGGGTGGGGAAGCCAAGCGATGAAGAGCAATGTTTACCAATTCGTGGATAAATATCTTAAAGGGGAATTAACGCTTAACGAGGCGGTCGAGCAAAGTGCTTATAGTGATTATCGACTCGCGAAGAAGCAGATGACTTGGTTTAAACGCAATAGAGAAATAAAATGGTTCAGGCTTGATAGACTTGAACAAGAAATTTTGAAGGTTTTAGGGCGGAGATAACAGGGGGCTGAGCTAGAATTTTATGCAATTTCAAGTAGTTTTGCTTAATTTTTTTATTCTCTTGTGCTAAAATATAGTTAAGTAAAGAGAGTAATAAATATGGCAAAAGAAAATAGTACACCACTTGAAAAACTTTTCGGCTCAAGGACTCGAACAAAGTTGCTCGCGCTTTTGTTCTCAGCTCCGGAAAAGTCGTATTATGTGCGCGAGATGACAAGAGTGATTGAGGAACAAATCCACTCGGTTAGGCGTGAACTTTTGAATCTAGAGAGTATCGGGATTATTAAGAATGAGACTTATGATAATAAGGTTTATTACTCGGCAAATATGAAACACCCTTATTCGCACGCCCTAGTTGAGCTATTTTCGGCGAAGATTGTGACGGTTGAGGATGCAGAAGTAAGGCCTTCGGGTTGGGAGGAATATATTCGCCCGGTAAAGAACTTCTTAAAATGTTTAATTGTAACGAACCGTCTTCCTGGACAAGAGGGGATCGATCTTTTAATTGTTGGGGATGATAAGACGAAAAAATTGACGCATTGGGCGGAAGTTGTAGAGAAGAAACAGGGAAAGCCGCTTAATTATGTAATTCTATCGGGAGACGATTTCTCTTATCGTTTAGCGGTTAGAGATAAATTTGTGACAGAAGTACTTGCGATGGAGATTTCGGATACCTATGATCCGGACGGTATTTTAAGGGAACTAAAGAAAGATTAAGGAGTTAAAAATGTTTGAGATTGAGGGAACAAAGAACCCAGACGAAATTGTAATTAAGACCGCAACGAAGAATATTACTATTAATATGGGGGAGTTTACGGTTGATGCGGGGTTAGAGGTTGGGAAGTTAACCGGTCCGGGCGAATTTGAGGTCGGAGAGGCAACGATTCGCGGGATTGGCGTTGGCGAGAATAAGGCTAGTACGATTTATGATATTGAGATTGGCGGAGTACATATTGGGGTTACAGCTGGAATTGAAGACGGGTTGGACGACCTCGGGATTTCGGATATACTTTGTACAACTTCTGTACGTGCAGTCCGAGAAATTTCACCGAAGTTAGTTATTGCGATGGGGAACGTAGACGGGATGGTAACAGAACTAAAATTAACTGCTAGAACAGAGAAGAAGATTAAGGTCAAGAAGTTAGAAGACCTTCCACTAGCACTAGAAGTAGTCGTTCTAAATTAAAATAGTGTTCAAAGAGTCTGAGTTTAGCTAACGAAGACTCTTTTTATAGTATTCAAAAATTAGGCTAGTTATTCGGTTTTTATAATCTACGAAAAACAGAGAAAATGGCTGTATAAAAAAATTATACAAAATGGCTTGAAAACTAGACAAGTGTCTAATTTTTTAAAAAATGACTAAAATTTGGCAGTTTTCAGTGGATTTTAATGGTTTTTGGTATAATAAACGCATGGATATAGCGGGAATTGTTATAATTTTCATCATAATCATCTTTTCGATGGTTTTACATGAGATGGCGCATGCTTACGTAGCTTATTTTCTTGGAGATACGACCGCAAAAGACGAGGGAAGACTTTCCCCAAACCCACTCGTTCATATTGACCCATATATGTCAGTGCTTGTTCCGGTGTTACTCTATGTTATGGGTGGTCCGATTTTTGGTGGAGCAAAACCAGTCCCGATAGATAGCAGGAATTTAAAGGGCGGAGCTTGGGGAATGGCACTAGTAGCAGTTGCAGGCCCGGCGATGAACTTTATTTTAGCACTTTTGGCGTTCTTAATTGGGCATTTTACAGGGTTAGTCTATGAGACGAGCTATATTGGCTTCTTCTTTAGGGAAATGATTTTTGCAAATCTAGGATTTATGACCTTTAATTTAATTCCAATCCCGCCGCTAGACGGTTCGAGGATACTTTATGCAATCGCACCAGATGGCGTGAGGAATTTTATGGAGAAAATTGAGGGGGCGATTGGGTTGTTTCTAGTTTTGGTTTTAGTGGTAGTATTTGGATCGTATCTGTCGGAATTTATGGCGAATATTATAAATGGAATTTTAGACTTCTTCTTAATGATAGTTGGCGCGGCTTAAAGTGTGCTACAATAGAATTAACCCGATAGTGATATGATTTTCCTGAATAATCATATATTGGGATTTCGTGATGTTACTCCCGTGGGAGTGCATATAAGATTTTACCCACCTTGTATTTACTACAGGGAAAAATAGGCTATCGGGTTTAAGAAAGCTATTATGAAACAGAAGATACGAGTAGTTGGAATTATCACGCGAGGGGATGAGATTTTGCTTCTAAAACGCACTGAGGGGCGAGTTGAGGCTAGTCCGACGTGGGAATTGCCAACTGGAAAGATCGCCTTTGGAGAACAGCCTGAGGAGGCAATGGCGAGGACAATCGACGAGAATTTGAAGGTGTCAATTTCTAAATTAGATCTTAGCGATGCAATTACTTTTGTGGCGCTTTCGGGTTCATCCAGGTTTTATAATCTCTATATTATTTATAATATCTCGATTCCAGAAGATGCAAAAATTATCCCGTCTGATAGATATAATCAATATAAATTCGTGAAGATTAATTCGGATGCAATGGCAAATATGAAAGTGGACGACGCAACACTTTCCGTCCTTTCGATTGAATTCTCAATTGGACTTTCAAAGGCAGAAATCTTTAATAATACATCAGCAATTTCAAGTGTAGAAAGTGGCTATCGCAACGTGGCAAACGGGGCGACGGTTTATGTTGATGGTTCAAGCAAAGGCAATCCTGGACCGTCTGGAGTTGGATATTATATTGTCGATTCGGAAGGTAAAGAACTCAAAAAAGGTGGGGAATTTATTGGCTTTGCAACGTCGAGAGTGGCAGAATACTATGCGCTTAAAGAAGGGTGTGAACAGGCGATTGCGCTTGGACTAAAGTCGGTGAGATTTGTGTCGGATAACCTCATGGCGGTTAATCAGATGAACGGGATTTATACGATTAAGAATCGAGATTTATTTCCGATGTATAATGATATCCAAGAGCTTCTAAAGAACTTTGAGGCGGTAGCATTTGTCCATACGAATAGGGAATTCAACCGTGAAGCAGACAAACAGGCGAACCTTGCGATTGAGAAGCATTTTGATGAGAATGAGAGTGTGGTATAATTATAAAAGCTCGAAAGACAACCGCTTGAATTTCAAGAGGAAAGTCCGGGCAGCATAGGATAAGGTAGTCGCTAACGGCGACCGCGTGAAAACGTAGGGAAAGTACCACAGAAACAATACAACCTTCGGGTTAAAGGTGAAAAGAGTGAGGTAAGAGCTCACAGCGATTTATGGCGACATAGATCGGAGGCAAACCCTACCTGCTGCAAGGAGTGCTAGTAAACGCTGATCCGGCGATGCACGCTCACCGCTAGAGCCAAGTGGTAACATTTGGACTAGATAGATGGTTGTCGGCCCCGTCCCGACGGGATGCTACAGAACCCGGCTTATCGAGAGCTACAAGCTTGGACTTTTTCTTTTTAAGAAAAGTCCCAACGAAAAGAAAATATTATAAAAATAAAGTCAGGACATGTCCTGACTTTATTTTGGGTATTTAAATATGATTATTTAACAAGGCCTTTTTTCTTCAAGGTTCTAAGTGCGGAAGTACTAATGTTTACCCTAACTTTTTTACCATTAACCTCGAGTGTACGCTTTTGGATGTTTGGTTTGAAGACTTTACGAGTCTTTCTTTGGGAGAAGGAAACGTTGTGACCGTACATTTTACCTTTGCCGGTAAGTTCGCAAATAGCCATTATTTGTCTCCTTTCTTAACTGCTTCAACAATTGCTTTGAAGGCAGCAGGTTCGTTAACAGCAAGGTCGGCGAGAACTTTGCGATCAAGGCCAATACCTTGTTTTTTCATACCATTAATTAATTTCGAATAGCTCATTCCATACTCACGAGCTGCGTTATTAATGCGAGTGATCCAAAGAGCGCGAAGGTCGCGTTTTTTGTTTCTACGATCGCGATAAGCATAGCGGAGGGCTTTAATAACGCCTTGTTTTGCCATGCGGTAGCTACGAGTGCGGTAATGTTGCATGCCTTTTGCGGCATTTAAAATCTTCTTGTGTTTTGCGCGTGCAGGAACGCCTCTTTTAACTCTCATGATTAAACTCCTAGTGCTGTCTTAACGTTTTTTGCGATTTTACCGTTGACTGCGCCAGCGGTCTTCATGTTGCGCTTCCTAGCTTTAGATTTTTTGGCAAGAATATGGTTGCCATATGCGCGTTCGCGAATAAGTTTTCCAGTGCCGGAAATCTTAATGCGTTTTGCGGTGCCTTTGTGCGTTTTGAGCTTTGGCATATATTTCCTTTCGTTAGTTTATTATTTGCGCCATGTGTGACGCGGAGTGCGAGCAGAGAACCGTGGAAGTAGGAAATTACTTCTTCCGAATTCCGACTGCTAGATTTCGTCCGGAGAATTGAGGTTTTCCTTCGACGATGGCTACTTCTTCGAGCTCTTTTAGAACGCGGTCGAGAAGCTCGTTTGCGAGTTCTTTATGCGCCATTTCGCGCCCTCGGAGGATGACCATGATTTTAACGTGGTCGCCATCTTCGAGAAAGCCTTTAATTTTTCGGAGTTTGATATTAAGGTCATTGTCGGAGATTTTTAAGCCAATCTTCATTTGTTTAAGCTCGGATTGTTTTTCGCGGGCTTTCTTACGATTTTTCGCCTCTTCTTTCATCTTTTGGTATTGATATTTACCCCAATCGATGATCTTAACAACAGGCGGATTGGCGTTAGCAGCGATTTCGACAAGGTCGACATCCTGCTCTCTTGCGAGAGATAGGGCTTCTTTACTCGACATGATACCGAGCTGTTCACCACTAGAACCAATTACACGAACCTCAGGATAACGGATTTCTTCGTTTAAGCGAGTATGCGAATTTTTGTTACTAATGGTAGTCCTTTCTCTTATAACCTTAACGTTTCTATTATACCAAATAGCTGCGTTTATTTCAAGGGGTGTTTTAAAGATTTTTAAGGGGTAGTAGGTTTTTCTATTCATAACGGTTAAATATCCATACGATAAGATAATGATTCGACAATATGTTTAGCGGTGACGAGGTTAGATCCTTCTAGATCGGCGATAGTACGAGCGACTTTTATTACCTTGAAATAGGAACGAGCGGAAAGATTAAGCCGCTCAGAGGCGTCATTTAAGAGAGCTTTTGCGGTAGGCTCAAGTTTAATGTACTTTATAACCTGGGAAGAAGTAAGGGAAGAGTTGTAGGTTTTATCATCACCATAACGGAGATGTTGGCGTTTTATTGCCTCTGTTATATTATTTTTTACAACATTTTGATTTTTGACATCAGATTCGGAATTTTTAGTGTTCGAGGGAAAAAGAAGGGCTTTATTCTTCTCACGTTTGACGTTAATCCTAATATCAATACGATCAAGCAGAGGTCCAGAGAGCTTGCGGCGGTAGCGATTAATTTCGAAATTGTTACAAGTGCATGGATGACTGCCGTCTCCGAGATAGCCACAAGGACAAGGGTTCATAGTGGAGAGAAGCATGAAGTCGGCGGGGTAGGTACAATGGGAATTCGCTCGGGAGAGGTGAATACATTTGTCTTCGAGAGGTTGGCGCAGAGTTTCGAGAGCAGCGCGAGGATATTCTGGGAGTTCGTCGAGATAGAGAACTCCGAGGTGAGCAAGGGAGATTTCACCCGGTTTCAGAGAGCTATTTCCGCCACCAATCAAAGAAACAATGGTGGAGGTATGATGAGGGGAACGAAAGGGGCGAGTTTTTACGACATTGTCGGTCATACCAGCAAGGCTATAGAGTTTAGTAATTTCGATGACTTCAGAGTCGGTTAATTCAGGCATGAGAGAGACGGCGGCCTTCGCTAACATGGTCTTTCCAGCGCCAGGAGGTCCAGAAAAGATGATATTGTGACGTCCAGCGACTGCCACAATAAGGGCCTTTTTTGCAAAATCTTGGCCATGGATTTGATTAAGTAAAATTGGCTCTCCATCTGTTTCTGTATTTTTTACAACATTTGGATTTGGTAATAGGGGTGGGGTAGTGTAAGAGGAAGGATTTTTAAGATAAGAAATAAGTTCTGAAAGTGTTGAGATGCCGATAATTTTAACGTTGCTAACAAGCAGGGCTTGAGCGAGATTTAATTTTGGAATAATGAAGGTATTAAACCCAGAAGCTTTCCCAGTTTCAAGGATATTGATAATACCACGAATAGGGCGAATTTTACCATCTAAAGATAGCTCGCCGACAAAGATTTTATTCTTTATGTCTTCGAGAGAGAGCTGCTTTGAAGCGGCAAGGATAGAGATTGCGATTGGTATATCGAATAAACTGCCGCTTTTTGCGAGTTCTGCGGGGGCTAGATTGATTGTAATGTGAGAAGACGGCCAAGTTAGCCCAGCGCTTTTGATTGCGTTTCTAACGCGCTGTCTGGCCTCTGAGACGGTCTTATTTGCCATCCCGACGATATCGAATTGTGTTAAGCCCTTAGAGATTGCACACTCGACTTCGACCATTTTGCCGTCGTATCCAATAGGGGTTGATGTGTAAACTTTTGCTATCATAGTGCTGCGGGACTATACTCTTCTTTTCCCAAAATGCAAGCATAAGCGGAGATTTTTTGAAAATAACAGGGGAGAAGACGCTTTAGGCTTATGGCGGGAGATGAAAAATGAAGGTGTCGACGGCTTAAAAATGTAATTTTTTGGCATTTTACCTCTGTTATTCACGTACAGAAACATAAGCAAAAAAGCGTTGTATTTTTTACGATAACAGAGAGAAAAACAACTTATGGTTAGCCTTGATTTTTTAGGGTAGTTGTGGTAAAATAACAGATAGTTGGGGCTGATTTAGCTTAGACGGTTTATTAACAGATATCTAGCGCTACGATTGATACCGTAAGTATTGAATAAATGAAGAAAAAACTTCAGAGCGTGTGCTTTTTGCACCTGCTTATGCCTAAATTATTGATTTTATAGGCTGGTCTTAAGGTCGAGTTTCCATAGATCTTTAGATTATCATAACTTATGGGGATAGATTCACCCCTGTGACGAGGAGAGAATTGAAGCTTTTGTCATGGCGCCTTTAGGTTTCGTTTTCTGCAGCCTAAGGGGTTTTAGCCGAGATTAAAACAGAGGACTATGAGCGTAGAAGGGTATTAATTTAATTTATCGGACCGGGAGGCAGTATCCCGCAGCTCCACCAATTTTTAATAAAAAAGCCGGCATTACGGCCTTTTTTGTTGTTTTAATGAAGTGTTCAGGATGGGCGTGAAAAATAAAGAAATGTGTTCAGAAAATAAGAAAATTATGCAACAAAACCTGTGGAAAAGTGGCCTAAAAAATAAAAAAATTTGTTCACAAAAACTATTGACTTAAGCATTTTAGTGCGATATTATAGAGATAGCTTTTGAATAAAATTATTATTCAAAGGCTAAATAAAACAAAAATAGCCAAAATAACTCCACACTCTACGGATTAAGTCAGTTTTCCTCGCAGTTTAGCTGACTTAATCCAACTAAGAACACAAAAACGTTCAAAAAGTAGAAAAATAAAAGACAAATTAAAAACTCGAAAAAGCATACAAAAACTGAAATTGTAAAATTCGAGCGCGGCCAAAAGAAGTCGCGCTTTTTTGGTGTGAATTAACCACTACTTAGAAAGCAGGAGATCACATTTGCGGGAGTTTTGTTGTAGGCTTCCTTGCTAAGCCCTCGGCTTTCCGCGTCCTAAGGGGCGGTCTGCTAGCTCGCAAGTTTGCCCTTCATCAAAACTCCATAGGAGTTTTGTTGTGAAAAGTACAACAGAATTGTTCAAGGAAAATACAGATAGGAAATGGAGATTGTTGTAAAAAATACAATAAAAAATGTGTTCAAAACTATTGCATTTTTAAAGCATTTATGGTAATATGGAATCAGTCGTAGGACGGAGTGAAAGCCGTCGAGACAAAATAAAAACCTCATAAGAGATAAAAACGTAAAATTAACAATTTATCACCACTTATCACAACGGGTCCAAACCGGAGTGAAAAGGATTCAAGGCCTTGCCAGGGCGGAGAATTGATGTGGTTTAGCGAGCCAATAGGTAGTTTCTAGCCATAAATTACATTTAGAAATTACCTAAAGCTCCGCTAAAGCGTTTGATAAGCTAAATGAACGCTAAATAGAGTAATCCAACTAGGCAACTAGGGAAGAGAACTAATTTTAGAAAAATGAAGATTATCAAACTGAGCGTTGAGCGCGTTTAAGTCAATATAACTAGCACTTTTAAAATAACAGAGTTATAGAGACGAAAACAAGGACATTTGCCCCTCTATACGAGGAGCGGTCAAAAGCTTTAGATGGTGAGGGTTGCGGCTTATAGTAATGTATTTTAGCGCCGGATAACCCCCCATCTTTAGCCCATAAACACACGTAAAGATCTTGCAATGTCGCTGAGATCACCTTCTTGTAACAAAAATAAAAACGGGAGACAAAAATGACACGAATTTCTCGCAGTTTTCGTGGTTCATAACATGGCTAAGCCTAACTTTTATGATATAATAAGGTTATGCTTAACCGTGTTTTTATCTTTACGTCTTTTATTGCCGCGATTATATTAATCTCAATGTTATTTTTCACTACTCCAGCAACGATCGGACCGCTGGGGATTTTTGTTTTCTTTCTGATGGTTTACGTGGTGATGCTGGGGATAACGACAGGGCTGATAAACATCTTTGTACGTTTTGTTTTTCGAAGAAAAAATATGGGGTGGAAGGATTATGCAAATGCGGGGATTATCGCGTTTTGGCCGGTGATGGTTTTAGTTTTTATCTCTGTTGGAGCGACTAATATGATTTTCTCGCTAATTGGTGCGACAACTTTTGTGCTTTTAAGTATTTTTCTAATCAAGAAAGTGTGATAAAATAAGCATATGGATTATGGGAATGTGGGACCTGGAAATAGAATAGCTCAGGATTTTGAGCGCTTGTCCGAGGAACAGGACTTTAATCCCGACAAAACTCCAGAGAGAATTGACCAAAATGAGCAAGATCCGGCAGTAAATTCAGAGAATATTGAGGATAACCTAAACAGAGACGAAGAGAGCTATGGCGATTCCGGGAAGCTTGGGACGGCAGCGGTTCGAGCGACGGAATTTGGGGGAGAAACTGGAGGACTTGGAAAGATTGTCTCTGAGGGGCCAGCTGGAATGAAAGAATTAACCGAGTCCCAGATTATCGGAACAGATATTGATATCTCGAAATTTGATAAAAACGGGGTATCAAAGGAGCTCGCAGATAGATTAGATAATCTTAAAAAAGAGCCTGACCTGCATAAACAGAGCGTTGAGTTTGTCCTAGAGTCGAAAAAGAGTTTAGCTTCGAGCTTTTCAGATAGAGGCTATTTAGCTAGCGGAGGGGAAGCGTAATGTCTTTTTGGGTGGTATTTTTATTGTTCGTTCTCGTTGTAACAGGGGCGATTGTGTTTATGGTTAAAAAAATTAACTATAAGCAAAAATTGAAAGATTATGAGAGACAACTTAAATTGGTCCCACTACTTATTCATTTACCGCCATCAACGGATGATATTGAAGTTGGTGGAAGAGATGAGCGCGATGTGAACGAAGAAGCAATTTCGGCGGCGACCGTGATGTATTCGATTATTGCTTCAACTTTGAAAGAAAAAGGAATCGATACTAAGATTTATGGTCAAAGGTATTTTTCGTTTGATATTATCACGGTTGACGGGTTTGTGAAGTATTATGCGGTTGTCCCAGCGGTACTTGAGGAGACCGTCAAACAGGCGATTGTGTCAAGCTACCCAACAGCGCGACTTGAGGAAGCTGATCAAGAGATTATCTTTAAAGAAGGGATGGATGCAAGCGTGGTTGCCGGAGGTGAATTTGAACTTAAAAAGGAATTTATCTATCCGATTGCAACCTACGAAGAGAGCAAATGGGATGCTCAAACCGCGATTTTAAACGCATTCTCAAAGGTAAAAGAGGGCGAGGGGATGGCGCTTCAGCTCTTATTTAGACCAGCACAACCAGGATGGAACAAGATTTCGGAACAAAGAGTAGCTGATATTAAAGATGGGAAAAGCGGCTGGAAAGGGACATACCTTCCGACGAGAATAATGCATTTAATTATTGATGTAATAAAGGCTCCATTTGAGGTCCCAGATGAACACAAATATGATGAGGATGAGAATAAGGCATTACCACAGCCAAAGCAAGAAGAAATTGCGGCGATTGAAAATAAAGCGAAGTCGCCAGGGTTCGAAGTGCTTATTCGCGTAATTGCTGCGACTAGTTCAAAACAGAGGTCAGAGGCACTCGTTGGGGGAATTGTGGCTTCGTTCTCGCAGTTTGACTCACAGCTTTCAAATGGGTTCAAATATAACATGCTTAAAAAAAGTGAACAACTCGCATCAGATTACATTTTCCATAATTTCCCACGTTCGAACAAAAAATGTATTCTAAATACAATTGAACTTGCATCGATTTTTCACCTCCCAAGTCAATCTTCAATCCCAACATCAGGAGTAGAACGTCAACAGACAAAGCAAGTTGATGGACCAGCGAGGTTGATGGATGAGGGAGTAATTCTCGGGGTGAACGAGTACCGTGGAGAGAAGAAAGAGATTCGACTCGGGCAAAAAGACCGCAGACGCCATACGTATGTGATTGGTGCTACGGGTATGGGTAAATCGGTATTTCTTAAAAATGTCGCTTACCAAGATATGATGGATGGACGAGGATTTGCATTTATTGATCCGCACGGTGACGTTGTTGAGGAGCTTCTATCAATGGTGCCACCAGATAGGATTGATGATGTAATTTACTTTGATCCGAGTGATCTTGAGAATCCAATTGGGATGAATATGTTTGAATGGACGACTGAAGACCAAAAAGATTTCATCGTTCAAGAGGGGATTAATATGCTTTATTCACTCTATGATCCGGGACACACAGGTATTTTTGGGCCGAGAGGTGAACAGATGTTTAGAAATGCAGCGTTACTTCTTATGTCTGATCCAGATGGCGCAACTTTTATTGATGTGCCGAAATGTTTTATTGACCCAGAGTTTGTTAAACATAAATTACAATACGTAACAGATAGAAACGTCTATGATTATTGGACGAAAGAGTTCCCAGCAAGCCAAAAATCGAACGATGCGGGTGAGGTGGTAACCTGGTTTAACTCGAAATGGTCGCCGTTTATTGCAAATAAGATGATGAAGTGCGTACTCGGACAGATTAAATCAGGGTTTAACATTAGAGAGGTGATGGATGATCAGAAGATTTTGCTTGTTAACCTTTCAAAAGGTAAGCTCGGGGAGACGAACTCGAAACTTCTCGGTATGATTTTCGTAATGAAGTTCCAAGCGGCAGCAATGTCGCGAGTTGATACTCCTGAAGACGAGCGTAAAGATTTCTGTCTCTTTGTTGATGAGTTCCAAAACTTCTCGACTGATAGTTTTGAATCTATTCTTTCGGAGGCGAGAAAATTCCGTCTTAACCTCTTTGTAGCAAACCAATTTATGACACAACTTACCGAGAAAATTAGGGAAGGGGTGCTCGGTAACGTTGGTACGGTGATTGCGGGACGCGTTGGTGTAACAGATGCGGAAATGCTTGAGAAAGTCTTTACACCGACTTTTAAGGCGGAAGACCTCCATAAACAACCGAACTATCATGCGATTGCGACGGTGATGATGTATGATATGCCAACCTCGCCGTTTACGATGAGTTTACTCCCACCGATGGGAGATGAAAATGAAGAAGTATTTTCGACACTTAGAAACTATTCAGCAACGAAGTATGGACGCCCAATTAAAGAAGTAGAGAAGGAAATTAACGCTAGGATGGCGGTGAAGAAGCCGGAGAAGAAGATCGAGGAAGAGAAAGCGGAAGAACTGATTTCGGAGCTTGAGAATAAAGGCAAGACGGCAAAAGAAGAAGAAAAAGAGGAGATTGAAGCACTAAAAGAAGCAAAAACAGAGGCGAAAAGGCCTAACTTCCTCGATAAATGGACGAAAAAGTCGGAAAAAACAGAGAAAGAAGAGAAAGACTCAACGGTAAAAAAGAAGGAAATTACTAGGGAGGGATTAGAGACGGCGGAATCGGAGATTAAAGCTCTCGAAAATAAAGAGAAGAAAGCCAATGAGTCGCTAAATGATGGCGACGTGATAAAACTGCATTAGAGCGTTTTAAAATTTTAAGTGGGTGTTTTAGCATATTTTCGGTTTCATCGGCCTTAAAACGGCTCTCATTGCGTCAAACGGGCTATTTTCCTTGACTTTTTATCCTATTAGGCTTATACTTGGTTAAGATATCAAGAGAGGTAATTCGGTGGGTAAACCCCGGTATCTGGGATAGAAAAAATAATAAAGGGAAAAAGATGGCAAAAGAAGAGTATGACAGCTCTGAGATTCAGGTGCTTGAAGGTCTTGAACCAGTTCGTGTCCGTCCAGGTATGTACATCGGTTCTACTGGCTACGATGGTCTCCATCACCTAATTAAGGAGATTGCAGATAACTCAATCGATGAAGCGATTGCGGGATTTGCAAGTAAAGTAACAATCACAATTCTCGCTGATGGTGGGGTAAAAGTGGATGATAACGGGCGTGGTATTCCGGTAGATCTTCACCCGAAGACGAAGAAATCGACGCTTGAGACGGTGCTTACGGTCCTTCACGCTGGTGGTAAGTTCGGCGGAGGTGGCTATAAGGTTTCATCTGGTCTTCATGGTGTGGGTTCTTCGGTGGTGAACGCACTATCTACTCACATGGTAGCGGAAGTTTATAGAGATGGGAAAATTCATCATATTGAATTCGACACAGGTAAGCCAACCTCTGACTTACAAGTGACAGGAAAAACAGACAAACAGGGAACAAGTATTACATTCTACCCAGATCCGACAATCTTTAAAGAGACAACAACTTTTGATTATGATTGGGTTTCGCATTACGCAAGACATCAAGCCTATCTTACAAAAGGGATTTTAATTGAGGTTTCAGACGAAAGAACTGGCGCGAAAGAGAGTTTCTATTTTGAAGGCGGTATTTCGAGCTATGTTAAAAGGCTAAACAACGGTAAAGAGGTTATTGCGGACGATATTTTCTATGTTGATAAGAAAATCGAAGATAGCGAAGTTGAAATCGCAGTACAATATAATGATACTTTTGCGGAAACGATGAAGCCGTTCGCAAACAACGTTCTTACCCCTGATGGCGGGACGCACGTTGTTGGGTTCAGAACCGCGCTTAACCGTGTAATTAATGATTATGCAAGAAAGAATAACCTCTTAAAGGAGAAGGAAGATAACCTTACTGGTGACGATATTAAGGAAGGCTTAGTCGCAGTTATCTCGGTTAAACTTCCAAATCCAGAATTTGAGGGTCAGACAAAGAATAAACTCGGAAACCCAGAAGTAAGAAGCTATGTCGATAAGGTGATGAGCGAGTACTTCGGGTATTATCTTGAGGAAAACCCAGCAATTGCGAAAAAAATCGTTCAAAAAGCAACCTTAGCAGCACGTGCTCGTAAAGCGGCGCGCGCGGCAAGAGACAATGTTATTCGTAAGGGCGCATTTGAGGGGATGAACCTTCCGTCGAAACTTTCGGATTGTAGCTCAAGAGATCGAACTGAATGCGAGCTCTTTATCGTAGAGGGTGACTCCGCTGGTGGTTCTGCAAAGGAAGGACGTGAGTCGAAAATCCAAGCAATTTTGCCACTTCGTGGTAAAGTGCTTAACACCGAAAGAGCAAGGCTCGATAAGATGTATGCAAACGCCGAAATCGTTTCTTTGATTAAGGCAATGGGGGTTGGGATTGGTGAACAATTCGATATTTCGGGACTAAGATATTATAAGATTATCTTCATGACTGATGCCGATGTTGATGGTGCACACATTTCGACACTTCTCCTTACATTCTTCTTTAGATATATGCCAGAAGTGATTAAGGCGGGGCACGTTTACCTCGCAAAACCACCACTTTTCGGTCTGGTTAAGGGAACTGGAAATGCGGCAAAGATTGAATATGTTTACGATGAAGATGCTCTTGAAAAGAAACTAGATGAAAAAATCGCCGAGAGAAAGGCGAATGGCACAAAGATTGATGAGACAGCGGAGCGCTTCAAACAGGCAGGTTACACCGACCAAAAACGTTATAAAGGTCTTGGTGAGATGAACGCAACTCAGCTTTGGGAAACAACGATGAACCCGGAAACTCGCTCGATTATCAGAGTAAACATCGAAGATGCAGAAAAAGCAGATGCGATTTTTACGAAACTAATGGGTAACGACGCAGAGCTAAGGAAGAACTTCATCCAAGCTGGCGCAGCAAAAGTTAACTTGGAAGACCTGGACTTCTAGGAGAAAGGAATTAAGATGGCAGATAAGATTTTACCAGAAGATAAAAGCAAAGTAGGTGGCGTGCCTGATTCCGCAGACGATAAAGGTGTCGACGAGACTTTAAGTGCTGAGGCCGAAAAACAGGTTGAAAATATGGACGATTTACTCGCTGGGGATGGAATTGGAACTGGCGGAGCTTCGACTGTAGATGAGGACGGAGTGGAACTAAGAACAGTTGAGAATGTGATGGAGGATTCGTTCCTTCGCTACTCGATGTCGGTGATTGTTGACCGTGCACTCCCAGATGTGCGCGATGGTTTGAAACCAGTGAATAGGCGTATTCTTTATGCGATGAATAAAAACGGTTGGAAGGCTCCACACGCAACAGTTAAATCCGCAAAAATTGTTGGTGAAGTGATGGGTAATTACCACCCGCACGGCGATTCTTCGATTTATGAGGCGATGGTGAATCTCGCACAACCTTGGAAGATGCGTTATACACTCGTTGAAGGGCAGGGTAACTTCGGCTCGATGGACGGTGATGGCGCGGCGGCTTCACGTTATACTGAGGCAAGGCTCGATAAGATGGGCGCAGTACTTTTGACTGATATTGAAAAAGAAACAGTTGATTTTAAACCAAACTTCGATGGCTCGGAGATGGAGCCAGTTGTGCTTCCTTCGGCAGTACCAAACATTCTCTTAAATGGACAGATGGGTATTGCGGTCGGTATGGCAACAAATATCCCGCCACATAACCTCGGCGAATTAGTCGATGCAACGGTTGCGCAAATTGATAATCCAGAAACCTCACTTGAAGGATTAATGAAGCACGTTAAGGGGCCAGATTTCCCAACCGGAGCGGAAGTTTATGGTGGCGAGCCGATGAAACAGGCTTATGCAACTGGTAAAGGTTCAGTAACAATCCGTGCAGTCGCTAGTATCGAAGAGAGAAAAGGTGGTAGATATAATATTGTTATCTCGGAAGTGCCTTATGGAATGAGCAAAGAGGCGTTTATCGAGAAGGTAAGACAACTTGCAATTGATAAGAAAATCACTCACATTGCAGATGCACGTGACGAATCTTCAAGAGGTAAAATTCGTGTAGTGGTCGAATTGAAGAAGGATGCTTTCCCGAAGAAAATCTTAAATCAACTCTATAAACTTACTGATCTTCAAACTTCATTCCACTATAATATGCTCGCGCTCGTTCCGGGGACTTTGGAAACTCCGGCTGGTCCGAAACAGGTTCTCCAACCGAGAATGCTTGGACTCAAAGAGATTCTTGCCGAGTTTATTAAGCATCGCCAGAATGTGATTCGAAGAAGGACGGAATACGATCTTAGAAAAGCGAAAGAACGTGCACATATTCTCGAAGGTTTGAAGATTGCACTTGATAATATCGACGAAGTAATTAAGACAATTCGCGCATCTTATGACGATGCAGATAAACAACTCATGAAAAAGTTTGGACTTTCCGAAATCCAAGCTGCAGCAATTCTTGCGATGCAACTTCGCCGTCTCCAGGGACTCGAACGCGATAAAATCGAGGAAGAATTAAAAGAACTTCATGAATTGATTGCAAAACTCGAAGCAATTCTTGCTTCTGAACAAGCAATTCTCGACGTAGTAAAGGAAGAACTCCTCGCCATGAAAGAGAAATATGGCGATCCAAGAAGATCGAAGATTATTAACCATGAAGTCGGAAAGTTTTCGGAAGAAGAGCTAATCCCAGAGGAAGAATCAGTTATTCTACTTACAGCAGAGAATTACGTTAAGCGTGTATCTCAAAATGATTTCCGTCGTCAAAACAGAGGTGGAAAGGGTAAGAAAGGGATGACGACAAAGGAAGAAGATGTGATTTCCCAGATTATTACGGCATCTTCGCACGACTTCCTTCTATTCTTTACTTCGCAAGGACGGATGTTTAGGATGAAAGCTTACGAAATTCCACAAGCCTCGCTTGCGGCAAAGGGAACGGCAGCAGTTAATCTTCTAAATATGCATCCAGACGAGAAAGTCACAGAGGTAATTAAAGAGGATTCGGGTGTTTCGGTTGAAGAAGGATTCCTCTTTATGTGTACGAAGAAAGGTACAATCAAGAAGACTGCAATAAAGCAATACATGAACGTACGAGCGAACGGGTTAATCTCGATTAAACTCGATCCGGGTGACGAATTAAAGTGGGTAAAGGCAACAACGGGGAAGAATGACATTATTATTTCGACCTCGGCTGGCCAAGCAATTCGCTTTAATGAAGCAGATGTTCGCGCAATGGGGCGCTCGGCGATGGGTGTTCGCGGAATTCGTCTCCGTCCGAAAGATGAAGTGGTCGGGATGGATATTGTCACAGATCCAGATCAGAAGTTAATTGCAGTTTCGGCGAACGGTTATGGAAAAGCAACTCTCGTTTCGAATTTCCCAACTCATAAGCGTGGTGGAGTCGGGATTAAAGTTGCGGCAGTAACGGCAAAAACAGGGAATATCGTTGCAGTCCACACTCTCGATCCAGAGGCTTCGGAAGTTATTATGATGTCGACAAAGGGGCAGGCGATTCGAGTCGCGGTTAAGGAAATCCCAACACTTGGTCGTGCAACCCAAGGGGTGCGCATCATGAAGATGAGTGAAGGTGATACGGTAGCATCGCTTGGGATTGTGTTGCCGGAAGATAAGTCGGAAGACGAGAAATAGCACAAGCCCCAAACTAGCGATAGACATGTACAGATTTTGATAAAAACGTTAATGTTTTGTCCCCGTTGGTTTTTGACTCTAAAGTGCAATTCTGTACATGAAAAACGGGGGTAGAGATGTACAGAATTGCATAATTCGACCTTTTTGCTCCAAAATAAGCAAAAGCGGAAATGATTTTTCTATTTTTCTTTTAGGGTTTTACCCCTGTTATTTTTGATTTTTTGGAAGAAAATAACGAACTTATGCTTGCAATATGAAAAAAGAAGAGTATAGTCCCACAGCACAAAAATTTTAAGTGCGATTTTTCGCGAAATAGGAGCAAATATGAGACTAAAGAAAATAACAAAAAATATAGCGGGAGGATTTCTCGCTATGACAATGGTCATAACAGGGATGACGGCACCAGTTTTTGCAGATGAAGAGGTAAATACCTTTATCCGAGAAAATAGTGCTACAAAGATGCCACAAGGATATATCTCCTTGATTGATCCGACAAATAATCAAATTGAGATGATGATTACGATATCTGGGCTTTATGCAGGAATTAGTGGGGTAGATATTGGATGGGTGAAAGATGATATGTGGCGAGACCCGAGAGTTTATACGATTGATGCAGATTATGCTCAGAGAGTTTTTTCGGCGGACGGGGATTTGAATGAATATCACGTTAGATTTTTCAATGACACTTGGAAATATCGTTTTAGTTCAGAGGTGGATTTGAAGGAAAACCCAAATAGTTCACTATTTTATATTATCCGACTAGATAATGGAGCAAGGATGGTGAATGAGATTTCTTATGGAAATTGTATGGCAGAGTGGGAAGATGGAAAGGGGTGTGAACTCGACCTTTATCGGGGAACAACTTATAATAACATCGTCTATAAATTAGTAGACGTCGTGAAGGCATTTCCGGAAGGTGGGGAAGACAACTCGGAAGGTGGGGAAACTGGGGACGAGGCGGAGAATAGGAGTGAAAAGACGGTTGAAATGGAGAATAGCTCTGCGACGACTTCAGTTAATAACGGTGGCGGAAGTGAGAAAAGCAGTAATAAGATAGTTAGTGAGACTGAAACTGGGGGAGAAAACAAAGAAGAATCAAGTGAAGAACTAGAAGAAGTAGAAGAAAGTGAAGACGATTTTACCGAGGTAGAGGAGGGGGCTGGAGACACAACAATTGAAGTGCCGAAACTAGGTGGGCCAGAAAATAATTGTAACGAAATAAATTGGATTCTGATTTTCCTCGGTGGGGCGGGGCTTGGCGCAATTTCAACTTGGTTTCTAATAAATAAATTAGGAAAGCACCTTATATCATCTAAGAGGTAAAGGTATACTTGGCCCCACCACCTAAAGCCTCCTGAGTCATAATTTACATTGTTATGGTCTTAAAGGTGGGGCACTATGTGATATACTAGAGGTATGGAAAGTATTTATATTATTTTAGCGTTTGTGACTGGGTGGTTTATTGCGCAGGCGACTAAGATTGTGATTGCTTTAATAAGGAAAAAAGGGAAAATCTCGGCCCAGGAGATGTTTGAGTTGATTATGAAATCTGGGGGGATGCCTTCGTCCCACACGGCATGCTTTGTCGCAGCATCGCTTACGATTGGTTTTAGGGCTGGATTTTCTTCGCCAGTTTTCGCCTTGGCAGTTTGTATGACAGCGATTATTATTTATGACGCAACAAACGTACGCTATGCAGTTGGACAACAGGGAAAACTTCTTAATAAAATCGCTTCGAACACAATTTTGGCAAACCCACTAAAACTCGTTGAAGGGCATACAGTTTTGCAGACAATTGTTGGCGGATTAATCGGGATTTTTGCGGCATTTCTTATTCAATTCATCACAAAAGGCTATCTTTTTTAGAAAAAATTGAAAAAAGTTAAAGATTTTCCAAAAAAGTTTAAAAAAACTCTTGACTAAAAACAGGGTTTGTTATAGACTAAAGAGTATCAGACAACTGCGAGATGTTATTTTAGTGCTGTCTGTAAGAAATTTAACAGTTCAGTTGTGCAATTAATCATCGTCAGTTTTTTTAATTTGAGTTTTCAAATTTGATATTAGACCTCTTAAAGAGGTCCTTAATGGAGAGTTTGATCCTGGCTCAGGATGA
>JAFRJK010000002.1 GCA_017432305.1 Candidatus Saccharimonadota bacterium
ATAGCATAAGTGGTATGACAAAACCAACCAACACCTAACTATTCTTCCATACCGCTCACGTCAAGAAAATCTCTTTTTCTATCCAGGACTGCGCCCAGATCTTCGTCCGGTACTCGTCGTGGTATAGAAAAAGAGTTTTTCATTGGCTCGCTTTTTTCAATGGAAGAAGTAGTTAGGGTTGGTTGGTTTTCTAATCTCCCTGCTACGCAACGGATAGAATACCCACGACCGCGAAATTGATTCGCATCGTAAACAATCAGACCGGTATTATTGTCCAAATTAGAGAACATTACGTATGCACCATCTTTGCCAATCGATGTATTGGAACGATAATAGGTATATTTTGACCGCTCCCAGATACTTCCGCTTGGACCATGCATCCACCCACCCCTCCAAAAATCCAATCGGAACAGAATTACTATAATATCCTAATAATGCTCTGTAGTATTTTTGGAGGGGTGGGTATTATCAGCCTAATAACGGCAACGTCGGCTCTCGCACAACTAATGGTTATGGCATCGCCGGCTTCGCCTCTGATACCTCTGGCATGGTGGCTATTGCCACTATTGTTAGAGTTGATGGTGCCTACGCCTACCCTTATGCTACCGCTTCTAGATCCCAGGGGTGGGCTATCCGTTGCGTAGTTATGCGACGATGTTGATTAATTTCGCTCGTGGAGGAATGATGACTTTTTTCGGCTCGCCCGAAACGTATTTTTTCACATTTTCTTCGGCAAGAGCGAGTTTTGTTAGTTTTTCAGTATCTTCGAGTTCGTCGACAGATACGGAAAGTTTTGCGCGAAGTTTACCGTTAACTTGGACAACAACTTCAACAACATCAGAAACGAGGGCTTTTTCATCCCAAGTCGGCCATTCGTCGTCGGAATCTAGTTTCTCAAGCATTTCGGACGCTAGATGTGGTGCAAAAGGCTTTAAAAGTTTAGCTAAAACCACTAAATCTAGGGTGGAAGCGCCATTTTTATAAAGTTCGTTCACAAATTCCATCAGGCTCGCGACTGCGGTGTTAAAACCAGCACGACGCATATCTTCGGTGACTTTTTTCGCGGTTTTGTTGCGAATTACGATATTAGCCTTCTCGTCTGTCTCTTTTTCAGGGTTAAAGACAAGATTAAAACAACGATTCAAGAAGCGGTAAACTCCACCAATCGCTTTTGTGCTCCAAGCTGCATCCTCATTATATGGCCCAATAAAGAGTTCGTAGGCGCGAAGGGTATCGGCACCATAGCCAGAATTAATCACATCGAGTGGATCAATCACATTCCCTTTCGATTTACTCATCTTCTTGCCGTCTGGGGCGTTAATATAGCCGTTATAAAGAAGTTTTTTAATTGGTTCTCTAAATGGGAGGTAGCCCTCATCGGCAAAGAATTTGCACCAAAAACGAACGTATAATAGATGCGCAACAGCGTGGTCGCCGCCACAATAAATGTCGGTCGGAGCCCAATATTTAATCTCTTCAGGATCCCAAGCGGCGTCGTCGCAATCTGGCGAAACGTAGCGCCAAAGATACCAGGATGAACAAGCGTAACCATCGAGAGTATCGGTTTCACGCGTCATTTCTTCCCCGTTAATTTCAACTTTTAGCCAATCAGTGGCTTTCGCGAGCGCACTGCGACCGGTCGAATCTGGGGCGTAATCTTCGACCTTTGGATGGATGACTGGAAGTTGGTCTTCTGGAATAGCGTGCGGATTTCCATCCTTATCATAGGCAATTGGAATTGGGCAACCCCAATAACGTTGACGAGAAATAAGCCAATCGCGCATTTTATAAGTTACACGAGCTTTTCCAAGCTTCATCTCTTCAAGCCAAGAGATAATTCCATCTCTCGCATCAGTCGATTCTACACCGTTAAAGCGGTCGGAATTAATTAATTTTCCTTCGCCATGGTAACATTTTTCAGCTTCACCATCTGGTTTTTCGATTACTTCAATAACTGGAAGGTCGAATTTATTCGCAAACTCAAAATCGCGTTCATCGTGTGCTGGGACGGCCATAATTGCACCTTCGCCATAACCCATTAAAACGTAATCGGAAACCCAAATCGGAATTTTCTTGCCGGTCGCTGGGTTAATCGCGTAAGAGCCAGTAAAGACGCCGGTTTTTTCCTTATTTTCTTGGCGTTCGATTTCAGATTTTTTAATCGCGGTCTTGCAATATTCAAGCACCTTTTCTTTTGCATTTTCGGTCATGATTTTAGGAATCGACGGATGTTCAGGAGCGAGAACGAGGAAAGTTGCACCAAAAAGCGTATCTGGGCGAGTAGTGAAGACTTTAATAAATTGGTTTTTACCACCTTCAACCTCAAAAGAGATTTCCGCACCTTCGCTACGCCCAATCCAATTCTTTTGAGCGGTTTTAATCTTTTCTGGCCAATCAAGCGCGTCGATTTCATCAAGGAGTTCATCAGCATAGGCGGTAATCTTAAAGAACCATTGTTTCATTTTCTTCTTTTCGACTTCGGTTCCACAACGCCAACAATGACCATTCTCAACCTGTTCATTCGCGAGGACGGTTTGGTCAACCGGACACCACCATTGGTAAGATTCTTTTTGGTAGGCGAGACCTTTTTCGAAGAGTTTTAAGAAACACCATTGAGTCCATTTGTAGTATTTTGGATCAGAAGTGTTAATTTCACGAGACCAATCAATCGCAAATCCGAGACGTTTGGCTTGTTTTCTAAAGTTATCGATGTTTTGTTTGGTTGCAACTTCAGGAGAAATTCCAGTTTTAATCGCATAATTTTCAGCCGGGAGACCGAAAGTATCATAACCAAACGGACGAAGGACTTCTAACCTTTGTTGGGTATAAAAACGGGTTAAGGCGTCAACTATTGAAAAATTTCGGACGTGCCCAACGTGAAGCCCAGCCCCAGAAGGATACGGGAACATCTCGGCGAGATACATTTTTTGGACTTTTTCGCCAGATTTTTTCGCTTCTTTCGCGCTTTTAGCCTTAAATTCTTCTTTTTCTTCCCAAATTTTCTGCCACTTCTCTTCAATCTTAATCGGATCGTACTTTTGCATATTTTTCTCCTCGCAGTTTTAAAAAGTATTTTTATTCTTCACAAAGTAGTTTATAGAGCATAATTCCGGTTGCAACGGAGACATTAAAGCTCTCTTTTCGGCCCTTCATCGGAATTTCGATAAAGAGGTCGATTGAATCGTAAAGTTCTTTCGGGATGCCGTCGACTTCCTCGCCAAGAACAAGCACATTTTTACTACCAAAGGCCGCAGCGCGACCAAGTGGACTCTGTAAAGTTTGGCTATTTAGCATTTTGATATTTCGATTATCAAGATTATTCTCAAGGCCAATAATACGATATTTATCTTTTTTTAGTTTTCCTAAAGTTTCGATAATATTCGGGCTATATTCAGTTTTGACCATTTCTTCCGCACCAAGCGCAGTTTTATGAATCGATTCTTTAATTTTCTCAGAGATATGCGGGAGGTAAGTCGGATTCCCAGCATAAGGGGTGTAGCCAGAAAAAATCACTTTCTCAACACCAAAGCCTTCGGCGGTACGTAAAATTGAGCCGACGTTGTAGAGTGACCTAATATTATGCACAACAACAATAGTTTTCATTTATCTGTTATTATAACACAAATTTTAGTATCGTGCGAGGAAAAATGTGATACAATATGCTTATGGATATAAACTTCAAAAAATTAGCGGACGATTTTAAAAAATACGACCTCAATGATGATGATTTAGACCGCTCGGTTAAATATGCGAGTGATCTCGGCAAAGGGTTAAAACTCCTTCGAACTTTCTCTCAAGGGGTGACGATTTTTGGATCGGCGAGAGTTTCAGAAGACGACAAACTCTATAAAAAAGCGCGCGAGCTCGGAAAATTACTTGCCGAAAACGGACACGCAGTAGTGACTGGTGGCGGACCGGGAGTGATGGAAGCATCGAACCGTGGAGCTTTCGAATATGGCGGTAGATCGGTTGGATTAAATATTACGCTCGACCACGAGCAATTCCCGAATCCTTACCTTACAGATACGCTTGAGTTCCATTATTTCTTCGCGAGAAAAGTGATGTTAGTGATGGCATCGAAAGCTTATGTTTTCTTCCCTGGTGGGTTTGGAACTTTAGATGAACTTTCCGAGGTGATGATTTTAATGCAAGAGAAAAAAATGCCAAAAATGCCGGTTTTCCTAATTGGAAAGAGTTATTGGCGACCGCTTATCCGTTTTTGGGAGAAAAAGTTACTCGGAAACGGAATGATTAGTCCTAATGATTTGAAATTAGTGAAAGTCACAGATGACATTAATGACGTTGTAAGAGCAGCAAATAAGCTCGGGCACGTTAAAATTGACGAAAATATTTACGATTACGACGGAAGATATCAAGTTTAGAATCTTAACTAGAAGTTGGCTTAAAACGAAAATCCCCCGGGCTATAGGGTTGCCCGGGGGGTTTCATTTGCGAGTTTCCTCGCCATTATGAAGTTGTGCTTGCGCTTTTGCGCATTGGTTTGTGGTCCCGATATTCAGTTTTTCTTCTCAGGATATTTTTTTTAGTTCGTACGCGACTTTACCACCTTCGATCTAGGTGGAATATCCTTAAATCCGCTACTGTCCGCTTGGAATTCGTGGAACGTAGCCATTTTCACCTATGGGTTAACGCGAAAGTCCCCTTCATTTTCTCGCGTCGATGAATTTTGCTGACGTATGCCAGCGGGCCTGTTCGTACAGGTCCTTTAGGTCTTTAGACTTTCTGAGGTCTCGGAGTTTCTTTTCCTCCGCCATCAGTCGGTCCTGCTCTGCTCTTAGCTGCCTCTGGAACTCCGGAACGCCAGTCGTTTCAGGATTTTCATCCTTGAAATATGGGGTTCCTCCATGAGTGCCGACGATGCCCTCAACAGGCCTCGTTTCCCCTTCTAGGAGATTAATTATTTGTGTAGTGCCTTGTAACATCTCGGCACCCCCCTTCCCTTATTAATCTGAGCAAGCTTTTGACCACAAACCTTTCTTAAAGTACATGATGAGTTATCTCAGGATGAAAATAAAAAATCACCTAGTATAACCACCTCTTTTTATTATAGCACAAGTTCTTTAAAAAGTCAATCTTTTCTTATTATACTTTTTGGATTGTCATCGGATGGAGCTCTTCGGAGCCGTCTAAAATCCCGTTTTTCGCGCCAAGTTTCGTAATTACAGAGGTGGAGTTCGCTGCACCGAAAATAAGTGAGTCTTTAAAACTATTCCCAGCAGCAAAATGCGCCAAGAAGCCGGAGCCGAAACTGTCGCCAGCGCCAGTTGTATCTTTTACCTCTACGTCTTCATAAATTCCAAAGCGGTAAGTCTCTTCGCCGTTTGTTGCGATTGCACCCATCGGACCGACCGTGATAATTACCGTTTTAACGTAAGAATTAAGGTGAGAAATCAGTTCTTCAAGAATTTTTCCAGGGACGATTTCAGAAGCCTCGACTTTATTCACGAGCAAAACGTCAACAAGATCAAGCAACCCGAGAAGCTTTTTATTCTCTTTTAATTCGAGTTTTCCAGGATTAAACATGACTTTACAGCCAATTTCTTTAGCTTTCTCAAAGAAACGCAAAATAGTTTCCATGTCGCCACGGAGAGTCGTCATATAGAGCCAATCTGGCTTGATTAGGTCAAGGTCGTTTTCGTCGAGGTTATCAAATTTTGCCGAGGCGCCACGACAAGTTAAAATCGTTCTTTCACCAGATTTAGAATCGAGTAATATGATCGAAACGCCGGTTTTTGCTTTTTCTGAATGAATAATGTAACTAGTATCGATTCCCTCGTCGTCGAGAAGTCGCTCAATCGCTTGGCCAGCTGGGTCAGTGCCAATATTGCCGATAAAAATCGTTTCATGGCCGTGACGTGCAAAAGAAACTGCGGAGTTCGTCCCGCCACCGCCAACCTCAAAAGAGACGCTATCGATGTCGACTTTTGAACCGATATTAATCTGCTCAAGTTTAGATTCTTCGCCTTTTTTTGTCCCAATAAAATCATCGTGATCGATTAGGTAGATGTCTTGGAGAGCTGAGCCAACGCTAACGATTCGAGCCATTAGATTAAAACTCCTCGCTCAGTCGCCTCAGCAACAAGACCTTCATAGGCGGCTTTTGGGTCATCAGCTTTAAAGATGTAAGAACCGACGTTTAGAACATGGATGTTTGAGTGAGCGAGAGTGCGGACATTATCTTTCCCAATCCCACCATCCCAACCGATTTCAGCGTTCGGGTTTATTCCACGGATTAATTTCACTTTTTCAACTTGCAATAAATCAGCGGTTCCACCATTTTTGCCAAGTGCACCAGCAAAAACGAGGACGTGGTCAGCGGCTTTAATGTATTGTTCGACAGTTCCAGGATAAGTGCGTTGGAGCAGAGCGACTCCAGCTTTAATTCCCGCTTGTTTTAATTGAGCGAAAATTGGAAGGAGATCCTCGGTTGCTTCAGCATGAAAAATACAAACGTTTGGTTTTAAGCGAAGAATGTGCGGGAGATGCTCGGATGGGTGAACGACCATCATATGGAGATCAACCGGGATATTATTCGGGAGAGCAGTGATTGCGGCTTCGGAGATAGTCGTTGTATTAACAAAACTACCGTCGGCAATATCAATTTGAATGCGTTTTGCAAAAGTTGGATAAAGACCGACATATTTCGCAAATTCGTTTGGATCTGCGGTCAAAATGGTCGGTGAGATTACAACATCACTTGGGTCAACTGCTGGGGCTTCCATTTTCCTCCTTAATAGATATTATCCTCGTCTAAGCGAGCATTTCTTCTAATGTAGCGTTCTTCAGGTAAGAAACGGCAAGATAAGAACATCGAGACCGCGCTGTCGATTGTTGCATCGTCCATAAAATCAGATGAGAGGCAAAGCACGTTTGCATCGTTATGAAGACGGCCGAGATGGACAAGTTCCGGAGTATAACCACAGATTGCGCGAATGCCTTTAAAGCGGTTCGCCTGAATCGAGATGCCATGCGCCGAGCCACAGATTAAAATCCCGCGACTACCAGCATTTTCACGCACTTTTCTTGCGACGTTGATTGCGGCGTCATTAAAATCATCTTCTGGCTTTAAAGTAGTTGGTCCGAGGTCAATAATTTCGTAAGACTCTTTCACATTTGAATCATTCAAAACGCTAAGTAGGCGCTGTTTTTCAGTGAACCCACGATGATCTGAGGCAATGAAGAGTCTTGGCATTTTCTATTTTCTCTTTCCAAAGTCAACGGTTAGTTCGACGAGGCGATTAGAATAGCCCCACTCGTTATCGTACCAAGCGACAACTTTAATTAAGTTTCCACCAACAACGTCGGTGAGCGGTAAATCAACAATACAAGAGTGTGAATTCCCCTTAAAGTCACAAGAGACAAGCTCTTCGTTCGTCACACCGAGAATCCCCTCGTAATATGGCTCTTTCGCGGCTTTTTCGAAGACTTCATTAATTTCTTCCTTCGTTACGTCTTTTTTCACGACAGCCGTAATATCAGAAAGCGAAACAACTGGGGTCGGAACGCGAACCGAAAGGCCATTAAATTTATCTTTAAGGCTTGGAATTGCGAGTGCAGCAGCTTTCGAAGCGCCAGTAGTCGTTGGAACGATATTTTCAGCAGCAGCACGAGCTTCACGAAGATCCTTTGCCGGAGCATCTTGGAGACGTTGCGATGCGGTATAAGAGTGGACTGTCGTCATCATTGCTTTTTCGATCCCGAAATTATCTTCAAGAACGCGCATCACCGGAGCAATACAGTTCGTCGTGCAAGAGGCATTAGATAAAATCTCATCACTATCATCGATAATTTCTTCATTCACACCGAGGACAATCGTCTTTGCGCCGTCGCCTTTTGCTGGAGCGGAAATCACAACCTTTTTTGCGCCAGCTTCAATATGGGCACGAGCTTTAGCTGGATCAGTAAAGAGACCAGTCGATTCAATCACAGCATCGATTTTTAGGTCTTTCCAAGGAAGAGCTTTTGGATCTTTTTCAGATAGGACGCGGATTTTTGTTCCGTCAACAATAATATTTTCATCATCGAATTTCACATCTCGATCATAAGTTCCATAACTCGAATCATATTTTAGAAGATGGGCGAGAGTCTTTGTGTCAGTTAAGTCGTTTACAGCAACAATTTCGACGTCGCGACGCTCAAAAGCGATTTTAAACGCGTTGCGGCCGATGCGCCCGAAACCGTTAATTGCTATTTTTATCATTTTGCCTCCTAATTATTGCCTATATTTTACCATAAACGTAATGAAAATAAAATAGGAAAATCCCCAAACACCCAATTTGTCTTGTATGACGCTCACGTCAGGAATTTTTCGAAATTCTTCCCAGGCTTGCGCCAGGAAACCTGTGCTCGCGTGGGAATAATTTCGAATAAATTCCGGTTCGCTTTTTTAATACAAGACGAAATTGGGGTTTGGGAGATTTTCCCTTCCTTTCTATCTAGTTCTATGTAAAATGTTGTAAAAAAATACAACACTACGCAACGAATAAACATTCCAAATCCTCTATTATGGTTAGCAGTAGGGTAGACAGCTACTTCAAGCGGTACAGTAAACGCCCAGGTTATTAGCCCGCGGCCCATACCGACAATATTACTAGTGCTAGTCCACCAAAGACCATTAGTAAGACGACGATTAGGACTGCCAACCAAGTTATCACTTGCAACTGAACCATATCTCCCACCCCTCCAAAAATCCAACGGAGCTTATTTTAATATAGGATTACTTTATTTATTAGTGTTCTATTGGATTTTTGGAGGGGTGGGAGATATTCGTCTGATACTAGCCAGCCAGGAGGGCTAAAAGGTCGTATCTTAGAGGCCGCTTTCTTTACTAATCACACGACGACAAGTAATAGGGTTATGAGCGCATATATTTTTGCGGTTAGTGGTACGGGTAATATACTATACACTGATACTCGACAGGCGAATGGGTATAGTCTCCGTTGCGCAACGGATGTAAAAACCAAAACCTCTTGAATCTGGATCATTAGGGCCAACATATCCTACCGATATACTAGCGGGTGTACGAGTAGCTGTATTTAGATAAAAAGCAGAATTGATGCTTGAAGATACTCTAGTTCGCCAATAACCATCTTTCAAAATTCCGCGTACATTACCGTCACTACGGCTATAGTACCCACCCCTCCAAAAATACTACAGAGCATAATTACAATGTAATACTGGAATTAATTTTGAATCGTCTAGCTTCGCTATAGACGGACCTGCGTCGCTTCTAAAAAGTAAGTAAACTTACTTTTTATCAGCTTCTTGCTCCGTTGGATTTTTGGAGGGGCGGGTACTATAGCTTCAGCGGTGGTGCACAGTTTCGCACTAGTTATGGCCTTTGGTGGGGACGGAGTACGGCATCGGCTAGTCATGGGCGCGGTATCCATACGTATATCAACGGCAGTACTAGCGCCGTATATATACAAGGCGCCAACGTCATGGGTTATGGATATTTCATTCGTTGCGTAACAGGGGTAGAATTCGAAAGAGCATAACATAAGCTTTACTTTTTTGAGAAAATGTGGTATAATAAAAGAATAGGGCAAAGCGCCCGTTGCACACAGATAGGGGCAAAACGCCCCGTAGCACATTAAAAAGGAGGTTAAGTATGAAGTTCAATTTAACAGGAATTGATGTAAGGCAGCTGATAATTCCGGCGGTCTTCCAGACACCTTTTCCGAAACCTCAGGCAGTTCTTGAGGCGGAAAAAGGCTTAATGTATGTCGAGCAAGCAGTGGAATTGCTGCTCGAACATGGGTTTTCCCCGGAGGCAATTCGACTTGATGATATCGCCGATTTGATGGGCTCGACCGCGAAAAAAACTATGCGGAGAGAAATCAATAAGCTTCAAAAAATAGCCTATGAAGCTTATGACGGCGAATATTATCCGCCGCAGATTCTTCCGGCCGAGAGTCTTCTCATCTATAAGATAGCCGCCAACACAATTTATGAGTGCGGCAGATTATCGACGGATCTTGTAGAATATACTGTCAAGACACACTTTGACAGTATGTTTGACACGGAAGCAATAGAAACCGAGAGCGATATCGCTTGCTGGGTTTTCCTTATCGAGTATTTCGAGGATAATCTCAGGCACGGCGGGTATCGTTCCTTCTCTACTGCTTTAACACAGAGTGGAAGCAGGTTCGTGTCGAAACCGAGAATGGAAACCTTTATCAAGAAGAATTGTTGGTACGGGATTCCGGAAGATATCTGGGACATCTTCCAGCTCGACAAGGAAGAACCTTCGGTAACCGATGTCGCCATCGCTGGAACAAAGGTATTGGAAAGCTATCTCTTTAAGGTAGCAGAAGACAATCCCGACATCGACGTCAAGAGACGCGCTTAATACTAACTAACCTAGCACACTAAAAAACCACCCCCTGAACTTTGAGGTGGTTTTTTCATGATTTCTCGTTTTAGGCTCTTGCAAAGTGTGCGAAGGCACGGTTTGCTTCTGCCATACGGTGACAATCTTCCTTCTTCTTAAAGGCAGCACCAGTTTCGTTATAAGCATCAATGATTTCAGCTTCAAGACGCTTTGAATATGGCATTCCACCACGAGCGCGAGCCGACTGGACTAGCCAAGAAAAGGCAAAGTGGAGTTGGCGATGGCCCGAGATTGGGAATGGGATTTGATAGTTAGCACCACCGACGCGGCGGGATTTAACTTCGAAATCTGGTGAAACATTTGCGATAGCTTTTTCGAGCACCTCAACTGGGTTTTCGCTCTTAAGCTCTTTTGCGGCGCCTTCAATCGCAGCATAGACTGCACGCTCAGCAGCTTGTTTCTTTCCATCAAGCATCGATTTATTGATCAATCTTTGAACCATGATCGATTGGTATTTACGATCTGGGCTAACTTTTCGAACGAGTGAGGTAGTAGTTTTTCTAGGCATTACTTATCCTCCTTTTTAGCACCGTATTTCGAACGGCCTTGTTTGCGACCTTGGACACCTTGAAGATCAAGCGTACCACGGACAATGTGATAGCGGACACCCGGAAGATCAGGGACACGACCGCCACGAACGAGCACAACAGCGTGCTCTTGGAGATTATGACCTTCACCACCGATATAGGCCCAAACTTCCTGGCCGTTTGTTAAACGGACACGAGCAACTTTACGAAGAGCTGAGTTTGGTTTCTTCGGAGTCTTAGTTGTAACTTTAATACAAACACCACGCTTTAATGGAGCTGGTTGGTCATAATATTTCGTCTTTAAAGTGTTGACGATTGAGCCAAGAGCTGGAGCTTTTGACTTTTTCATAGCCTTTTTACGAGGCTTTCGAATCAACTGATTAATAGTTGGCATTAAAATTCCTCTTAAATTAACTTATTAGATTGCGGTCGATTCAGATTAAATCTTCCGCCCGTTCGGCAAATGGTAGGTTTGCCTTTTTCTGATTTTTGTACAGCAATAAAAACCAGATGAAACTCTTACCTGTTATTCTAGCACAAAAAATATAAAAACGCAAGTGAAAAACATGCTTCTACTTGCTGTTTACTTCAACGAGATAATCTAGAGTTTTTTCGATTGTTAAGCGGTTCTTAATATCTTGACGGACATTTGGATCCTTGAGATTTTTAAGTGCTTCTTTCGATTTTTTATAAATTTCGCGGAGTTCATTCACTTTTGCGTCAACAACTTCGTCAGAGACGGTGATTTTTTCGTCACGAGCGAGGATTTGAAGACAAAGCGAAGCTTTAACACGTTTTTCAGCAATCTCTCTAGCAGTCTTTTCCCAATCTTCTTCAGTTTGACCAGTTTGCTTTAGGTAATCTTCGAACGCAAGCCCTTGGCGAGCAGCATTTGCAGAAATATCATTTTTAATAGCGTTTAATTGGTCTTTTACCATAATTTCTGGAGCGGAGACTTTCGACTTTTCGACGAGTTTATTCACTAAATCATCTTTAAATTTCTCATTAGCTTTTGCCTCGTTTTGAGCTTCAACATTTTTCTTAATGTCAGCTTTTAAGTCATCAATCGTCTTAAACGGTCCACATTTTTTCGCGAATTCGTTATTAAGTTCTGGGAGAACCAACTCGCTGACTTGTTTTAAGAGAACGTTAAAGACAGTCTTCTTTCCAGCTAATTTTTCAGCATGGTAATCTTTTGGAAAAGTAAGTTCTAAATCGAAGCGGTCACCAGATTCGTGGCCGACAATCCCCTCTTCAAAACCAGGGATAAATTGTTTCGAGCCAAGGCCGAGCGTGAAATCCTTCGCAGCACCACCTTCGAATTTTTCACCGTTCAAAGAGCCTTCAAAATCAATTACAACTTCGTCGCCCATCGCAGCTTTTTTCTTCGCGACTTTTTTCTCAGCGTAAGCTTTTCTAACACTTTCAAGCACGTCGTTTACGTCTTTTTCTGAAACTTTAACAGCTTCTTTTTTCACGCCAAGTTTCTTGAAATCGCCAAGTTTCACCTCTGGTAGAACATCAGCTTTTGCGGTATATTCAGCAGTTTCCCCAGGGACAAATTTCGTCACTTCAACTTGCGGAATCATGAGTGGAGCAGATTTGCTCTCTTCAAACGCTTTTGGAACGGAAGTGCGGACTGCAATATCGAGCGCAACCGATGCGAGATTGTTTGGATTAATATTTTTCTTTGCAATATCAAGTGGAGCTTTCCCTTTTCTGAAACCTTCAACTTTTACATCTTTAGCAAGCCTATTTACGGCTTTTTCCTCGGCAATCTCAAGATCTTTTTTATCAAGTACAACCTTAAGTTCAACCGAAGTGTCGGATAATTTCTTTGTAGTAACTTTCATGCCCTTAATTTTAACACAAAAAAGCCCCAGGTTCAAACACTAGGGCTTTTAATTAATCTTGTTTAATGCCCTCATTTTCCGAGGTGCGGAGATGCCTTACGACGTCAGCAAAGCTAGCGCCAAGTTTTGTTTCTGGGTTTAAGAAGCCGTTTGGATCGAAGATTTTTCGAACATAATCATAAAGTGCGCGTTCGCGAGTAGTGAGTTCAGGGGTAGAAACGAGACCTTTTACACGGCCTTCACTACGCCCGCCGGTAAACGAACCACCACATTCTTTCACGACCTTACTAAAGTAACGCAAAAATTGCATTGCTTGTTTTCGTTCAGCGATGTTTGACAAATCAAAATCCGGACGAACGGTATAAATCGAGGTTGCAAACGAGCCGAAAATTGGGAGTTCTTGACCGAGAACACGCTCGATCGTCTTTAATCTTTGTTCAAATCTTAAGAGCCCTTCGCCGCTGATATAGAAATCGTCGACAAGACTTGGGCGTTCCATCGAATTTTCATCGTTTAAGTAACAATCAACGAGGGTATAAATCTCTTTAAAGTCGTCAGCGTTAATATTATTCTCAATCGTAATCGAAATAGCATTCGCGCCGATTCCAAGAGTTTGACGCATCTTCTTCACGGCAGAAAGGAAGCTGTCGTTAAAGGTTGTGAGGACGTAATACCCTTTATCAATCAGAGGCTCAAGTAACCCCAAGCTCTTACCGTGTTTTGCAGCTATTTGGAAAATTCGAGCATCGAAAACATCGAGCGTTGCTGGATTTAAGTTTGAAACTCGCCTCATATATTCTTCGGCTCCGGTAAGATTCGGGAAGGCAGCGAGGACGTGTTTTGATGGGCGTGGAATTGGCTCAACTTTAAGAATTACCTCCGTAATGACTCCGAGCGTCCCTTCTGCGCCAAAGAAGAGTGGCATTAAATCAAAAGTGTGACTTTCCTCTTTTTTGACATGTGTAATCATGCTATAACCAGCACGTGAGCGACTAGATAATCCGATATTTCTCATAATATCGACATTATTGCTAATTAAGTGGTCCATTTCACGGTAGATTTGGCCCTCGAAAGTTTGAGCTAGCTCGGCATTTTTTAGACCATGCGGAGTATAGCTAATTGTCTGAACAAGGTCGCCATTAGCGAGTACTACTTCTAGACGATCGACGAAATAGAAGATGCTACCATATTTTTTCGCATAAGGGTCGGTCGGGAAAGTGGAGATGAGCCCACCGATAGTTTCTTTTTCATTTGCTTTAATCGGCAAGCAAAGATTATAAGCCGCGAGTACAGCATTTAATTTTTCAAGAGTGACACCAGCTTGGACGCGGACTAATTTACTATATTCATCGACTTCTTCAACTTTATTCAACTTCTCCATCGAGATAATCATACCTTCGCCAAGACAGGCACCATTTTTTCCTTGGCCGGCGCCACGAACTGTGACCGGAAGACGGAAGTTTTTTGATGCAATATCATTCGAGAATTTCAATAAGAATTGGATGTCGTCAGTATCGTAGGGGATAGCAACAAGACGCGGAGTAACCTCAATCACGCTTTTATCACGCGAATAAGCATTCAAAATCGAAGGGCGATCAAAAACCTGACCGTTGATGTGTTGATTCAGATATTTTGTTATTTTATTCAAAATCCACCCTTTAGGTTACTTTTTCACCCTTTATTACTCTTATAATTTTACCATAACCATTTCAAGTTTGGCAAGAGTTATTTAAGAACTACGGCGTTATCGCCAACAATTTTCTTTAAACCGTCAAGAAGTTCATCGTTCGCTTCAATTCTAAATGGCATTCTCAACGGCTTTTTCCCGCTTTCATCTTTTAAGACGAGAATAACTTCGGAAAGCCCAATATTTAAGTCGCAAAGTTTTTTAATTTCAGTCAATTTTTCAGTATTTTCAGGATCAGTAATAAGAATATAAAGTTTTTTAGAACGCGGGTTAAGCGGGTTCCCGACAGTTGGAGCTTCTGGCTCTTCTTCGACTTTTTTCGGCGCTTTTGAAACATTTTCAGCAACAGTCCTCGGTTTAAAATTCCGTCTTTTTGGACCATCTTCCGGCTCTTTTAATTTTTCGCCGGTCGATTCGTAATTCTCGAGCGTTTCGTCAGAAATAATGATAATATCATCTGCGATAACTTTTATGTCGCTCGTTAAATTCCCATTTTTATCTTTAGCATTAATTTGGCCTGGGACTTTTATGATATTATCAACAGCGAGTTTATCGCTATTTTCTTGGTACAGATTTGGGAAAATTAAAAGTTCACAACTCCCAGCCTTATTTTCAATCGTTACGAATGCCATTTTCGTGTTCGATTTTGTTAAAATAGTTTTTACGTCGGTAATAATTCCCCCGACTACAACTTTTTTCCCATCATTCTCAGTTTTAATATAGGCCATCGGGTGGGTTTGTTCATTAAAATAGGTGTCATATTTATCAAGCGGATGTGCCGAGAGATAAAGCCCCATTAAATCACGTTCCCAAAGTAGTTGTTCTTTTTCGGAAGCTTTCGCTGGAGCAGGTTTAATTTCTGGTTCTGGGACTTCGCCAACAGCCCCCATCATTCCGAAGAGGTCGGTTTGACCAGCTTTTTGATCTTTTTGAATTTTTGCGCCGTAAGCCTGGATATTTTCGAGATTAAAGAGGAGGTCTGAACGGTCATTAAAGGAGTCGAAAGCACCGGTTTTTATCGCAGATTCCCAAGATTTCTTATTAAATTTTGTGTTGTCGACGCGTCTTGCAAAATCGCAAACAGATTTAAACTCGCCATTTTTATCGCGTTCCGGGATCACAACGTCCTCGACTAGAGATTTTCCCATCCCCTTAATCGCAGCAAGCCCGAAACGGATTGTATTCTCGCCACCAACAATCGCGAAATCGGCGTAAGACTGATTAATGTCTGGGCCGAGGACTTTTATTCCAAGATTTTTACATTCGTTCATCTCGATTGCAAGACGATCAGTCCAGCGCATATCCGAAGTCATGAGCGCCGCCATAAAAGCATCTGGGTAATGGGCTTTAAGATAAGCCGTCCAATAAGCAATCAGGGCGTAACACGCAGCGTGGGACTTATTAAAGCAGTAATTCGCAAATTCGAGGAGTTGGTTCCAAAAAGTTTCGGCGACTTCTTTTGTTGCGCCACCGACTTCGATTGCGCCTTTAATAAATTTCGGCTTCATCTCATTCATTAAAGCAACTTTTTTCTTACCGACGGCTTTACGTAAAGTGTCCGATTCACCGCCAGTAAAGCCACACCACTCTCTAGAAATCTGCATGAACTGCTCCTGGTAAATCATGATTCCGTAGGTCGATTTTAGAGCATTCTCAAGCCCCGGGTGGAGATAGGTGATTGGTTCTTCGCCATGTTTTCGCTTAATAAAGCTGTCGATAAATTGCATCGGTCCAGGACGATAGAGTGCGACCATAGCGATAATATCTTCAAAGCTCGAAGCTCTCAAGTCTTTAAGATAACGCTTCATTCCGGCAGATTCAAGCTGGAAAACGCCGGTAGTTTTTGCGGCCTGGAGAAGTTCGAAAGTTTTCTTATCATCAAGCGGGACAGAATAAAGATCAATATCATCTTTATAAACTTTTCGAATCATCCGAAGAGCGTTATTAATCACAGAAAGGTTTGACAGGCCGAGAAAGTCCATCTTAAGAAGTCCTAATTCCTCAACCTGAGTTGATGGGAATTGAGTTGCGAGCGGGCCCTTTGCCGAAACCTCAAGCGGGAGGAATTTTACAAGATCGTCTGGAGCAATCACAACACCACAAGCATGAACACCGTGACTTCTAACTGTTCCCTCGAGTTTAATTGCAAAATCTAAAACCTCTTTCGCAGTTGGATTATGCTCGTATTCATTTCTTAAATCTGGAACTTCTTTGATTGCGCGGGCAAGTGGAACGTGGTGGCCCATTTCTGGGTCTGGAACCATTTTTGCGAGACGGTCGGCATCAGCATAAGGGACTTCGAGCACGCGCGCAACGTCACGTACTGCCATTTTCCCCATCATTTTACCAAAAGTACAGATATTTGAGACGCGACCTTTGCCATATTTTTCAGTACAATATTCAATTACCTCGTCACGACGAGTATCTTGGATGTCGGTATCGATATCAGGCATCGAAATACGGTCTGGGTTTAAGAAACGTTCGAAGAGAAGGTCATATTTCAGAGGATCAAGCTCGGTAATACGGAGCGCATAGGCGAGGATTGAACCGGCAGCGGAGCCACGGCCCGGACCATAGACAATACGTTGGCTTTTACCCCAGTTAATAAAGTCTTGAACGATTAAGAAATAGCCGTTATAGCCCATTTTATCAACTACCGACAATTCGTAATCAATACGAGGTAGAATTTGGTGTTTTTCATCGTATTTTTTATCAACTTCGGTAAGAATTTTACGGCACTCTGCGATAGTTAGGTCAGTAACCTCTTCAGCTTTTTTGCCAGCATAACGAAATACTAGACCACGAAAAACGAGTTTGTCAAGATAAGACTTTTCAGTTTCGCCTTTCGGGACTTCATATTTCGGGATTAAGATTCGGTCAAGCTCGAGCTCGGTTTGGCAACGGTCCGCAATTACTTTCGTGTTTTTAATTGCTTCAGGGCATTCGTCCTTCCAGCGTTCAATTAGTTCTTTCGGCGGGATAACGTGGAGTTGAAAATCTTTCAAAGTCATACGGTTTTCGTCGGAAAGATTCGAAGCTGTACCAATACAAAGTAGAACTTCGTGCGCATCTTGGTCTTCATGTTTTAGATAGTGGCCATCACAGGTTACAACGAGCGGAAGTCCAGTTTCTTTTGCAATTTTCTTTAGGCCTTCGTTAATCTCATTCTGGGTTTCCCAATGGGTTGGAGATTTTGGATGACCGTGATCTTGCATCTCGAGGTAAAAGCGGTCGCCATAAACTTTGTGGTACCATTTTACAAGCTTCATCGCGCCGTCATAATCGCCATTTTTAAGACAGACTGAAATTTCGGAGCTTGCACAACCAGAGAGACAAATAATCCCCTCGCTATATTTTTCCATAATTTCATGGTCAATACGAGGCTTATAATATTTACCGTTCACTTCAGCTTCCGTTGCGAGGCGACAAAGATTTTCAAACCCGACGTTATTCATCGCAAGGAGCGTAATGTGAAAACGTTCTTTATCGTGTGCTGGATCCTTGTCCATTCTACCGCGAGCAGCAACATAAGCTTCACAACCTAGAATTGGTTTGATTTTTACAGCGGTGGCTTCTTTATAGAATTCGACAAGTCCAGACATTGTGCCGTGATCTGTCACAGCAACAGCTTCCATCCCCTGCTCTTTTACATAATTGACTAAATCCGGGATTTTCGTTAACCCGTCAAGAAGCGAGTAGTGGGTGTGGTTATGGAGGTGTGCAAAATCAGATGGCGACAATTTAGATGCGTCAACATCCTCACGCTTTAGATATACAACCTCCTTTGACATAAAATAATTATAGCATAAAGGGGTAAAAACCGCCAAACCCAACTATTCTTCCATGGCGCGCTACGCAACGGATGTAGAACCCAAGCGCTTTGTAGTGGCTACCAACGGTATTTACGTTAGCCTCATTATGCCCATCAGACATATATAGAGAGGTATATAACAGAGAGGAGCTATCTGTAGAATTTGAGACTTTTCCGCGCCACCCGCCGTTCATGGTTCGATAGCTTACCGCGCCTTGAGAGTTACGATAGTCCCCACCCCTCCAAAAATCTGATAGAGCATAATTAGTTCTCTAATATTATAGTAATATTGTTCCGATTGGATTTTTGGAGGGGTGGGAATTATACTTCTAGTCTAGGTAGAATCGTATCGTACCAAACTCAAGGGAACTGGTGGACGAAAATAGTTCATGTAGGCGCAAATAGTGGATATCATCTTAATTCTTGGTCGAATATTACTGATAATGGTGGCATATATCCTGCTAATACTAATCCTAGGGGGTATGGATTCTTCCTCCGTTGCGTAGGAAAATCAGCAAAAACCAATTTTACGCGAATTAAGACTTGGCCAAGCGACCTATAAAAAAGTATTTTTCACAATTTATTGTAAAAAATACTTTTTTATGGAGCGGTCGCGTAAAATTGAGTTTTTGTGATTTTCTACTTACGTTTTGTGACGCGTTTTGCCGATCTCTTCGCAGCCGAGGCGGTTCTTTTTGCGCGAGCGGAAGCAGCTTTTGCTTCACGTTTTGCGGAGCTAGCGACGCGCTTTGCGCCAGCCTTTGCTTTTCTTCCGTCAGCTTTCACGCGAGTCGAGATTCTCTTTCCTTCAACTTTAGCTCTTTTTCCGGTCGAGGAAGCTTTTCTTTTCGCCTTCCCTGCAACAACGGTAGCTTTTTTATAAACTTTTTCGCCTTCAGTTTTTGCTTTTTTCGCTAATTTCTTTCCTTCGCGAGCAACTTTTTCGCGATTTTTCTTATTTGAGAAGAATACTGCTCCAGCACCGACAAGTGCCCCGAGTAAAAATCTACCTTTTTTAGCCATTTTATTCCTTTCTCTTATTTCTTTCTAGTTGTTTTCTTTTTGGTGTTTTTACGAGGAGCGGCCTTTTTAGCAGTTTGAGTTTTTAGCGTTTTTACAGCTTTTTTCGCTGCGACCGAACGTTCAGCTTTTAAGTCGGTTTCTTGGTCATGGTTATGAACACCATAGATTAAGTTTGCAAGACCATAGAGCGCCATGTAGGCACCGAAGGCTTTAATAAATGCCGGGGCGTTTTGTTCGATAGCAAGTTCGCCAGAATTAAGAATTACAAAACCCATCACAGCGCCACAAATCCCAATCACAACCCAGATGAATTTATCGGTTTTATCATCAATCGATCTAAGACCAATCATAATTTCGAGCACACCACGAGCGACGGTGTATCCCGCGATTAAAGCGAGATGCCAAACTGCGTTTTGGTTTGAAGTGAAAAGTAAGAGAAAAGCGACCACGATTTCGACAAGTGCCGAAACAAGCGTGAATCCCCAAGTTTCATTTAGATGAGCGCGACGGAGAAGATTGAATAGCTCAATAATCCCAAGGCCGAGAAGCAAACTTCCGACGACCGAAACTAAGGCACTCGTATCACTTAAATTAGTAAATAGTGCGAACCAGCCAAAAAGTAAGGCCACTGCCCCTTCGAATGCGAAGACTAACCAATGGCTGTCGACATATTTTCTTTTAATAGACATATAACTCCTTTAATGTCTTTAATTAATAATGCTTATGTTTATTCTAGCATAACGGGTGAAAAAATGCAAAAAGGCTGACAAATGTCAGCCTTTTATGATGGTTAATCTTCGTAAGAAGTTGCTTCAAGATCGTCGTAGGGGTCATCGTAAGGATTATATGTCGGGTCATATTTCCTATATGCGGCGAGCTCCTGCTTTATACGTCTGTCCCAGTTAAACGTTCCGCCATTATAGTAGCGTATACCGGTGACAAGCTGCATATTTCCAACGTCTGCGATAACTATTCCGCAACATCTATGGTGAGTCGGACGACAAGTAATGACGTTAAACATTACGATGAGATTTTCTGCCTCTCCCGTCCAGGTGTTGTACATAGATTCAACCGGAATATTAAAATGCTTATTTAAACAAACTACCGCATAACCGATAGTAGTCTTCGTTTTCGCATATTCCGTTGCGAGTTGCCAGACTCTCTTCTGATCATAAGCATGGCCGTCATCCTCATCAATCTCAATATCGCTATCTCGAACAAATGAGATGCTACGAGGCGTATAGAAATCGCCGTAAGCATCAAGATTCGCGACAAACCCCTTCGTTGTCCCGTAGGCGCTATGTGTATAAGGAATGTCAATCCAGATGACGTCACCTTCGTGGTAGATTTCGCCGTTATACCAATACTCGCATAAATCTTCGTAGTAACCATTTTCACGTTTTTCGTACGGGGCCACATCCAAGATATTCGCGAGTTTTTCCGCGAACGGCTGGACTTCCTCGGGGTTAAACGCCTGGTTGTCGCATTGCCCGCAATAAACCATGATGTCAGTGTATTCATCATAAGTCTCGTTATCGATCAAATGAAAATAGTCATCCGCAAAGACACTCTGGGAACCAGCTATCAAGTACGGATCTGCTTCAACTTCTTCCATCGAAACCTTCTTCAGATACGGGACGAAAATTCGAACAAGCACATTGTTCTCTTCGGCGAGCTTGTTCCCCGAAATCGGGAGTTCTAAAGCAAGCCAATTCGGCCAACTCTCCGCCTTGCAACCAAACGGCGGATCGATTTGGAAATTCTCGAAAACGAGACTGCCGTTTTCTTCCGGCGTAAGATTCTCGAGATCCTCTTCTGTGAATTCGATTCTTTCCTGATTTTCGGAGGGCATTACAACACCCCCCCCCGTAACGTTTTCAGGCTCAGTTTCGATCCCACCCGCGAGCATTTCGCTACTAGGCGATTCTTCGCTGATCCTCAAAAGCTGCTCGGCGAGGCTGTTCAGAAGTTCCTGCGGGATATCTTCCTCTTCAGGAATCCCGTGAATCTCCCGAAGCTGTCTAACGGCGTCACCGAGAAATTCGGCAAACTCCGGCGGAAAGTCGATCGATTCCAAAACATCTTCCGGAACGATATCGAGATCTCCGTTCTCATCAACCATCACATCATGAGATGGTTCGTTGAGCTTTAATACTTCGGGCTTTTTCTCCTTTTCTTTCTCTTTTTCCGGCTCATTAACGAGTCGAATTTGGAACTGAAATTGTTGAGCTCCGTTGTTACTCATAAAACCACCTCCTATTTAATGTTCTATTTCGAAAGTTTATAAACTATTTAAAACAACCTACTCTTATCTTTATTATACCATATTTTCCACTTTTAGCACGTCCTGAACGGGGTCGAAAGGATGTTGCAACTCGTAGTCCTCGTATGATATAATAAAGTCTCAAGGAGAACTTATGAATTATAAACGACCTACAAAGGCTATCATTACCGATGCTGGATTTGCTAGCCGTTATTTACCGATTACAAAAACTATTCCGAAAGCGATGCTACCGCTTGGGAACCGACCGATTATGCAGCTTGTGGTCGAGGAATGTGTGAGAGCTGGAATTACTGATATTATTATTGTCGCGACACCTGAGGGGAAGGCAATTTACGAAGATTATTTCCACAATCCAGTCGAAAAAATCGAAAAACAACTTCATTCCCAGGGTAAAGACGATCGTTTCGCCCCGGTAAAAGATGTTCTAAGTATGGCAAATATCACCGTGATTGAACAGGATCAAAGTCTCCCTTATGGGAACGGTTCTCCAATTGCTTCGGCTCGAAAGTTTATTGACGACGACGAAGCATTCTTAGTCGCGTATTCGGATGATGTCGTTTTCGGCGACTCGGACATGAAGACTTTAATCGAGAGTTACGAGGCACATCCGGACGCAAAAGCAATTATCATCTCTCAAGAGATGCCACGCGAAGTTTTGAATAAATACGGAATCATTAAGCTTGCTGACGAAGAGAAAATGACGCTGAAAAATATCGTCGAAAAACCGGCGATCGAAGATGCACCGTCGAACTTAACTTCTTATGGACGCTATCTCTTAACTCCGGAAGTTTTCGAGCATCTAGATCCGAAGAATACTGGACTCGACGGAGAGCTTTGGACGGTTGATGCGATTACAAAGATGGCTGAAGAAGGAAATGTTTACGTCGAAAAAACGCGCGGAAATTGGATGACGACTGGCGATCCGAAGAATTATATGTTCGCTTTAATGCGTTATACTTTCGATAATGAAGATTTTGGTGACGAAATAAAAGAGTTTGTTAAAAACGCTTAAAATAGGAGGTAAAAATGAATAATTTAAACGTAGCAGAGTGGATTATTGTGGGGATTTTAAGCTTTATGCTTTTCCTATTTTTACTCCTTGGATGCATTTTGCTCGTAAAACTAATTAAGATTTCAAAAAAGGCTCAAAAAGTTGTCGAAACTGGTCAAGCTGTCGCGAATAAGGCGGATGATATTGCGGATAATATAAAAGATATGACATCAGTAGGCGGGCTCGCGAAAGGTTATGTCCGTGAATATATCGGACGAAAATTGTTCGGAAGAGACGGCGAGAAGAAGGTATACAAGAAACGCAAAGTTAAAACCTCGGATGACGACGAGGAAGAATAAAAAAAGCTGATGTATTGTTGTAAAAATCACAACAATACGCAACGGATACGAATTCCGAGTCCTCTCATATTGGCAGCTGGCAACCAGATGCTACCAGTATTATTAATTACATTTGAATCGAGTAAAGTTCCAGTTAATCCAACGGACGGATTATTCATTGCTTCGTTACCCCACCAATAGCCTGATAACAGGCGTCCAATAATAACTCCATCGCTACGGAAATACATCCCACCCCTCCAAAAATACTACAGAGCATAATTAGTTTTACTTTATATTATAGTAATTTTGTTCCGATTGGATTTTTGGAGGGGTGGGAATTATACTCGTGCCGGTGGCGGTGTTGCTAACCGATTACTCAGCAACTATGATTGGTCTAATAACGCAAGAAGCAGCGATGACGCATATTTTATAGATGTGTTTGTAGATGTAGAAAGCGGCACTGGGAGGTTCTATCCAATATCTAATTATCGTCGAGGTGCGGGGTATTTCATCCGTTGCGCACGGATAGAAAAACCAAATCGTGTTGGATGATACGTGTTCGTATATACACCGCCATTGGCGCTATTTGGATAAGCCCATGAGCCTAGTATTCGCGCCGCATCATTTCCGGTGTATTCGTTTGTGTACCAATATGCGTGGCCGGTTCGGTTGAAGACGTTTCCTTTTCCGTTAACGTTATCATAAATCCCACCCCTCCAAAAATACTACAGAGCATAATTAGATTCTAATATTAGACTTAACTTTTCTCCGTTGGATTTTTGGAGGGGTGGGTGGTATATCCTCAATGGGAGTCCTAATAGCCGAACCTATGGCGGTTGGTGGCGTACGCGGCATGGGTTTACTTCTGGTAATAGTGCGAATCTTGAAACTCGCCATTATGGTGACTTTACCTATGTATATGCGCCAGGTAGCAATCTTCGAGGGCATGGGACGCTAATCCGTTGCGTAGCGCGTTTATTTTAAACGTGGCGGACTTTTTTACGGACAGTTTCAATCAACCAAGTTTTTGTATAATATTCAAACGGTTTTAAAATTAAATCTTGAGCCGGGAGATATTTTAGCTCGGTCACACCGAACCCGCGTTTAAAAACTGAAACGCCATAAAAACGGTGTTTCGTCTCGTTTTCGCCGACGATTCCCCAGAAATTATAGCGCTTTATTCCCCGCCCCCGAGCATCTTTCATAGCTTCCATATGAAGAAGTGGTGCGCCAGAAAGCTTTGTCCCGAGTTCAGAAGAAACGCCATAGTGATAGCTTGCTTCATTCCCATAGAAAATCATGAAGTTCTGCGCTAAGATATTACTTTCATTCTCAGCGCCGAGTTCTTTTTTCTTCTCATCGCTGATTTTCGCAGTATAAAGGACAGCCTCGCCGTTCGGTGCGAAGGCCTCAAATTGTTTCGTTAGAAAATCTTCCGAGAAGGCGTAAAAATCGTGACGTTTCGCGGTTTGGAGTTGGATTTCGTAGAAAGTATGGATATCTTTTGGATCGGTCGACTTTTCGACGATGATATTATTTTTCGCGGCTTTCCGGAGAGCTCGACGAAGTCTTTGCCTCATTCCGACCATAATTTCTTCTTCAGATTTATTTAAATCCAAAATTCCAGCATATTCAACCGAAAGATACATCGGCGCTTTTTTAAACCCATTTTTACGGAAAATTTCAATGTTTTCAGGAGTATTTTCACATTGTGGGCGGACGCGAACAAAGACGCAATTTAGTTTCTCACCCTGGTCTTTTATATCTTTAAAAATTGCTTCGCGGACATTTTTATCTTTCCAATCGAGAATTGGCCCGCCAGCAATCGCCATATGGCGACCGCGTTTCGCGTGTTCGACTTCGCCGGCATAAGCTCCGACGATTTTCCCGTTTTTTAAGGCAATACGACGAACAATTTCTTCGCCACGGTTTTTATGAAATTCATAAAAATCCCAGGATTGGAGGAAGTTCGATTCCGGGCGATTAGCGACAAAATCATCCCACTCTCTCTTATTTTCCGCGTCTCTTAATTCTAAACTCATGATAAGTGCCTCTTTTTCTTTCTTGCTTCCTCAATGATTTTTGTTGCTAAATATTTCACTTTATTTATCACAATATCTTGGGCGTGGATAAATTCAACTTGTTCGCCCCCGAAGCCGGTTTTAAAGGTCGTGACCCGAGCATAGCGGTGATTCGGCTGGTTCGGAGGAGCAATTCCCCAGAGGTTAAAGCGTTTCAAACCTTTTTTCTTATAGTCTTTCATCGCCTCAAAGAGCATAACATAAGCCCCCGGGACGAGGTGGCCATATTCAGTACTCGCCGCTTCAAAATATTCAACCTCAACACCATAATCAATAAAGAGCCCATAGCAAATTTTTGTGCCGGCTGGGAGATATTCACCTTCTGGCTCGCCCTCAATAACTTTCTTTCCATCCATCGAAAGATTTTTCGTGGTTTTTACAACGTAGATGCTTGCGTGGTCTTTAAAAATCTCACGGTAGGCCTCGAGCTCATCCATTGATGGTGGAATAAAGTTCTGGCGTTTCGCGGTTTCGACTTGGACTGCGTGGAACTCTTCAAAAAGTTCCTTCGAATTTCCTTTTTCAACCGTTAACTCGAGTTTTAATCCACGACGCACTTCATAGCGAGTTTGGCGACGCATAGAAGCTAAGAGTTCTTCTGGATCTTTTTCGAGATTTAAAATCACGGTATTTTGGGCATGGAGATGGAACGGTGCAGGCTTCGAGCCGGTTGTTTTTATAATTTCACGATTTTCAGGAGTGTTTAAAAGTTGCGGACGAAAACGAATAAAGACACATTTTTCAGATTTTGCAACTTCTTTAATTTTTCTGAAAGCCTCTTCTACTACCTTCTTTTTGTCCCAATCAATTAGCGGTCCGCCCGGGATTTCAAGATAACGGCCACGACGAGCATTTTTCACAAGCATTAAAACTGAATCGCCGTTTTCTAAATCCATTATAATTGGTTTATGATGGCATTTTTCGGCCACTTTTCCCCACTCTTCCGATTGGAGGAAGTTTGCTTCTTCATGTTTTAGGAAAGAATATTTAGTCATTTTCCGCCCCTTTTAAAAGATGTTTCTCAATAATTTTTCGTGCTGGCTGAAGTTCTGGACGTGGGTAGTGAGTCGGGAGATTTACGATGTGTTTCGAGAGTTTAACGGCAACCGGGCATTCATCTTCATTATATCCAGATTTTTCATAGTAGCGTGCTGGCGAAACTGGAATATCATACCAAATATCATTCATAACAAAACCATTTCTTTCAAGTTCATTTAGGACGAGGTCACGTTCACGAACTAGGAAGAATTCGCGAAGTGGTGGGCGATTTTTCGGAAGATTTTCAAATTGTTTTAAGGCGAGCTTTGCTTGCCAATAAGTTAAACGGACATTTGTATCTAGGTCGGCATCAGCAGAACGTTTAATTTGGTGGGTTTTTAGAAGGAAACTCGTGAAAAGTTTTCCGAGACGGACGTGATAAAAACCGCGAATCATTGCGCCAAAAAGCGGATAGAAGCGGTCGCGAAAACGATCGCCGAATTTCGGTTTTTTCGATGGTTCGTTTGGCATTTTAATCGCACAAGTTTTAAAGCGACCTTTTTCGACATAAGTATTTTCTCTTATACGAATAACAAGTGCGCCACCAGAAATTGTGTCGATTGATTTCCCTTTTCCAAAGCTTAAAGCAACAATATCACCAACCATCCCGGCTTCAGTCCCGTCCGCATAAGAAATTCCGGCACAGTGTGCAAGATCCTCAATTAGGACGAGGTGATGTTTTTTCGCGCATTTCTTAATCTCTTTGATTTCACAAGGGTTTCCGAGGTTATTCTGGACAATAACAGCTTTAACATCTTTATGCTTTCTTAGAGCATCTTCCATTGTTTTTCCGTTAAAATGGAGGGTTTTTTCTTCAATATCAGCGAAAACAGGGGTAAAGCCAGCGCCTCTTACCGCTTCAACTACCGCATAACAGGTTAAAGAGGTGACGAGAATGCCCGGATGTTCACTACTTTCCCTTGGAATTGCTATTTTAAGCCCCTCAGAGAGCGCAGAACGGCCGTTATGATATAAATAGACACTATTACTGCTTACGTTATAACGCTTTGCTAAGTGGGCTCTTAATGCCTCAAAATCCCGTTTTAAACCTACCGAAAAGGTATGTTTTAAGATATTCTTAGCCCGATAATTCGAGGCCTGACCAAGAAAATACATTAGTTTTCCCCCTCCAGAGTCTTATTAATTGCGCGCGCAAGGCCACTCGGGTCAACAATATAAGGGGCGTGGGTCCAATTCTTATAGGTAACTAGCTCCGAATTTTCGATTAGTTCGTGCATTTTTTCACCCTGGCGAAGTGGAGTAATTGTATCTTTTTCACCCCAAAGAATCGTAGTTTTAGTTTTAACCTTCGAGATGTCGAGATTTTTATCGGATTCAAGCATATTTGAGAGAGTTTTCTTCATATTTTCCGGAGCACGTTCATAATCCGAGGCGCCGAGAATTTTATGGAAAATTTTTCGAAGAAGCGCGGACTTTTTTAGGGGTGCAAAAATTTTACTAACTTTTCTCGAAACGTCGCGTTTTTTGTTTTCTTCATAAACTCCAGCTGCGTCGAGCAAGACTAAGTGTTCGAGTTTTTCCGGTTTAGTTGAGCAAAGGTTCAAGAGAATACGTCCACCATTAGAGTGGCCGAGAGCAACCGCACCGTCTGGGATGTTTCTATCAGCCCAATTCACATATTCTTCGATTGTCCAGACTTTTTTCGAGTTCGCAGTCAAACCTGGCACGTTCAACATCTCGACTTTTATATCATATTCGTTTCTTAAAATTTCGAGAGTTTTATTCCAAGGTTCGGTCGTATAAGTCCATCCGTGAATAATATAAAGTTTTTTCATTTTTACGAATCTAATCCTCTGTTTTTTCGTCTTTTGATTGCGGCTTTTTCACGACGTGGGAGATATTTTTTATCGGACTCATTTTTCAGTAACTTCTCGATAATCCATTCTAAATATTGTGAACCCTTAAAGACAATCGTTTCTTCGCCAGTCGTGTTTTCTTCAATAAATTTCAGAGCCTCGCGCGGTTCTAAAGTTGTAAAGACATTAATTTTCTTTTTCTTTAAGATTGGTGCGGTGTATTTTTTAGTTCTTCGCCCGATTAAAATAACCTGTTCTGGGTTCACTTTAAGAAGGGCGGCCGCTAACTTCTCGTGCTCCTCGCCTTCAATTTCGCCTTGTTCGACCATATCGCCGATCACCAGCCATTTATGGTCCTCTTTCATCTTCGAGACCATGTCCATAATCGATTCCATCGAAATAAGATGAGCGTTATAGGAGCTGTCGATTAGTTTTAGGCCCTTCTTCCCCTCGAAATAGGAGTTTCGTCCTGGCGGAAGCGGCATTTTCTTAAAGTCAGTTTTTAGCTCAACCCCGAGGTATTCACAGAGTTTTTCGAGTTGGACGAGTTGGATTGTTAAATCTTCCGGCATCGGATTATAAAAGTGGAATTTATTCTTTCGAATCGTAAAGTCAGTATGATCCGGGTGGACAGAATAGCGTTCACATTCGGACTTATAACATTCGATAACTTCGGCAGTGATATGGTGGTGGAGTTTTACCTTTTCACAAGCACGCACCATGAGTGGAACGTCGCCATCGATATAAATCCTTTCTTCGGTGTATTGTGGGAGCATCGCAAATTCGTGGGTAATCGCCTTATCAATATTTTCAAACATTCCATCTTTAACTTGGGCTTCGAATTGGACAGCGTGGGAACGGCCGAGCGCAACCCAAAGTGTCACTTCTGGATGTAGCCACTTTGCGAGAAATTCAGTTTCATGCGGGCGCTCGCCATCAATTTCAACGACATAAAAATCTTCGGTGTGTTTATAAAAAATTGATTTAATCGGGACGGCAAAAAAGAGATAAATCCAGCGAAGTTTACTTCCGGTAATTCCGCGAAGGCCGACTAAATCAAAAGCGATCCCGAAAGCCGAGTTCGCGTTATGAGAATAGTGCGCCTTTTTCCCGAGTTCTTGCTCAACAAGGTGGAGCATCGTCGTTTTCCCGACTGAGCCAGTGATTGCGATAACTCGCGGATGCCAGCGTTTAAACGCACGGTTCGCGAAGAAACGGAAATATCCCGCTGCAACGAAATAGAAACGTTTTTTTGTGCGCATGATAAACGTCATACTATTATTATATCATACTCTCGTTGGATTTTTGGAGGGGTGGGGCATATCGTTTTGGCGGTACACCTGTGATAACTTGGCGGGCAACAAATGGCTATTATATTATCAATCAAGCATCTTCTGATTCTCGTAATTTTCGTACAGATTTTGGGATTGGGACTAGCTCTGCTGTCGTTAGGGCTGATAGTGATAGTGCTCAAAGAGGGTTCGGAATATTTATCCGTTGCGCAACGGATAAGTAATCCCCGCCCTCTATAAAAAGAGCTAACAGCCCATACAGTGGAACTATCACCAGCACTGAACGTCTCAAAATCACGAGCAGAGTTGGCGCTAGCGGTGAATGGTATCCACCAAAATCCGTAGACCATGCGAGCATAGACTTTACCATAATTCCAATCATATTGCCCACCCCTCCAAAAATCCAAGAGAGTACTATTTAGCTTTTTTACGGTTTTTAAAGAAATTAATTATTCCATAGAAAAGAATAAAGAGAGCAAGATCAAGTAGTAATCTAAGAGCAACGCTCGCCCACATCATTTTTTTCGTGCCATCGCGAACTTCCCAGAGATGATAGAAAATACTATCATCAAGACAATGAATCATTAGAAAAAGCAAGAGATTTTTTCCGACAATCGAAAGAGCTTCGACGGACTTTTTAAAGAATTTCCCAGCTTTTTTTGTTGCATCCTCAATCGCCATTGCAAAATTCGAAATGATAAAAGTCCCAGCAATCGCAACGAGAATGCTTTGTTCTAAACCGCCGTAAAAACGGAGCCAAAGTTCGAGGAAAGTTCCCCGCATCACGCCGCTAAACCAAAAAACGAGTGCAATCAAAAGGATTGGAGTCGAATATTTTTTAATAAATTCTTCGTGTTTTCGCCATAAAATCCCAATCTCGATAAACATAGTTCCGACAAAAGCAAGGTCAAGATAAAATGGTAGACGTTTTTCAAAAACACCGAGACAAATTCCGAGAATCCCAAGAAAGAAAAAGATAAGCCAATTTTTCTCGGATTTTAGAGTAACATTTATAAAATCCATAATTGTTTTTGCGAAGAAAAGCGCAACTAAAAACCAAACTGCGGCGGCATTTCCAAAACCTTCGGGATAGAGGTTAAGGAAGAATTTCGAGAAAACGAGTTTAAGATTTGGGAGAATCGACGAAAAACCGTCTTTAGCGCCAAATTCGACCATACTATCAGTAAACGAAATCGCAATCGCAAAGATTACTAGGACGATAAATGCTGGAACGATAAGATGGAGGAAATTCTTTTTTAAACGGGCTCTAAAAGTTTTCCAATCGGTCGCGAGCTTTGTCGTGAAACCAGAAAGGATGAAAAAGAGAGGCATATGAAATGAAAAGAACATCGTTCGAAGCGTCATTTCAATTTCTAAAGTATGGGAAATCGGGACGCTCAAAATCGTCAGCGCCTTTGCGATATCCACCCAAAGGATACGTTTTTTTACCTCCTTCATATAGGTAATTATAGCATAATTCTGCTCGTGTTGGATTTTTGGAGGGGTGGGAGATATGAAAGTAATCTTGGGGAGATTCGTCTTCGCGATTCATCTGGGTATAGTTGGACTTCATGCACAAAGCATTCAGGCAAGGCTAGTAATACAAACACTATTAGCGCCTATGAAAATACTTCTTATATTTGGCTTCCAGGTGACAATTACAGAGGGTATGGATTCCCAATTCAGTGCGTAGCGCAACGGATGATAAATCCAAACCCTGGTACATCGCCACCGGCTGGACGTACGGATGCGGAACCACCAGCCCAAGAGCCACTATAATTTGCCCAAATTACTGACGTAACAGACAAGAAAGTTATTCTTATCCATAGAAATGCAAAATCATCTCTGTGGCCGATAGTTCCAGCGCCATAGTTATAGTACCCACCCCTCCAAAAATACTACAGAGCATTATTAGGGCATTATAGTAATTCTGTTCCGATTGGATTTTTGGAGGGGTGGGATGTATTCTTTTGAACGCGGTAGTGTCCAACATCGTTTAATTCTCGCTATCTGGATTCAACTAGAAGCGTCTACTGCCGATCGCGCGCGCCTCTTGAATACATACTCTTCTGATGGCAGTGGCTATGTTTGGCCATCCGGTACTGATGTCAGGGGACACGGGTTTAATATCCGTTACGCAACGAAGACGAAATCCGAAGCCTCTGCTATTATAGGCGTCTGCTGGCCAAAATGCTCCCTTTTGACTATCGCCAACAGATGAATTCATATATAACGCATGGCTAGAATAGGATAAAACATTAGTCCATAAGCGTGCACTAGCTACCCTGGTTACAGGTATCATACCAAACGAGTCTTCATAAAGTCCACCCCTCCAAAAATCCAAGAGAGTACTAATGCTATAATAATGCTCTGTAGTATTTTTGGAGGGGTGGACAATATGGTGGTGAATATGGTTCTGTTGCCGTTAGAACGGCGCGTGGACATTGGCTCCCAGGATATGCAAATGGCAATGGTGGGCACCGTTATCTTGATTCTAACTTAGTAAACGGCGATTCTACTTTAGTAGGCATGGTAAAACCCTCTGTTGATGGCGCTCGTGGATTTGGAAGGTCTATCCGTTGCGTAACATAACAAAAAACGAGCCCTTTCGGACTCGCTTTTTATTACATCTTGATTTCTGCGTCAACACCGCTTGGAAGACTAAGGTTCTGGAGTGAATCGATTGTCTTTGGAGTTGCGTTAGAAATGTCGATAAGGCGTTTGTGAACTTTCATTTCGAAAGCTTCGCCACCAGTCTTATAGACGTGTGGGGATTTAACAACTGTAAAAGTCGAGCGCTTAGTTGGAAGAGGAACTGGACCGCTGACGGTTGCGCCGGTGCGAATTGCTGTGTCGACGATTTGTTTTGCGCTTTGGTCAATAACGCGGTGATCGTAAGCCTTGAGGCGGATACGAATTTTAAGACCTTCAGCTTTTTTAGCTTCTGCCATGTTTTATATGCCTTTCTTGTCTGATAACCTCGAAAGAATGGAGTTTTTCAGACTTAATTTAATTTATTTATGTCAGTACTATATCATACTTTTTAAGAAAAATCAACCGAAGCCTTACCTTTTTCTAAAAGGTAAGGACGAGGTGCTACGCAACGGATAGATAGCCCATGCCCTCTGTCGGCACTAGACGGAGCAAGGATTAACTCAATTTTAATTTACTATTATGGTGTTCTATTGGATTTTTGGAGGGGTGGGTTTTATCAACGTAGTAGCGGAGGCTTTCAGGTACATCGCCGATTATTAGACGCGGATTTTTGGTATAATACTTATACTAATAACTGGTTTTTCAATACTTCAACTTTTGTTGCTTCTGGAAGTACTATCGAAAAGGGCGCTGTGTGGTTTAATGATACTGCGTCTTATAGAGGAAATGGATTTCTTGTCCGTTGCGCAACGGAGAGTTCTCCCATTACCACGTATGTAACTAGTCGATGGATTGACCCATATGGAATCTTGGTATAAATAAGTTGCAAGATAATAGGCATTATCGCTGGAGCCGGCTCGTCTATTGTACCAGTAGCTATATAATAGGCGTGACCACAAACCTCCGCTCGGGTGATAATACCCACCCCTCCAAAAATCCAATCGGAACAATATTACTATAATATTAAAAGAACTAATTATGCTCCATTATATTTTTGGAGGGGTGGGAATTATGTCTTCTCGACTGGTGGAGTCTATATTCGCATAAAGAATGGAAACTGGTGGCGAAGCTTTCGAAATGAAAGTTCACAAACGCCTTATCGACATTTCTAACGCAACTCCAAAGACAATCGATTCACTCCAGAACCTTAGTCTTCCAAGCGGTGTTGACGCAGAAATCAAGATGTAATAACAGATAAGGCCGGGTTTTATACCTGGTCTTTTTTGTGTTCAGACTATTGACATTTCGCTTATGCTGTGATATAATAGTTTGTATAACCGTTATTGTTCTTCTATTTTTAGGAGGTGTTTGCATGGATTTTTTAGTTATCGCTATCTTAATGCTTCTCCCTATTTTAATTATCTGCCTTGCTTTTCCCGTTAATTAGATCTCCATTCCTCAGTACATTAAAAAAGTCCCCAAAGGGGACTTTTTTATTTTCTGACCGAAATTATTTTACGATCTTAGTGATAACACCAGAACCGACAGTACGACCACCTTCACGGATAGCGAAACGGTCGTTGTTGTTCATAGCGATTGGAGCAAGGAGTTTAACCTTGAAGGTTACGGTATCGCCAGGCATGACGATTTCCTTGTCTGCTGGAAGTTCAACTTCACCAGTAACATCCGTAGTACGGAAGTAGAATTGTGGTTTGTAACCCTTTGAGAATGGGGTGTGGCGTCCGCCTTCCTCTTTCTTAAGGATGTAAACTTCGCCTTCAAATTCTGTGTGTGGGGTAATCGAACCTGGTTTTGCGATAACTTGACCACGTTCAATTTGGTCGCGCTCAATACCACGGAGGAGAAGACCAGCGTTATCACCAGCTTGTCCTTGGTCGAGAGTCTTGTGGAAGGCTTCGATACCAGTAACAACTGATTTTTGGGTGTCACGAAGACCAACGATTTCAACTTCGTCGTTAATCTTTACAACACCTTGTTCGATACGACCAGTTGCGACAGTACCACGGCCTTTAATCGAGAAGACATCTTCGATTGGCATAAGGAATGGTTTGTCGAGATCGTGTTCAGGAATATCAAAGTATTCGTCCATAGCTTTGACGAGATCCATGATAGCTTGTTCGTTTTCTGGATCGCCTTCGAGAGCTTTAGTAGCCGAACCCTTGATGATTGGAGCGTTGTCGCCATCGAAGCCGTACTTGTTAAGAAGTTCACGGACATCCATTTCAACGAGCTCAACGAGTTCAGGGTCAGCAAGGTCCATCTTGTTTAAGAAGACGATGATTTTTGGAACGTTCACCTGGTGAGCGAGAAGAACGTGCTCACGAGTTTGTGGAAGCGGACCATCGTTTGCTGCGACGACGAGGATAGCACCATCGATTTGTGCAGCACCGGTAATCATGTTCTTAATGTAATCTGCGTGGCCTGGCATATCAACGTGTGCGTAGTGGCGTTTCTCAGATTCATACTCTTGGTGGGAAGTTGCGATAGTAATACCGCGAGCTTTTTCCTCAGGAGCGTTATCAATTTGGTCGTAAGCGACAGCTTTGTTAACTTCTGAAGGAAGTTTCTTTGCGAGAACGTTTGTAATCGCAGCGGTAAGAGTAGTCTTACCATGGTCAACGTGGCCCATAGTACCAACGTTAATGTGAGGTTTGGAACGGTCAAAATCTGCCATTCTTTATTATCTCCTTTTGTTATTAATTTGTCTGGAGCACTAATAAAAACCAGCTCCGGACACTTAATATTATTTTAAACGATTTTTTCGCTGTTGTAAAGAGGGATTTTTGACATTATAAGACATATATCATATAATTTTGGTGTTGCTATAAATTCGTGGGCTAAAAAGTCAAAGTACTTTAAAGGAGGTGATGACATGCCATCGAATTTATTCTTAACTGACGACGGATTTGTCGTAAAAAACGACCGTTTAGTTGGATATTTCGGCGATTTCAGGGGCGATTCAGTCACTCTCCCGAATGTCGCACGGATTATCACAAACCAGGCATTAGCGCCGTTTTCTTTAGTGAAGAAAGTAGTTATTCCGGAAGGAGTCGAGGAAATCGGACAGAGCTGTTTTACGCATTTTTGCGCGCTTTCCGAGATTGTCTTGCCGACGAGCTTGAGAAAAATTTGCGATAGTGCGTTTTACGATTGTCGAAACTTAAAACAACTCAAGCTACCGGATTCAGTAACAGAGATAGGCGGGGCTTTTATCTGTTGTACAGGAATTGAGATATTCGAAGTTCCACCGAATGTGGAGCGATTAACGGGGTTTATGTTCGACAAAGCAAATCAGCTGAAGACGGTCGTTTTATCCGAAAAGCAGTTCGAGATGATAATCGACAGTTATTGTTCTCGGAAGAAGTCTCAAGGCTCCGATAGCACAGATGGTTATTGTGTTTTCGGAAATAGCGGGATAAGGCGACTGATCGTTTCGGGAGAAGAGTTGACGGCGGAGAATATTATGCGCTGGTTAAGAAAACGGGGTTATAAGGATCCGAGGATTATTAGTACACTCTTTTGGAAGACTCCGCTCGAGGCGGCATTATCCTCAAATAAAAAGTGAGCCGGACTTTTGGCTCACTTTTTCATTTTCGAGATTTAAGCTTCTTTTGAAGCGCGTTTTTCGATAATCTCTTGCGCGACGTTTGGTGGTACTTCTTCGTAACCAAAGAGCTCCATCGTCGAAGCAGCACGACCTTGGGTCATACCACGGAGATCGCCAGTATAACCGAAGAGGTTTGCGAGCGGGCAGAAGGCTTTAATAAGCTTTGCGCCACCTTGTAGATCTTCCATTTCATCGATACGACCACGACGAGAGTTGATATCGCCGATTACGTCACCCATGAAGTCTTCCGGAGTGGTGATTTCAAGTTTCATCACAGGTTCGAGAAGAACTGGGTTTGCTTTCTTAATACCTTCGCGAGTTGCTAAGCTACCTGCAAGTGTGAAGGCAAGCTCGGAGGAGTCGACATCGTGGTAAGAACCGTCGTAAAGCGTTGCTTTAACATCAACAACTGGGTAGCCAGCGATAACACCACCAGCCAACGTGTCTTCGACACCTTTTTGGACTGGTTTACGATATTCCTGTGGAACGACACCACCTTTAATTTGGTCGATAAATTCGAAGCCTTTTCCAGGTTCGTTCGGTTCAAATTTAATCCAGACGTCACCATATTGACCACGACCACCGGATTGTTTGATGTGTTTACCTTGGGCCTCGGCAGTGCCACGAATAGTTTCGCGGTAAGCAACTTGTGGTGCGCCAGTGTTAGCTTCGACACCATGTTCACGTTTCAAACGGTCGATAATAATCTCGAGGTGAAGCTCACCCATACCGGAAATAATCGTTTGTCCGGTTTCTTCGTCGGTGTGGACGCGGAAAGTTGGGTCTTCTTCAGCCATTTTCGAGAGGCCAATACCCATCTTCTCTTGGTCAGCTTTAGTCTTTGGCTCAACAGCAATAGATACAGGTGGTTCTGGGAATTCGATCGACTCAAGGTGAATCGGGTGAGCTGGGTCACAAAGAGTTGTACCAGTCACAGTATCTTTAAGACCAACAACTGCGGCAATATCACCAGCGGTCACCTCGTCAATATCATCACGTTTATCAGCGAACATACGGACGATACGACCAACACGTTCTTTATTTCCAGTAGTTGCGTTAAGAACGTATGAGCCAGATTTAAGGACACCTGCGTAAACGCGGATGAAGATGAGTTTTCCAACAAATGGGTCAGTTGCAATCTTAAACGCGAGAGCGGTTAGAGGTTCTTTATTATCAGCTTTTCGAACGACATTATCACCAGTTTTTGGATCAGTACCAACGGTTTGGCCCTGGTCACGGTCGAGTGGGGATGGGAGATAGTCGGTCATAAGGTCGAGGACCTTTTCAACAATCACACCACGGCCATCACCACCGGTGACGAGGAAGAAATCGCCATCAAGCACGCGTTTTCGAAGTGCAGCTTTAAGTTCATCAACAGAGATAGATTCTTCGCCTTCGCTGAAGTATTTCTCCATGAGAGCTTCGTCAGCTTGGACTGCTTCTTCAACAAGCATCGAGCGATAGTTTTTAGCTTTCTCGGCCATATCAGCCGGGATTTCACTGACAGTAAGCTCGTGGTCAGCGTAGTCTTTATAGGTGTAGGCCTTCATATCGATGAGGTCGACAACACCACAGATGTCTTTCTCAAAGCCAATTGGGAGATGGATTGCAAAAGCGTTTTTCGAGAGACGCTTATGAATCGACTCGAGGGATTTATAGAAATCACCACCAATTTGGTTGATTTTGTTGACGAAACAGATGCGAGGGACGCCATATTTAGTAGCTTGGCGCCAAACAGTTTCAGATTGTGCCTCGACGCCCATCTTCCCATCGAAGACAACTACTGCGCCATCTAGAACACGAAGTGAACGTTCGACCTCAGCAGTGAAATCGATGTGACCTGGGGTGTCGATGATGTTAATTTGGTGGCCCTTCCAATAGGCAGTAACAGCAGCGGAAGTAATCGTAATACCACGTTCCTTCTCCTGTTCCATCCAGTCGGTCGTAGCACCACCAGTATCGCCTTTAACAAGGTCGATTTTATGTTTTAGGCCGGTACGATAAAGAATCGCCTCAGAAGTCGTCGTTTTTCCAGCGTCGATGTGAGCGATAATACCGATATTACGGAACTTTGCAAGATCCTTAACTTCAGACATATTTATCCTTCTTTAATTAATATTATTTGTCTTTTTAATTCCTGGGTTTAGCTATTACCCATGAACCGCCTTTTGTTCCACACAAAAAGATTAAGACCTTGAGACGATTTTAGCATATTTTAGATTCACTTTCAAGGGGTTAAAACGTTATTCTAGGATAAAAAATACCCCAGCCTAAATTGCAGGCTGGGGCGCACTGAGAGGGGGGACTTCATGCTCTTATATTGACTTGTGGTTGTGATGATTCTGCTATGATCGTATACAGCTTCTTATTCTTATCGATTTTTTTATAACTCGAGACATTACTCGGGAATATCCTAACCGGCGTGTTACCGACTTTTTCTCTATATGGTTCGAGCGATGAAACTTTTAAATTGTTCCTACCCGTAGAGGTAATCCCTATATGGACGTACTCGTTAGACCTCTTTTCGTGATAGTCTAATTTTTCCCATCTGTCGTCATTTATTAAAAATGCGACTTTTCCTTCATTTGGAAAAATTGGGATATCGTCCTCTTTTGTAGGTAAAAGTCGGATCAACTCACCTTCATCATTATAAGTCACGATGGGCTTATTCGTTAAGTTGACGACGATCATCGACCGTTCGATTACTCTTCTCCCATTAGCAAATCTCACCATAAAACATCCCTCCTTCTGTTTTACAATTCCCCTCTGTGCTTTTAAAGTGTGCGATAGGGTAATAAAAAAGATTGTTAAATCTTTCTTAATCTTCCTTTTTAATTACAACCCTATCTTTTAATTATATCACGGATTCTAGAAAAAAGCAAGAGCAATTTAAAAATCGGGTAAAAGTCCTAAATATGGGGTTATCTAAGATTAAGCGAGCTTTTTACGAAGAATTTCTTGAGCAGAGGAAGGATTTGCCTTGCCTTTCGAAGCTTTCATGACCTGTCCGACAAGAAAGCCAATTACTTTTTCTTGGCCATTCTTAAAGTCCTCTTGAGCCTGTTTTGTCGCCGGGTTAGCTAAAACCTCATCAACAATTTTCTCGAGTTCGCCTAGGTCATTTTCCTGGATTACATTCAGCTCTTTCGCAATCACCTTCGTTTCACGCTTCCCCATTTCTGGGTCGAAGAATTTTAAGAATACCTCTTTCGCACCAGTCGAAGAGAGTTCGCCTTTCTTGGTCATTTCGGAGAGGTCGTCAAGCTGTTTCGCGGTCGGGAGATCGTTTAAGTATTCCGCCGATTTTTCTTCTGCAAGGAGAACAGACGCAAACCAGTTCGAAACACGTTTTACGTCTTTTGTCTCAGCAAGTTTTTTCATTAAAGCTGGGTAATCAAGAAGGACTTCAAGCGTATCGTCGGCAATTTTTCCAGTAAATTTTTCTTTATAATCTTTCGGCATAAGCGGAAGTTTCTTCGATTCTTCCTCGATAAATTCACTCGACAAGTTAATTGGTGGAAGGTCCGGCTCCGGCATATAGCGGTAGTCTTTTGCTTCCTCTTTCGAGCGTTGGCCAGTGGTTTCGCCAGTTGCGTCGTTCCAACCACGAGTTTCTTGGATAATTTTTTCTCCTTTTTCGAGGAGTTTCGTTTGTCGCTTAATCTCATATTCAACTGCGCGTTCAACGCTCTTAAATGAGTTCAAGTTTTTCACTTCGGCACGAGTTCCGAGCTCGGCTGCACCCTCTTCTGCGAGCGAAACGTTTACGTCAAAGCGCATATTCCCATTATAGAGGTCACCGTTTGTCACTTCGGCGTAGCACATTAAGCGCCAAAGGGCTTTTGCATAATCATGTGCATCTTTTGCGGAGTGCATATCTGGCATTGAAACGATTTCGATGAGTGGAGTATCAACACGGTTCAAATCAACGAGTGAGTAGGTATCAAAGTGAGTGAGTTTTCCGGCATCACCTTCGAGATGGGCATGTTCGATGCGGATTTTCTTTCCGTCAGGAAGTTCGACATAGCCTTCGCCAATAATCGGATGATAAAATTGGGTGATTTGATAGCCTTTCGGAGAATCTGGATAGAAATAGTGTTTGCGATCAAAACGCGAAGAAGCGTTAATTTCACAATTCATCGCACGGCCAGCACGAATTGCAAATTTAATTGCCTCGCCATTTAAGCGCGGGAGCATGCCAGGAAGAGCATAGTCGACTGGCGAAACACAGGAGTTCGGTTCTTTCCCTCTAGCATCATTATCAACCTCAGAAAAGAGCTTCGTTTTTGTCGAAAGTTGGACGTGACATTCAATACCGATAGTTGGGATATATTTCATTAGATTGCTCCTAAATCTTTAAGTGCTTGGCGATAGGCCGCGAGAGCGTGTTTTGCTTTATTATAATCAATCTTAAAATTTCTCTCATGTGCGATTTGATTTCGCATTTTATGAGCATACCAAATCGAGTTGTTCGAGGAAAATCTATTACTTGCGGACTTCATACGTTCACCCATGGTTTTCCCAGGAAGTCCCATTTCCATTAAGGCTTTATCAAGTAATTTATCAGCCTCAATTACACTAACATTAAAGCTCATTTCATTATCGCGTGTTAAGCCATTTTCGATACTTAGAAAGTCGGTCTGGTATTCCTCTTTATCAAATTCATAAGGTTTCGAACCAGTAACGGAAATCGCAATAAAAACGAGGATGCCAATAATTAAAATCGAAACCACAAGGAGTACAACACTAGGCATCGCTTTCCTCCTTTAATTCATTTGCGAATTTCAAAAGAGCCTTATCACTTCGGCGCGGACCAACAATTTGAAGACCTAAGGAAAGTCCCTCTTTAGTTTTTCCAGCTGGGATAGCAAGAGATGGGACACCAGCAAGGTTAATCGGAACGCTCATCACGTCTTCAAGATACATTGAAACTGGATCATTCACTTTCTCGCCAATTTTAAAGGCTGGGTTCGGAGAAACTGGAGTTATAATAAAGTCAACTTGCTTAAAGGCATTTTCATATTCTTCAATAATCTTTGTGCGAGCTTTTTCAGCCTTGAGATAATAAGCATCATAGAAACCACTCGATAAAACGAAGTTTCCGATCATAATACGGCGTTTATTCTCAGTCATAAAACCTTCGTTTCGAGTTTTTGAATAAATTTCGTCGAGATCTTTCGCCTCGGAAGAACGGAAACCATAACGAATCCCGTCATAACGGCTAAGGTTCGACGCAACTTCGGCCGGGACGATAATGTAGTAGACTGCAAGAGCGTATTTTAAAGTCGGCATATTAAGTTCGACGATTTCGACGCCTTTTTTCTTTAAGAACTCAACTTTTTCCTTAAGGGCGTTTTTAATATTTTCGTCAACTTTATCGTTGTCAAAATCTTTAATAATACCAACTTTTTTAGCAGGTTTAATTTTCGAATCGAGATAATAATCTGGTAATGTTGTAAGATCATTCTCATCTTGCCCAGAGCAGATTTCCATTAGGAGATCCATATCTTCGGTGGATTTAGTGAAGAAACCAATACAATCGGTAGAAGACGCCATCGCGACTACGCCATAACGAGAAATTGTTCCATAAGTTGGCTTAAAACCGTAAACGCCATTAAACGAAGCCGGCTGACGAATCGAACCACCAGTATCGGTACCAGTCGCAAATTCAACAATATCGAGTGCAACTGCGACCGCCGAACCACCAGATGATCCACCAGCAACACGTTCATCGCTTCTCGCGTTTTTTGTTACACCAAAATAGGAGTTTTCAGTCGAGGAGCCATGCGCGAAGGAATCAAGGTTTGTACGACCGATCATAATCGCGCCTTCACTTTCAAGTTTTTTCACAGTCGTAGAGTCGATTGGAGATTCAAAAGGCTCAAGAATATGAGAGCTGGCAGTCGTCATCCCTTCTTTACTTAAAAAGTTGTCTTTAAGTGCATAAGGCACGCCGGCAAGACGTCCAACTTTTTCACCACGAGCAATTTTTTCATCAATTTCTTTCGCTTTTCTTAGGGCATTTTCCTCGTTTAGAGAAACAAAAATATTCTTATCTTCGTATTTTTTTGCTTTTCCTAAAGCTTCTTTTACGAGTGAAACAGCGCTAATTTCTTTACTTGCAATTCTCATCTTCTAATTCCCCCTATAAAACCTTTGGTACTTTAATTTGATCCTGGGCCGATTCAGTCGTTAAATTAAGCAGATCTTCTCTTGAGGCTTCTTGTTCTTTTATTTCATCATCACGCCAGACATTTTCCATTTCAAAAACCTGATAAGTCGGTTCGACGCCTTCCGTGTCTAGTTCGTTTAACTCAGAAATATAGCCAATAATATTTTCTAGATCAGTTCCCAAACTCTTTATTTCGTCTTCGGAAAGAGAAAAATTACTTAATTTTGCTAAATGCAAAATATCCTCGCGTGTGATTTTCATAACTTATATTATAACACAAATAATCCTCTGTAGCGCTTAAATTCGTGATACAATAAAAAATATAGAAAGTTGGTGGTGGACTTTTGTACATTGAAGGTGAGGTGATTTTATGTTTAGACCAGGAGATTGCGGTTCTAATCCTGCTGGAGCGTGGCGGACTAACCCTGCGGATGAGTTTGCTCTATCGAAAGATCGGGCCCTAGAGCTTTATATTCCAAAGGCAAGACAGTTTTTAGAACGTGGGTTAGCTAATGGCGCCGATGAAAGCCGGGTTAGAGGTTGTTTTTATAACACATGCGAATATGTAAAACGGCGAGATTTTTTAGGTGAGGACCGGACCCAAGTAGCGGAGTTTTATCGACACCGTGGGAAAATGCTCGGGATTGATACGAGTTTTATTACTCCTGACGCGCCTTGTTCGATTATTATGATTGATTGGATGAGTGCTTTTTGGGAGAAAATAAAACCGTTTGCATTTAACCCGGCCTTAAATAAGTTTTTGTTCGAATCAAAGGTAATTAGATCAAGACTGATTTGGTGCTTTCTCGCTAATCCGCACGGGTATCTCGGAAACGAATTGATTTATCGTAACGGTTTTGATCCATTAGGACTTTGGATTGAAAGGGATACCGAGGAAAATACGTCTGCTTGGCCGTATCATAACGGGCTTTACGCTTATCGTGGACTCCGAGATTGGCAGATTGCGCAGGTAATTTTAAATGCGGATAATATCTTAGTTTTTAATGGAAGTAGTATGCCGGAGCTAAGATTAACTGGGTATATTGGCAGTCATTTCGATCGGTTTTTAGAGCAGACTTTCTATGTCGCGGATTCTGATCCTTGTCTTGATTTTGACTTTCTTATGCTGGAATATCCCGAGAAAGTTAAGTCGCGAATAAAATATCATCATATGAGTAATTCCGAGATGATTGTCGAGATGTTAAACCAGAACAAACGGTTCGATTTAATCTACGCAAAGGATATTCTATTCTCTGCACCAAAGTCAATCAAATCGCTTGTCCAAGCAGCAATGGGCTTGCTCGAGCCGGGCGGATTCTTCCTCTTCGATTTACCTTTAAATCATTTTGCAGTAGTTCGAGATGCATATCTCTTTAGCTCAAGTGAGAAGGATCTTGAAATCTGTAAATATCTTGAGGATTTAACGGGCCAAGAAGTTATTAAACTGCTATCAGATATAACAAGTAGGCTCGACATCAGCCTTTCTCAAGTTGAGACGGATTTCGCGATTGATGAAGGAACCGGTGAGAAATATGGTGTAGGCGTCATCATTAAGAAGGAAGGCTCAAAAGTTAAAAAGATATAAGTCACCACCAATGGCTTAAAAAGCCAGAGGCCTCGCAGCTTTATTGCGAGGTCTTTTCTTTTTATTGTTTCTTTATTTCGACTGGAATATTCGTGATTGAGATCGACGAGGCTGGTTTCGGAGCTTCAACTGAAGCTGGTTGCGGAGCTGGGTTTGGCATAGGTGCTGGGGCTGGGGTTGGGATTGGCGTAGGAGCTGGAGTAGGGGCAACTGGTTTTGGCTGAACTGGATTAGGTACCGGGGTAGGAGCTGGAGCTGGTTGCGGAGCAGGGTTTTGGTTTAGTGGTGGAGTTTTTGGAAGAGCCGGAGCGGCAATCCTAAAGGCACCGTTTCCGCTCGATTTTGGAGCGGATTGAAAACGCCCATTCATCATCTTGAAATCAATGTTGAGGTTCGAGGATTCTGGACCAATGTCTTTATCTTCTTCGCTGAAAATATCGTAATTAAATTCGTCTGGATTTTGTTTCGCGGCTTTCTTTTTTGCCTCTTCTTCAGCTTTTCTTTTTGCTTCTTCCTCGGCGATACGTTCTTGTTCTTTGATAATCATTTCAGTTTGTTCTGCAGCAGCGGAAGCAGCACGCGAAATTGCCGATTCTTTTGCACCAATACCAGTAACAGCAGCGCCGTTTACTGCCATAGACGGCATCATTGTATCGGAAGCTAAATCTTCCGGCATCACAGTCTTAAATTCATTTTTAAAGGCAACGTTTTTCCCTTTTACATATTGAAATTCGTATTTCTCGTCAAAACCAAGCATATTATAAATCACATACGGGAAGAAGATTGCGAGGATTTGAAATTCAGTTTTAGCCCCAAAAGCTTTCGGGAGGAAGAAACTAAAAATTCCAAGCGGAATTAAACCTAAAATTGGGACGTAAATCGCAATCGAAAGATAGGGGTTTAGATCAACCGACTTAAAGAGTTGGAAGAAACCGTAAAACGGAATAATTGCTTTCCAGCCTTTATTTTTTCCGAAAATTTTTTCACCAATTGCGTATTTCCCAACTTCAATCGCAACAAAAGTAATGCCTAGGAAAATGAAGAGTGGTAAATTTTGGCCCACCATATCGGAGAACGTCGGTTTTTTCCCAGCATATTCGCCACCAAAGATGAAACTGATAATTAAATTCAAGTTCATACAACATAATTTTAGCACAACCATTTTAAAAAAGCGAGAGGCGAAAAGAAAAACGCGCCGGTTTCGACGCGTTTTGTAATTTTTGTTTTAGACGGAGTTAACGATTTGCTTTTCTAAGTTCGAGATTGTAACCAAGAAGAGTTACAACTACTCCGACCATGATAGCAGAAAGTAAGACTTCGGTTGGTCCAGTAGTTGGGATGTCGTTGTCCGAAATGATTGGAGCCGGAAGATTAGATTGTTCCGGGGTTGCAGTAGTTTCAGTAGTAGTGTTTTCGGCAGGTTGAGTATTTTCGTTAGCGGCCTCGGTAGCCGAATATTGGTTTGCTGGAGAATTCTCGCTTGCGTTCGAGGAAAGCGTGTTTTCTTCAGTTTTTCCTTCTTTATTCTCAGTGGTTTGAGCAGTTTCAGCCTTTTGCTCTTTATCTGAATTCTTTTTCGAGCCACTTAAAGCAGTCGAGAAAGCCCAAATTCCGACGAAAAATATAATCATCACAGCGATTGCAGAAAAAACCACAATCTTCATTCTGCGACTTTTAGTTGCATCTTTAATATCGTTCATAAAAAACTCCGTTTAACGGTCGAAACCCACCAATAGACCTTAGTTATTACTTTAATTATAGCACAAAAACACTAAAAAGTAAAGGTTGATAGGCGTGCAGCGGCGTATTTTTTAGTCGAGAGAAGTTTCCCCTCTATAAAATCGAGGTTAAAATTCTCCGGATGACTTAAAATAAAGAGTTTTTTAGAGAGTTTTAAGAGGTCGTTAAAAGTTTCTTTTCTGATTTCTTCGATTTTGTCATATGGTGGATCAGCAATTACAAAGTCAAATTCGTCCCCAGAAAGGTTCTCAAACGAAGATTTTTCGACTTTTTCTACCATTATTTCTGCTTTTTCTTTAAGGCCGAGATTTTCGAGGTTTTGGTTTAAAATTTCGGCGGTTTTTCGGTCTTTTTCAATAAAAACGACTTTTTTCGCGCCACGAGATAGAGCTTCGATACCGATTGCGCCAGTTCCAGCGAAAGCGTCGAGAATAGTTGCGTCTTCTACTGCTGGGCCAATCATATTAAGAAGTGCTAGGCGCTCACGGGAACCCATTGGGTGTGTTTTTTCGTCTTTCGGAGCAAGAATTTCGCGCCCTTTCAAAGAGCCCGAAACAATTCTTAAATTAGTGAAATTATTTTTCATTTTTCCTTTTCGGGATGCTAGCAAGCCAACAGAGAGCGATTGCTTTAATTATTTCTGGGAGGAGAATATCTTTCGTTTCGAACGCAAGATCAGTCGTCCAACCACTGTGTCTAAATCTTGTATACATATCAAGTGCGGTAATTTTCTCGAGTGCACTATAAAAAGCTTCGCGAATTTCAGCATTTTTTATTTCTTTCTCCGTAATTTTCGGCATGACGCGACGTGGTGGAAGAGCGGTCATAGTCACAGCGACACCATATTCAAAAGCGATATGTTTACTCATATAACCGTTTGAGCCCCAATAGAGCCAATTATTTCGAAGAGTTTCTTTTCTATTACTTCCGCGCATAATTCCCTTGATTGGGGTACCAAAAACTTTAAAGAATTCTTTTTCAGTCATCAACTCTTCTTGAGCCTCAACAAGTGGAAAATGATGCGCCGGGGTGAGGCCGTCGGTAACTGCGTGTGCCATCCAAGCAGCTTCAAAAGCGGCACGGACCTCGTCGCCTTTTTCAAGTGCTTTTCTCAAATTATACTGATGATCCTCAATCATTTTAAAGAGTTTTCCGTCGTCAGCATTCGGAATAATAAAATGCATCGGTTCGTCTTTTCCGGGAGATTTTCGTTTCAAGCCGTCTGGCCCACCAGTCCCCTCGAAATTTAGAATCATTTTTATATCTGGGAATTTTACGTTACTTTTTAGATTTTTTGTAACAATTTTATAGGCGATTTTATCAAGCTTCTGGTGTGTGCCAATAATGCGCCCAGATTGCTTCGAATTAGTTTTTATCGCTAGAGTTGAATACATTTTAGTTCAGAGTGGTTAATTGTTGATATTTTTTGATTTCACAATTTAACTCTTCATATTTTACCATATTTTCCGGGTTTTCAGCAACTTTTTCAGCATCTTTTTGGGCGCGCGCAATAACCTTCGTATCGGTTAATTTTGCAATTTTTAGGTTCATTTCGCCATGTTGAAGTTTTCCATAGATTTCACCTGGACCACGAAGCTTTAAATCAATTTCAGCAAGATAAAAGCCATCCGTCGAATGTTGAAGTTCGGCAAGACGTTTATTTGGTTCGCCACTTTTTGTCGTAATCAAATAACATTCACTCGGCTTTGTTCCACGGCCAACACGACCGCGAAGCTGATGAAGTTGAGCAAGGCCAAAATCTTCGGCATCACGAATCACAATTTCGGTCGCATTCGGGACATCAACCCCGACTTCAACCACAGTTGTTGAAACGAGAATATCAATTTCACCATTAGAAAAACGTCGCATAATGTCATCTTTTTCTTCCGGTTTCATTCGACCGTGGAGATATTCGATATTCGCAGTCGGAAAAATCATTTTTAATTTCGTTGCCTCTTCTTTTACGTTTGTCGAGACACTACGGCCGGTTTCCTCAATTAGCCGACAAATCCAATAAATCTGTTCTTTCTTCTTGATTTTTTCAGCGAGAACTGGATAGAGTTTCTCTTTCATCTCGAGCTCGCACATAATTTTCGTGTCGATTGGCGTACGGCCTTTTGGAAGTTCAGAAATTGTCGAAACATCAAGGTCGCCAAAAATCGTAAGTTGGAGCGAACGTGGGATTGGAGTGGCGGTCATTGCGAGAAGATGTGGCGAGGTTTCTTTATCGCCAGTTTTTAGAAGCAATTTTTGACGTTGCATCACACCAAAACGATGCTGTTCGTCAATTACCGCAAAGGCGAGATTGTGAAATTGCGTATCGTCCGTAATAATAGCATGGGTACCGATGATTAAATCAACTTTTCCTTTAACGATTTGATTTTTTATTAAAGTCTTATTTTTTGTTGCACCGATAAGTAATGCGATTTTAACTCCTAGTGGACCAAGCATTTTTTGAAGATTTTTTGCGTGTTGGGAGGCAAGGACGGCAGTCGGAGCGAGAATTGCGGATTGTTTTCCAGCCTTATAAGCTTGATAAATTGCGGCGGCAGCCACGACCGTTTTACCAGAACCAACATCGCCTTGTAAAAGTCGGTTCATCGGAACTGGTTCGCCAAGATCTTTTAAAATATCCCAAGTCGCAACGCGTTGGGCGTCGGTTAGCTTAAAGGGGAGTGAATTCACAAATCTTTTCGTATTTTCAGCCTTGAACGGACAAATTTCGGCTCTTAATTTTGAGTTTTCGTTGCGATTTAATTTTGCAGCAAGAATCAGCTCGAAAAGCTCTTCGTAACCGAGATATTTTTTTGCTTCCTCGACGTCCTCGGCCTTTTCTGGAAAATGGATGTTATAGAGCGCGTCAGCCCGAGCACCAGGTTCGGCGGTTGGAAGAAGATCTGGGGCGAGTGCGATTTCATTTCGGAGTTTATTAAAGAAACGGTTAAACCAAGCGGAATCATAAGAACCTTTCGAGGAATAAATCGGCTGAAAACCATTCGTGCCTTTTTCCTCGCTCATATCATCAATATCGTCCGCAACAACAGCAGATGGAGTGGCAATTTGGTAGCGATTAAAACGAAAACCGTATTCGCCGGTGAAATAGTATTCCTTATTTTCATCAAAAGCTTTCGCGCGGTAGGGCTGATTATACCAAACCGCTTTCACACTGCCAGTTTCATCGTAAACTTCACCAATTGTGACATTGAAATTGCGTCGTTTTGTATATTGGACATGAAGATTTCGAATTTTCCCGCGAATCATTACCTTTCCAGGAACAATGTCGGCAATTTTTGTTGTCTTTTTGTAGTCTTCGTAGGCGCGTGGAAAATAGTAGATGAGGTCTTTTACGGTTTTAAAGCCATGACGATTCAAGGCAGCCGCAGTTTTTGGGCCAATACCTTTAATCTCCTCCAACGGGCTAAAAAAATTCATGAGTCTATTATATAACAATTTTTAAATTCGAGTTTTGACGGCTATTTCGAGTGGGACTCGCGCCACTTATCGATCTCGCCGTGGTTACCAGAAAGAAGAACGTCCGGAACCTTCATCCCGCGAAAATCGGCTGGTTTTGTGTATTGTGGGAATTCGATATTGTCTTCGTCCGAAAAACTTTCGATTTCGGCGGACATTTCACCGCCAAGAACGCCCGGGATAAGGCGAACGATGGAATCGATTAAGATTAGAGCTGGGAGTTCCCCGCCGGTGAGGACGTATTTTCCAATACAGAATTTTCTATCAACAAGAGTTAAGATTCGCTCATCATATCCTTCATAATGCGGGCAGAGGATGATGATATGGAGCGGTTTTCTCGGATTTTTCGTTTTATTTTCGAAAAGTTCTGAAATGTCGCGGTCTCCGGTCGCGACGTCAGCCAGGGCTTTCGCGTCTTTTTGTTCCCAGATTTTTCCAGCTGGAGTTGGGAGATAAACTAGTGCGTCTTCATCTTCTTTTTTCACAGATTCGATTGCATTAAAAACTGGTTCACACATCAAAAGCATTCCGTCGCCGCCACCATAAATTGTGTCGTCAACTTTTTTATGTGGACCAAGACCAAAATTTCTTAAATCAACAAAATTAAACTCCGCGATACCGTTCTCTTTTGCCTTCCACATCATTGAGGCATTAAGATAGGGCTCAAGCGTTTCTTTAAAAAGTGTAATAATCGTGAATTTAATCTTTGGCATATTCTCTGTAATTATACCATACTTGAAAAAAGTTGTAAAATATGGTATAATAAGAAGAGTAGCATCTTATACACTTTTTTATTTTTTTTGGGAGGGCAAAAGATGAGAACATTTGAGGAAATGCTGAAAGATGGGTTCTTAGATAGGATAATCTATAACGACAGCGGAGCTCGACATTATAAAAAGGATGATAACGAGGCAAAAAATTGCGACTACGAGCTTTGTAAAAAATGCGGCGGGAAGTGCTGTAGGCTCTGTGGATGCGAATTCTCGCCGGATGATTTCTCCGATTTATCCTTCGAGGGGTTACTCAAGGAAATTGAGAAAGGCTACATCACGCTCGAGCTCGTCGATGGTGATCAGTTTTACATCGCAGGATGGATTTGGCACGTTCGGATGAGAAATGCCGATCAGCCGATAGTAGTAATGCCGGGCACACCTAATAGCAAAAAAGGGTGCATTGCCTTAAAAGAGGACGGTTGTGTATTTGACTATAAACACCGTCCAGCCAGTGGGAGATTGCTTATTCCGGCTAGGGATGAAAGATATTTTCACTGGGAGTGTCATACGGATTATGGGACTAGAGAAGCGCTCTTGGAGTGGAAGGCGCACCAGAAAGTTTTACATGATCTTGCAAAGTTTGTCGGAGATAAGAATTATCCGTGTACCATTTAATTGAATCGGATTTCGCACATTAAAAAGGACCCCTTTCGGGGCCCTTTTTCGCGCTGAAGCGCGCCCACCCGCGGGCACAATGTATTTTTGTTTTAATCCGCTGTTTGTTTTTTAAAGTCTCCACACTCCACTAACGCTCAGTGGAACCCGTGTGAAGCGTTTCAGCTTATGTTTATTTTAATATAATCAAGACAGAATTGTCAAGTGGTATCGAGAAAAATCACAAACGCTATAGGTAGAAAAGCACAAAAACTCAATTTTACGCAACGGATATAGAACCCAAAGCCCATATCATTTCCGCCTGGCACCCATACACGGCCAGCGCCTGACCCGACGAGGATGTGTAAATTACCAGCAAGGTAATTAGAGGAAGCCAGAAGTTCCCACCAGGCACCGAATATATCACGGTTCCAAATACTTCCTTCTGATTTGTAATATTCCCCACCCCTCCAAAAATCCAAGAGAACACCAAAGCTCTAATATTCTATATATATTGCTCTGTAGTATTTTTGGAGGGGTGGGTATTATGCTCGTAGTATTGGTGAGATTAGAAACCGTGGAAGTGACGGTCATTGGTGGGCATTAAGCACTATCTCTAACCAAGGCGCAAATTTTCTCAGTTCATCTATTTCCAATAATGCCTTTATTGCTCCTCAGGATGGATATTATAGAGGATATGGAAGATTTATCCGTGCGCAACGGAGCATATGCCCATATCCCCTATAATAATGTCCGTCTGTAACTCGTGCGATACTAGAGGGGGTTATATCGGTATGAAGATAAGCCGCATAGGACGCTGATCCAGCATAATTCTTATACCAATCTCCATTAGAAAGACGATATATAACAACGCCAGATGACAAATTATAAATCCCACCCCTCCAAAAATATAACAGAGCATAATTAGTTCTCTAATATTATAGTAATACTGTTCCGATTGGATTTTTGGAGGGGTGGGGTATATCAGAATTATCAAGGCGCTGGCAATGGAATAAAATGGCGCACTGGAAATTCCGCTTGGTGGTATCCGTCTGTGTTAGCTATATCAGATCGCGCTGCTGCTTTCTATACGGACATTCGCGACGGTGCTGGTACTGCGTTTCTACCAGGTTCGGTATCCCGAGGGTATGGAATGTCTATCCGTTGCGCAACGAATATAGAACCCCGCACCCCTAGCATCAGAGCTTCCAGGATAAACGTAACCGTTAATAGATTGGCTTATGTGGATGGGGAAATTACTTCCAGCATTAGCTGAAGTAGCCTTATAGGTCCAATAGATACCTAGGCTCAAGCGAGAGCTATTAAAAATTCCGCCATTATTGCGTGAATAATTCCCACCCCTCCAAAAATACTACAGAGCATTATTAGGATATTATAGTAATTCTGTTCCGATTGGATTTTTGGAGGGGTGGGGTTATATACTATGGCACTGGAGCGATTAGTCTTCGCACCTCGGAGGCTCGTTGGTGGACACGCAAGATGATTGAAAATTGGGCTAGCTACAGCCTTGGCACATTTATTTATCAGAATAAAGGTCATGCCCATCCTGGATATATCTATTATATATCAAACGGGTATTCTATCCGTTACGTAAAGCCTAATCCCAGCCTTCAACTAGCGTAAACTCGTGTCCTGAGATTTCAATAATCGAGTCGGCAGAAGCCCCGCGAGAAGTGAGTTCGGCGCGGATACCATATTTTTTCATAATATCGCGAAGTCGGTTGAGTGATTCGTAGTTATCATAATCAGTGCGACGAGCGAATTTCTCGATTTTATCGCCAACTACGCGAAAATGTTTTACTTCTTCCCCATCCTCGTTTTTCATCGACTCTAATTCAATTACTTCCCAAGTATTCTTGATATTTTTTGGATTTAGTTTAATAACTGGGAGCGCTTCAGTATTCTCGATTGGAGAGTTCTTAAAGGATTCTGGAGAATCTAGCGAGATATGCGCAACACCCTCTTCATCAAAATCCGCTGGAGCTTTTTCTAACTCGACTTTCTTAGATTTTTTCGCGATTTTTTCGGCATTTTTCTTTGCTTTTTCAATTTCATCTTTAAGGACAAAAAGGAGTTCGTCTAAACCTTGGTGGGCTGAGCTTGAAATTGTATAAACTTTTGCGTTAGGATTTTTCGCGAGAATCGAAGATATTTGCATTTTTATAATCTCTTCATCTAACCCCTCGCATTTCGTTAGAGCAACAATTTCTGGGCGATTTTTTAAATCAGAATATTTATCAAGTTCATTTCGAATCGTTTCATAGACTTTACCAGCATCGTCATTATAGACATCAATCAGATGGAGCAAGACTGCGGTTCGATCGACATGGCGCAAAAATGCGTGGCCGAGACCTTTACCTTCTGAAGCGCCTTCGATTAAGCCCGGAATATCAGCAATTAGAATATCACGACGATCTACGGTCGCAACGCCAAGATTCGGGGTAATAGTAGTGAACGGATAGTCAGCAATTTCCGGCTTTGCGTTCGTGACGACAGAAAGGAAAGTCGATTTGCCAGCGTTTGGTAGTCCAACAAGACCAACGTCTGCGAGGAGTTTAAGCTCCAGTTCAGCTTCGAAGGCTTCGCCTGGTTCGCCAAGTTCATGAACGATTGGAGTTTGGCGGGTTGAAGACTTAAAATGGGCATTTCCGAAACCGCCGTCGCCGCCTTTGGCGATGACCGCCTCTTCTTGATCACGGGTTAAATCAGCAATAACTTCGCCATCTCTTTTGACTACAGTACCGATTGGGACTTCAATAATTAAATCTTTCCCGGCGCGCCCAGCACTTCTTTGGCCTGAGCCATTTTTACCATTTTCGGCTTTCCATTCTGGGTTAAATCTAAAATCAAGGAGAGTGTTTGTATCCTTGTCAGCTTTAAAGATAATCGAGCCGCCTTTACCGCCGTCACCACCATCTGGACCACCTTTCGGGATATAGATTTCATGACGAAACGAGACCGCGCCGTCGCCGCCTTTACCAGCTTCTAATTTTACTTTAGCTGTATCTACAAACATAATAATTCCCTATTACCACCCTATCCTTATATTATACCACAAAATGCTTATTTTTACAAGTTTAACAGGGGTTAGCGACGATGGATAAAGTTCCAAGAACGCCACTCGCCACTATCAACATTACGGACAGTAACGCGTCCCCAGCGACCATTATAGTTCATATCTGAAACGGTAATTGTGCCGTCACCATTAACCGATTCGACATAACCGACGTGGCCATAATAACCAGAGCCAGTTTGGAAGACATCGCCAGCGCGCGGGCTCTTATCAACTGGGAAGCCAGCATTTCTTGCGTTATTTGCCCAGGAGCGAGCGTTACCCATGTTACCTGGAAGATCCGGACGACGACTCCAAGCATACCAAGTACACCAACCATAAGCATAACGGTTTCCAGCCGAATACTGCGCGCGATACGAGTACGAAACGCCACCGCCACCACCTCTACGAGTAGCTGGTGCGACATAATCTGGACGTTCATAATCTGGAAGTTCACCGTTTGGAATCAAAATTTTCATCCCACCAACTAAATTACTATCTAGCTCGAGCGAGTTCGCAGCCACAATGTCTTCGATGGAAGATTTATATTTTTGAGCGATAGTATTAACGGTCTCGCCATTTTTAACGGTATAGACGAAGCCAGCGCGTCCAGGAACATAGATTTTTTGGCCAGGAGAGACTTGGACGTTCGCTTTAAAGCCGTTTGACCAACGAATCATCGTTTCGTCGACGCCGGAAGCAGAATATTTTTGAGCAATTGAGGCAATTGTTTCACCAGGGGAAACAATATATTCAACCACACCAACTGCGAGATGAGAAGTATCGACAATATTTGGCTTATCAATTTTCTCACTTTTAACTGAAACGACTGCCGAAGCTGAGGTGATAGAATCGTAGTTCGTCGCAATAACCGCCGCTGTTGGGCTATTCATTGATTTTGCGACCTCCGAAATAATGTACATTTCAGCGGTCTGGTCAGCAGACGCAGCAAAGTTATTAGCCGCGAGAACGCGCATATCGATACTAGTTTCTTTATCTTCAAATTTATCTTTCGAGCCAAAGAAAGCCACACTAATAATAGCGGCCGAAATTAGGACGTATGGAAAAGCACGGCGGATTGTCTTAAAATGCGCCTTTTTAGTGGTTTTCTCTTTCTTTTCTTTCTTCGTCATATTTAGCTGAGGTTTTCTCTCCCCTCTTATAGAGCGGCGTTACAGAGTTTCTGACAATAGTCACGGATGTTCTGGATATGACCGGCCTCAGTGCTACTATAATACATCTTTCCGTCGTCTCCTGTCAAGAAGAAGTACATCGAAGACTTCGATTCATCAGGGGTAGCAACAGCAAGCAAAGCGGCGATTCCAGGGTTAGAAATTGGCCCAGGGGTAAGCCCAGTATGGACGCGAGTGTTATAGAGAGAATCGTGAGTTAGAACATCATGATTTGAAATTAAAACAGTGCGAGCTGGGTCATCGAGATCTGCGGCATAAGTTGCTGTTACATCACTACCGAGCGACATACCGATGCGGAGACGATTTAAGAAAACTTGTGCAACTCCAGCCATATCATCCGATTTTGCCTCTTTTTGAACGATAGAGGCGAGAATAATTCCCTCACGAAGACTCAAGCCTTTCGCAGCATATTTCTCGGTGAGATTATTTCCGATTACAACTTCGTTTAGACTATTTAGAGTTGTTTCGATGATTTTTTCAACCGATTCACCATTATAAAATTGGTAAGTGTCGCCATAGATATAACCTTCAAGTTGGACGGCGCGTGGTTGAGCAGAATTAGAAAGGTTTCCATTTACGTCATAAAGTCCAGCGAGAACGTCATTCTTATAATATTTTTCAAAAGCAGAATTAATATCTTCGTCACGATAACCGTATTTTTTAAGTTTTGCTTTTATGTCAGCAATCGTTTCGCCAGGGAGAATTGTCAAATTAAAGACATTGGTGTCGGCGGTGCCTTTTTTCATTAATTCGATAATTTCGTCGACACTCATCGTTGGTCTAAGGCGATAAACTCCAGATTTCAAGACAGCTCCGTCTAGCTTTGCTTTAATTCGAAAAGCTAAATCCGAGCGGATTAATCCAGCGTCCTTAAGATTTTTCGCAATGACCGCTGCGGTTTCACTATCTTTTACTTCAAATTTACTAAAGGCACAGTCGCCAGTTGCATTTTCATCATTAGCGGACTCGCAATTAGCATTTTCGACTACAGCTTTTAAATTATTCGTATACCAAAACCATGCGCCAGTCCCAGCAAGTGCGAGAACTAAAACAATTACGCCAACGACAATTCCAACAACTTTTCCAGTTTTATGCTTTTTCATATCCTTTTTCACCACTTTTTTTTCAGTATTATTATCACTCTTCACTTCAGCATCATTTTCAGCTTTAGCTTGTTTTGCAGTATAGGCAGTTGCGGTGATTTTTCCAGCTGATGCGAGATGCTCGAGGAAATCTTGGAGAATAATCGCAGCAGATTCGGAATCAATTTCACCTTTTTCATATTTTTTCTTACGACTTTTTAATCGCTTTTCAGCTTCAACACTTGTTAAGCTTTCATCTTCGAAATAAATTCGAGCATTCGGAATACTCATCGCAAGTTGTCTGGCGAAATTTCGAACGTAGGCAGATTGTTTTGTTTCCTCACCACTATTATTTCGTGGGAGTCCAACAATAAAAGTCGAGGTATTATACATTCTTGCAAGACGTGCAATCTCAGCAAATTCTTGGCCATTGACGTTAATAAATCCATCTGGGACGGCAATCTTAGTCGAAGAATCAGCTTTGGAAACACCGATTCGCTTTGTGCCAACATCAAGACCAATTAACTTCATTACTCCTCCACTGTCATTTTAATGGTTACTTTATTTGGATCGTTTGGAATACCGCGAACCCATGGGAAGTTAACGTTAACAGTTACATCGGTAATGTTATGAGAGATGTCTTTAATTACTGCCTTAACTTCACCAACTTTCTTACCTTTTGCGCGTTCTAAGATTGTTGTTTCGGAAATTTCCGGACCAACTTTTATTGTTGTCTTAAATTTTGCAGTATAGGTTCCTTTATCACCATCAGTGAATCTTTCAAAGAATGGAGAACCAGTGCTATAAATGCGGTCGCTTTCGGAAATTTTACCAGTTTCGTAAGCCTTAATATATTCATCAATCGCCGTGCGGTCAACAACATAAATCGTATAGATAGTTTTTGCGGTTAATTTCGCTTTCTTCCCATCTTCAACTACTTCGCCTTTTTTCGGAGATGAAACTGGATCTTGGGCTTCAGCTTTATAGCTCGATTCAATCTTCACGACACCATCACCGATTTGGGAGAGGAGTTTTTCCTTTGCTTCGGAGTTATTACTGAGTTGATTCTTTGCATCGTTAATATCAGATTCGGAAACAACTTTCACATTCTTATCGGTTCCACCAGCCATCGCGGAGCTAGAAGCCACATTCACGCCAGACACACTCGAAGTACCGGAGTTTTGCGCGCCAATGTTATAGCTTGTTCCAGGTTCGGAAGCAGTTACAGCGACGGTACCCTTTACGGTACAATTAATTTTACCAGCTGAAACACTTGGGTTAGAACAAGTTGAGGCTTTTCCATCCCAAGAAACGGATTTCTCTTCGTTTGCGGTATATTTTTTACCACTAAGAGTAAAGGTCGTTCCGGCAGGGACTTTTTTAGTTCCACCATCCGCGCCAAACGTCACGGAGAAAGTAACGTTACCTTTTGCCTTTTCGCCATCATTTTTCGTTCCGGTCGCGTCAAATTCAACTTCGGATTCTTCTTCGTATTTAATTTGTTCTAGTAAGAATTTTCCAGAATTAACATCAACCGCGGATTGGTCCGTGACGAGAGTAACGTTTTCGGAGATATTAACGCCGTTCGTTTTAACGTTTACTAAGATTTCAGCTCTCGGAGCGATTCCGAATCCCCAAATTAAGAAACCAATTAAGAGTACGCCAGCAACTCCGCCTAGAATAATCCATTTGCGATATTTATCGAAGTTAGGAATTTTTTGGAGGAGTCCATTTTTCTTCTTCTTTTTCTTTTTACCATCATCTTCAGCTTCAACCTCTTCGGAGTCGAGCTCAATATCTTCTTTTTTCTTTTCAATTTCTTTTGGTTCAGCTTCAGAACCTTCTTCAGGCACATCCGTTCCCTCACCAGCTTCGCCAGCCTCGGCTTCTTCAAGTTCTTCGATTTCTTCTTTTTTCTTCTCGGTAAATTCGGACGGGAGCATCGGGCGAGAACTTAAAGTTTTCGCGACTGGAAGTCGACTCATCGCCGCAAGTTTCATTAAACTCGGGTCGGCCGTAACAATTACAGCAGCTTTATCTTCCGTTTTCGCGGTCTTTGCAATTAGTTTTATATTCACGGCGCTACGCATCACACCAAGTTTCTTCGGCGGGACAAGCGCAACCACTTTTTGTTTCGAAGATTTTATACGGTTTATGATATCGGTAATATCATCCTCCGGCTCAATATAGATGACGTCTTTATTCATGACTTTATTTTATCATATTTTTCTACAAAATCTAAACTTTTTATGCTAAAATATTTTTGATGGGCATTTTTGATAAATTAAAAGCAGCAACCCCAAAGAAAAAACCGGCTCAAGTAGCTCCGGTTGATAGGATGGCGCTTGCAAACATGATTGTCGAGTCGATTACGGATGGCGTGATTATTGTTGATGCAGGAAATTCTGTTCAAATGATCAACCCGGCAGCAGCAGCGATGGTAGGGTATGCTACTCCTGATATGGCAACTGGCGTAAATGTTGCAGGAATCCTACGTTTTGAGAATGGTGAGGGCGTGAAAATTGAAGATTCCTCAAACGAAGTTTTAGGTGCTCTTGCTCGAAATGAAAGCTTCTCAACAAGAAATTATGTTTTAGTTAATGCCCAAAATCAGCGAAAAGCAGTTGCTGTTACGGTCACGCCGACAAAAACTGGTCATGGTGAGAAAGTCATTACTTTCCGCGATATTGCAAAAGAGCTCGAACAAGAAGGCGAGCAGACTGAATTTATCTCGACTGCATCACATGAGATGAGGACACCAGTGGCTTCGATTGAGGGGTATCTTGGACTGGCTTTAAACCCACAATGCGCGACGATTGACGATAGGGCAAGAAAATATCTCGATGAAGCACACGCTTCAAGCCAGCATCTTGGACGACTTTTTAAAGATTTGCTCGATGTAACGAAGCTTGATGATAAAAAAGTAAGATTACACATGGTGCCGGTCGAGATGGTCGATTTAGTTAAACAAATCGTTGATGGTCAAGTTCCGGCGATGGGTGAAAAAAGATTAAAATACACTTTTGGCTCGACTAACGGGATGAACACGTCAGAAGGTGGCGGAAGAACAATCGCACAATCGGCTTATTCACTAGTTGACGTTGATTTCTTGCGCGAAATTTTAAATAACTTAATTGAAAATGCTATAAAATACACAAAGGAAAATGGTGCGATTTGGGTAAATGTTCGAGGCGACAGCGATCGTGTTTTAGTAAACGTGACTGATACTGGAATTGGGATTTCGCCAGATGATTTAAAACATATTTTCCAAAAGTTTTACCGAGTCGATAACTCGCAAACGCGTGAAATTGGCGGAACTGGGCTTGGACTTTATATTGTAAAGATGCGCGCCGAAGCGATGGGTGGAAAAGTTTGGGCGGAAAGCTCGTTCGGCGAGGGCTCGACTTTCTATCTTAGTCTTCCGAGACTCACTTTTGAAGAATATGAGCGCCGAAAACAAATTCAAGCAAACACCGAGATGATGACAGCAGCACAACAACAACCGACAGCAAGTGCCATCCCAAGTAACGGAATGATGGCAGGTGCACCGGTTCAATCTCAAGCCATTTCTCAGCCAGTTATGGCTCCTCAACCAGTTCAACAACCAGCAATGCAGCCGCAAGTAGCTCCGACCGTGGCAACAAATCCGACGGCAGGTACGATAATATCATCATAAAAGGTATTTTAAAATAACGATAAGTATTATAAAATAGAACTAAGAGGAAATATGGCAAAAATTTTATTAGTTGAAGACGACCAAAGTTTAAGAGAAATTTATAGCATTCGTTTAACCGCCGAGGGATATGAAATTGTTTCGGCTGGCGATGGCGAGGAGGCCCTCGCTGCGGCGGTGCGCGAAAAACCTGATCTTGTACTTTCCGATGTGATGATGCCAAAGATTTCCGGGTTTGATATGCTCGATATTTTACGCCAAACCCCTGAGACTAAAGATATTAAGGTGATTATGATGACCGCTCTTTCGAGCGAAGATCAAAGAGAACGTGGAAATTCGCTCGGTGCGGATCGTTATCTCGTTAAGTCACAAGTTGGGATTGAAGATGTTGTTAATGCAGTCCACGAAGTTTTAGGAGATAGTAGCGCAGCTCCAGTTGCGGCGACGGCCCCAGAAAATCCGATTGCAACCCCAGCTCCGGCTCCAGCAGTAGAAACGACACCAGCAGCTACCGTGGTAGAACAACCAGCTCCGGCAACACCAACAGTTGAGGCTCCAACACCAATGGCGGAAGCTCCGGCTCCAGCAGTAGAAACTCCAGCTCCGACCGAAACCCCTTCGATTGAGCCAATTCCAGCGCAAACCCCGATTAGTGGCTCTGACGTCTAATCTTTACATTTTTAGAAATTATTGTATAATATAAATATGGAAATCCGTTTAAATAAGTTTCTCGCCGAGAAAACCGGTATTTCGCGCCGCGAGGCGGATAATTTTATTGCCGAAAAAAAGGTTTTAATAAACGGCAAAGTTGCGGAGCTCGGAGCAAGAATCAAAGAAAATGACGAGATTGTTTTAAACGGGAAAAAAGTTGATAATTCCCCAGTTTCTTATACTTATTTAATGCTAAACAAGCCGGAAAATTATGTCTCGTCACGAAAAGCCCAAGGTGATGTTCCGACACTTTATGAACTTTTACCAGATGAATATAAAAAATTGAAAACCGTCGGGAGGCTTGATAAAAATTCTTCCGGCCTAATCCTTTTAACTGACGACGGTGATTTTGCTTTCTCGCATACTCACCCAAAGTTTTTCAAGATTAAGACTTATATTATTACACTCGATCGAGCGCTTGAACCACTTCACCAACAAGAAATTTCGGACTTCGGGATAAAGCTCGAAGATGGTCCTTCGAAACTTTTTCTTACAAAGCTAAACGACGAGCGAACAGTTTGGCAAGTTGAGATGAGCGAGGGGCGAAATCGCCAAATTCGACGAACTTTCTCGGCACTTGGGTATGAAGTTATAAAACTGCATAGGATTGAATTTGGAGAATATAGGCTCGGAGATTTAAAAGCCGGTGAATTTAAATTAGTTAATAAAAAATAGACCTCCGGTAAGAAGGTCTATTTTAATAGTGAATTATTTATCAGCTTTTTCTTTTTTATCGCCACCTTTAAGCTCGTAGCCAGATTTAAAGACATAAACCATGATATAAGCGCCAAACATGGTTGCGACTGAAGTGATTTCGTAGCTGAAAGTCGAAGAGACACTAGTTGCAATTGTGAGAATAATATCAACCACGAATGATAGAATAAAGCCAACGAACATGTAGCTAAAGATTTTTTGAGCGTGAGTGATATTGTCTTTTGTAAATGGAATTTCTTCTTTCCCGATACTAAAGCAGAGTTTCGCGCCATGTGCGAGCGATAGTGCGAGGAAGATTAGAAGTACTACAACTACAACGAGTACGAATGGAATAACCGCAAGAGTTTTCGTCAAGTCATTCTCGATGAATTTTTCAACTTCCTCGATACTACTCTCCGAGATTTTTATGGAGAGGACTTCTTTGTCTTTTTGAAAAACTGTTACAGTGTTATTTTCGACTTTAACTTTGTCGTTTTCATCGCCGAACTCTAAAGTTCTATCTTTAATTTGATAGCTTGCGGTTCTATCAAAGAGTGAAATCTCTTTTTGGTCGCTATTAACTTTTACGTTTGGCGCGATAATTGCTGATGCGATTGTGGCGATTACTACACCACCAACACCAACCCAGCAACAAATGTTGGCAATTCTTAAGATAACCCCTAAGATTTTGGCTACAAGTTTGTAGTCTTTCTTTTCTTTTTCTGAGAGTTTACTCATTTAACCTCCTTAGTTTTGTAATAATTTCGCGATTTTAGCGCGCAAACCCGTAGCTTCCTCGGCGCCCGACATAGTATCGAGGGCGACACGGAGGAGGCCAAAAGCAGTGATATAGGAATAATCTAGGTCAATATCAGTTGTATTTTCAATTCCAGGGATATCAATATCGTCGAGGAGATGGACGATTGGGCGACGTGAAAACGGTAAATCTTTCCACCATTCTTCGGTAGCGAGAGCTTCTTGGAGATGGACTAGGCCAGCCCCACCACCACAAAGAAGGATTTTATTTGGAAGCATTTCAATACTACTAAATTCATCAAGTGCGACTTCGACGCCAGAGAGCCAAACATCAATATTACTATCAATAGCTTCATCGATTTTTGCGCGTCGGTCGTCATTATTTAAGTATTCTTCAAGTTCGTTTGCACTTGAGGCGTCAGCGATAGTTGTGATTTCTGGATCGGAGAGGAGATCACGGTCGAGGTTAAGCTTTAAGCGTTCTGCAGTATCAAAATCAACGCCAAGTTTTGTTGCGATTTGGTGAGAAAAGCTCCGACCACCAATTCCAAACATCTTTGTTCCCTCGACTCCACCATCATCAACCACAGCAATATCGGTCGTTCCACCACCAATATCCATCACTATACCAGAGAAATTAGAGTCTAAATCGTCGCCAAGACAAGCCCGACAAACTGCAAATGGCTCAACTGCTACCGCGAGTAGATCAAGATTTAATTCAGTACAGACTTTTTCAATCGCGGAAATATGGACGAGCGGCGCAAAGGCAGTATAAAACTGAATAACGAGTTCCGAACCTTTAAAACCAATCGGATTCGAGACTTTATAGCCGTCGATTGTTAAGCTTACAATTGCGGAATTAATTAGGCGAACCTCGACATCCGGGTTATCGGTTTCGAGTGCGACGTCTTTTCTTGCACGTTCACCAGCACTTTCTTGGACCTTCTTAATAATTAATTCCATTTCTGTTTCAGAAATCGGTTTATTATTATTTTTACGGCGATAACGGACAGTATTCGTGTTTCCTTTAATTAGTTCACCAGCAATGCCAACCACCGCAGTCTTACACATTACGCCGGCTTGCTCTTCAGCTTTCGAGAGCGCCTTTTCACAAACCGAAATTACACCTGGAATATCCGCAATCGCGCCAGCATACATGTTCCCCATTGCTTGATGGGCTTTATTAGCGCCAATCACATCGAGCGAGTCGTCTTTATTTTTAACAGCAATAACGGCTTTTACAAACTCAGTACCAATATCCAGTCCTAAGATAATGTCGTTCTGGCTATACTTCTTCTTTTCGTTGTCCATAATACTTACGGTTATTATATCATATTTATAATTTTTACCATAGATGAGTGAAATATTGACAAAAATCACATTTTGGAGTATAATGGAAGTATAGACTTGAATCCGACCTGAAAGGGCCGGATAATTTTAACTAAAGAGGTAATTTATAAAGAAAGGATAAAATGGAAGGACTTGATCTTAAAACGATGACCGCTATGGTAAAAGTCATCGCTGAAGAAAAAAATCTCCCTGAAGACACCGTGCTTGATGTGATTCAAACTGCAATTGCAGCAGCATGGCGCAAAGAGGAAGGCGAAAAAGATATGAACGTTCGCGCAACCCTTAACCTTAAAAATGGTGAGGCATACGTCTTTATTGACCGCGAAGTAATCGAAGATGGACTCGCATATAACCCAGCGACTGAAATTCCTGAATCAGAAGCTAAAAAGATTGAAAAGAAAGCAAAACTTGGCGATATTGTTTCCGAGAAAAAAGAAGTAAAAAGCTTTGGGCGCGTTGCATCTCAAACTGCAAAACAAGTAATCGTTCAAAGGCTTCGTGAAGCTGAAAGAGACTCGGTTCTTGCAGCTTTTGAGGACAAGGTTGGAACAATTATTACTGGTATGGTTTCACGCGTTGAACCAAAAATTGTCAGAATCGACCTCGGTAAAGCAACTGGAATTATGCCACGTAGCGAACAAATTGATGGCGAATTCTATTCTGTTGGCGATAGAATTAAAGTTCTCGTTAAAGAAATTGAGCGAAACGACAGAGGTGCACAACTAATCCTTTCTCGTGGAAGCGAAGAATTCATTAAACAACTCTTCATCCAAGAAGTTCCAGAAATCGAAAATGGTACCGTTAAAATTCATGCAATTGCACGCGAAGCTGGTCGCAGAACGAAAATTGCAGTCTCGAGCGATGTCCCAGGAATCGATCCGGTTGGTACGTTTGTTGGTGGACGTGGTGTTCGTGTCCAAGCTGTAATGAGCGAAATTGGTGAAAAAGAGAAAATCGACATTATTAACTGGAGCGATAATGCTTCCGAATATATCCGCGAAGCACTTTCTCCAGCAGAGATTATGAAAGTCGAGATTGAAGATAAAAAAGCAAAAGTCTTCGTTTCAGAAGACCAACAATCAATTGCAATTGGTCGCCAAGGCCAAAACGTCCGTCTTGCTTCGAAACTTACTGGATTCGAACTTGATATCGAACTTGCTGAAGCACCAAAGAAAAAGAAAAAGACTAACGTCGAGGATTCTCTCCTCTCCGCAATCGAAGAAGTTGAAGAATAATCTAACAAAAATAGACCTCCTTAGAGGTCTATTTTTTATTTGCACTTTTCGTTTTCGGATTCGATTTCGATTGTAACTTCGTTTACGCCAGTTGTTTTTAGTTGCTTTCGAATCTCTTTCTTAATATTCATTGGATTTTCGACTGAATTTTCAATCAAAACTCCGTCAATCACTTTTCCATCAACGACAACGTGCATTGTTGCGCAGAGCTTTCTTCCATCCATACTCCAAAGGTGGACTTTATGAACGTTAAGAACGTGTGGGATTGCGAGGACTTGATATTTTACAATATCGACCGAACTACCATCCGGGACTTTCTCGAGGAAAAGACTTAAGACTTTCTTAAATGAATTGAAGCTCGAACCGATAAGATAGACTGAAATTATAATCGACATTAGTGGATCAAGCCAAAGCCAGCCAGTATTTAACATAATAATTGAGCCGATAAGGACGGCAAACCAGCCGATGACGTCTTCTAAAATAATCCCGTTGACAGATTTTTCGGAAATTGCCCTGATGACGTTAAAACGACCATTTTCGGTGCGAAATGCCACAAAAGTATTAATAATTAGCCCAACAATCGAGAGGACCATCATAATAAATGGATTAACATCAGCCGGTTCAATAAAGCGGAGAATCGAGACATAAATCATAAATGATGCGCCGACAACAAGAATTACGGTCGTAACAAAGACACCGAGGATACTAAACCTCGAATAACCATAGGTATAGGTTTTATCTGGCCCACGTTTCGCTTTTCGCCCAAAGAAAATCGAGAAACCAAGCGAGATTGCATCGCCAAAATCATGGATGGAATCGGAAATAATCGCGACGGAACCAGAAATTAACCCGCCGACAAGTTCAAAAACGCTGAAAATTAAATTAACAATTAGGCCTAAGAAAGTCGATTCTGGGATATTTTGTGACCTTAAAAAGCGTTTCATCCCGCGTTTTTCGCGCCCATAAACAGTATTTGCATTGTTTTTAATATCGTCTTTAACTTTTTCGAGATTAATCTTCGCCGCTTTTTTATTGATTTTAGCAGCTTTTTTACTAGCCTTTTTAGCCTTTAACTTATTTTTTCGGAACTCACTTAATTCCCTCTTCGGGGTGAGTTTTTTCTCTTTTTTAGCCGCTTTTTTCGCACTTTTTTCAAGCGCCTTCATGCGTTTTTTAAGATCTTTGTCCACCTTAGCCATAAGCACATTATATCATACGAAAAAGAAAAAATCACTCCTTTAAGGAGTGATTTTTTATAATTTGGCACCTTGCTAGTTTCCCGCTATTGCAGTATAATCGCCGCTACTGGGCTTGACTTCTGTGTTCGGAATGTAAACAGGTATTTCCCCAGCGCTATGGGCACCAATTACGCTACTTAAAGATTTTTAGACTTTCTTCGAAGGTCGGGATCGATAAAAGCGCATCCATTCAATTATCAAAGGAGTATCTAAGCTTTAAATATGCGAGTATTGATGTCCAAAAGTTACCAAACGAATTGTAAATAAACTTACACCCGGTACTAGGTATCCAGTACCGATTGCTAGCTAAGTATACCAAACTATCTTCGTCTATGCAAGCATAAACGATAATAGTTTGAGCATAAAAAGGCAATGCCTCTATTAGTACGTTTCGGCTCCACATGTTACCATGCTTTCACCTTACGCCTATCAACCAGATCTTCTTTCTGGGAGGTCATAGGGAATTCTTATCTTGGAGTGGGCTTCGCGCTTAATATGCTTTCAGCGCTTATCTCTTCCGAACATAGCTACTCGGCAATGCAGCAGGTGGCCACAACCGATACACTAGAGGTTCGTCCATCCTGGTCCTCTCGTACTAGGGACAGATCTCCTCAAAATTCCTAACGATCATGCCGGATATAAACCGAACTGTCTCACGACGTTATGAACCCAGCTCGCGTACCACTTTAAC
>JAFRJK010000006.1 GCA_017432305.1 Candidatus Saccharimonadota bacterium
ACCAGTTATTCATTTTAGGAGTTCCATTGAGCTTAATTATTAGTTAAACTCGACTGGGCGCTCCCCTAAAACTATAGGAACGCCCGATTGTTCTCGAGCGTTCTGGACTCAATTTTGACAGTAAGGCGTTAACCCGACTGGAACGAATCGGACGTTCCATCTAGGGGTTAATCAATTAGCCACAGCGCCTAACTGTAGACCTTACTATCATTTTGATTCCAGAACAATTATTATTTTACCATGAAAACCATCAAAAATCTAGTTTTCCTACCCCAAAAAAACCTCGCCAAAAACAGCGAGGCTCGTTCTTTACGCGCGCGTTTATTTCCCTAGTAGAAATCTCTTAAACCCCGCCCGATTCTTAGCGTCCGTTTTCCTAACTAAAGCCCGTTTGAGCTCTCGGAATTTATCGCTCGAGATTTCGCCAGTCTTTTTCTGGTGCTTAAGTTTTCTAAGTTCCTGCTTATAATTTTGTATAATTTCACGGTGGTCATCAGAAAACTCACGATAAGATTTATTAGTGTCTGTGGCGAACTCAAAATCCACCTCAACACCCGTAGGTTTTACCTTAGTTTTGCCGAAAGTATTGTCGGAATCGTCCATCAGAGCAGCCTGTTCATAAGCACCCTTAACCCCCCTACCATCTGATGTTGGAAATAGTGGGTTCGTTCCGCGTTTCATACTCCTATTTTACCGCTACTAGACAATAAAGTCCAGTATAAGGCAACCATAACCCGTTAAAACACGCCTTGTAAGGCATTTAGAGCCATTTTGAGGGCGGTTTGGAGCTGAAATAGGCAAAGTATCATCTGGAAACAATAATGCCCTTAGGGAATCACCTAATAACGGGGGCGGAAAATCCAAATCAAATGGTATGTTATAAATTAGCCATAATCACTAAAAAGGAGAGATATGCCTCGAGGAAGACTAAAATTTCAACAATACTATGCGCCAAACAATTTTAAGAGAGCGATGGGCTATACGGAGCCAGACTACCTACGGGTTGCTGGGTTATATTATTCGACCGAACAAAGTCTAAAATCCAAACCATTTGGTGGCTTCCTTGTAAAAAAGGCAGACTATGTGGCAAAAACCCTTAATTGGTCCAAACCAAATGGAGAACCGGACGTAGAGAGAGCGAAAAACGCTATTTATAGAGCCTGCAAAACAAAGGGTGCAAATGGTCTCAACTACTTATACAGCGTCTCAAACAAAGATAAGATTTTCTCCGATAAAGGTGGAGCCAGAATTTTCATGTCTGGACCAAAATGGAACGATTCAGAAACCCAACAAAAACTCAAAGGTCTAGAAACCGGCTCATTTCAGACTATTGTAAGGCTCATTATGAAAACATCAACCAACTGTGGGCTACAAAATGTCACTAAAAATGATTCAACTAAACTGGCTCAAAGACTATTGGAGCAGCATTACGAGGACGAAATCCTTAAAGTCTTGGAGTATTTAGCTAGTAGTGAGTATGAAAGAAATCTACGACATGACTGGTCCACCCCTCAAATCTGCAAACTCAACCATATTGCGGAAAAGTTTTCAACATTTCAAGAATATGCAAATCGTACTAACTTCACGCTGTGGCAATAATCACTAATTTTTAACGCTAAAAAATGGCGAAAAAAGACATGGAAAACCAAGTTTTCTAGCCCAAAACACCAAAAAACGAGACCATTTTTATAAAAATTACCCCTGTAAAATAGCCCGAAATTACTACCCTATTCCCTATATTATAAATATAGTTAAAATTCCCAAAAAGAGCAGCAAGAAAAAGCAGGACATCTCCCTTAATTGAAAATCCTTAAAAATCAGTTTATAATTATTTCAATGAATAGGAATAAACAGGAGTTAATAGAGAAATTAAATGCGCAAATTCAACGCGAAATCGCCTCAGTTAAAGGCGGGATGTCCGAAGATGACAAAATACTCATAAACTCCAAAACTTTTAGAGAGGGTATAGAGTTCGGCAAAAAATATCTAGGAATCGTCAAAAGATTCAAAGAGGTGGAACCTAAAGACCCCGGCGAAATTGAGCATGCGCTACTAGAAGATTTTAACGACAACGAGAAAGAGTGGCTTAGAGACGTCATTGGCTACTATGCTAGCGCTACAATTAGGGACGCACGTCTAGATTCCCCAGAAGTTCTGGCAACGCTCATTGCCGACCACATGAATGTAGGTTCAGAATTTCACGAGTATATCAAGTGCGCTATTACTGATGAAAAACTGCCGACAAAGATAGGGGATGGACGCATTAGGGTTGTAGATGTGGTTGATGATTCTCAAGTGATTTTGAGCATAGATAGAGGTATAAAACCGCCAGTATTTCACGCAGTATGGAATGGACTGAGCAAATATATTGCTCAAGATGTTTTTACTACTAACGAAACGCTTGGGAGCTCGGTTCATGGCGAAACCGAGAGGCGAATAATTGAGGCTTGGAAAACTGGCTCCACCTATAAGCAAATCTCAGAGGAGTTTTTCCCTAACGAAGACTATATTGACACCAAAGACCGAATCGCAAAAATAGTCCAACGGTCCGGCACGAAAAGATATAAAGTTTTACGGAATAAAAAATAATTCTACCTCAGTATGGTGGACATTCTAATTATAGGAATGTCCATTTTTGACCCCTTAAAAATAGACTAAGATAGAGACATAACCGGTTATGACCAAAATAAATCAGAGAAGAAAGGAGAATATGACTAAAGAAAAAACAGAAAAAGGGACGGACAAAACCGACAAATTGCGACACACTATAAATGAGGGGGTATTGAGCGTCAAAGAGGCGGCGGGAGTATTAGGAATCAGTATCCCTACCATCTACCGATTATTTGACACCCAGTCATTAAAAAATTTTCATATTGGTCGCAGACGTTTAGTAAGTCTGCCAGCAATTAACGAGTTCATCAATAATAAAGAGAAAGGAGAAATTTAAGATGAGCAGACGAAGAACTAAAGGAGAGGGGTCAATCACCAAGCGCAAAGATGGGCGCTGGATGGCACGTTATCGCGCCACAGACGCTAATGGAGACCGTAGAACCTACGCAATCTATGCCAAAGCTAAAGAAGAAGCAGCTAAACTACTCCGTCAAAGACTCAAAGAGATTGACGATGGCGATTTTACGATTCGAGACGGCAGCACCCTAAATGGGTTTTACTCCTACTGGAAAAACGACCTCGCCCCAAATTATCTAAAAGAGACCACCATTTGGGGCTATGACATGATTTTCCAAAAGCATATCTTACCCGTATTGGGGAAAAAGCGACTTACAGACATCAACCCTATTGACATCCAAAAACTTATTACCAAAGTCAAAAAAACCACTAATTCCCCAAGACAATGTTATCACTGTCGCGACGCATTGTCATCAGTTTTGAAACGAGCACTAAAACAACGTAAGATTTACTATAATCCAGCCGCTGGAGTTGAATTGCCGAAATATAAGAAAAAAGAGAAAGTATTATGGGACTTAGATGAGCTCAGTCAATTTCTTGAGACAGCTCGAAAACATAGTAGATTCTATGTTTTATACCTACTAATGGCAAACTATGGACTTAGGATGGGAGAATCATTGGGAATCCGGTATAGTGATATCGATTTTGAAACACGCGTAAAAGATGGCTGCGGTCTGATTCACATTCGTCAACAAGTCGTGATTCTCAATTATTCACCAACGATTTCCACACCAAAGACCGAAAGCAGTATCCGTGATTTAGTTATTACAAGAGAAATCGCAGACGCGCTAACTCCCCTAATGCTAAAGAGAAACCAAAAATGCGAGTTGCTATTCCATACGTCCAACAATACCCCGATTTCTCCGTATAATCTAAGGAGAGATTTTAATCGGATTATTAAACTGGCAGGGGTAAAACACACTACTCCACACGCCCTAAGGCATTGGGCATGCACCGAAATGAACAGTTTAGGGGCTGACGGAAAAACCATCCAAAGTATTATGGGGCATAGTAGCTATAAGACCACTGCAGACATCTATGAACATACGCGTCTCGACGATAAGGCTAAAGCCTCTGCAATTCTAAGTAAACGGATTTTCTCAGCCATGGCGGTATAAAAACTACAATATGCGCCCCAACCCCCTAGAAAAATAGGGGGTTTTCTGTTATAATAGATTTACACCTACGATAGGGAAATGGCATTTTAACAGGGCGTGTGCCCGTAGCTTAACGGATAAAGCCCCGGTCTTCGGAACCGGTAATGCGGGTTCGATTCCTGCCGGGCATACCACGAAAAATGGGCGATAGTGTGTCAAAATTGTGCGTCAAAGCAGTTTTATCAACATTTAATCGACCATATTACCCCAGTTATTTTAGCCAAAATGAATCCATTGAGACCGTATCTTCGGAACAAGGTGTCGGGGGTTCGAGTCCCTCTGCGGGTACCAATTTTATGCCTGTTATATTTATTATTCTTGGAATTTTAACCATCATTCTTAGCTTTACTGCTTTTTTCGGTGCGCCCTATGTTCCGAGTTTAAAATCAGAACTTAAAAAGGCCTTTACTAAACTTTATCCATTATCAGAAAAAGATACTTTAATCGATCTCGGCGCTGGCGACGGAGTTGTTTTAAAAGTTGCGAGCGAATTTAAAGCTAAAGGAATTGGCATCGAATTAAATCCGGTTTTTGCCCTTATATCGAAATTTCGCCTTCGAAAAATTAAGAACACAAAAATTCTTACGAAAAACTTTTATAACTACGAATTTCCGGAAGAAACTACTGCCGTTTACATCTTCGGCGACTCTCGTGATATTGAAAAAATCACGAGGAAGATTGAAAGAGAAGCGAAGCGTTTAAAAAAATCCATTTACGTTATTTCGAACGGTTTTCGTTTACCGAGCCATAAACCCATTAAACATGTCGGCGCATATTATCTTTATAGAATAAAATGATTGCACTTATGCTATAATATATGTATGGCAAAACGAAAAAAACGCAAATCTTCAAGAGAAGCGGCTCCTGAACACGAGCTCCCGGGTGGTTTCTGGCGTCAAGTTGGCGCAGTTGTTCTTCTAGCAATCGCTGTTATCTTAGTGATGACTTGGTTTGGAAGTGGCGGAACTATTCTTAATAATATCCATAAAGCCACTCTCTACGCAATCGGTTATGCAGCCTATTTCATCCCATTTTTGCTTGTTTATCTTTCAATTATGATTTTTAGAGCGGAAGGAAACCGTCTTCCATTTGTTACTTGGATTGCGAGCTTTCTTATGGTTGCTTGGCTTTCCGGAATTTTTGGCATCCCAACAATCGGCCAAGCTGAACCAACCGGCGGCGTTGTCGGTGAAGGCCTAAACTCTGTCGCTGTCCAAATCCTCGATAAAACCGTTGTTTTCTTTATCTATGCCGTCCTAATTTTCTTAACTGGGATTTTTATCCTCAGCGTTTCGCCTGCTTCGGTTTTCCGTTGGGTTAAAAATCTATTTAGAAGCACAAAACGTGACGAAGACCACGAAAATGCAAAAATTGCTCGCCGTGCAAATGCTGAAGCAATCTCAAATATGAAAGACTTAAAGATCAATACTGGAATTGCTCCGTCTATCGCTGAAGCTGATAAAGAAAATAAGAAATTAAATATTAAAAAACCAACTGAATCGAAACCAGAGCCTGAAACTCGTGCGCTTACTGTCGTTTCTGATCCAAATTGGAAGATGCCTTCTACTGACCTTCTATCTAAAAAACAGACTCCTCCGGACGGTGGAAATATTCAACAAAACGCCTATATTATTAAATCGACCTTTGCGGAATTTGGTATCGATGTCGAAGTCGATGGTGCAAACGTTGGCCCTCGTGTGACGCAATACACAATGAAACCGCCTTCTGGCGTTAATCTCTCGAAAATTACCGCGCGTGACCGTGAACTTGCGCTCAACCTTGCTGTCGATAAAGTTCGTATCGAAGCTCCAATTCCGGGAACTCGCTCGGTCGGTGTCGAAATCCCGAACGTTCGTCCAGCTGATGTTACCCTCCGCGCAATCTTGGAGAGTACCGAATGGAAGAAAGCTGATGATCCACTTACCTTCGCGGTTGGTAAAGATATTTCCGGTAATTCCGTTGTCGCAAATCTCGCAAAAATGCCACACCTTCTCATTGCTGGTACTACCGGTTCTGGTAAGTCTGTGATGACGAACACCCTCATTTCCTCGCTTCTTTATCGAAACGCACCGAGCGACTTAAAACTTATTATTGTCGATCCAAAACAAGTTGAAATGGTTCAATATGACGCAATTCCGCATCTTCTAACTCCGATTATTAACTCGACCGATAAAGCTCTTTCCGCAATGAAATGGGCTGTAAACGAGATGGAGCGTCGCTATTCTCAAATGGCGGAAGAAAAAGTAAAGAAGATCGAGGACTATAACACTAAAATGGCGAAAAAGGCCGCTCCAGTTGCTGACGAAGATGGAAATGAGCAAATGCAAGACGGTTCAAAGATGCCTTATATCGTGATTATCGTTGATGAGATGGCGGACTTAATGATGCAGGCCGGAAAAGACCTCGAACAGCTTATTGTTCGTGTTGCTCAGAAAGGTCGTGCTGCCGGGATGCATCTCGTTCTCGCAACCCAGCGTCCAGAAGTAAAAGTCATTACCGGTCTTATTAAAGCAAACGTTCCAGGTCGTATCGCTTTCGCCGTTAATAATAATACCGACTCTCGTATCATGCTCGATATGGGTGGTGCTGAAAAACTTCTCGGAAAAGGCGACATGTTAATGCTTACGACCGAAATGATGGGTAAACCTCGCCGTATTCAAGGTGCCTTCGCCTCTGATGGTGATGTCGATAAATTAACAAACTTCCTCCGCGAACAACGTGCTCCAGAATATAACGACGAAGTTATTTCCCAAGCTGTCCAAATTAAAGGTTTCGGCCCATCGGATGGTGGCGCAATTGGCGACCTCGGTCGAAAGTATGATCCGAACGACCAATATGTGAGAAAAGCCGTTGAAATTACGCTATCCAAAGGCAAATTCTCTACCGCTTCACTCCAGACTTATCTCGGAAAAGGCCATGGTTTCGTTTCTGGGCTCGCAATTTGGCTTGAAGAAATCGGTGTAATTGGCCCACAAAACGGAAATAAGCCTCGCGACGTGCTCATCTCCTCGATGGAAGAGTTCGACGAGCTCGCTGGAAACTAGTCTTTACTTTTTGCATAATTTGTGCTAAAATAACAGATAATATTAGCTCAGCAAACAACTTTTTATAGTGTGTTTGCTTTAACCAAAGGAGTAAAAGTGAAACAGTACGAACTTACTGTTATGTTTCATCCTGATTTGGAGATGAACTTAACACCTGCTCTTGATAAAGTTGCTAAAATCCTTAGTGACGTCAAGGGTAAAATCGTCAAAGACACGAACGAGGGTAAAAAACGCCTCGCTTATCCGATTTCGGGTAACGAATACGCTGTTTATTACTACTACGAAGTCGAGCTTCCAGCGGACGCTCCAAAGAAAATTTCGCAGTCTTTGAATATCACCGATGAGGTAATTCGCTATCTTATCGTCGCTACTGATCCTCGCAAGGCTAAATATGAAGCCGCTAAAAAAGCTGAGGAAAAAGAAGCTGATGCTGAAGAAAAAAGCGAAGAAGAATAATTAGAAATTTAAAAAAAAGGAGTTATTTATGGCGCGGGGTTTTAGTAAAGCAATCATTATTGGTAATATCACACGCGATCCTGAGATGCGAGCAATCACATCTGGCGCACAAGTTTGTTCTTTTAGTGTTGCGGTTAACCGTAATTATAAGGGCCAAGATGGTTCCGATAAAGAACAAGTATCTTTCATCAACTGTACCGCTTGGGGAAAAGCTGCTGAAATCATCTGCCAATACGCACATCGTGGTTCTGGCATTATGGTTTGTGGCCGTCTTGAGCAACGTTCATTTGAAGGCAAAGATGGCGTAAAACGTTCGTCGACCGAAATCGTCGTTGAAGACTTTAACTTTATCGGCGGTCGTGGCGAAGCTGGTGATGGCGGAAGCGATTCTGTTAAAGCTAGCGACGACGGAGCTTCTGAAGAAGTTGTTCCTGACGACATTCCAGAAGAACCAATTGACTTAAGTGATGTTCCATTCTAATAAGAATAAGGAGAAAAATGAGAAGGATTAAAAACGATCCAAATCTTTACTTCGATTATCGTGATGTAAAGACTTTGCAACGTTATATTGATGTTTATGGTCGCATTGAACCGATGTCTAAAACCGGTCTCTCTGCGAAACAACAACGCCAACTCGCAGTCGCTATTAAGCGTGCTCGCCACTTGGCACTCTTACCATTTGTATCAGAATAATTAAAGAAAGGGGATAAATGTACGGACCAACAGATTTAAAAAAGAATGTGCTGATCACACTTGACGGGCAACCGTACAAGGTGGTTGAATATTCCCAAAAAGTGATGGGACGTGGTGGTTCAATCGTGAACGTTAAGGTTAAAAACCTCATTACCGGTGCGCTTCTCCCTAAGACCTTTAAGGGACAAGAAAAAATCGAACCGGCAGAAGTCACGAACAAGCATGTTCAATATCTCTATAAAGACGATGAAAAGTTCTATTTCATGGATCCGGAATCGTTCGAACAATACGAACTAGCTAGCGACATGGTTGGCGACATGAAAGATTTCATGAAAGATGGCGATGAGATGGATATCCAATTCTATAACGGGACTGCGATTAACCTCGTTCTCCCAAAGAATCTTTGGCTAAAAGTTACTTATACTGAGACTGCAGTTAAAGGCGACACCTCGACTTCCGTCATGAAAGACGCAACGCTCGAGACTGGAGTTGTTATTAAAGTTCCAGCTTTTATCAAAGAAGGCGACATCGTCTCTGTTGATACAGATACCTACGCTTATCGCGAGAGGAGAAAATAGTTGCCCGTCTCAAGGGCATATGAAAAAGTAGCCGGTTTCGTTCGTGAAATCGGCTACGATTTTCGTGGGAAGGTTGTGCTCGATATTGGTTCCTCGACCGGTGGTTTCTCTGAATTTGCTCTAAAATCCGGAGCCGAAAAAGTCGTCGCGGTTGAAAAGGGAACAAACCAAATGAAAGAGCCACTTCGCTTCGATTCAAGAATCGAATTGCACGAAAAAACTGACATTTTTGATTGTACCCGCGAGAGTTTGGATGCGGATTTTAAAGTTATTCTCGCGGATGTTTCGTTTGTCTCTTTGAAAAAAGTCTTGCTCCACGCAAGGTTTAATCTTGCTTCGCCTGATACTGATTTTCTCGTAATGCTAAAGCCACAATTCGAAGCAAAATCTTTCGAGCTAAAAAACGGCATAGTAAAGAACGAAAAAATTCGCCGTGATATTATTAAAGAATTCGAAAAATGGCTGAAAAAATACGGCTTCATTATCGTAAAAAAGCGTGATAATGATCTTTTTGGAAAAAATGGGAATCTAGAGCGTTTCTATCTGTTAAAACTCGCAAAAAAAAGTATTAAAATTTACTAAGAAATCGCGAGCTATTGCTTTTTTATTCCGTTTATGCTATAATAGAAGTATAAGCTAATAAACATAAAAATTATGAATAGCACGAACAAAACAACTAACGAGACTCAAGCAGTGCCAGAGGTGCCAATCACAGGCTCCACTCCGCTTGATTACGTTGGAAAAGATGTTATTATTATGTTCGCCATCTTCGTAATTTGCGCCCTCTCGGTGATAATGCTCGCCTTAAAGGGCGTCTCTAAAGACGAAGCTTAAGCGGACGATTTCTTTTATCTAGACTCTTGAAAAAGCGTCCAGAGTTTGCTATAATAAAAGTAGCAATAATTACTTGTTATAGACACGGAAAAACTTACTGTTTTTGTGCCTTTCATATAGCACTATTAAATTAAAGGAAAATAAATGAACCAAAAAGAACAAGAGCGTCGTGCGCGTTTGATGAAGATGCAGGCAGAGCGTCTTCCTGAGATAAAACGACGTTTTGAAGAGAATAAAAAACGCGCCAATGTAAAACCTGAAGAACCGACCATAACTGGCGAAGCGGTAATTTTTGAGGAAGTCCAAAAACGAAATTTTAATTCGAACTTTAAACCGGGCGGGAAAGATGCCCATCTTCTAAAGAAATCGGCGAAAAAATCTACTGCGAAAAAAGCCACGAAAAAAGCTTCAGCAAAATCTGAAAAAACCGAAAAAGCACAAGCTCGAAAAGTCGATCTTTCTGTCTCGACAAAAAAAGGTGACATGGTCCATCACCAACGCATGCTTTCCCAAGACGTTAACGCTCAAGCTACTCAACATATTATTGGCGTCCCAGTTAATAAATCTCGCTATAACGGTTATAATGGCGCTCAGGTCACGAACGGCCAATTAAAACAAGCTCGTACCGATAATGATTCTGTCCTAATTATTCCAATTGGTGGTACTGGCGAATTTGGTATCGGTAAAAATATGACCGTGATTCAATATAAAAATGAAGCTATCGTGATCGACATGGGTGTTTTGTTCGCTGGTGACGACTATCCTGGCGTAAATTACATGGTTCCAGATATCAAATATCTCGAAGATAATATGGATAAAATTAAGGCGATTTGTTTCACTCACGCTCATCTTGACCACATCGGTGCTTGTCGTCATATTTTGCCGAAATTCCCGACAACTACTCCGATTTATGGCTCCGATTTCACGATTGGTATGATTAAAAAACAAATGTCCGAACTCGATGAAGTTCCGGATATGAATTACATCACTGTCGATCCATTCAAACACGAAAAAATTGCAGTCTCCGAACATTTAAGTGTTGAATTTATTCACACTCTCCACTCAATCCCTGGAAATAATGCTCTTGTAATTCGCACTCCGAACGGCGTAATTTATGTTTCCGGTGACTGGAGAATTGAGCAAAACCCACTATACCAACAAACTGATTTCGAACGTATTGATGAAATTGTGAAGAAAGAGGGAATCACTTTAATGCTTAACGAATCAACCAATATCGATTCGCCAGGCCATCACCCACATTCCGAATATGATGTTGGTGATAACCTCGGTAAAGTGATGGATCACTACGCAAACGGTCGTATTATCGTTTCCTGTTTCTCGTCCCAGATTTCTCGTATTGGTATGATTATGGAAGAAGCAGCAAAACGTGGCCGTAAAGTCGCATTCGCTGGTTTCTCAATGATTAATAACGTCGAAGTCGCGCTTAGAACTCGTGTTGTGAAAGCTCCGAAAGACACAATTGTGAAGATGGAAGATATTATTAAACTTCCGGACGATAAAGTGACGATTATTTGTACTGGTTCGCAAGGTGAGCTTAACGCGGTCTTAAATCGCATGGTAACTGGCGCGCATAAATATATTAAAATTAAATCGACTGATACAATTGTCTTCTCCTCGAACCCAATTCCTGGAAATGAACCACACGTCGTTAATACGGTTGACGGTCTTCTCCGCGAGGGCGCTCAAGTCATCCAAAACGGAAAAACTCATCTTTCTAACATTGGCCCACTCCACCTTTCTGGGCACGCCTACTACGAAGACCACGTTGAATTTGTCACCCGTCTAAATCCGAAAAACTACATGCCTTATCATGGTGAATTCTATATGATGCAACACAACGCTGAGATGGCCGAAAACGTGATTGGCATCCCGAAAGAAAATATCATCATCTCTGACGATGGCGATATCGTCGAATTAACAAAAGATCAAAAAATTAAGAAAACTGGTCGCGTTCATGTCGGGAATAAACTTTATGACGATGCTGACATGCCGGTCCATGAAGCTGTCGTAAAAGACCGTATCCATATCTCGCGTGAAGGGATTTTTGTAATCGTCTTAACACTTTCGAAAAAATCTGGACGCCTCATTAAAACTCCGGACATTGTCTCGCGTGCTTTCATTTATCTTGATAACTCGGAGGAACTAATCGGAAAAATCCGTCATTATCTCCGTGTTAAAACCGACCGCTCCGTCTCGACCGATCCTGAATTAAAAGTTCTAAAAGACGAAATAAAAGAGGACGTAACTCGCATCCTCTTCGACGCCACCGGCCACACTCCGATTGTCATCCCAGTAATAAACAAAGTCTAATCTTCGAGCCAGCTTTCTGGGACACTTATTTCGATAATCTCTAACTTTTTGCCGAGATTTTCGCGGATAGCTTCAACAATCCTCGGTTTTTCTCCAAGTACCGTGAGCAAAAAAACTTTTTTTACACTCTTTGCAATTTCTAAAAAGCGATCGTAATCTATATTAAAGCTTTTTGACGATGAAAGAAAAATCACATAATCAGCCTCGTGAGAAAAATGTCTTACTATCGTAAAAGTAACATCTAAATCTGGGCGATTCGGCTCGACAATTCTATACTTTTTCTCATCTTCAACATCAATCTTAACTAGCGATAAAATGTCTGCACTTTTTAAATCTACAATATCGGTATATTCCATTCCCACAAAAACAATTTTTGCACCTTCTGGAGCATCTCTAAGTCTCGATGCAATATAGTTTAAATCTGTTTGGATTGAACAGCCTAAAATTTCTGTGAACATAGTAAAGCTATTTTATCATATTGACGCCAATATATATACATATGTATAATTAAATTATAATAAAAGAGGAGAAGAAATGAGTAAAAAAATGATCGGCGGAATTTGTGCAATTATCGCAATATTAGCTGGTGGGTCCATGGTTATTATTGGTACTCTTACAGGCTCTTGGGAAAATCTTTGGTTAATTCCATTTTGTGGTGGTATCTTAATTGCAGCTTTTTCGATTATCGCTGGGATTGCTAACGAAAAAAACGGTAAGAAATAGAGTTTTATGGGGATTTTTGGTAATCTTTTTTCAAAGCAAGCTTGCGAGATTTGCAAAAAAGAAGTTGGCGCACTTTCTCGCACAAAATTGAAAGATAAAACTTACATTTGTAACGATTGTAGAAAAAACACGAGCATTCTTTTTGAACCACATCTTAATGATTTAGAAGAGACGAAAAAACATTTAGCACACATGGAAGAAATGGACCAACTTTATAAAGAGAAGGTCGAGCCATTAAGTGATAAAGAAATAGATTTTTGTGGGCATCACGGCTCATATAAAATTGGCTTTGTCGATTCTATTAAAATGTTCTTTATTATTACTCCACAGACTAAGAAAAAGAACAAAAAAGAGCTATTTGCTTACGATGAAATCGAAAGTTTTGGCCCGTATGAAAATCTAAATGATGGAAGTCACGAAGGTCAAAAAAGAATTGAGGAATGTGGCGTGGCGATTAAAATGCGCGCATATAGAATGCCGATAAAAATCCCAATCGCAAAAAATGTCGACACTCCGCTTGGGGGCGAACGTATTCTCGAACATCTTAACGCTGCTACCGGAGGAAAACATAGTTCGATGATTGGAGCTGCTGGGGCAGTTGCTTCTACAATTTTAAATAATATCTAATTCGTGGTGCCCGGAACAGGACTTGAACCTGCACATCTAAAAGACACTAGCACCTGAAGCTAGCGCGTCTGCCAATTCCGCCATCCGGGCTTCTTCTATCTTATAAGTATATCATAACTTATGCTATAATAGAGAAAGATAGAAGTGAGGTAAAAATGATAGATTTAAAATTCCACTGCGATATTGACGCGTCTGCACTCGCTGTCGAAACCAGTGCGGCAAAAAACTTATTAGAAGAAATAAAAGCCGATAAAATGGCAGATTGGCTAACTCTCCCGGATAATTTTGATGAAAGTGAGTTAGACCACATTAAAAAAGCCGCTGAGAAAATTAAAGAAAATAGCGACTTCCTCGTTTGTATTGGTGTCGGCGGCTCTTATCTTGGCCATAAAGCAATCATTGATGCTTTAAGTTCGAGAATTAAATCTAATACAAAAATTCTCTACGCTGGAAATTCTGCTTCCACTATCTCACTCCAAGCTGTACTCGATGAAATCGGCGATAAAGATTTCTCGATTAATGTTATTTCTAAATCTGGCACGACGACCGAGCCGGCAATCGCTTTTCGTATTTTTAAGGAAAAACTTTTCGAAAAATATGGTGAAAATGAGGCCTTTTCTCGCATCTATGCAACAACCGATGGTGAAGTTGGTGCGCTCCACGACGAAGCACTTTATAATCACTATGAACGTTTTGTAATCCCAAATGGAATTGGTGGACGTTATTCGGTTCTTACCGCTGTTGGACTTCTCCCGCTTGCAGTTGCTGGAGTCGATATCGACGAGCTTCTTGCTGGCGCAAGAGAAGAAGCCGTTTCAGGCGTTTTCGATGAAATCTTTAAATATGCTGCATCTCGTCATATTCTTCGTTCAAGAAATTATGACGTTGAAGTCCTCGCCTCGTTCGAGCCTTGTCTTGAATCACTCGGAAAATGGTGGCAACAACTTTTCGGCGAATCGGAAGGGAAAGAAAACAAGGGGATTTTCCCAGCTATTGCAACCTACACAACCGATCTACATTCTCTCGGTCAATACATGCAACAAGGTCGTCCAAATATTCTTGAAACAGTTCTTTCTTTCCGCGAAAATCCAATGCCGAAATTTACAAATCGCGTCGAGCCAGATATTAAAATCCCGAAAATGCCGGACAATGTTGATGGACTTGGTTATCTTGAAGGAAAAGAATTAGGCTTCGTAAATGAAAAGGCAAAAGAAGCAACTATCACTGCTCACGCTAAACATATTCCAGTTTTCGAGCTTGAGCTCCAAGATTTATCTGAAAAAAGTCTCGGGAATTTAATCTATTTCTTCGAGCTTGCTTGTGCAATTTCCGCAAAATTTGAGCAAGTAAATCCTTTCGACCAGCCAGGCGTTGAGGCTTATAAAAACGAGATGTTCCGTCTTCTTGGAAAACCTGAAAACTAGATTCAAATGTGATAAAATAGAATAAATGAGCGATTTGAAATATAGTGGGCCGATCGTTCTTGCAATCTTAGACGGTGTGGGCCTCTCTAAGAACGAAAAAGGTAACGCAGTAAAAAAAGCGCATACCGAATTTTTGGATGAAGCAATTCATAATCACCGCACAATGGCGCTCGAAGCTAGTGGCGAAGCAGTCGGAATTATGCCGGGCCAAATGGGGAATAGCGAAGTCGGCCATAATGCTCTAGGAAGTGGTCAGATTATAAAACAGGGAATCGCAAAAATTGAAGATGAATTTGAAAGTGGAAGAATTTGGGAATCGACCGCCTGGACTGGGGTAATTTCTCACGTTAAAGCGAATAATGGTACGCTCCATTTCTCAGGGATTTTTTCCGATGGTGGTGTCCATAGTGACATAAACCACCTCTTTAAGATGCTAAAACGTGCGAATGAAGAAGGTGTCGAGCGTGTTCGTATTCATCTTGTTTTGGATGGTCGTGACGTTCCGCCTCGTTCGGCTGAAAAATATATCGAAATGCTTGAAAATTTCTTAAATACTCTGCGCGATCCTTACGGTCATCAAAGAGATTATAAGGTTGCTGGCGGTGGCGGTAGGATGATTTATGTTGCAGATCGTTATGAAACGGACTGGGAAATCGTAAAACGCGGCTGGAACGCAATCGTCCATGGCGAAGCCGAAAATCGTTTTGAATCATCGATGGAAGCAATAACGGAGCTTCGTGAAAGAGACCCAGGTGTCCAAGACCAATATCTTCCACCGTTTATTATTGTTGAAAATGACGAACCAGTCGGAACTGTAAAAGATGGCGACGGCTTCATTTATTATGATTTTCGTGCTGATCGTGCAATTGAAATTGCCGAAGCTTTCACTTATGAAAACTTTATCCCGTTTGACCGCGGAACTGAAAACAATCGAAGATTAAACGTTTTCTTCGTCGGGATGACGGAATATAATTCTGATACCCACGTTCCACAATATCGTCTTGTCGAGCCAGTTGAAATTAAAAACTCGCTCCATGAATTTCTTGGCGAAAAGGGAATTTCCCAACTCTCAATTGCTGAAACCGCAAAGTTTGGCCACATTACCTACTACTTTAATGGTAATTCTTATGAGAAGTTTAGTAATGAAGAACAGGTTGAAATTGAATCTGATACCTGTCCTTATAATGAGCGCCCTTGGATGAAATCAGCTGAAATTGCAGATGCTATGCTTGAGAAAATGGGGGATTATAAATTTGTTCGCGTTAATTTTGCAGCTGGAGATATGGTCGGGCACTTCGGAGAATTAGAAGCAACAATCACGGCTATGGAAGCGATTGATATCCAACTTAATCGCATTGCGAAAAAAGTTGACGAACTTGGTGGGATGATGATTATTACTGCTGACCATGGTAACGCTGAAGAGCTAATCGACGAAGACGGAAATCCTAAAACTTCACACACAATAAATCTCGTGCCTTGTATTTTCTACGATAATACTGAAAACAAAAATCGCTATGAGTTGAACCGAGTTTCCGATGCTGGAATTTCAAATATTGCTCCAACTATCGCAAATCTCCTCGGTTTTAAAGACCTCCCAGACAATTGGCGCGAATCGCTAATTAAATTTTAGTTTTTTATTTCGCTTATGATATAATGAATTTAGATAGTATTTTGTAACTATCTTTACGTGTGTTAAGTTTACCGCTCTGCGGTAAACTTTTTTATGCAACGGATACGAAATCCGAATCCTCTATTTCCATAATTCATGACAGCATAGAAAAAGGCACTTCCAAGATCAACATCAGTCCCAGTATTAAGATATCCAGCGGAATTTTCAGCACCTGCAATATATTCCCACCAAAAACCGCCAGCAGTTTTATTCATGATCGTACCCTTCGACCTGGCGTAATTCCCACCCCTCCAAAAATCCAATCGGAACAGAATTACTATAATATCCTAATAATGCTCTGTAGTATTTTTGGAGGGGTGGGGTATATTTTCTTGATGGTGGAGTTGGGTCTAATAAAGTTTCTTTCACTTCGTTTTATCATAATTATGCTGATACACCTAGTAGTGCGCGTCTCTCACAATTTAACTCCAGTACTACCGGAGATGTCTGGCTGAACGTACTCGTTAATAGAGGATATGGAAGATTTATCCGTTGCGCAACGGAGAGACAACCCATCCCCACGATAGAGTGAAATCGATGTCTGGACTGTAGCTCCACCAGACGAGTTTACTGGCCTCGAATAGAAAGTGGAAGCAACTTCGTTAGTAATGACCATATTTGAACGATGGCTATTTCTGCTCGTCCTGACAAAAATAGCACCATTATGGTCTAAATACCCACCCCTCCAAAAATATCAACAGAGCAATATTATAGTATTAGTACTCTCTTGGATTTTTGGAGGGGTGGGAATTATGCCTACACTGGCGGCGGTTTCTATAATCGCATCATCGATGCCTATTGGTGGATGAATAAAGCTACAGAAAATATTAGAGCCGGCGATCTTTTCACATCCGTCCAAAGCCAAGTAGTATTGATTTGGGTCCAAGCTGCCAATATGAGAGGAAACGGGTACTACATCCGTTGTGCAACGGACATGAATTCCATAACCTCTATTGTAATTGCCTTGCGGGTATACATGGGCATTACCAGAGCTATTAGCAGTATATGAATTAATATAATTAGCACTATTTGCAGACGAGGCAATACCAGATCTCCAAGCGCCATCTACATTTGGCTGGTGTATGCGGCCATTCCCAAGCTGATAAATCCCACCCCTCCAAAAATCCAATCGGAACAAAATTACTATAATATAAAGTAAAACTAATTATGCTCTGTAGTATTTTTGGAGGGGTGGGAGTTACGATAACTACTCGCCTGATTCCGTAGGGCGTATTACAGCGCGTAGGGTGAATCTTGAGATATGGTTGAACCGAGTAGACTCTAGTAGCGATGCTCGTTATGCGAATGAGTTTGATTCCTATCTATATAATTCGACGTCCTATATTGTGACGTCTTCCCAAGCTTATCGTGGACGAGGGATTACTGTCCGTTGCGTATTGTTGTGATTTTTACTTATCACCTAACACTACATTATTCGCATGCAACCACCCCTCAACTGTTCCTCCGTCAAGATATTCACCATCAGTTCTTGCGACACGAATGCAACCACCTTTGTTAACGAATGATGCAAATGGATCAGTAATCATATATTCTTGATCGTTTGGTCCAAAGTCGTTGTTATGAACGTATTCGACGATTTCCTTGAGTAGTTCTGGTGAGAGAATATATTTCGAAACTGATGCAAGCCCAGTTACTTGCTCTGGTGCCGGCTTCTCGGTAATTTTTATGAGTTTTTCATCTTCAATCGTCAAGGCCCCACCGTTAAGAAGCGCTTCGTATGGATGGTCAATCCCCAGAATCGCTGATTCGGATTCACCACGCACGGAATTAAGAAGCGACTTTGCGGAACTTTCGCCTTCCGGATTCCAAACGAAATCATCGCCCATAAAACAGAAGACTGGTTCGTTGATATTGTATTCTTCGACTACCATCGCAACCGGAACTGCTGTTCCATATTTTCCAGACGGATCTTGGACTGTATAGTGGATTTTTACATTATTCGGGAGAGTCTTCGCAAGTTTTAGGCGATCCTCCTTCCCACGTTCAATCAAGTATTTGTTTAAGGCAATATTATCTTTATAGAATTCTTGCACCTGGCAAGGTTCGACGTTCGAAATCACCATGTAAATGTCGGTCACGCCCGCATCGATTAACTCTTGTACAGAATAATCAACTAACGGTCTATTCCCGACCGGAAGCATCGATTTCTCAATAATTTTTGTAATTGGCAACCTTCTTGTCCCCCATCCAGCCACCGGGATAATTGCTTTAGTAATCTTTTTCATATGCAAAAATTATACCATAAAATCGCTGAAAAGTCCACCTCTAAAACGATTTATTTTTTATTCATCCTATGATATAATTATTCTTATGAAGAAAACAGTTTCATATCAACAAGAAATTGGTAAAGTCATCGAGAATATGCGGAAGGAAAAAGGCCTAACTCAGGCTGAACTTGCAAAATTGATTGGAACTAGCCAGTCCGCAATCCACCGTATCGAAAAAGGCGACCAAAATATCTCTCTCGAAATGGTGAAAAAAATTTCATCGGAGCTTGGTAGCCAAATCCTCTCTATAAATGACTCTTCGTCACAGTCCTATCGTATTAACGGCGGAAAGACTTTAAGTGGCGAGATTACAATTAATACCTCGAAAAATGCTGCGGTTGGGCTTCTTTGTGCTGCACTTTTAAATTCCGGAAAGACTACACTCCATCACGTCGCGAGAATCGAAGAGGTTTTTAGAATTATTGAAGTGCTCGAGTCTGTTGGTGTGAAATGTCGTTGGGTAAATCGTCGAAAAGACCTTGAAATTATATCACCTCGTGAATTAAAGATAGAAAAATTAAATGTCGAAGCAGCTCGTAGAACTCGTTCAATCATCATGTTTATGGGCCCACTTCTCCATAAATACGAGAAATTTAAACTTCCGTACGCTGGTGGTTGTAGTCTAGGCACGAGAACTGTCGATCCACATCTTCGCGCTCTTTCTGCTTTTGGTCTTGAAATTGATGCTAAGAAGAACGTCGGTTTTTACGAAGCAAAAGTCGACCAAAAAGCCTTAAAAGATAAAAATGGGAAGAGAATTGTTCTAATCGAACGTGGCGATACTGTGACTGAAAACGTCTTAATGGCAGCGGCGCTCTATCCTGGAAAAACGAAAATTATTGGCGCTTCTCCGAACTACATGGTCCAAGACGTTTGCTTCTTCCTTGAAAAACTCGGTGTGAAAATTAAAGGAATCGGTACAACTACTCTCGAAGTAACTGGGCTTGAAAAAATTGATAAAGACATCGAATATTGGCCGAGCGAAGATCCGATCGAGTGCATGTCTTTCATCGCGGCGGCACTCGTCACAAAATCGGAAATAAAAATTACACGCGCTCCAATTGAATTTCTTGAAATTGAACTTGAAGTTCTAAAATCGATGCATGCAAAAATTGAACGTAGCGACGAGTATTTTTCGAAAAATGAACGCACTCGCCTTGTCGACTTAGTAATCAAAAAAGCCGAACTTGTCGCGCCGATGGATAAAATTCATCCGATGCCATTTCCTGGGCTTAACATTGATAACCTTCCGTTCTTCGGCGTGATTGCTGCGACCGCAGAGGGGAGAACTCTAATCCATGATTGGGTTTTCGAGAACCGTGCAATCTATACAAGCTATCTCTCGAATCTTAACGCAAAAGTCGAACTTCTTGATGCGCACCGGGTTTATGTTGAAGGGCCAACGAATTGGCGCCCAGCCGAACTTGTCGCTCCTCCAGCACTCCGCCCAGCAGTCGTGATTTTAATTGCAATGCTTGCTGCTCCGGGAACTTCGATTCTTAGAAATATCTATTCGATTTCTCGTGGGTATCAAGATTTTGCCCGCCGTCTAAACCACCTTGGCGCCGACATTCAACCGCTTGCTGGAATTTAATAATATTCCGGGAAAGGATCAGTTTCATCATATTCAATATCGTCTCGCCATGGGTCAAAAGTTTTTGGTCCGTGGTGAAACTTTTCAAACGGATTCTTCGATTTTCCAGCAGATTTGTATGGATCATAACCTAGCTCAGCCAAAAATCTTGATGGCATACTATAACTTCTTTGCCCCATCGTAAACCTTGATGAAGCATAGGAAAGGTAAAGTTTTTCCTTCGCACGTGTCATCCCAACGTAGGCGAGCCGTCTTTCTTCTTCGATTGCAGCCTCGTTATCATCATGCATTGAAGGGAATAAACCTTCTTCCATCCCGACGATAAATACAACCGGGAACTCTAGTCCCTTCGCCGCGTGAAGCGTCATGAGCGTTACGGAATTTTTTGCGCTCTCTTCGTCTGCCGAAGACATTAAAACCGCCTCGGAAAGAAAATCTTCTAGTAACTCGAATTGTGCTGCGTTTGAGACCATTGTATTTAAGTTGTTAACGCGTTCCTCCCCGACCGGTGTTCCGTCTTGGACTAAATTAAAAATCGAAAATTCTCTAATCACATCCGAAACAATTTCTGAAGGCGAAACGTTTAATTTTTCTGACTTTAAGAAATCTTGGAGTCTTAAAATCGAGCCACGCGCTTTTCCGGAAACTGCTTCTGAAAGATCTTCGTTTATTAAAGGATTTTCAGCTTTCGAAACACTAATTACGGCATTCAATTTTTTAATCGATGCCGCCCCAACTCCGGAAAGAATATTTTTGCAAACTCGCTCGAGCGAAACTTGGTCTTTCGGATTTACCATAATTTTTAGGACCGCTAAAACATCTTTCACTTCGCGTCGATCGTAGAATCTAACGCCACCAATAATTTTATACGGGATATGAGCATCAATAAATGCTTTTTCAAAACTATAGCTTTGTGCATTTGTGCGGTATAAAATCGCAAAATCGGAGTAGGTATGTTTATCCATCGAACCGAGAATCTTATAAGCAACATATTTCGCCTCCGCCGTTTCGTCTGAAAGATTTTCAATATCAACTGGCTCACCATCTCCAAGTTCCGTAAATAAAGTTTTTTCCGTCCGCGTTTTATTAAAATTAATCACTTTTTGCGACGCTTTTAAAATATTTCCAGTCGAGCGATAATTTTGTTCTAGTTTAATTACAGTCGCACCTGGAAAATCCCGTTCAAAGTTTAAGATATTTGTAAAATCTGCCCCCCGCCAAGAATAAATACTTTGCCAATCATCCCCAACAACGCAAATATTTCGCTCCTCGTTTACGAGTGCTTTAACGAGACGATATTGGATATGGTTTGTGTCTTGATATTCGTCGATTAAAATGTGTTTAAATTTATCTTGCCACTTTTTTCGAACTTCCGGATTTTTTTCGAATAAAATTGCTGTCTTAATTAGAAGGTCGTCAAAATCTAACGCCGAGCTAGCTTTTTTAAATTGTTCATAAAGTTTAAAAACTTTTGCCGCATTTTTTTGGTTTGGATAAATCGCATTATTCGCATAGGAATTTGGAGTTTCACCTGCATTTTTGCAACTGGAAATAATGTTTTGAACAATTTTTGGTTTTAAATACTTATCATCAATTCGAAGCTCTCTAATTGCGCGTTTGATTAAGGCGAGTTGATCATCCGAGTCGTAAATCACAAAGTTTTTATCGAGCTTTGCCGCCTCGCTCTCCATCCTTAAAATTCGTACACAAATTGAGTGAAAAGTCCCCATATATGGCATAAAGGAACGTGGGACCTCATCTTTTTGCTCTGGGTTTAAAAGGTTCCAAAGACGCGTTCGCATTTCTTTCGCCGCTTTATTTGTAAAAGTGACCGCGAGAATTTGGTTTTGATAAATTCCGGAAGAAATCAAATTCGCGATACGATGCGTTAAAGTCTTTGTCTTTCCGCTTCCTGCGCCGGCCAAAATAAGTACCGGCCCCGAAAGTGTCTCGACCGCTCGTTTCTGTTCTTTATTCAGTCCTTCCGTAAACATACTTCCAATTATAGCACATTTATGTTAAACTTAAGGGGTATGAAACTGCGAAAGTTGAATACGAATTTATTTTGTACCGCAGGAACAATTATTCTTGTTGGGCTTTTTGTATTTCTAACTGTCGCTAAGGTCTCTAATACTCATGCTTCGGGCGATTCTGAAAACGCCCAACATTTCGTCACAATCCACGATGGTGAAAATTCTTTAACGATAAAAACTAATGCTGATACCGTTGGCGAAGCTTTGAAACGTGCAAAAATTGATTTAAATGAAAAAGACTTAGTTGATCCAGAAAAAGATGTTAAAATCGATTCGAACAATTTTCACATCGATCTTTATCGCGCTCGTCCAGTAATCGTAACGGATGGAAAAACGAAAAAATATTTAATGTCCGCAAATTATGATAAAGAACTCCTTGTTGCGGAAGCTGGATTCGAAATTGATGGGAATGACGAAATTAGAACCGTCCAAGATAACCACGGTATCCTCGAAACCGGTCTTGCCGAGACTTATCGAATTTATCGAAATGACGAACCAGTCGCCGAAGAAAAATATATGAAAAAGAGTTCGAAAAAACTTGAATTAAAGACGATTTCCGAACCAACGAAAGAACCAGAGAAAGATTCAGTAGTTGCGACAAATTTCTCGAGTTTTAGTACAAACCCAGACGAAGCAACTTGTAAGGCTTGGATTCGTGCCGCTGGGGTAAGTAGCAAAGATCTCGAAGTTGCCTATTGGTTAATCACGAAAGAATCGCATTGTCGCTATAATGCAACCAACCGTAGCTCTGGAGCTTATGGAATCCCGCAAGCTCTTCCTGGAAAAAAGATGGCTAGTGCCGGCTCTGATTGGCAAACAAACCCAATCACCCAAATTAAATGGATGATTTCTTATGTGAACGAACGTTATGGTGGTTGGAGCGGGGCTAAAAGTTTCTGGGATAGCCATAGGTGGTATTAATATGAGCCTGCAAAATAATAAATCACTCGGCCAACATTGGTTAAAAGATCGCCTAGTTCTCGATGATATTGCGGATGAAGCAGTTCTAGACGATAAGTCAATCCAGCCACTTTGCCTCGAAATCGGTCCAGGCCTCGGAACTTTAACTAGCTCACTTTTAAAGCGGTTTTATAAGGTTTTAGCAGTTGAGTTTGATGCGAAATTAGCGCATAACCTCCCGAAATCTTTTCCTGGAACAAATCTTAAAGTTGTAAACGAAGATATTTTAAAATTCAACCTAGAATCAATCGACGAAAAATACGTTGTTGCTGGAAACATCCCTTATTACATTACTAGCCCAATCATCACAAAACTTTTAACTACGGAAAATAAACCTGAAAAAATTGTCCTCTTAATTCAAAAAGAAGTCGCCGAAAGAATTCTCGCCGAGCCGGGAAAGCATACTTATCTCTCTCTTTCTGTCCAAAATTATGCTTTTGTCGAGCCAGGGGTAGTTGTGCCGAAATCTTATTTTACTCCTCCTCCAAAAGTTGACTCTGCAACAATTATTCTAACTCCGCGTGAAACCCCGCTCTTAAAAGACGAAGTTTTAAGGTTTATTAAGCGTGGTTTTTCTAACCCAAGGAAGAAGCTGATAAAAAATCTCCCTTATGATAAAGAGAAGTTAAAAACCGCTTTTTCAGAGTTAATGCTCGATGAAAATGTTCGCCCAAGCGACCTCTCCCATGAGGAGTGGCAAAAACTTTTTGATAAAATTATCTAAAACCATTGATTTATTTTTAAGTTATGTGCTAAAATAAGCGTAAGGATTATACCTTGTCTCGTGTCCTGAGTGCGTGGCATGGAAATAATGCAAAATATCAGAAAGGATAAAATGAAAAAAATGAATAATAGAAAAGGTTTTACGATTATCGAAGTCGTGCTTGTGCTTGCGATTGCCGGTCTTATCTTTATGATGGTGTTTATTGCACTTCCAGCATTGCAGCGCTCACAGCGTGATACACAGCGTTCGAATGATGTCGCTCGTGTCCAAACCGCTCTAAACCAATACCAATCTAACAACCGTGGTGCAATCCCAACAACTGGGACCTATGTTAAAGGTCACGCAACTGCATCAACTGCAACTGGTGCTGACACAAAGACTTGGAGCTACTTCTATGACAACTATCTAATCGTTGGTGCTGGTGGTGCGCAAGATGTCTTCGCCGATCCAGATGGCGGTTATTATTCACTTTGGATTCAAGATTGTAGCCCATCAGAAGCTAAAACCACATCTTCATGTCAAAAAGGACAAAGATATGAAGTTACCTTTGATGCACAATCTCTCGGTAACCTCTCTGAAGAATCTACCGCAGCTGCTACCTATACTGGTGCTGGTGATGTCGGCCACTCGGTCTCGATTATTACTCACGCAACTTGCCAAGGTGAAGTCGCTTACTACTCGTCTGGTGCAAGAAAAGTTGCTATCCTCTATAAGAAAGAGGGTGGTGGTACTATCTGTCTAAACAACTAATTTTACATTAAAAAATACTCCCGCAAGGGAGTATTTTTTGATATAATATATATTATACTGACTTAGGAGTTATATGGTTGAAAAGAAAATGAATAAACCACAAAAAAACGGTAATAAAAAATCTTCAAACACGATTCGTAGTATTATCTTTTTTAGTCTTACTGCGATTTTTGTTTACGCTTTAATTTTAAACTTCTCTCATCCAGCAAAAGTCGAAGAAGTTGCGCTCTCTGACGTTGTTGCCCGTGCAAACGATGAAAATGGGAATATTAAGAAAATCTCCGTTTCTGGTAATGATATTAATATCACTTTAAAAGGGAAGGACCAGCCAACCGAACACTCCTATAAAGACGCTTCTGGAACGCTCTACGATTTAGGTTTAATTAACTATTGTAATAAACTTTCTGGCGACGAACTAAAAAAATGCAATGAAAAGTATCCGACCGTCGAATATAGCGAGCCAGTAAATTACTCCGACATTATTTTCAACATCTTAACTCTTGGAATTCCAATTGTCGCAATCATCATTTTCTTCTCCTATATGCTCCGCCAAGCCCAATCGATGAACCGTGAAAATATGGGCTTCGGAAAAGCGAAAGCAAAACTCTATGGCCCTGATAAAAAGAAAGTCACTTTCGAAGATGTCGCAGGGAATGAATCCGCAAAACAAGATCTCGAAGAAATTGTCGACTTCCTTAAAAATCCGAAAAAATATGAAAGTCTCGGTGCGAAAATCCCGCGTGGCGTTCTTCTTGCGGGTGAACCAGGAACTGGTAAAACTTTAATGGCTCGTGCCGTTGCTGGTGAGGCGAACGTTCCTTTCTTTAGTATCTCTGGTTCGGAATTTGCTGAAATGTTTGTCGGTGTTGGTGCAAGTCGTGTGCGTGACCTCTTTAGTAAAGCGAAGAAGAACGCTCCGTCGATTATCTTCATCGACGAAATCGACGCCGTCGCCCATAAGCGCGACGCACGCGGTGGTGCTGGCCGTGAAGATGAACAAACTCTTAACCAAATTCTTGTCGAGATGGATGGGTTTGATAATGAATCTGGCGTTATTGTGATGGCTGCGACAAACCGCGTCGATATGCTCGACAAAGCCCTCCTACGACCTGGTCGTTTCGATCGTCATGTTGATGTAACACTCCCGGAAAGAAAAGATCGCCTCGCAATTCTTAAAGTTCACTTTAAGAAGAAACCACTCGAAGAAGGTGTTGACCTTGATTCGCTCGCTGCGAAAACTGCTGGATCTTCTGGTGCCGATCTTGCAAATATTGCAAACGAAGCCGCTATTACTGCTGCTCGTGAAGGCCATAAAACTATTACATCTGGCGATATTACCGAGGCCTTTGAACGTGTCGCAATCGGTCCAAAACGCCAATCGAAAGTTATGAATGATTATGAGAAAAAACTTACTGCCTATCATGAAGCTGGTCACGCTATTGTTGGTCACGTCCTTCCTGATTCCGATCCGGTTCATAAAGTGACAATTATCCCGCGTGGACATACTGGTGGCGTAACTTGGTTCCTTCCTCCAGAAGATCGAAGTTATAAAAATATCTATGAATTAAAAGATGTGCTTGCTCGTGCTATGGGTGGACGTATCGCTGAAAAAATCATTTTTGGAAATGACGACATTACGACTGGTGCTTCTTCTGACCTTAAGAATGTTGCACAACTCGCTAAAGAGATGATTATCGAAGAAGGTATGGGCGATGAGACTAGAAACCTCGTCTTCCCAGATGAAGCTACTGGCTATTATACAATTTCGACCGGAAAACCATATTCCGAAAAAACTGCCGAACTAATCGATAAAGAAATTAAGAAACTTTCCGATGAAGCTGCAAAACGTGCTGAACTTGTTCTTAGCGCGAATAAGAAAGTCCTCGACCGCCTTGCAACTGCACTTCTTGAGAAAGAAACGCTCGAAGAGGAAGATCTTCCAGAATTACTTAAAGGAACGACGCTTCCAGAAGGTGCTAGGTTACACTAATGAAGAAATTCAAGTTCCGCTCTGTTGTTGCGCTTGCGAACTCTAAACTCAGTATTAGATTTGCTGCAGTTTTGCTTTCCGCATCGACGCTCATTTCGGCGTTACTTGGCATTTTCCGTGACCGTCTTTTAAATTCATATTATCTTAACACTTACCCGACTGGTATTGACGCTTATACTGCCGCTTTTACCGTCCCTGATTTCATGTTCTTCATCTTAACTTCAGGTGCCTTAGCTGTTTCGTTCATCCCAGTTTTTAACCAGCGTCTTGCGTCTGGAAATAAAAAATCTGCCTGGGAACTTTCGAGCTCTGTTATTAATCTTTTTGCACTTGTAACGCTCGTTGCCTCGGTTCTCATTATGATTTTTGCTGATCCGCTTATCCGTTACGTTGTTGGGCCTGGTCTCGACGAATCCGGTACAATTCTTGCGATTAACATGATGCGCGTGATTGCAATTAACCCGTTCCTCTTCTCAATCGCGACTGTTCTTTCCTCAATGCAACAAGCTGTCGGGCGTTTCGTTTTCTACTCGCTTGCTCCAGCGCTCTATAATATCGGTATTTTAGTCGGTATTACCGTCTTTACGAACGGAATTAATATCTTTGGTTTCCAACTTTTCGAAGGTGGAATTATGGGTGTTGCACTTGGTGTCGTCTTTGGTGCAGTCCTCCAAGTTATCGTCTCGCTTATCGGGCTATTTGGCCTCGGCTTTGATTATGAATTTAAGATTTATTGGAAGAACCATGGTTTCCGCTCGGTCTTAAAACTACTCCCAGCTCGCTCTTTGGACCAGGGAATTGATTATGTTTCTGGTATCGTTAACACAAACCTATCAAGCCGTATGGGCGCCGGTGCACTCCGTTCGTACCAACAAGCGAACACTCTCCATACCATGCCAGTAAACTTAATTGGTGTTGCGATTTCGACCGCCTTTTTCCCGAAATTAACTGAAGAAACTACCGAAGAAAATGCCGAAGAATTTAATAGTACCTTTAGGAAAGCTCTTCGGATGATTGTCTTTATTTCACTCCCAGTTTCCGCAATTGCTTATTTTGCTCGCGGTTACGTCGTGAACTTTATTAAAAACGGTGGTGACCCGGTGATTGCGAGTGTTCTCGCCTCGCTCATTATTGCGATTTTTGCTCAATCTGTCTTTCACATTGCTTCGCGTGGATTTTATGCCCGCCAAGACACGAAAACCCCGTTTATTATTTCGATTTTCTCGATTGGTCTCTCGATGGTTCTTGCAGTTATCTTTACGAAAATGAATTTCGGGCCTTACGGCCTTGGTTGGGCGCAAAGTATTGGTGCGGTCGTCGAAATGTTCCTACTTCTCGGGATTCTTAATAAACGCTCGAAACATAAATTATTTAACAAAACCTTCTGGTCTGGCGCTTGGCGTATGGCGCTCGCCACCCTTATTACTTCGGTTGTCGCTTACATTATGACAAAATTCTTCCCACTCCTTGCAACTGACAACTCCTTCTTTGTCACCTTCCCGAAATTTATGTTAATTTCTCTTGTCTCACTCGCAGCTTATTTATTTGCTAGCTATCTCTTAGATCTAGAGGAAGTTATCCCAATCTTTAAATATCTAAGCAAAATCATTTTTAGAAATGTGACCGAGAAAAAAGATTGAAAAAAACCTAACTCTCGTGTATAATTTATAACAAGATAAAAAGGAGGTTAATGGCTAAAGGTCATCTTAAAACAGTTATTGGCGGTGTTTTGGCGTCGGCATTATTAAGTATTTCGGGAATATTCGGTGTGGCTCCTGTCATGGCAGAAGGAGAGCATCCGATTTATCTTTGGGTTTCCCCGACTTCGCAAAATCTCGGTAATATGGAACCGGGAAACAGTTATGAAGGCGAATTCATTGTCCAAAACTCTGGAACCGAGGAATTTACTTATAAAGTCTATTCTGCACCATATTATGTAACGGACGAGAACTATAATCCGTCCTATAACGTCGAAAACAACTATACTCATATTTCAGAGTGGTTTAATTTCGAGAAAACTACTGGCCATCTAAAGCCAAATGAGAACGAGAAGATTAAATTCTCTGTAAAAGTTCCTGCTGACGCTCCTGGTGGCGGTCAAAACGCTGCTATTATGGTCGAGACCGAAGACAGCGCTGATGGTGTTTCAACTGTCCAAGCAACAGTCCGTATCGGCTCGATTGTCTATTCTAACGTCAATGGTGAAACGAGAAAATGTGGTGAAATCGTTGAAAAAAACATTCCTTCGCTTCTCCTTAATCCTCCTATCTCCGCTTCGGCATTAGTTAAAAACTGTGGTAACGTCGACCTTGATGTAAAATATGTCATGTCGGTCTTTCCTCTCTTCTCGGATGAAGAAATCTACACCACTGCTGAAGATCCGAAAGTTTTGACGACTCTCCCTGAAACTCGTCGTTATACAAAGATTGAGTGGGATAACGCTCCACAAATCGGTTTTTATAAAGTTGTCTTAGAAGTAACTTATAACGATAAAACTGAAACTATCGAGAAGATTATTCTAATTTGTCCGCTTTGGGTGATTGTTCTAGTTATTATCTTTATCGGAGCAGCAGTGTTCTGGTTGGTATCGAGAAACCGTGAGCGCAAAGCTAAGAAAACAATGGAAGGATAAAATGGGAAAGAAATTTTTAAAAAGCATTATTATCGCGGCATTTACTCTTGCTTCGGTCTTCGTCCCGAATAGCAACGTTTACGCCGAAGATAAACCAGCTATTTGGCTCCAAGTTTCGCCAGTTGCTAACCGCATCACTTTAAACCCTGGCGATGAATTAACTTACACTATGCAAGTTGATAATATCGGCTCCGAAAAATTTAGTTTCAAAGTTTATGCTACCCCTTATACCGTAGCGAACGAAGAATACGAAATTAACTTCTCCACCGAAACGAATCGTACCCAAATTTCGCGCTGGATTACTTTTAACCAAAACGCGAACGCTCAAAAAGATTCTGAAAAAGATTGGAAAAACGAAGTAAAATTCGATCTCGAACCAGATCAACATCAAGTCGTTGAATATAAAATTACCGTCCCGGACGACATCCCAGCTGGTGGTCAATATGCAACCATCTTTGCTGAATCAATCCCTGAAGGTGGCACTACCTCGACTGGTGTCCATACAATCTCTCGCGTCGGTCTAATCCTTTATGGTACAACTAATGGCGAAACCGTTAGTAAGGCTGTTATCTCCGATTTTAGCCTCAAACCATTTATCACTAGTGGAAAAATCACCGCTAACGCCAACCTTTCAAACGAGGGGAACACCGATTTCACTTCAATCATGAAGATGAAAATTGAAAAACTCTTCGGTGGAACCGTTACTGAGCTTGAGGGGAGCTACACGATTATTCCTGATGCTCCAGCTCGTCATGCAACCTTGGAATGGAATGATACCCCGGCATTTGGTATCTTTAGAGTGAAAACTACCATTAACGCTCTCGACGAATCCTTCGAAGATTCGAGAATTGTCATCATTTTGCCAATATTTATCATAGTTATTATGGTTATGCTATTGACAATTATTATTGTATGGCTTATAATGCTCATTAGGAAGCGCCGCGCTCAGAAGTCGCGTCTCATTGTATAATCGCGATATACGATAGCCCGACCAGAGCAGGAGCCGCCGATTTAAACTGCGAATCTAAGTTGGCGACTCTAGGGTTTCAAAATAAAAACATAAAAAAGCGAGTGTGAAATATGAAAAAACATGCGAAAATATTCGGCTCTATTGGGGCAGCAGCTCTTGCTATCTCCTTTGGAGCACTAACCACAGCCTCGGATGTGAGCGCTGTAAATCCTACTGGTCCTAGCCCAGCATCAGCCGATGTTACGGTTGAATTAATTGTTACGGGTAATGTTCCAGGGGTGACCATTGAAAGCCCAGTTGATGAGGCTGAATATATTGGTCTTAACATCCCAGTCAGAACAGTTTATACAGACACCACAAGGTTAGTCTATACATTAACTTATGTGGCTCCGGATGAAACTAGAACTGATTATGTCCTTCCAGACATTTATGTCGCGGATTATGGCACAGCAAGTGGTATAAATGAAATAACAATCAACGTTGCCGAATACGGTGGCAAATACGGAAATTACATTTTATCAAGCCGAGCAGACGGCGCTGGTTCTACCACAGATTCAGTTTCTCTAAAACTTTCAGCACTTGATTTTGTCGTCAAGGGCGCTGAAGAAAAAACTAATAACCCAATCATCACGATCACAAGCGGAAGCAACGTCAGTGAAGCATTAGTCCAGGTGTTAGATAAAGATGGAAATGTCGTATTCACTAGACCTCTTGATATCACGCTTGATGAAGATGGTGAAACTGATGTGACCTTACCATTAACTAGCTACGGTGTCCCAACTGATGATTATACTGTCGTTATCACCCCATACGATGCATCTGGCAACATTGTCGATGTAAACCGTACCGGAATTGTCAGATATACCGCTCCAGACGTCCCAGACGTGCCTGATACTGGTTCATTCTTCGGTTCGATTGGACTCTCCCGTTCAGATCTTATCTCGACCGGCATCGCATTACTTGCGGTCAGTGTGGTCTTCGGAATCCTTATCGTAGCAAAGAAAAACCGCGATTCAAAACATCGTCGCTAGATAGATTCTCTTTAAATCTATAAATAAACTCGCTTTTAAATAGCGCCTCAGATTTTGAGGCGCTATTCTTATCTTAAGATAATTTTTTAACCTGTAATGATTAAGAATAGGGAAACAAGTGCTAGCCCTACCAAAACAAACCAAACCCAAGTAAAACGCCCAGTTTTTTTCAAATCACGCACATAATCGGCATCCTCGACTAAATCTGGATCTTCTTGCGTGGTTTGTTCCGCACGCGCCCTCAAATCAGCCGCAATACGGTCGTTCAATTCTGTTCTTTTTTCTGTTTCTTTATGGACAATAACTCCCATCCAACCTCCTTATAAGCAATTATTTCTATTTTATCACAATTTTGTGCTATAATGAACTTAATATTACTTTAAGGAGGTAAAATGGCTAATACAAAGTCAAAGAAGACCGCTGCTAAGAGACCGTCTTCGAAAGCCAAAGCTGTTGCAACCAAGTCAGAAAAGACCGTGAAAGCAGAAACAGCTGTCGGGACCATCTCGGCAAACGCAATTGCTGCGAAAAAAGGTAATCCGTTTAAGGGTTTCTTCGAGCGCAAATGCGACAAAGATGAAAACATCTTAACAATCTTTAAAAACCCGAAAATCTGGGGCGCAATCGCTGGTGAAGTTATCGGTACGATGCTTCTCATGATTCTCATGATTACTCTCGGCGTTTATCAACCACTTTATGTGATTATTGGCATGATCGCTATCACTATGGGCGTTTACGCACTTTCTGGTGCACATCTTAACCCAGCTATTACTGTTGGTATGATGGCTACCCGCCGCGTTTCCGCTATCCGTGGTATTCTTTACATCGTCGCACAAATCGTTGGTGCATGGCTCGGCCTTCTCATCATGAGTGGCTTCCGTGGCGCTGGTGGAGACCTCGTTGAGCTCCCAGCTATCACCGCATTACAAGATTCGACAATCTGGAAGAACATCTTTGTCGAGCTTCTCGGTACTGCAATTATCGGTTTCTTCTTCTGCCGCGCACAATCTTATCGCACCCCTAAAGGTGCCTTCACTTACGCAGCAGTTATCGCTGGTGGTATTGCACTTGCAGTTCTATTCTCAGTAGTGATTTCAACAAACTATCTTGGTTTGTCTTCGAATTTCGCTCTTAACCCAGCAGTCGCAATCATGGAACAAATCTTCCCATCCGTCTCTGATGGATTTGGTGAATTAATGGGTAGCGTTGGTGTCGCAGCTCTTACCTACATTATTGTTCCTATGCTTGGCGCAACTATCGGCTTCTTTGCAGCAGACGCTTCAAAGAAACTCGCTGGCGAAGAATAATTCTGCCTAGAAATTAAAATCACTCCGTGGCTAACACCGCGGGGTGTTTTTTATATGTTGCGCAACGGGTGATGAACCAGTTGTGTATTTAATAAAACCCCCTCTATCTTGCATGAAACTCTTAATTGTGATATTATAATAATGTTCAAAGCCACATGGGCGGTTAGCTCAGTTGGCTAGAGCGCGTCTTTGACGTAGACGAGGTCAGAGGTTCGACTCCTCTATCGCCCACCATGCTTTGAACATAAATCGAGCTTAGGCTCGTTTTTTAATGCTACACAACGGATAGAAAACCCCATACCACGATAATCTCCACCTTGGCCATTAACATGTGAAGAAGGACTCTGTAGCCAAGATGTTAAGTGTTTATCAGACTCATCACTACTTGCGAACAGCCCCCTCCAATCTCCACCCGTAGTGCGAGTACCAACCCTACCTAGGACGCGACGATATTGCCCACCCCTCCAAAAATCCAACGGAGCAAGAAGCTGATAAAAAGTAAGTTTACTTACTTTTTAGAAGCGACGCAGGTCCGTCTATAGCGAAGCTAGACGGAGCACTAAAAAGTATATTACACCAATCTAGAAATTATCCCCTAACTAGCTCTAATATCCTTTCGAAACCGAGCAAGTATAACCAATATTGTTTTGAAGTCCCTTATAATATTCGAGATTTCTCGTGACTGTTACGCCTTCTTGTGCTGCTTGTTGTGCGCCATAAGTGACATCACTATACGCATCCGATGCTAACCAATCGCTAATATCTTCGGATTTAACTTCCATACCGTGAATAACCTCTGTTCCATCAATCGAGACATTATGATAAAGCATCTCGTTAACAGTCTTCTTCGTGCCGCTCGTTCCAGAAGTCTCGCTTGTTGTTTCGTTAGTTGTGACGGTGTTCGTCTCAGTCGAAACATTATCAGTAGTGTTTTCTTGGCCTTCAACTTTCGGCTCTTCTGCTTCTTTATTTTCACTTTCAACCTTCACGCCATATTGTGCTGCGAGATTTGCTCTTGCAATTTCCGCAAGGCTCTTGTTTGTATAAGTGTAGCTGAAGTTCGTCACAAGTCCGTCAAGTACATCATCAGAGAAGTAGAAGATATTTTCTTGGCTTCCACCAACTGCGCCAATCCAAGTATATTCTTCAGTCGCTAAGGTTCTCTTACAAGAGAGTGTAGAAATTGAGGAATCATCATACGAAGGAGTTGGGTTTTGAGTCGGTTTGCTACTTGAGGAATTACCGCCAAAGACTAACCATGCAATCACGCCGCCAAACGCTAAGAAAACTACAATCGCAACAATAATTAAGATATTTTTCTTCGTGAAAGTGAACTTTTTGCCATGTGCAGCCGCAACTTTTGCTGCTTTTTCAGCCTCTTCGCGTCTAATATCAGCATAAGATCTCGCACTTCCAATCGAACCTGGAACTGGTGCCGCTGCGACTAGTGGTTCTTGTTCCTCAGCTGGCTGTTTATTCTCTAGTTGTGCTGGATTTTCGCCTGGAGCTCCGGTTGCTTCACCTGGTGCTCCGGCCATATCGCCCGGCATCGGCATTCCACTCATATCTGGTGTACTAGCTCCACCCATGTCGCCGATTCCGCCACCTGGAGTATTCGGGTTCGCCGAAACGGTCGAAACTTCGTTTAAACCGAGGTCGCTTCCAGCTTGTGGTTGGATAATTCTCCCAGGGAGATTTTCTTCATCAACAGTCGTTGTTACAATTGGTGTCGCGCCGTTCATCGCCGCGTTCGCAATATCAGCTGCCGGATTTTGAGCCGCGCTATTTGGGTCAAGTGTTCCCGGCATTGTTGCGAGGTAAGAGGTGTTAGACGGATCTGGGGTTAATGCTTGCCCCATCGCCCCGTCGCCACCACCAGGGGTTTTATTGTTATTTGGATCCATTTTATTCCTTAGATTATTATTTTTGATTTTGTACAAAATTTATATCTTATATTATAACGCTTAAGCCTATTTTTTGCAAGGGGTTTTACACTTGAAAATGCTTATGCTATAATTAAGTCATGAAGATTAACCGAAAAGGGAGCCGCCCGATGTCGATCATCACAATCATCGTTATTTTGGTGGCGGTTATTGTAGTTGTTGCAACGATTATTTTCACGAATCTCTACGAAAACTCCTATTTTGCGAGGAATAAATTCGAAGAGCTCGCTAGGAGATATTACGAAACGAGTCTTTATGATAACTTCCTCTCGGAACATAAAGGGGAAGATCTAAGCGTCGCCTTTGAAAAATATGCTGAATTTGGCTTTGATATAAAACTTCGCCAACTTCTTAATAGTGAATATCTTATGAACGGCCAAAATTACCGTGCTTATTTCGAAACAAACGTCTATACCTGTGATACAAACGCTTCTAGCGCAAAATTCATCCCTTACGCCCCATTTGGTAAAAAAGACTATAATCTCGAGATTAAACTTGAGTGTACTAAAAACTAATTTTATGTTATAATAATTCCACGCCCGGATGGTGGAACTGGTAGACACGTATGCCTTAGGAGCATATGTCGTATGACGTGCAGGTTCAAGTCCTGTTCCGGGCACCAAGGAGACTACAAAAAAGAGAGCTTGCTCTCATTTTTTGTGGTCACCACTGTTTATGGTTGACAAATTATACTTTTTATGCTAAAATATAAGTAACGCACCAAAAATGCGTTATTTTGCACATTAACAGTTTAAGGAGGGTGAAAAATGGAAATAATAATCACTTATAGTCTTGTCGGCGTTTGTGTCGTTTTAATGATACTAATAAACGTGACTGACAGTATGACTAAAAAACGTAAGCGTCTTCTATTCTTGATGACGCTTGCCCCGATGCTTCTAATGATTGCGGACAGATTGGCGTACAATTTTAACGGCACCCCTGGTCCGACAGGCGGCTTTATCGTCCGGTCGAGTAAATTCCTTGCGTACGGTCTAAATTTGACAATAATTTTTGTCTTTAGCCAATATCTTAAGGATATACTTCTGACCGAAGGCGGGCTAAAAACCCTGCCGAAGAGCCTGAAAAATGTTGAATACATCTTGATGGCCGGAGCGCTTATGCTCGTTATATCTCAAATATTTGGTATTTATTACATCTACGACGAGAATAACGTTTATAAGAGGCAACCCGGTTATCCGGGCTCCTACATTTTTGCTTTTATGGCCCTGATTATATTAATTTATACGATAATCAGGCACCGTAAAAACCTGAGAAAGCGGCTTTTTGTCCCGCTTCTCCTCTTTACCGGGATGCCGATAATCACCTCGATGGTTCATTTCTTTATCCACTGGTATACTCTTACTAGTGGCTCGATAGTTGCGATGACAGTTCTGCTTTATTGCTTCTCTATCTTGGACGCAAACGAGATAGTGAGAACGGCCAATGAAAAAGACCGCATCATGGTCTCACAGACCACCTCAGCTCTTGCTGAGGCGATTGATGCCAAAGATAGCTACACAAATGGCCATTCACGCCGAGTAGCGGAATACTCGGTCATGATAGCGAAAAGAGCTGGAAAATCGGAGACTGAGTGCGATGAAATCTATCTTATCGCCCAGCTTCATGACGTCGGGAAAATCGGTATTCCTGACGCGATTATTAACAAGGCTGGAAAGCTGACGGATGCGGAGTTTGGCATTATAAAGACTCATCCAGTCGTCGGGAGCGAAATTCTGTCGAAAATCGATATCGCTCCAAATCTCGGAGTTGGCGCTCGTTGGCATCACGAGAGATACGACGGAAAAGGCTATCCAGATGGCTTAAAGGGGGAGGAGATTCCGGAAATCGCTAGAATTATCGCGGTTGCGGATTCCTACGATGCGATGGCCTCTAAGAGAAGTTATCGTGATGCTTTGCCTCAATATAAGATTAGGTCCGAGTTCCAAGAGGGAATTGGTACCCAATTTGATCCAAAATTCGCGAAAATCATGATCGAAATCATTAACGAAGATGTCGATTATCAACTCCGCGAAAACTAGGCATAAGCTTTCACCCCCGAACTGTTTCATAATCCCCCACCCCTGTGGGGGATTGACTTTTTTCGAAAAATGTGCTATAATGTAGGCATACACTAGTGGGGTAATGAAAAAGCCCCAAGCACACCACAAGGAGGGAAAATAATGAATAAGGGTTTCAAACTTAGTCCGCTTCAAAGCTGGACACTCGTCTTGTCGCTCGTAGTCTTAACCGTAATTGTGATTTGGTTGATTAAGACCATCACTATTGCGATTAACAACATCCGTGCTGGTTATGGATTCTACGGAATTCTCGAGGCTTTAAACGGATATGAGCTCGCCCCGAAGGTTAATTTAAAGAAGGTCGTTGACGCTACCCGTCAGCAAGATGGCCTCTATAAATTAATGATTTCGGATGGCGAAAGTTCCTGGAGCATCCTCGCGCTTACGACGAAAATCGTAAAAAAGAGCATGAAGGATAAAACCCGCGCGTATGTGGGTTGCAATTGGAGTTTAAATGACAGGGAATCCGGCGATTCGACCGAAGTTTTCGTAGTTCATGTAAACTATGAATCTATAACGGAAGTTGAAGACGCCCTAAACAGGTATTTTAAGGGGGAATACCTGAAAGAGTTAAGTAGCCAAGTAAAACACGGCTACACAGCCACTTATTAAATCAATGGACTTTATATAGATGAAGTTTTCCCCTCAAGGTACCCCGCCACGCAATATCGGCGGGGTATTTTTTTATGTTAAAATAGAATTATGAATAAAGACGAAGCTTTCTTTGATGAGAAAAAAACCGAGCCGACTTTCTTCTTTTATGATCTAGAAACGAGCGGCCTCGATCCAAAAAACGACCGTATTATGCAATTTGCTGGGATGCGTACCGACTTAAAATTTAATCCAATCGGCGAGCCAGTAAATCTTCTCGTCAAATTCCCGGACGATACTCTTCCTAGCCCTGGCGCAATCAATGTAACGAAAATCACTCCCCAACAAACCCTCCAAGATGGTCTAACCGAGCCGGAATTTTGTAAATATGTCCAGGAGGAAATTTTCACTCACGACACTATTGCAATCGGCTATAACTCCATCCGCTTCGACGACGAATATATGCGCTATACTTTCTATCGTAATTTTTATGATCCGTATGAGTGGGAATGGAGAGATGGACGCAGTCGCTGGGATCTTCTCGACGTCGTTCGTCTTACTCGCGCTCTTCGTCCAGAGGGGATAAAATGGCCAGTCTCGAAAGCTTTTAGGAAAAACGCGGACGGAAAAAGAGTTGCCTATTATAAACCAACAAACCGTCTTGAGCTTTTAACCTCTGAAAATGGCATTGTCCATACTCACGCCCACGACGCCCTCTCCGATGTTGAGGCGCTCATTAGTGTGACGAAAATGATTTCTGAAAAACAACCAAGTCTTTATAAATACCTCTTTAAAATGCGCGATAAAAAGGCGGTGAAAAAACTCGTTAATCTCGATAAAAAGGAGCCATTTGTTTATACGAGCGGTCGTTATCCGAGTAGTACGATGCACACAACCGTTGCCTTCCCACTTACGGCTGGCGCGAACGGAAATGTTGTAGTTTTTGACCTTCGCTACAATCTTGATGAACTCTTAAAAGCGGAGAAAAACTTTGTTCCAGAAGAGAAAACAAATAGTAAAGGAATAAAATATAAAACCACTTTTAGCTGGGGCGTTGCAGTAAAAGAACTTGCCTTTAATCGCTGTCCGGCGGTCGCTCCGACTAGTGTTCTTGATATTAAAACCGAAGTAGATTCAACTGATAAGGCTAATCCGTTTAAAAAAGGGACAACCGGCTGGGAGAAAATCGGTTTGGAGAAAAAAACTGTTGAGAAAAATCTTAAATCTCTCTTAAAACATCCAGATTTTGCCGAAAGAATGCGTGAACTTTTCGAGGAGAAAAAAGGCAGTTACGAGACTCCAGAAGACGTTGACGGTCAACTTTATGAAGGTTTTACGCCTGATTCAGACCGGCTAAAAATGCAAGATGTGAGAAAACGCAACGCAAACGAACTTGCCGATCTTCATCCAATGTTTGAAGATTCGCGCCTCCCGGAATTACTCCTCCATTATAAGGGACGAAACTTCCCAACTGCACTCGATGAAAATGAACAAAAGAAATGGGAGGCTTATCGTGTTGCCCGTCTCCGAAAACAGGAAAAACCTTTCCTTGACGAACTTGATAAACTAAAAGACTCGATGGATATTTCGCTTCTTGAAGATCTCATGCTTTGGTATCAATCTCTCGCAAGTTCCGACTACTAGGATGGACTTTTTCTTAATTTTATGATAGAATATATGCGTTTATTATGGAAAACGCTATTAAAATTAGGGGTGCTAGACAACACAACTTAAAGAATATTGATCTTGATATTCCGAGAGAAAAATTCGTTGTTATAACCGGTCTTTCCGGCTCTGGTAAATCGAGTCTGGCTTTTGATACAATTTATGCCGAAGGCCAAAGACGCTATGTCGAGAGCCTTTCGTCTTACGCTCGAATGTTCCTCGGCGTGATGGATAAGCCGGATGTTGATACAATTACTGGTCTTTCTCCAGCTATCTCGATTGATCAAAAATCCACTTCTAGAAACCCTCGCTCGACCGTCGCAACCGTGACCGAAGTTTATGATTATCTCCGTCTTCTTTTTGCTCGCGTCGGCGTTCCACATTGTCCAATTTGTCACCGCGAAGTTTCGAGACGCTCTGTCGAAGACATCGTAAATGAGGTAATGAAACTCCCGTTAGGTTCGAAATTAATGCTCCTCGCTCCAATCGTCCAACAAAAGAAAGGCGAATTCCAGCACATTTCCGAACAATTCATCCAAAAAGGTTTTTCGCGTGTTCGCGTCGACGGAATTGTTTATGCACTCGACGAATTTCCAGAGCTCGAAAAACAGGTTAAGCACGACATCGAAATTGTTGTCGATCGTTTTGTTTTAAGTCCAGATCTCCTCTCTCGCATTTCCGGTAGTATCGAACAAGCTCTTGATCTCGGCCAAGGTATTATCAAACTATTAAAAATTACCGATAATTCCGCTAGTATTGAACAAAAAAATCTCGAAAGTTCCGAAATCTACACTTATTCCCAGCGTTATGCTTGTGAATATCATCCCGACGAGCTTATCCCAGAGCTCGAGCCACGCCTCTTTTCTTTCAACGCCCCACAAGGTGCTTGTCCAACTTGTACTGGTTTAGGCTCTCGCCTCGAAATTGATCCAGAACTTGTCTTTAATAAAAATCTCACTATCGCCGAGGGCGGAATCCGTCCATTTAATCGAATTCGCGATGATTCTTGGTGGATGAAACGCTTAAACGCCGTCGCAAATCGCCATGGTTTTTCGATTCATACTCCAATTAAGGAACTCACTGAAGATGAACGCCACATGATTCTTTATGGTACCGGCGATGAAAAATATCAAGTCCGGATTAATGGTTCTGGAAAATTCCAAGAAGGCGCAATTTACGAATCAACCTACGAAGGTGTTATCCCGACCTTGGAACGTCGTCATAAGGAAACTGATTCCGACTTTATTCGAAAAGACATTGAGCGTTTTATGCGTGTTAGAGAATGCCAAACTTGTCACGGTGCACGTCTTAAACCAGCCGTTCTCGCCGTCACAATTCATGGCCTAAATATCGTCGATATGTGCAATCTCGATGTCGATGCCACCCTCGAAGTTCTAAACCAAGATTTAGAGTTTTCTGAATCAGAAGAAATTATCGCAAAACCAATTCTAAAAGAAATCAGAGAGCGCGTGAAATTCATGCAAGATGTCGGTCTCGGTTATCTCGAGCTCGGTCGTGCCGCAAATACGCTATCTGGCGGCGAAGCCCAACGTATTCGCCTCGCTACCCAAATTGGCTCTGGTCTCCAAGGCGTCCTTTACGTCCTCGACGAACCATCAATTGGCCTCCACCAACGTGATAATGATAAACTTATCGCAACCTTGAAACATCTCCGCGACTTAAAAAATACCGTGCTCGTTGTCGAGCATGACGAAGATACAATGCGTTCTGCCGACTATATTATTGACATCGGACCAAAAGCCGGAAATCTTGGTGGGGAAGTTGTTGCTGTCGGTACTCCGGAAGAAATTATGAAGAATAAAAACTCAATTACCGGGAAATATCTTTCCGGCGAACTAAAAATCGAAACTCCGAAGAAGCGTCGCAAAGCTAAGGCTGGGAAAGAATTAATCATAAAAGGCGCACGCGAAAATAATCTTAAAAATATCGACGTAAAAATTCCGCTTGGCGTTATGACGGTTGTTTCCGGCGTTTCTGGATCCGGTAAATCAACACTCGTTAACGAAATTCTCGCGAACGATCTTCTCGCCCGCTATCATCGCGCCCAAACTGTTCCAGGTGAACACGACGAAATTTTAGGAACCGAGAACCTCGATAAATGTATCGTAATCGACCAAAGTCCAATTGGTCGTACTCCGCGTTCTAACCCTGCAACCTATACCGGCGTCTTTAATCAAATTCGTGAACTTTTCGCTCGTCAACCTGAAGCGGAAATTAGAGGTTATAAAGCTGGTCGTTTCTCATTTAATGTAAAAGGCGGTCGTTGTGAACATTGTCAAGGCGACGGTGTCAATAAAATCGAAATGCATTTTCTCCCAGACGTTTACGTCACTTGTCCAGCTTGTCACGGAAAACGCTATAACCGCGAAGCTCTCGAAATTAAATATAAGGGAAAAACTATTTCTGATGTACTTGACATGACGATTGATGAGGCAGTCGAATTCTTTAAAAATATCCCATCGATTGCTCCGAAATTAAAGACAATTAAAGAGGTTGGGCTTGGCTATATCCGTCTTGGTCAACCAGCTACAACTTTCTCTGGTGGCGAGGCTCAAAGGATTAAACTTGCAACCGAGCTTTCGCGCCGTTCTACTGGTCGCACCCTCTATATTCTTGATGAGCCGACTACTGGTCTTCATACCGACGATGTAAAACGTCTCCTTGAAATTTTGAATCGTCTTGTTGATGGTGGAAATTCGATGATTATTATCGAACACAATCTCCACGTTATAAAATCTGCTGACTGGATTATCGATATGGGTCCAGAAGGCGGCGGAAAAGGTGGAAAGATTATCGCCGAAGGTACTCCAGAAGACATCGCAAAAAGTGGGAAAACGCCGACAGGGGAATTCTTAAAAACGGTTTTATAAAAACAGGGGAGAACCCCTTGTAAAAAATCGAAAAATAGTGTATAATTGATGACAGTTGTAAAAAATAAGGAAAGTTTATGTCTGAAAATAAGTTAAAGTTACAAGCTCGAACTTTGACCGGCAAGAAAGTTGCGGGCCTCCGCGCTGAAGGTTTAATCCCTTCGGTTATCTACGGTGAAGGCGAGCCGATTCTAGCTCAAAGCGTTTATAACGAAACTGAAAAAGTTTTACTCGTTGCTGGCTACCACTCTACTATCGATATCGATATTGATGGTAAAAAGAAAATGGTGATTGTTAAGGATGTTAATCTTGATCCAGTTTCTCGTAAAATCGTTAACATTGAATTCCAAGCCGTCTCTGCTGACCGCGCGATTGAGGCTACCACCCCTATTACAATTGTTAACTTCGAAACTTCTGACGCTTCGAAAGCACATCTTGCAATTCTCCAAGTTATGGAAGAAGTTGATGTTAAGGCTAAACCGTCCGATCTTCCGAAAGAGCTCATTGTTGATGCAGGCGCTATGGCGACCCTCGATGATAAGCTAACTATCGCGAATATTACTCTTCCGAAAGGTGTTGAATTCGCTGATAAAGAGATGGAAGAAACCCAGACTATCGCGATTTTGACCGACCCTGCTGCTGAGGCTGCGGCTCGTGAGGCTGAAGAGGCTGCAGCGAAAGAAGCTGAAGCTGTCGAAGCTGCTGACGTCCCAAGCGAAAATGGCTCGAAACCTGAAGAAGCTGAAGGTGAAGGTAAAACTGAAGAGAAATCTGAAGAAAATAAAGAATAATAAAAATAATCCGAAAATGAGAAAAGCCCTAGGCCTAAGGCCCGGGGCTTATTCTTTGTAGAACATCAACGCCGTTAATGTTACGGCTCGATCTTCTATGAAACGGATGTAATCTTCAACGTTGAATAGCTTATTTTTCTCGACTTTACTATTTTCAAGATACCTTTTGAACTTTTCCTTCCAAGGCTCTTCGACTATAGTATCAAACTCTGGAACAGTCGTCCGACATATTTCATCAGGCAAACTTCTAATAGCTTTTACCTTTAACTTCTCACTCGCTAAAAGCGCAGCCGTCGTTTCCGAATAGGCGTGTCGAAGTTCCCGGATAAAATCTTCCGGTGTAAAAAGCTCTCCCGTCGCAATGTTTCTAATCTTACAATCTTCCGCCCTGAAATCGAACCTCGGGATTATAAAATCGGTTAGAAACGTCATATCGAACCAGAAATGAGAATAAATTCCCATCTTAATCGACCAATCGGTCGTCGCGCGATTTATCAATCTCTCCGCTGTATTTATATCGGGGAGAAAAACACCTGGCGCCTTCCTTGTTCGATAACGGAAATGTGAAGAGAATTGGTTTTTCGCCATATCCGGCAAAATTCCAGTTAATATAAATCTCTCACGATTCAGAAGTTGTTTAAATTCCGAACCAAGTCGAATATCCCCGTTCTTAAGGATTTTTGATGTTGGTCGAATCGATAAGCTATGATAGATTAATCCGTTAAAGTATAAATGTTCAATCATACCAGCCATTTCATCACCCCCTTGATATGTACTAGTACTCACTCATATTATAACACAATCTCCTTAAAAATCAAGTTAGACCCATTTTTTAAAGCATTAGAATTATTTTTTAACCTAAAAACGTGGTATAATAAAAGGGAATTTAGGAGATTTTTTATGGCGACAAAGCTTGAAGATATTGTGAGTTTATGTAAGAGGCGGGGATTCATTTTTCCGGGCTCCGACGTTTATGGCGGGATGGCCGGAACTTGGGACTTTGGACCGCTTGGCGTTGCTTTAAAAAAGAAAATCGAAAACGAGTGGTGGGATTTCTTCGTTGAAAAACGCGAAGACATCTTTGGTGTCGACGCGGCAATTTTAATGAACCCACGAACTTGGATTGCCTCTGGTCACACCGCGACTTTTGCTGATCCGCTTGTTGAATGTAAAGAATGTAAATCTCGCTTTCGTGCTGATAAAATCGCCGAAGGAATCTCCGAATCTGTCACTACTGAAGAATTTTTAGAAACCCATACAAAATGTCCAGTTTGCGGAAAAGAAAATTGGGGGCCAATCCGTAAATTTAATATGATGTTCTCGACACACGTTGGTGCTGTTCTTCCGGAAGACGTAAATGGCGACGAAGAATCGAAAGCTCTTGCCGAAAAATCAGTTGCCTATCTTCGTCCTGAAACCGCGCAAGGGATTTTCACGAATTATAAAAACGTTGTAGATACAATTTATCCAGATCTTCCGTTCGGTCTCGCACAACAAGGGAAAGCTTTCCGAAACGAAATTTCTCCGCGTGACTTTATTCTTCGCGATCGTGAATGTTCCCAAATGGAAATCGAATATTTTGTTCGTCCAGATGCTTGGGAAGAGGATTTTGAGAAAATGCGAAAACTTCAACACGAATTTCTCGAAGACGTTGTAAAGCTCCCGACTAAGAATATTCACGAACTTGAAGTTCCAGCCGAGGATCGCGCTCATTATTCTAAACGCACAATTGACTTTATGTTTGATTATCCAAACGGCGAAGAAGAACTAATGGGGCTAGCCTATAGGACCGATTTTGATCTTTCTAACATCCAACGCGAATCTGGAAAATCGATGGAATATCGTGATAAAAATACTGGCGAAACTTTCGTCCCACACGTGATTGAGCCATCGATTGGCGTTGAGCGACTTTTCCTCGCAATTCTCTCGACTGCCTACACCGAAGAAGAAAAAGATGGAAAAACTCGTATCCTATTGAAGTTTCCAGAAAATCTTGCGCCATATAAATTCTGCGTTTCGCCACTTCTAAAAAATAAACCAGAACTCGTCAAGAAAGCGAAAGAAGTTTATAACTTGCTACGCGAGAAATATAAGAACGTCACTTGGGATGATTCTGGAAATATCGGAAAACGTTATATGAAACAAGATGAAATCGGAACTCCGAAATGTGTCGTAATCGATTTTGATACACTTGAAGATGAAACCGTCACAATTCGTGATCGTGATACAACCGACCAAATTCGTGTAAGAATTGAGGAACTCTAAATGGCTGAAAAAGTTATCGAAGTAAAAAAATTAACGAAAAAATATAAAGAGTTAACCGCTGTTGACCATCTATCGTTTGATGTAGAAAAGGGCGAAATTCTCGGCCTTCTCGGACCGAACGGTTCTGGTAAATCGACAACAATAAACAGCATTCTCTCGCTTTTAACTTTCGACGAAGGCGACATTAAAATCTTTGGCGAAGAAATGACGCCGGACGCGCTTGAAATTAAGCGTAGAATTGGCGTCGTTTTCCAAGATGTCGCAGTTTTTGAAGAACTTACTGTCTGGGAAAATGTGAATTATTTCTGTAGTCTTTATATTTCTGATAAAGCAACTTGTGAAAAATATACCGAAGAAGCGATTAAGCTCGTCGGCCTCGGTGATTTTAAAAAGTTTCTACCGAAAAAACTTTCTGGCGGTCTTTTGCGCCGATTAAATATTGCTTGTGGAATTGCGCATAAACCGAAACTAATTTTTCTTGACGAGCCAACCGTTGCAGTTGACCCGCAATCTCGAAACAACATTCTTGAGGGAATTAAAAAACTTCGTGATAACGGCGCAACTATCGTTTATACAACACATTATATGGAAGAGGTCGAAATCCTTTGTGACCGCGTAATCATTCTTGACCACGGAAAAATTGTTGCTTCCGGCACGAACGACTCTCTAAAAGACCTCGCAAAAATTAAAGAGAAGATTACTGTCGAAACTCGCGGAATTTCGAAAAAATTCCAAGATGAAATTAAGAAATTAAAAGATGTCGTTAGTGTTAAAAGTGGTAGGGACACTTTAGTGGTGAATTATTCTGACACAAGAAAAAATCTTGCCGAACTCGTTAATCTTCTTGAGAAAAATAAAATTAAATACGAAAAAATTTATTCTGAACGTCCAACCTTAAATGATGTCTTCCTCGAATTAACCGGTAAGGATCTTCGTGACTAATGAAAAGACTATTTTATAATTTAAAAATAACGTTTAAAAATAAGGAATTGATTTTTTGGACGTTTGCTTTCCCGATTATTCTAATCACGCTTTTTTACGCAGCATTCTCGAATATCACGGCCGCCGATAACTATACCGCTCCGAAAATAGTGGCGATTGAAAATGAAAATAGTAAGCTTCTACCGGTCTATAAACAAATTTTTGAAAAAGTCGATGCGCTCGATGTGTCTTTTGAAAATAATTTCGACGAAACAAAACAGAAACTCGAAAAAGAAGATATTATCGGGATTATCACGTTTGAAGATGATATGAGTTTTCCGAAGCTTATAATCGAAAAAAATGGTACTAGCCAAACTATCGTCCAAAATATTATGACCGAAATTGAGCTTTCCATTCGTTCTGGCAAACAATTTGATGAAGTGAAAATTAAAAATACTTATGAGCGCAACCAGGAAATGGCGATGATTGAATATTTTTCGCTTCTCGCGATGGCTTGTCTTTATGGCGCAATGATCGGGACAAAATCGCTCGACAAGAGCCTTGCAAATATGACTGCGAGTGGAAAGCGGATTGCTGTTTCTGCAATATCAAAAGCGAAGATCGTTCTAGTTTCGCTCGTAACGAGTTACATCACGCAACTAATTGGACTAGCGCTTCTATTCTTACATATATTATTTATCTTAAAGATTGATTTTGGGCCGGAGCTCCCGGGTGTAATCGGTTTAACGGCTGTCGGCGCACTTGCCGGCTTAGCTCTTGGAACATTTGTTTCGGCGGCCTTTAGAGTAAAAGAAGATACAAAAGACGGAATTACGACTGGGTTTACAATGCTCTGCTGTTTCTTCTCCGGAATGATGGGTCCATCTATGAAATTCGTTATCGATTCTGCAGTTCCGTTTCTAAATAAAATCAATCCCGCTGCACTCCTCACGGATGGTTATTATTCTTTGACGAATTTTGGTGCAGGCGAAAGATTCTGGACGGACGTTATTTTACTTTTGGTTTTCTCTGGCGTTATTAGCATAATTTCGGTTAAGATTTTAAGGAGACAGAAATATGACAACCTTTAAAACATACCTTAGAATCGTCCAAAAAAATATTTGGATTATCATCATGTACACCGTGATGTTAGTCCTCTTTAGTGCTGTGAATAGCTCGACTGGAAGAGGTCAAATGGACTTTGCGGCAACAAAACCGTCTACTGCTGTTTATGATTATGATGGCTCAAACCTATCGAATGCCTTAGCTGATTATGTAAAAGAGCATACAGAAACTAAAGAGATTCCTAAAGATGGCGACACACTTTCCGACGCGCTTTATTATAGCGACGTAGATTATGTAATTTATATTGAAAAAGGTTTTGGCGAGAAAATTGCCAAAGGCGAAGATTCCGAAATCGAAGTAAAATCGAATAATAGCTATGGTTCATATCTTTCGGAAACAATCGTCTCGCGTTTCGTAAAAGTCGCGAAAAGTTTTGCCCCAATGTCGGAAACGGAAATTGCATCAAAAACGAGTGCCCTTCTTAAAAATGAAACAAAGGTTGAGCTTAATACAAAACTTGATACGAGCGGGCTTTCAACTGCGGAATTTTACTATAATTTCATGAATTACTCAATTCTGGCCGGTCTCGTTTTCGCAATTTCTTACGCAACAATCGGCTTCCGCCGCAGAATGGTAAAAAAGCGCTTGAATGTTTCATCGACGAGTTATAGAAAAATCAACCGCGATTTAATGATTTGTAACTCTATCCTCGCAATAGCTATGCTTACTATCTATACGATTCTTGGGCTATTCGTTATCGGGCCGAGTGTAATTTTCTCAACAAACGGGCTATTAATGGTCTTAAATTCGATTATCTTAACGATTTTTGCAGTTTCGTTTGCCTTCTTACTGACGAATTTAGTCGAGAAAAATAACGCACTCCTCGCAATTATCAATATCGTCTCGATTGGCTCGAGCTTTATTTGTGGAGTCTTTGTACCGATGGAATGGGTGCCAGATTTTGTCGTTTCGCTCGCCCATTTTCTCCCGAGTTTCTATTATATTGATAATAACCGCATTTTCGCGACACTCGAGAAATTTGATGGTGAACATCTAGGGCCAGTCTTATTTAACTTCAGTATAATTATTGGAGCAACAATTCTTCTTATTATCATAAATAGCATTGTTTCGAGGAAAAAGGGAAACGAAAAATAAAAATTTTGAAAAACGCTACGCAACGGATAGTATACCCACGTCCACGCATGTTGCCTGCCTCCGGGTAGAAGTGAGCGGTAGAAACTTCAAGATGCCCATCAATATTGACGGTATAACGTACATCGGATGAAGCAGCATAAGAGGTGCTCAATCTTAACGCTTCCATACGACGCCAAATCCCCGCCTCCGTATTAAAATAACCCCCACCCCTCCAAAAATCCAACAGTGAACTATTAAGGTTGATTCTAGAGAGATTTATGCTATAATGTAATAAGTATAGAGCGTATTTTTATGGCTCTGTAGCTCAGCTGGTAGAGCAGAGGCCTGAAGAGCCTTGTGTCACTGGTTCAAGTCCAGTCGGAGCCACCATAAAATCGAAAAATCACCTTTGGTGATTTTTTTATGTAAACCTAGCTTCTAGACTTCGTACTCTTTAATTTCGCCGTTTTCTAAGCTAAAACTCCAGAAATCTGTATCATCGTCATACCCGACAATATTGAAATGCATTGTCTTGAGAAAAGAGCCATGCGCGACGATTAAAACTGATGAATCTGGAGAATTTTCTGCCTTAATTTTTTCTAGCGCTCTTTTTGAACGGGCAAGCAAATCTTTAATCGGCTCGATTCCGCCCTCATTCGAGTTTATCCTTCTATCATAGTCATCCATGGTCCAAGTTTTAGGATCGGAACCTTCGAGGCTACCAAAATAGCGCTCTTTTAGATCGTCCATGAAAATGATTTCACATTGTCCATCAACTGCAATTTTCGCCGTTTCCGCCGCCCGTGAAAGTGGCGACGCATAGCAAATATCAAAATGGTAGGATTTTAGTTTTTCTCGTAGTTCTTCAGCCTGCTTTATTCCAGTTTCGTTCAAAGGAATATCAACTTGGCCTTGGGCTCTATGTTCTAAATTCCAATCAGTTTGTCCATGTCTAGCTAAATAAAGTTTCATAGAAAAATTATAGCATAATTGCCACCCCTCTAAAAATCCGACAGGGTAAAACAGAGTATGGTATAATAAAACTATGAAGAAAATGAATACATCCCCAATTTCTGGCATGCAGGAGCTAACTCCCGGAAAGCAGGCCACTTTCGACAAACTTAAAAACGAGATTGATCGGGTGTATCATTCCCACGGTTTTTTGTCTGTTGAAACCCCGACGATTGAGCGAAACGAAATTCTTCTCGCGAAAGCTGGTGGCGATACCGAAAAACAGATTTATAAGGTCTTTAAAACTGCCGAAACTACTGATGATGCGGATCAAGCTCTTCGTTTCGACCATACTGTCCCACTCGCTCGCTATGTCGTCGAGCATGAAAACGATTTAACTTTTCCATTTAAAGTTACCCAAATCGGCAAAAATTTTCGCGGTGAGCGCGCCCAGAAAGGCCGTTTTCGCGAATTTTACCAACTCGATGTCGACGTCATTGGCCGAAATGAGTTAAGTCTCGCTTATGATGTCGAAGTTGTGAAAACTGCTTACGATGCGCTAAAAACTTTCATAAAACCGGAAATGAAAATCCGTATTTCGAACCGAAAAATCCTCTCCGGCCTTCTCCAGGAACTCGGGCTCGTAACGAAATCTGAAGATATATTCTCAATCGTTGACCACGCCGAAAAGGTCCCGAAAGAAAAGACTATTTCCGCTTTTGAAGAAATTGGTATGTCTGTTGCTGAAATTGAAAAATTGACAACTTTCATGGAAATTAACGGTTTGCGCGAAGAAGTAATCGAAAGCCTTAAAGATCTCGGAATCGAAAATGAAACCTATAAGCTCGGCGTTGATGAGCTAGAAAAAGTCTTAGATTTTCTTGAAAAACAGGGGATGAAAGACGTTGTGGTCGGCGATATGCTGATCGTCCGCGGACTTGATTATTATACCGGCTCAGTTTTTGAAACTTTCCTCCCAGAATATCGCGAAATTGGCTCGATTTGTTCCGGTGGTCGTTACGAAAATTTGGCAGGGAATTATACCGACCAAAAGTTCCCTGGTGTCGGGATTTCGATTGGTTTAACTCGTCTCTTCTATATCTTAAACGAAAATAATCTTCTAGATAGCGCTGAAGAAAAGCCACTCGACCTCGTCTTAATCCCATTTTCCGAAAAAGAATACGAATATACCTTTAAACTTGCTGAAAATCTCCGAGAAAGCGGAAAGAAGGTCGACATAAACTTGACCGATAAAAAAGTCGGCGATAAATTTACTTATGCTGCGAAAATCGCGAAATTTGCTTCCGTCATTGGCGAAAATGAAGTCTCGACAGGGAACATCGAAGTAAAAAACCTCGAAACTGGCGAAAAAATTAAGCTCGAGGACTATATTCGCTAATTCCCCGCTATGCCATCTCGAAAATTTGAGCTCGACCAACATTTCTTAAAATCTCCAAGATTAGCTTTAATGTTAATCGGCCATTCAAATATTCGAAAAAATGACACCGTTCTCGAAATCGGCGCTGGCTCCGGTGTGATTACAATTGCGCTCTCGAAACGTTGTAAAAAGGTTATTGCAGTCGAGCCAGACAGGGAAACTGCCGAAAAACTAAAGAAAAACCTTGAAAAATACGAGATAAAAAACGTCGAACTAATCGAGAAAGACTTTCGCGAAATTAAACTTCCAACCGAGCCATATAAAGTTTTCGCAAATCCGCCATTTAGGATGAGCGCTGAAATTTTTTATAGACTTCTAAATCTCGAAAATAAAGAGGGTAAAATCGTTAAAAAATCCGAAAATAACAGAGGAAATGTTGTAGGCCTATGGCCTTCCGCGTCCCAAGTGGCGGTAAAAAATACAACATTTTCGGAATCAACATTTCCTAAATCTATCTACCTAATTCTCCAGAAAAATCTCGCTTTGAAGCTTATTCCGACCGACCGCCATTATACGAGCCAGCTCGGAAAAATTCTCCAAAAATCCTACGACACAAAAATCCGCTATCCGATGAAGAAAACTGATTTCACTCCCCCACCAGCTGTCGATACAGTTCTTTTCGAGGCAAAACTCCGCCAAGAATAAAAGAGCTACGCAATTCCCTTTACTCTTTATTTAGCCCAATATCGAAATATCTCTTAATATAGCTCCAATCCCAGCTCGTATCAAACCCGGTTGTCTCGAAGTCGTTAAACTTAAAATATGGCATCCCCGCAGCGTTCGATTTTTGCATGATTTTTGCCGTTTTTGCAGTGTTCTCACGTACCTGTTCGAGCATTTTATGGTTATTGTAGCAGTCTTTAAAGCTCTCCCCTAGCCCGATTTCTTCCCCAATATTAATCCAATAATTCTCTGGAATACTCATCATCGGCGCACCTTTTGCGTTTCCAATTCCCTTCGAGTGGTAGTCGTAGTAGAGTGCTGCCATCGTTGCGTGATAATAGTCCCAGAAGCGATTCTCTTCTGTCGCACAAAGCGTTGCTTCCGCCGCTAGTTCAGACATCTCTCCTGCTTCCCCATATTCGTTCAAAAAGTCCGTAATTCTAATCTCGAATACGACGTCGTTCTCTTTCAAATATTTCTCAAATTCCGCTTGTTCGTTCATAATTGCGCGCGAAAAATAATCACAATACGGGCACATTACATCGGTTGTCATTACGAAGTGGTTTTTTGCCTTTACATCCCCAATCGTCGTTCTCTCATCCCAAATTCCGGACAAATCTGCGTTTTTTGGCATCGCCACAAAAATTAACACGATAAAAGTTAAAATGATTAAAACAAGCACAACAATCCTTGCGACCGCTCCTGCATTTCCCTTTGTATTTTTTTCTGCTAGAATCTCTGTACTTCCCGCCATTACTTTTTACCTTTCTTTTCCTTATATTTTTCTTCCATCAAAATCGCGTAAGTTTCGAATCCAACTTTTTTTAGAGCGAGCAGGGCGATAATAATCGACGCTGCCGTTAAAATCCAGCTAATCGTTCCCGCTACCGCCATCCCAGATGAACCCATAATTGAGATAATGATCGGTGCTAAAATCGTCGTTCCGCAAGTCGGACAGCCCGAACCGAGGATAATTAGCCCAGTAACAATTCCCACATTTTGGATATTTGCCGAATCTTTGCGATATTTAAAGACGAACACAACTAAACTGATCAAAACTGATTGTAAGATCGTGACGATAAAAATGAAAATCCAATCAACAAAAATTCGATTCACTCCGAAAGTCCCGAGGAATGCATCTCTTAAAATCTCTAGCTTACCAACAAAATCGACATGAATAAAGAGATTAAAACTTGCCGAACCGCCAGCCAACATATTAAGTAGCGTTCCGAAAACTATAAAGGAAATCAAAAAGGTAATAAGAAAGCGCTTTTTCTTTGTTGCGAGAATTGCTCCATAAATCGCTAACTTAAATTCATCAGCCCATCTCTGAACCTTTGAATAAAATTTCTTTCCTCCACTCATGTTTTTAGTATAACACAATTTTTTATTAAAAACGGGGGAATTTAAAAGGCCTTAAAATTTCTGAATTACCGCTATAAAACCGAACAAATTTCAGAAAAACCGAACGAAAAGGGAATATTGAATAAAATAAAACAGAGAAAAGTCAAACGGGGAAAATGTGGAAAACTGCTAAAGCTAGAACATAGAAAAGCATAAAAACAATATTGACTTCTTCTCTGCTAATGCTAAAATTAAAGTAAGATTTGGTCGCAGGTTGAGAGAGCGCCAAATCGAGAAGAGAAATCGGTGGAGTGTGAAGTTATTAAAAGGTTTTATTTCACCTAGAAATTAAAAAGATTTTAAAATGCGTCAGAGAGTGGCGCATTTTTTTATTTTATGATAAGATATATTCATAGCGCACCTGCGCTAGTATTATTTGGCGCTGTAGGCAAAGCCTTCATCGCCAGCGTTCGTCGATAAAAATAATTTACTTCTATCTACTCACTTGGCGCTGTGGCGGAGTGGTTACGCAGAGGTCTGCAAAACCTTGTACACCGGTTCAATTCCGGTCGGCGCCTCCAAACAAAATAATAACGAGCCCGAATGGCGGAATTGGTATACGCGTTCGACTTAAAATCGAATGGAGAAATCCATATGGGTTCAAGTCCCATTTCGGGCACCACGTCCTTTATGTAGTTGTAAAAACCATAAAAACCTGCTATAATACAGGTATATGCGAATGTAGCTCAGTTGTTTAGAGCGCTTCCTTGCCAAGGAAGAGGTCGAGAGTTAGAGTCTCTTCATTCGCACCACTAAGTCCCTGCTGACCCCCCTCAGCAGGGACTTAGTGGTTTTAGGAGGAAAATTTATAGCCAAAAGCAGAATAGGCTAGTTAAAAATATCATTCTGTGCTAAAATAGAGATATAAATAAAAGGAGTAAAAATGCCAATTTGGTTAATCATCGTCCTTGCTATTGTAGTAGTTCTTCTACTTGTAGTTTGGGGCTCTTATAATGGATTAGTAAAACTTAACGAACGCGTTGAGGAAGCTTGGTCTGATATCACGGTCCAATTAAAACGCCGTTCTGATCTCATTCCTAACCTCGTTGAAACTGTTAAGGGTTACGCAAAACACGAAACCGAAGCGATTAAACAAGTTTCTGATGCTCGTGCAAAAATGATGGGTGCTCGCTCGGTCCAAGAAACTGCTGAGGCTGATAAAAGCTTCATGGGTGCGCTTTCTCGCATCATGGCTATTTCCGAATCTTATCCGGAACTTAAAGCTGATGCGAACTTCCGCCAACTTACTGAAGAATTAACTGATACGGAAGATAAAATCCAAGCTGCACGTCGTTTCTATAACGCTGGTGTGAAAGATTTTAATACGAAAGTTAAACTCTTCCCGACCACTCTTATCAACTCGATGCTCCTCCACTTCAAAGCTCGTGAATATTACGAAGTTGATGAAGAAGAAGCAAAGAAAATTAACGAAGCTCCAAAAGTTAGCTTCTCTGACGACAAAAAAGAAGAGAAATAAATGTACAAGCAGATCGCAGCCAATAAACGCAATACAATTATTATCATGAGCTTATTCGTGGTAATAATTGCTGCTATTGGCTGCGCTTTTGCGTATGCTTTTAACGACTGGGCCATAACGATTTATGTTCTAGTCGTTGCAAGCATCTATGCTTTAATTCAATATTTCCTCGCGACAAAACTTGCGGTTGCGATGACTGGCGCGAAAGAAATTGAAAAAAGAGATAACCCTCGACTCTATCGCGTGGTTGAAAATCTTGCGATTACCGCCGGCCTCCCGATGCCGAAAGTGTATATTATCGACGATCCAGCGCCGAACGCTTTTGCGACCGGGCGTGATCCAGAACATGCAGTTGTTGCCGCGACTACTGGGCTAATTGATATTATGGATGATAATGAGCTTACTGCCGTAATGGCGCACGAAATGTCCCACGTTAAAAACTATGACATTCGTGTTTCGATGATTGTTTTCGGCTTAGTCTGTTTGATCGGTTTTATCTCCGATCTTGGTTTTAGGATGCTTTATTATGGAAATCGCCGCAGTAGTAGTGATGAGGATCGTTCCCCGGTCGGTTTCATTATTATCTTAGTGACAAGCATCTTAGCTCCGCTCGTAGCGGCTCTCGCCCAAATGGCAATCTCGCGTGAGCGTGAATATCTTGCTGATATCTCCGCCGTAAAACTTACTCGTTTCCCGGAAGGTATGATTTCCGCACTTAAGAAGCTCGACGAACAAGGCCAGCCTATGAAACGTCAAAATTCTGCTGCCGCTCAAATGTATATTAATAATCCGATGAAAAAAGGTGTAATTTCGAAGCTCTTTAGCACCCATCCGCCAATTGAAGACAGAATCGAAAGGCTTGAAAATGCCAAAACATCCTTCTAAAAAATCAACAAAAGAACCAGAAAAACTCGGGTTTTTTGCAAATCTTAAACTCAGTCGTGCGAAGATGAAAGATCGTCGCGCCTTCCGAAAAGAAACAAAAGTAAAACTCCATAAAAGTTTTAAACGCTCTTATCGCGAGGATTATATCCGAGAAACTGATACTCCGGGCTTGATGGCGCACGCTTTCGAAACTTTTAAAATTATTTTTAAAAATTGGAAACTTTTCGTTCCGTTAATTTTGGTTATTGTTTTTCTAAACATTATTCTTGTCGGCTTAATGAGCGAAGAATCTTATAATACTTTCCAAGATGCTCTCGAAGATACAAACGAAAGACTCGCAAACGGCCAACTTGGCGGAATCGGTAAGGCTGGGCTTCTCCTTATTGGGACTATCACAACCGGCGGTCTTACTCGTGGGATGACCGAAGTCCAACAAGTTTTTATGACGCTACTTCTAATTATTACTTGGCTTGTGACGATTTATCTTATTCGCCATATTCTTGCCGGTCATAAAGTAAAACTTAGAGACGGACTTTATAACGCTTTAACTCCATTTATCTCGACTTTCTGCGTAGTAGCGGTAATTTTTCTCGAATTAATCCCAATCTTTATTGTGATTGTTGCTTATTCTGCGGCGCTTGCGACTGATTTTCTTTCCACTCCATTTTATGCGTTAGTATTTTTCATTTTTGCGGCGCTTTTAATTCTCTTAAGTGCTTATTTGCTTTCTTCGAGCTATATGGCCCTAATCGCCGTGACCGCTCCAGGACTTTATCCAATGACCGCGATCAATACCGCAACCGATCTTATTGCCGGTCGTCGTATCCGCTTAATTATTCGTCTACTTTATGTCGTCTTTGTCCTCGCAATTTGTTGGATTGTTGTGATGATGCCAATTATCTTAATCGATACAGCCTTGAAAGAAAATGTCGATTGGCTTCTTGGTGTTCCGATTGTTCCATTCTTCCTCCTTCTTATGACTGAATTCAGCCTCATCTATCTTGCAACTTATTCCTATCTCTTCTATCGTAAATTACTCGATATGGACTAAAAATGAAAAAAGAAGACGCTGAAAAAAGAATTTTAAAACTTCGCGAACTGATAAACGATTATCGCTATCATTACCATGTTCTCGACGAATCTACCATGAGTGAGGCTGCTGCGGATTCTTTAAAACACGAACTCTCGAAGCTAGAAGAAGAATTCCCAGAATTAATCACCCCAGATTCTCCGACGCAACGTGTTGCGGGGCGTCCGCTTGATAAATTCGAAAAAGTTATACACGAGCGCCGAATGATTTCCCTTTCTGATGTTTTTTCACCCGAAGAAGTTCGCGAATGGGTAGCAAGAAATTATAAACTCGTCCCGGGGGATATAAAATTTGAATTTTTCACCGATATAAAAATGGACGGTCTCGCAATGTCGCTTCATTATAGAAATGGAATTCTTGAAAAAGCCGTGACGCGTGGCGATGGATTGGTCGGCGAAGATGTGACGATGAATGTCCGCACAATCGAAAATATTCCGCTTAAACTCAGAGGGGAAAATATTCCGGAAGTTGTCGAAGCGCGTGGCGAAGTTGTGATTTTTAAAGAAGATTTTAAGAAATTAAACGAAAAGCAGGAAAAAAATGGCGAGAAACCTTTTGCAAACCCTCGAAATCTCGCCGCTGGTACTATTCGCCAACTTGACCCGAAGATTGCCGCTTCGCGCCCACTCCGTTTTATGGCTTACGACCTTATTACTCCAGTTGAAGAAACTCATAAAAAATCTTACGAAAAATTGCGTGAATTTGGTTTTCAAACCTCAAAACAAGATAAAGTCTTTAAAAATATCGAGGACGTCTTTTCTGAAATTGAACGCCTCGGTGAAACTCGGGGTGATCTTCCATTTGGAACTGATGGCATGGTAATAAAAATTAACGACCGTAAGATTTATGACGAACTTGGAATTATTGGGAAAACCCCGCGTGCTGCGGTTGCCTTTAAATATCCAGCTGAAGAATCGACCACAAAAGTGAAAGATATTGTCATTCAAATCGGCCGTACTGGCGCTGCTACGCCGGTCGCAATTTTCGATCCAGTCGAAGTTGCAGGTTCGACCGTTCGGCATGCAACGCTTCATAACGCCGACGAAATCGCACGTCTTGATATCCGAATCGGCGATACTGTAATTATCTATAAAGCTGGCGATATTATTCCTCAAGTTAAAGAGGTCCTAACGACTCTTCGCGAAGACGATTCAAAACCTTTTAATTATGAAGAAGCTTTAAAAGAACAATACCCTGATCTCGAATTTATTCGTCCGGATGGCGAGGCGGTCTATCGCGTTAAAGGTTTAACCTCCGACTTAATTTTAAAGCGTTCGATTGAATATTATGCTAGTAAACCTGCTTTAAATATTGAAGGGCTAGGCGAGAAAAATGTTGTTGCACTCGTTGATTCCGGACTTGTTAAATCGATTTCAGATCTCTATAAACTTGATAAAAATGAGGTAAGAAAGCTAGAACGTTTCGCTGATCTTTCTGCGAATAATCTTGTTGAAGCGATAAATGCTTCGAAATCCGCTCCACTTTCAAAGTTCATTACCGCTCTCGGAATTCGTCATGTTGGTGCCCAGACTGCAGTTTCGCTCGCAAATGAATTTGGTAGTATCGAAAAACTAAAAGATGCGACGGAAGACGAACTCCTCGCTATAAATGACATTGGAAAAGTTGTTGCGGAAAGTATTCTTGCTTATTTCTCGGATGAAGATAATCTAAAACAACTCGAAGAACTAAAGGCTCTCGGGATGAATCCAACTTTTAACGATCCATCGAAACTCCCACTCTCTGAAAAATCCTATATCATTACTGGAACGCTCGAAAGTATGGGGCGCGAGGAAGCGGAAGATAAATTACGTGAAAAAGGCGCAACAATCACGAGTAGTGTCACTAAAAATACAACAGCTCTAATCGCTGGCGAGAAACCTGGAAAAGGGAAAACTGATAAAGCCGAAAAACTTGGCATTCCGACCATAACTGAAGAAGATTTCCTTAGATTAATTTCTTAAAGCTTAAGCTTTTTGTGATATAATATAAGGGATATGAATAATGAGTTAACGATTAACGGGATTCGTGCTCGACAGGTTTTGGATAGTCGAGGGAATCCGACCGTGGAAGCCGACGTATTTTTGTCGAGCGGACACGTTGGGCGGGCAATCGTTCCGAGTGGTGCATCGACTGGTGTGGGCGAGGCACTTGAACTTCGAGATGGCGACCCGTCTTATTATGGCGGCAAAGGTGTTTTAAAAGCCGTCTGGAATGTAAATAGTAAAATTAGGGATGTGCTTGTTGGGAACACCGCCGACCAGCGCGCAGTCGATGAGATGATGCTCGACCTTGATGGTACGAATAATAAATCGAACCTCGGTGCGAACGCAATTCTCGCTGTTTCCCTTGCAAACGCAAAGGCACTCGCAAAGGCCTATAATCTTCATTTCTACGAATATATCGCGAAACTTGCCGGAACGGAAAACGAAATGTCGATTCCGATGCCGATGATGAACGTGATGAATGGTGGTGCGCATGCTGATTGGTCGACCGATTTTCAAGAATACATGATTATTCCAAACGGCGCCGATAATATTAACGATGCAATTCGAATGGGTGCAGAAGTCTTTCACTCGCTAAAGAAAGTTCTAAAAGATAAAGACTACCCGACTACAGTTGGCGATGAAGGTGGTTACGCTCCGAAAGTTCGCGACGGAAATAATGAACCGCTTGAATGTATCCGTCAAGCCATCCTTGATGCTGGTTACCGCCCAGGCGAAGATATTTCGATGGCGATGGATGTTGCAAGTTCGGAATTCTATGAAGATGGGCACTACGCTCTTAAGACTAACGGCGATTGGAAATCGAGTGAAGATTTAATCAATTGGTATGAATGGATTCTCGAGAATTACCCAGTTGTTTCAATCGAAGATGGTCTTTCTGAGAGTGATTGGGACGGTTGGAAAGTCTTAACCGAACGTCTTGGCGATAAAGTCCAACTTGTTGGCGACGATCTCTTTGTCACGAACACAAAACTCCTCGAAAAGGGAATTAACGAAAAAGCCGGAAACTCAATCCTAATTAAGCCAAACCAAATCGGAACTCTCTCCGAAACAATCGACGCTGTCTTAATGGCGAAAAAAGCTGGATTTAAAACTGTGATGTCTCACCGCTCTGGCGAGTCGGAAGATAATACGATTTCCCATCTTGCGGTTGGTCTCGGAACTGGCCAAATTAAGACTGGCTCCCTCTCTCGAAGCGAACGTATTTCGAAATATAATGAACTAATGCGCATCGCTGAAGGAAATTCGAGCCTCGGATTGTTTAATCCATTTAAAGAAGAAAAGGAAGGATAATATGGATAAAGCTGGAACTATCTCTCCAGAAATAGCAAAAGCTGCAAGCGAGGTGAACGCAGCTGCGAACGAAGCTGAAACTCCGTCTAATAAACCGGAAAAAACTTCGAAACCTAAAAAAGGGCTAATCATTGGGATTGCAGCCGGAGTCGTCGTTATCGGTGGTAGTGTCGGCGTTGCCTATGCGGTTAGTAACACTCCTGAGAATATTGCACTTTCGGCCATTTCGGGCCTCTTTAACCAAAAAGAAAAATCGATTAGCGGGACTTTTGAACTTAGTATAAAAGATGGCGGAGGTTTATATTCTAATCTCGGCAACTCGAATTTGACCGATAACTGTTTGAAAACTGCCCAAGCGACGAATTGTCTTGTCGCGCAAAGAAATCCGCTCGAGAGCGTAAAAATTGAATTAAAATCCGCAAACAGCCTCGACAACGGTGAAGCGAGCGCATCTCTTTCCGTTGTCTACGATGGAAAAACTTATAATATTTCGCTCGGGACTGTTCTTATTAAAGATTACACAGTGTACATTTCAATCAACGGCCTAAAAGAGGTATTAGCTAAATATGACGGTGTCGACTTTTTCGGCGATAGCGTCATTTCGGCCGAACTCTATCAAGACCTAATTGAAAAAACCGTCAGCGAAATTGACGGAACTTGGTGGAAGATTGATATTTCCGATCTCGTCAATGCTGTCGATACCATTTCAAACGAAGAGAAAGAAAAAATTAAATCCACATACCAATGTCTCATTGATGAAACGAGAAAATCGGTAAACGAAAGCTCGAAATATGGCGACTATTATAAAAATAATGCGTTCGTCTCGATTAGCGACTATAAAGGCGGAAAAACTTTCTCTAGCGAGGGGACTCCATATACCGTGAAGCTCGACTCGGCGAAATTTGCTAACTTCTATAACGAAATAGTCAATCACTATGACGACTCGAAGCTAAAAGATTGTCTTGGCAGCCTTAATGAAACTGTCGCAGAAAAACCAGCCAAAATCAGCGCTGAAACTGTTGATAAGGCTATAAAAGATATCCCGGAAATCGTCATTACGATTAAAAATGGGCTCTTTAGTCACGACCTAACCGGAGTTTATATCGAGGCTGATAATGAATTCGCTAACGCAAAATTCTCGGCAAAATTCGATAAACTAAAAAATAAAATCGAAGCTCCGTCCGATGCAAAAGATGCGACCGAACTTCTAACGAATATCACAAAAACCTTTAATGAATGGCAAGAAACTGCGCAATGTAAGTATATTAAGAAAGAATACCCACAATACTTTAACTACTATTGTGACGCAAACTATCACTCAAAAACTAATTACACTGTCCAAAATAACTATAATATCTAGGGCTTAATAAAATCTCGCTACTTTAAACGTGGCGAGATTTTTTATGGAATATTGTATAATAGAATAAATGAGTGATGAGTTAAAAGAAAAATTAAAGACCTTACCGAGCCTACCGGGTGTTTATTTTCATAAGAATAAAGACGGGGAAATTATTTATGTTGGGAAAGCAGCAGTTTTAAAAAATCGCGTTCGTCAATATTTCCAAAACTCCGAAAAAGATCCGAAGACAAGAGCACTCGTCTCCGAAATTGCAATGACCGATTGGACGGTAGTTGATACCGAAATGGACGCGCTCTTTTTAGAGTCAGAAATGATAAAGCGTTATAAACCGAAGTGGAATATTCTTCTGCGCGACGATAAAACCGTATCTTATGTCCGAATTGATATGCGCTCCGATATTCCATACGTCACAACAACTCGCACTCCTGAAGACGACCATGCTGAATACATCGGCCCGTTCTATGCAAAACGCACAATTCTCGAGGCGCTTCGCACTCTTCGCCGAGTTTTCCCATATTATATTAAACCTTATAACGGAAAGAAAACTTTAGAAACCGACCTCGGCCTAACTCCGGGAATTGAAGTTGGGAAAACCACCCCGAAAGAATATAAAAAGGACCTCCGAAAATTAATCCGTTATCTAAATGGTGAGAGAAAAACTCTCCTAGTTGAGCTTGAAAAGTCGATGAAAGAAGCGGCGAAAGTTGGCGAATTTGAGAAAGCGGCAGTTCTTCGAAACCAACTCTTTGGACTCCAAAATCTAAGAAAGAAAATCGTCTTTTCCGATAAGGAATTTCTTGATATTTCCTCTGATAAGGCTTTGAGTCAACTCCAAAAACTTCTTCGACTTAAAAAACCGCCTCGTAGAATCGAAGGCTACGACATTTCACACCAATCTGGCACGGATGTCGTTGCAAGCATGGTAGTTTTTATAAATGGCGTTTCGGACCGAGCGGAATACCGAAAGTTCAAATTAAAGTCCCAAAAAAATGACGATCCGTCTTCGATGAGAGAAGTGATTGAACGAAGATTAAAACACGAGGAATGGGACTACCCCGATTTAATTATTCTTGACGGCTCGACCGCACAAATTTCCGCCGTCCATGAGCTTTTAAGATTAAAACGCATCCCGGTTATTGGGCGCGATAAATCTGGCGACCACTCGAAAAATGCCTGCGTTAATTTAATCGTTCCGGAAGAGAATAACGGTTTAACCTTTAAGAATTATTCCTTAAGTCCGGAAGACCATATTTCGAGATTAATCGCTCGTGTTGATGAGGAAGCACACCGCTTCGCAATTACCTATCATCGCTTGCTAAAACGTAAAAATATGCTAAAATAATTCTTATGATAAAAAGTCAAATTCTTATCTTTCTATTCCGTTGGGTTGTCTCGGCAGTCGGGATGTGGGCTACGATTAATCTTTTCGGAACGGTTGACGCTGGTGTAACTGGTGGAATTTGGCTCTATGTTGTCGCCGGGTTAGTTTTTTCGCTCGTGAATAGTATCGTTCGACCTTTAACCACTCTCCTTAGTCTTCCTCTAATTATCGTCAGTATGGGGCTTTTTACTCTCCTTATTAACACTGGGATGATGGCTCTAACAGTTTGGATTCTCCCGGGAGTGCATATCGATTTTTGGGGTGCATTTTTCGGCGCAATTACGATTGCAATTATCAACGGTCTTGTTAACTTTCTTATTCCGATAAATCCAACAAAACCGGCCCAAAATAACTAGACATCTAGCCCTAAATCGACTATAATATAAATATGAATTTGGGAAATATTTTAGAGACAGCGACTTTAATTTCTGCGATTTTTAGTATTCTCTTAATCCTCTTGCAACAACGCGGAGCTTCTCTTGGGGCTGGCTTTGGCGCGAGCGGCGAACTTTATACGACTCGTCGTGGCCTCGATAAATCGCTCTTTAAGGCGACTATCTTCTTCGTTCTTGTCTTCGTTCTATCCATCTTAGGTCTCCTTATAATTCCGGGGTAAAAATGAGAGACAAAATAAGTAGTGGGCAAAAAATTGCGAGAAAAATTACGCACCTCTCTAAAAAAGCTGGCGAAGGTGTGGTTGAACACGCCCAAGAAAATATTATTGATCGCTTTTCACACATCCGCCGCGTCCGTCTTTTAATCCTCGAGTGGTCACTTCTCGTTATTGCGATTATCATCCTAAGTGTTACTCAGGCGTATTGGTATTCTAACTCTTACGCAACCCAAACTTATAAAGATGGTGGAACTTATACTGAAGCGACTATCGGCGAGATTAACTCTCTAAACCCACTTTTTGCTTCGACAAATTCCGAAAAAGCTCTAAGTAAACTTCTTTTTTCTTCGCTTAGCTCTCCGGATTATTCTGGCCATTCCGGGCTTGATCTTGCAAAAAGTATTAAGACCGACGCAAGTGGTAAGGTCTGGACGGTCCGCCTTAAAGATAATTTAAAATGGTCGGACGGTGAACCTTTAACGAACGAAGATGTGATTTTTACAGTTAATTTAATTAAAAATCCGCTTTTAACTTGTAATTACGAAAGTAACGTTTCTGGTGTTAATGTGAGTGAAGATGCGGAGAAGAATCTCGTTTTTACTCTTTCCGCGGCGAGTACCTACTTCTCTTCGGCGCTCGACTTCCCGATTCTCCCGAAACACATCCTTGAAAATGTTTCTCCGGAACTCATCCTCGAAAATAATTTCTCCTCGAAACCGACTGTTTCGTCCGGGCCGTTTGCTTATAATGCAACCCAAGCAATTGGGAATCTCGGCGAAAAATCGGTCTATCTCGTTGCAAACGGGAATTATTATAAAGGCCGCCCGCTGATTGACAGCTTTGTTATTCACGCCTTTACCTCGACAGATGATATCGTGAATGCCCTAAACTCCGGAACTGTTACCGCAAGTGGGGATTTAACTGCGGGTGATGCAAAAAAAGTCACTTCGAATAATCTGCTTGAATTCCAAAGTTCGCTTAATTACGGCGTTTTTGCTTTCTTTAATACCTCGACATCTCTCGCTGATAAGAATCTTCGAAAAGCGCTCCAACAGGGAATAAATATGAACGAAGTCCGAAGTATTTTAAATGGCGAACAACCGCTCGACTTCCCATTAACCGAGAACCAGATTAAAATCGAGGAATTACCGACTCTCCCGAAGCTTGATACTAATACCGCAAAAAAGACGATTAAAACTATTCTCGATGGGAATCAAGAACTAAAAGAACAAGGCCTAGTTATCGCAACAATCCAATCCGGCTTCCTTCCGGAAATCGCCGAAAAACTTGCTGCCCAAATTCGTTCGCTCGGTATTTCGGCAGATGTAACGGTTTACGATTCGACGCAAGATTTTAACCTTAATGTCCTTTCGACCCGTGCTTATGATATTCTAGTTTACGAAGTTGGGCTTGGTGCCGATCCAGACGTTTTTGCTTATTACCACTCTTCCGAGGCCTCCTCGACCGGGCATAATCTAAGCAATTATCGAAACTCTGTTGTTTCGGACCTCGTCCTTTCAGCAAGGAGTACGATGAACTATGCTCTACGCGCTAAAAAATATGAGAAGTTTCTTGCTTATTTCGTTGAAGATGTGCCGGCGCTCGGGATTTACCAATCGAACTTAAATTACTTTGTAAATAAGAATGTCCGGACTTTCAGTCTAGAAAATAAACTCGTGACCGCGACCGACCGTTTTTCGGACGTTGTCCGTTGGGGAATCGAGACGATAGCGAAAAATCGCACCCCTTAACCCCCACCGAAAAACAGGGAAAACGCTGGAAAAAATCTTGTGGAAAAACACAAGTTTTTTCTTTTGATTTTTCTATTGACATCCCCCACGGCGGAGTTTATAATCATAAGTAGCTTAAGGTCATATAAATCAAAAGCTAAAATAAAATAAAATAATAACAAAAAGGAAAAACTATGAAAAAATCTACAAAAATCGTTGCTGCCCTCGGTATCGCAGCAGGTATCGGCATTGCTGCCCTCCCTCTCGGCACCTTCGCTCTTGATCCAGACGCAACTTCTCCAGCAACTAAGGACGTTGAAGTTGAGCTTACTATTAGTAGTGGTGTTGGTATTGCATCTTCGAAAAACAAATGTGACGCAGAAATGCTTCCAAACGCAACTGCAACTTGTGCACATACCGTTACTATCGCATCGAACACCGGTTCTGCAAAACTCGAAGTAGCTTCGAAAGAAGGTGACTCTAATCTTACTAAAGATGTTTCTAACTACATCGAATCTGCTGCTGGCGAAGTTGCTGCTGGTACTTCGAAATGGAACATCACCGCTACTGGTGGTACCGTAAGCTCTGCTGTTACGAACGCTGCTGTTCCTGGTGCAACTGATACTGCTCTCTTGCTCCACTCTGGTACTTTCACTGGCGATAAGGTCGTCAACATCACCTACAACTTCGGTACTTCTGCTAGCCAAGTTGCTGGTGTCTACAGCGATATCTTAACCTACACTGTTACTGCTCTCTAATTAGAACTAAATCTAATTAAGCTAAAAAATAGGGCCTCCGAAAGGGGGTTCTATTTTTTAGCTTAAACCCGAAAAAATGTGTTTCTTAAAGCCTTCTTCGTAGGAATTCTAAAACCATAGAAAGACGTCCACCTCTTGACTTTTTATCTGTTTTAAGATAAGATAATAACATCCGACAGGTCCTGCACCTGTGGTGAAATTGGTATACACGCTACCTTGAGGTGGTAGTGGCCGTAAGGCTGTGCTAGTTCGAGTCTAGTCAGGTGCACCAAACCTTATATATTTAACTGTTGGATAAAGACTTCCGAAAGGAGGTCTTTTTGTATCTATTTTTTTTTGTGGAAAAAAATAGATACAATTATTTTCAAAAAAGTTCTTGACATCCCCCACACAAGTGAGGAGAGAATCATAAGTAAAAAACTCATCCTGCCCTCGGTATCGCAGCAGGTATCGGCATTGCTGCCCTCCCTCTCGGCACCTTCGCTGTAACCCCATCGGATCCAGCAAGCGCTGATACGACTGTTCAACTTACAATCCAAAACGCAGCAGGTGTCGTGGTAGTCCCAGCTACTTGTTCTCAAAGCATGCTCCCGAACGCTACTGCAACTTGTGAGCAAACTGTTTCTATCGCATCGAACAATGGCTCCGCAACGTTAACTGTTGCTGATAAAGATACTGATACTAACCTTACCCATACTAACGGTACAGACACAATCGCAACCGCTGCTGGTGCAGTCGCTCAAGGTACTTCGAGCTGGAACATTTCTGTTGCTGATACTAGTGTTACTAACGCTGCTATGGTCGCATCTACGGGTACTCCAATCGAAATCTTCAGCGGTGCAATCAGTGGCGCAGATAAGACTTTCAATATCACTTACAACTTCGGTACTGCTGCAAACCAAGCTGCAGGTACTTACAGTGATATGATTACCTACACGGTTTCTGCTCTTTAATCTGATAGAAACTAATAAAAAGAACCCCCTCGTGGGGTTCTTTTATGTTATAATATACTTATGGCAAATCTCGTTTTTGACGGACAGCGCGAAGGGGAGGAGGTGAAATTTGTTTTTCGTCGTCACGTTTTTACCGCGAAAAAAGGCGTGATTTTCCTTATAATTATGATTCTTCTCGGTCTCGTTCCGATGATTCTTTGGCCGGGGAACGCACATACTTTCTGGATTTTTCTAGGCGCGGTCGCGGTCGGGGTGCTTGGCTTCTTCTACGCTTATCTCCTTTGGTATTTCTCGATTTATATCGTTACAAACGAGCGTATTCGCCAAATCTCTCAAAAAGGCTTTTTTAAGAAAACCGTCGTCGACCTCGGCCTTGATAAGGTCCAAAGCATCTCTTACGGTGTTCCAGGCCTAATTGCCGGAATCTTCGGCTATGGGACGATTTTAATCCAAACCGGCGTTGGCGACCTCGTAATTTCGCAAGTTGGGAAACCGAGTAAAATTTACGATAAGCTCCAAGATATAATGAAAGGGAAATAATGGGAATTTTCAAGAAAGAAGATACTGATGAGAAGTTGACCGAGCGTGAAAAAGTTGAGGAACGTCGCGAAGAAGTCCTAGCGCGTGGCCGAAAATTTAAATACCCGCTCCAATACGCGAAGCATAAAGTCGTAACCTTAACGATTACAATTTCGATTTTTGCGATTATCGCCGCGAGCGTTTTTTGTTATGTTATGCTCTATAAAGTCCAATCGACCGATGATCTCTTTTATCGCCTTACCCAAATTGTTCCGTTCTCGGTCGCAACAATCGACGGCGAAAAAGTTCGCTATTCCGATTATCTCCTCATCTATAAATCAACCATCACCCCAATCGAAAAACAGGGGATGATTCAAAAAGACCAAGACGCCGAGGAAATGCAAAAATACTATAAACGCGAGGCTTTGACGAGTGCCGAAAACTATACCTACGCACTTAAACTCGCTCGTGAACTCGAAATTACTGTAACGGACGAAGAGGTGACGGCGGCGGTCGAGTCACATCGAAAAGCTGGTGGTGTTGAACGAAGCAACGAAACTTTCTCTCGCGTTCTCCAAGATAACTTCGGCTTATCACTAGACGAATATCGCCGAATTATCTACCTCTCGCTTATCTCTCAAAAGGTCTCCGAAGAAATCGATGAGCTCGCAAAACTCGTCTCGAATGAAGTCCAAAAACACATCTTTAATGGGATGTCGCTTTATGACATTTCTCAAACTATGGGCGATAAGGTTCTCTATGAGGAAACCGGCGGTCTTGTCGATAAAATGAACATCGATGGCGGGCGTTCGAGCGTTGCGCTAACTTTAGAGAACGGGAAAACTTCCGAACGCTTTGTCTCGACTTCTGGGGACGGGATTTATTTCGTCACTCTCCTCGAGAAAACCGAATCGACCGTTAACTACGTTTCACTTCAAATTCCGTTTAATGAGCTTTCAAACCGATTGAAAAAGATTCGTGATGAGGGAAAAATCGACGAGAAAATTAAGCTCGCCGAAACCAGCGAGAGTGGAAATCTCGAAAATTCGAATTAGTGTGGTATAATAAAGAGGTCGCGGGTATCGTATAACGGCTATTATGTATCCTTCCCAAGGATGAGATTGGAGTCCGACTCTCCATACCCGCACCAAAGAAACGAAAATGAGAGCTTGCTCTCAATTTTTGTTTCTTTGGAAGGGTAGCCCGAGAGATTTTCTCTCCATACCCGCACCACCGTAGAAGCCGAGACAAAAGAAAAAGTCTCGCTTTTTCTTTTGCGAAGCGCCGCCCGGTGGAAGACAATTTTCGAAGAAAATTGGCTACCAGTGTAGAATCGAACCACAAAAAAGACCGCAAATTCATGCGGCCCTTTTTAGTGTTATACATTTTCGCGAGTCCTACGGGGCTAGAATCTATCATCCTCTTCGAAGTCATAGTCCGGATCTCCGCCTGGCCCTTCTTCATCTTCGTAAATGTAGTCATCGAATCCCGGCTCTTCCGGCTCCTGATAGAAGTCCTCGAAGAAGAGACAACGATCTTCGCCGTCCTCTCCGAACTTATCCTTCCACAGAGCTAACTTTTCGGAGCTGCTTTCGTCGAGTAATTCCTCGACGTAATCACTCACCGTGATTATCCCCCGGTTATCTTCCCATTCGTCCGTTAGGATTTTTTCAAATCCTTCCTGGAGTGTATGGTCTTCCGAACCGCCCATAATCGCCAATGCTTTCGCAACAGCGATATAAACGAGGATCTGCTCTGCGAATGACCCATTGTCCGCAAAAAACGCGCACGTAAAACGTCCAAAAGTGGAGTTTATAGACAGATAATATGGCGAACTATACATGTTCGTCACTGCACTATACTCCACTTCCTCTCTCATAGCGTCCTGAGAAAGAATCCACTCCGCCATAGTGCGGCTGTCTTCATCCTGGCCGAGGAAATGTTTCTTATGTCCCTTCTCAAAATCGAAAGATATGAATTTATGGACATCATAGCTACCGTCAGCCACTCCCCAGAGGAGAAAAGTCCCATGCTTGGGCGTTCCAATTCGATAGAACACCTTATCGAGCACTTCGAGAAGCGCCTCGATTTCTTCTCTGTACAGAGTGGTACTCGGTTGTGCATTAACCACTACATTTTTTAATTTCATACTAAAGCCCTCCTTTATTTTTAAAAAACGTGTGTAATTTTTAAGGTGCGTGCATAACACCAATTTATACCTTTATTATAGCATAAACACGATAAAAAGTCAAGATATAATAGAGGTATAACAGGGGTGAAATAGGGAAGTGAGCACTTGAAAAATATTCATGTTTGTGGTAATATAAAGAAGGTCAACGGGGCGTAGCACAGTTGGTAGCGCGCGACTTTTGGGAAGTCGAGGTCGCAGGTTCGAGTCCTGTCGCCCCGACCAAAAATGGAAAATCGCCAGAGGCGGTTTTTTGATGCTTTACGTTAAGTTTAGGGAGTGAGCCAATTTTTCGTAAAGCTTTAATAAAGGGTATAGTCTAATTTACCATCTTCCCCATTTTATGTTAAAATAAATAAGTTCTTTAGCACATTATTTTTTAGTTCGCACGTATCTATAAGGGAGGGATGGATATGAACTACACGATTTTTTATGAGAAAAACCCAGTCTTAAATAAGCTGGAAATCGATGTTGTTGCCGCAATGGTATCAAACGCGTTTAAAACGATTCGATTCCACTCGAAAATGGGTTCGTTTCTCTTAAGGTACCAAGAAAAAGGGAAGCCGTCACAGTCGATTTTAGCTTTTGACTTCGAGGATGGACCTCTGAAACGGTTTAGAAAGCATCTTTCAAGCATGAAAGAGGCCGAGCGCGTTTTAGAGGCGGCAGAAAAACTTTCGAAGTCGAAAAAAATCCTCTTAAACGAGTCAAAAAACATGACTGAATTTCGGGAAAATAGTATCGGTTCTTTGCCCGATTCTCAGCTTTTCTTGAGTATTTGTTCGGAGAAAGGTCGTTTTCTTTGCGCCTGCTACGGGGAAAGTTTGTTCTACGATAACCAATCGTACATCTATTGTACTGTCGCGAAAACCCTCGCAAAGTTAAAAAACGATGATGCCACTCTTAATACTTATGCAAATAAGATTGTCTCCTACGAATCAGCCCAGCGCCCGATGTCGTCTTGGGTGATAAAAGAGGTAGATAATGCTTTTTCAAAGAGGGAAATCCTTGAGATTAGGAGATGGAATGAAGCTCGCATTTCGGAGGCCATGAATAAAAAGACTTAAATCACCATACTCTTTAAATCGTGGACCGTCGTCTTTTATAGACGGCGGTTTTTCTGTCTTAAAATCTGAGTTTACTTTAAGAACATTTCAAAAATACGTTGTTTTAGATACCACTCAATTTCATCGAGACTAAGCTGAATTTCACCTCTAAAATATTTCATAATCATATATGTCGCGCCATCGGTAAAAAATGCGATATCAAGGTCAAGCATCGGGCGATCCTTCTCGCGCTCTTTCATAATCTCGCGAATCGTCTTTTCAATCCGAGTATTTAAGCGGTTAATAAAAACTAGCGGGGCATCACTCATTAAAAGTTGGCGATAAAGCTCTTCATTTTCCGCTAAGAACTCGAAAATTTTATGGAAATAGAACGGGAAATCATCCACGTCCGTCATCTCCCCAACTGCCAAGTCGAGCGTTTCGATAAAATCACTCTCGATTTCGCTTGCCACCTCGAAAATATTATTAAAATGGGCGTAAAATGTCCCTCGCGTCACTTCCGCTTTAGCGGCCAATTCTGCGACCGTAATCTTCTTTAAATCCTCTTTTTGAGCTAAAAGTTCCGCGAAAGCCTTTTTGATTCGCTCATGTGTACGCTTTTTTGAGCTATATTTTATTTTTTTCATCATTTTTCCCTTAAATCTACCCCTATTATAGCACAAAATACCGCACAAATGTCTAAAATTAGACAAATGTCTAAAGAATGTACTAGAAAAAATGAAAAAAACTTTTATAATAATATTAGGTTTTTCAAAAATAATACTAAAAAAGGTCATAAATAGGTTAGAAAATGAAAAAACTCACTGATTTTATTGTTGATCACGTCTATGTCGTTCTTGCTGTTATGGTGGCTATTGTTAGTGTTTCCGCTTTTCTTGCCACTAAAGTAAAAATTAACCACGACATCATGCAATATATGCCGGAGAACTCTGAAACTCGCCAAGGTCTTAATGTTATGGAAGACGAATTTAAAGAAGTAGAAACGTCCGGTTATATGATGATGTTTGAGAATCTTGAAGAAAGTGAAAAGCCGGAAATAAAATCTTATATCGAAAATGTTGATGGTGTAAAATCGGTTGATTGGGACGAAACTGAAGAATATAACCGCGAAAAAGATGGAAAAAACTACACACTTTTCTCGATCACGGCGAACGGAAAAGCTGACGGCGAGACTGCTGCAAAAATTTACCACGAAATTCACGATCATTTCGCTAATGCTAAAACAGACGAAGGCGATACGAAATATATCTTCTATGAGAAAGGCGACATCTCCGCCGATAACGGCACCGTTTTAAATATTATTGTGATTGTTGTCGCAGTTCTTTCTGCCCTTCTTATCATTACGATTATGAGTGAGTCGTTCATCGAGCCGCTCCTCTATCTCACTTCAATTTTAATTGCTGTCGTAATAAATAAAGGAACGAATATTATCTTCCCGAACGTTTCTCATATTACTGATGCCATCGCCGCAATTCTCCAAATGGCGCTTTCGATGGACTATTCAATCATGCTCGCAAACCGCTATCGCCAAGAGCGCTTAAAAGAATCCGACAAGAGAAAAGCAATGAAAACTGCGCTCTCCTATTCTTTCTCTTCGATTTCCGCCAGCTCCGTCACGACCATCGTTGGCCTCGCCGTCCTAATTTTCATGAGTTTCACAATCGGCCGCGATATGGGGCTCGTCCTTTCGAAAGGCGTCCTTCTTTCTCTTGTTTCGATTTTTACAACTCTCCCGGCCTTTCTCCTCTTCCTTGATAAATGGATTATAAATTCGAAGAAAAAAGCCCCGCATTTTAATATGGCTTGGCTCGGAAAATTCGCTTATATTGCGCGCCATATTGCGATTCCAGTTTTTGCAATTATTCTTGGTGGCTCGTTTATCTTAAAAGGGAACGTCAGTATCGATTATACTTCTTCTGCAAACGACCAAATTAAAGATGTTTTCGAAGAAACGAATCAAATCGCCCTAATTTATAATAATAACGATGAATCACGTATCGCTGAGCTTTGCCACGATTATGAAGATAAAGAGAATGTAAAAGAAGTTTTATGCTATGGGAACACAATCGGCGAGCCGGAAAAATTTGATGAATTAAAAGAAAAAGCAAATAAACTTGGCTCGAAAATGGACGTCGAGGATTATTTAATAAAGACACTTTACTTCCATTATTATAATCCGAATGAAGACAATAAAATGACGCTCGAAGAATTAGTTTTGTTTATCCAAAATGAAGTTTTAAATGATGAACATTTTTCGGGCGATGTTTCCGCTTCGACTCGAACCCAGATTGAACGGCTCTCGAATTTCGTCGTAAAATCGAAAATGAATTCGGAAAAATCGCTATCTAACCTAGCTGGAATTTTCGAAATGGACGAGGCGAGCCTCCGAAAAATCTTTGTACTTTATGGAAATAATGTTTCAAATTCAAACCTCGGTCGCGCCGTTTCAAACTCAAAAATGAGCTTAACTGAATTCTCGAATTTTATAAATGAGAAAGTTTTGAAGAATTCAGAATATGCGGGCGAAGTAAGTAGCGATGCGAAAGCAAAATTAAAAAAGCTTGAACCGTTCTTAAATAAATCAACGATAAATTCAAAGATGGATGCGAGCGGACTTTCGAAAATCCTCGGTATTGAAAAAGAAAAAGTTGCGAAAGTTTTTGAATATGAAGCTTATCTAAACTATCGCGATGAAAACGGTCGTACGATTCAAGAAATCGAAAGCAGTAAAGAACAAACGAAAGCTTATGCAAAAGCCCAAATCCAAGCCGCTTATGTCGCCGGAGCCGAAGCTGCGCTCGGACGTCCGATGACCGACATCGAAAAAACAATGTTCCTCGCCTCGAAAGATACCGAAATCAACGCGGTTGTCGAACAAAAAATGACTGAAGCTGAGAATAAAATTAAAAATGAAATTGCGGAAAATGCAGAGAAAACTAAAAACTCGCCGGTTGAATTTGTTGACTTTCTCCTCGCGCACCAAAATGATGAAATGCTAAAAGGAAGCCTCGATGATACGACAAAAGAAAATCTTAAACTCGCTAAAACTGTGATGAGCGCCGTGAATAAAAATACAAAATTCTCAGCCGACGAATTATCGAGAACCTTTGGACTTAACGCATCCCAACTTCGCCTCGTCTATTCGCTCAACTATTTTGAAAATGTAAATAAAAATCCAAGCCTCTCACCAAAAGCTCTTGTCGATTTTATAAATAGTGACGTCCTCCCGAACCCGAAATATGCAAAAAACATTTCCGACGAAAAGAAGAATAAACTCGCTGACGTGACGGATTTAATGAATAGCTCGCTCGCCGGAACTAGTTATACTTCGAAAAGCGTTTATAATAAATTGAGTCCGCTTTCGAAAAATCTTGACGGAAATCTTCTCGATCTTCTCTTTATGTATCACGGTTCACTCTATAGCTATAATGATTCTTGGACCTTAACGCTTGAGGAATTTGTAAACTTCCTTCATGGCACAATTTTAAATGACACTCGCTTCAATAATAAAATTGATGATGATAAACGCGAGATGATAAATGACGCTAAAAAGACAATCGACGACGCGAAAAAAATGTTAGTCGGGGCAAACCATTCTCGCGCAATTATTAACACTACTCTTTCCGCCGAGGGTGAAAAAACCTTTAATTTCATCGAAGATTTAAAATCTGCAATTTCTAATAAAAAAGCAACAGTCTATGTGATTGGGAATTCGCCGATGGCTCTAGAAATGAGTAAATCTTTCGGCGGCGAAATGGACTTTATTACGATTTTAACGATGGTCTCGATTTTTATCGTCGTCGCAATTACTTTCCGTTCACTCCTCATCCCGTCGATTCTTGTTCTAATCATCCAAACCGCCGTCTGGATTACGATGAGTATTTTAAGCTTCACTGGCTCGAGTGTCTATTTTATCGCCCTAATTATCGTCCAAGCAATTTTGATGGGCGCAACGATTGACTATGCAATTCTTTATACTTCTTACTACCTTGAAAATCGCAAAAAACAAAAAGATAGCCCGCATGAACTCTATTATAAAAACGTTAAAACTGCCGTGATTGAATCCTACAATAAATCAATCCACACGATTATCACTTCCGCTTCTGTCCTTGTTATCGTTACGTTTATCGTCGGTAAATTTGATGAAGGTTCGGCCATCGCCGCAAAAATCTGTATGACCGTTTCCGAAGGCACACTCTGTTCCGCAATTATAATTCTTCTAATTCTCCCAGCACTCCTCGCAAGTTGTGATAAAATAATCTTAAGAAGAAAGATTAAAAAGGAGTTTTAATGGAGAAAATTGGAAAGAAAGTGAGCGGCCTACTTCGGGTTGCTACTGGCTCGATGGTTATAATGGTGGTGCTTGGCCTAATTTTCGCACTTGCGCCGGGCTTTACTCTGAGTGTTTTGCATTGGGGGATTACGGTTATTCTGCTTTTATCTGGGATTATGATGGTTGTCCGCGATATGAATTCGAAAGGAACTCTCAGTCTTTTTTCAACCTCGGTTATGGGAATTTTCCTAATTTTAATGGGTATTATTGTTGCAATTTATCCTGAGACATTAAACATTGTGACGATTGCGTTTGGAGTTTATATGATTCTAAACTCCTTTATCCAGCTTTCTGTCGCGGCGAGAATTAAGGGAACTAATGCTTATACTGCAGCTCTTATTACGAATATTATCGGGCTTGTCTGCGGGATTATCATGATGGTCCGTCCGGGCGATTCAAACGAGGTGATTATTATGATCGCCGGGATTGTTTTGATGGTTTACGGTATTTCTGGGTTAGTTGACGTGTTTATCTTAAGATCGAAAATTGAAGATTTTAAAAACGACGTTAAAAAGGCAAAAAAAGAAGTAAAAGAGCTCGTCGAGGACGCAAAAGAAGCGGAAATCGTTGAGGAGAAAAAGGACGAGAAAAAATAGTTCCTTGGGGCTTGACAAATTAGTGGTTTTTTGGTATTATAATAACATACAGCACTGCTGATCCGACATATTAGCGTTTGTCAACTTATTAGTGTCTTCCTGCGCTATGCGGATACAGTATAAGCGAGTGTTGCTGGGAAGGCGAGGGGCAGTCCCCGTTCTCGGGGCGAGTCCCCTCTCAACCTTCCCGAAAGAGTACCTTAATGTAGTAAAAACTTGAGTTTAAACCAACTGAGTCTCTGGGGTTCGTCACCAATTTTCACCAATTTTTAACCACCTCCAAAAAGTTCTAAAAAGTGTGTAAAGTGTGCAAAAGACGGCCTCCGGGCCAGTGGCAAACCGCCAGGACATTTGTCCGAAAAAATTCCCCAATAACTCAGTTTTCTATTCACTCCCTGAGCCATCGTGCTCGGGGAGTTTCTGTTTTTAGGCTATAAAAATGGTATAATAAAAGGTAATATGAAAATATCAACTTTTAATAAAATCTGGCGTCTGGCCTTGTGTATTTTGGTGCCAGTTGGGGTTGGCGGGCTTTCAGCTGCGCTAACAATGGGGGCGATGAGTTCATTCGGAGAGATGAAACAACCGCCACTTTCGCCACCGGCTTGGCTATTTCCAGTCGCGTGGACAATTTTATATGTACTGATGGGCTTAGCAAGTTGGCTGATTTGGTACACTGGTACATGTAATGCAAAGCCGAGCAACAACGTCTGGTCGCCCTCTGCTACCGCTCTATAACGTGTTGGCAAGCTGTTATCGCGATATAAATGACTTTTGCACTTCCTCGTAGGAGAGGTTGCAGAAATATTCCATCAAATGAGGATTGTTTCTGAAAAATGCATACAACAAGTCTTTTATTAATTCTAAGTTTATATTTCCGCTTATTTTCAACAATTTAAATCTGGTACCTATTTGTCGATCCGGCATTTTCCCAGACAGCAAGTCTGCATAAATGTTGTCATAGGTGTTTTTGTTGAAAATCCTTACAGCACAATCTATGTGCTCAAAGCTGTGCTTATTTTGGTCGTATACAAAGTGCGCGAAACGCTGTATTACTTTATTATTCCCGTAGCCATGAGTTCTATGGCCTGCCCAGTCTTTTTTAGGTATATATTCTTCAATCGAAAATTGACGAAGATGATCACCGTCAAGCATAGATGTTCGAAATATCGTCCTATAGTCGGTATATATGCCTTTTTGATCTTTTTTGAATTCATGCACAGTGATCTCTTCTTTCGCCTTTTTGCTATCTAGTAGTTTCTGATTAAATTTTGGACCGTGCCAATAATCCTGCTCTATGATTTCACGATATTTCTTTATGTCGCCAATCCTAAATGGATCGATTCTGGCTTCGACACTATAATCGCTATTAAGTGCGCGCATTAATACTTCTGGAATATCTACAAAATGCGCAGTAAAGCCTCTTCTTAGGAATTGATGCAAATAAATGCATGTTCCATCATGCATGTCTATTGCGTGTCGCTTTAAAGTCATTTTGCTTTTATAATCTGACAAACATATCATTCCGGCGCTATTCTTTAGCAGGTTATACCCGTTAATTATTCTGTCGTCGTTATTAGCTAGTTCGAATAGATAGTCTTCGGTGTTCTTCATCTTTTCTGAAGCTAGAATAATGGTTAGATATTTCGCAATATCGTCTATGTTTCCGTTTGATAAAGAATAAATGTGGGCGTAATTTATTCTATCAGACACAAAAGTTTTTTGTCTTAAAAAGATTTCTTTATTTTGAAAAACATAAGATTTAATCGTCTCTAGAGTATCAGAAAATATTTTACTTTCTTTGGGATAAATGTGGATTAGTGATACGTTATTATTGAGAGAATCTTGCGCCAATTCACTAAGTTGTCGTTGAGCAATATTATCGCTACTTATAAGATTTAGTATATCCTCTATACTATTCATGGTCTTACTTCCCCATCAATCATCCAATGTTCCCTAACCCTAAACGCTGGGATAGTTCCACGGATAGCCTTGTTTGTGGCGGATTGAAGGTTGATATTATTATTTTTAGCCCAGTCAGCAACCGGGATAATCTTTTTGGCTGTAAGTTTCGCAATACGACGATACAGCGCTTCGATCAAAAGGCTAGCAAATAGCTCAGTTAGCTTATCTGCTTTATTGGTTTTTGTATATTCATCAAGAGCAGGGTAATATTCATCGAATTTCGATTTATTCGGGATAATAATTGGTGGCAAACCAAGCATGTCTAGCTGTTCGTTCGTAAGTAAACGCCCGATACGGCCATTACCATCACCGAACGGGTGAATGTTTTCGAATTCTGCGTGGAAGTAGGCAATTTTCTCCAAGAAATATTCGCTGTTATCAGAGTTATAATCTCTAACTAAATCATGCATAAAACCATTTACGAATTCTGGGTTAGCACCAATATGCGTACCGACGCGTACCCACTCTTTACCGGAACGAAAACGACCAGCGATCTCGTCACGAATATTTGTAAGTAAGGTTTTATGCAATTTCAAGATTAACTCTACTGAAATCTCTTTTTCTGAGTTATCCATCAGGTATTCTATGGCGCTAGCAAGATTCTTCGCCTCATAAATCTCGCGAATTTCGTGGTCAGTACGTATTTGATTGCGAATTAGAATATCTTCAGTGTCTTCAAGCGTAAGAGTAGAATTCTCAATGGCGTTTGAGTTATAAACCATTTCTGGAAGCTCAGAAATAGTAAGCTCTTTGATAGCTTCTTTATGCTTGACGGCTAGCTTACGGTATTCCTCAGATAAGCCATTAATTCTATCTCTTGTAACTTGATTTATCATATCTTTATTATATCAAACTTTGCGTTAAAAATCAAGGTTAGAGATAATTTTAAACGTAAAGTTACGGAATCTGTACCATTGACATTGTATTTCTTTTATTTTCTCCATTGTCATTGTTTTAAGTCTCTACGGCTCCAATTGAGCTGTATTTTCTTAAAAGTTCGAATCTCTTTGCCTGTATATGTATACCTCAGAACTCGCACGGCATCAGCACCGGATAATCTTTCTTAGGTATAACCTTGATCTTAGCAGTGTATTCGGGGTGGTCGATACACCAGTCCACAACCATGCAAAGCCGAGCAACAACGTCTGGTCGCCCCTCGGCAACTTGAAAGCTTTATGCTCGAACATAACGGCAGATTTAATTCGCGTGACTACGATAAGTTCGAGCGTATGGAACTAATGGAATCGCCCGTTCGTGACGCGATTCACGAATTAAAGACTTATTCCCTGGAAACACTAGCACAGCGCTTCGATGTGCGCCTTTTTGGGCGCGGTAAGCGCGTTTTTGCGAGGTTAGACGCCGAAGACGACAAATGATACTACTTTTCCCTCGCATACATTCCACGCGCGCTAAATAACCTAACGTGTTGCAGTGAATAGCTTTTTGATTCTCTAGCCATTGATTTTTTATGTAAAATATGGTATAATATAAATATATAGGTTATAAGGAGATTTTTGAATATGAATTCCTCTAGAAAGATTGCGATAGGGTTTGTTGCTGTAATTATAGCGGCTATTGGTATAGTTACGGCAGTTTCTGCTTCTTCGATAAGGAGTAGCTCTTCTAACAAGCCAACCACTATTAAGAATGAGCCTTTCTCTGGTGAAAAAGTTATAACCGTGAGTGAAATCGTTGCATTCCAAACTGAAACTGTGAATGATAGCTCTCTAGAATATGGGGAAAGCTATATAAAAACAAAAGGCGCAAATGGTAAAAAGGACGTAAGATATAAAGTTACATACGAAAAAGGTAAAGAAATTTCGAGAAAAAAGGTTGACGAAAATATCACTCAACAGCCAGTGAATGAAATCGTCATAAAAGGTACGAAAGTTATGTGGCATTGTGTTGATACAACGTCCTTTGATAGAAATAGGTATAATGACAACTATTGCACGAGCAGTACCGGCGAAGGCCGTTATGTAAGAGATTCGGAAGCATGTAGACTTGATCCTACATACCATCCAAGCCAAGCTGGAGCTTCACGTTATAATGACCGTTGTTAACATCCCAACTGTGGAAAAGAACTGTCTAATTTTTTGCTTGATTTTACATGAGAAATAACGTATAATCAAGTTACTGACAAAAAAGTAAGCACAAGCATTATGGATATACTATTAGCAACTAAAAAATCTTAAATGATTAAGGTTTTTTAGTCGCTAATAGCGATACAGATTATGTTCTGTGAAGTACAAAAAATCCCCATTAGGGGATTTTTTGTTGTGCTTACCTCAAACGTTGGCGGAAGAAGAGGGATTCGAACCCTCGGAGCATTATGTTCTGTGAAGTATTCAGAAACTATACTCTACAGCTTTGGAGGCTGTTGCAATCAGCCACTCTGCCATTCTTCCACCTCGGTGCGTTAATCGCACCATTTGAAAAGCCAATATTTGGCTACTCTATGGTGTGGTTACAAAAAACGTCAAATGTACTCCCACTCTTTTGTTTCCTCCGTTATTTTTTGTTTTTGTTATGGCTTCATAATAGCACGAAATTCATCTTTCGTCAAGAAATGCTTTTGGCTATATCTGTGGTATAATAAAAACATGGAAGACGTTAAAAAAGCGGTGGTAAAATTCACAAAAGACAGAGACTGGGATCAGTTTCATTCCCCTGCCAACTTGGCGAAATCAATTGCAATTGAGTCCGGTGAGCTTCTTGAATGTTTTCAATGGAACGACAACTACGATAAAAAGGAAGTTTGTAAAGAACTGGCCGACGTAGTAAATTATGCGATTCTCCTAGCCGACAAGCTCGATGTCAGTCTTGAGGATATTGTTATGGAAAAATTAGAGGAAAACTCTAAAAAATACCCAGTAAACAAATCTAAAGGTAATAGCAGAAAATATACGGAATTATAATATGTCAGAAAAATCTTTCCAAATTAGAAATTATTCTTTCGACCAAAAAGCAATCAACAACTTGGCCGTAGAAGATCATTTGGAAGAAAACTGGCCAGTAGTTTATCAGATTTACAATAACCAACAAATTTACATTGGCGAAACTACAAATCTTAAAAACCGCATGAACCAGCACCTAGCAAATGTCGAGAAATCAAGCCTCAGACATGGATCCGTAAAAGTAGTTTTCGATGAAACATTCAACAAAAGCGCCGCACTAGATTTAGAGTCTTATCTCATTCAATATTTCAGTGGTGACGGAAAGTTTAAAGTTCTAAACCGCAATGACGGTATGTGTGACCGCGATTATTACGATAGAGCCAACTATCGTAAAACTTTCGAGGAAATCTGGAACCGACTCCGCGAGCTAAAAATTGCTGATAAAACTATTTCGGAAATCAATAACTCCGAATTGTTCAAGTTTTCACCGTATAAAAACCTGAATTTTGAACAACTGAACGTGGTAACCGAAATTGTACAAAACTTAGACGAGGCTATCACTCATGATACTAAAAGTCTTTCGGTTATCGATGGCGATGCTGGTACCGGCAAGACTATCGTCATTATGTATCTTGCAAAGTTATTAGCGGATCTTCAGTCGTTTGATAACCAAAATGACGATATTGACGACGAATCAAACTTCAATATTTTCTTTGAACTGGAGCATATTAACCAGAACTTTAAGAATAAAAGCATTGCCCTAGTAATTCCACAACCATCATTATGCGGTCGCATCCGTAAAATTTTCGACAAAATCGATCTCGGCGATGCAAATATTAGAATCTTTTCACCGATCCAATTTGGCAAATGTGACGATAATTTCGACATTACATTAGTAGACGAAGCGCATCTTCTAAAGGTAGGCGTTACCGGTACGCTGGGTAAACAAGTCCATGAAATTGATCAGAAAATTTTTGGAGACACCGGCATTCATTCAGAACTAGATTGGATTATGGCTAAATCTAAAAATGTAGTTCTAGTATTTAGCGATCAGCAGCGCATTCGTCCGGCCAATATTAATCGTAACGACATCTCGCAATATGCAGACGAGTTTAATAAACGCGAGTACTATCTCAAAACACAAATGCGCTCACTCGGCGGTAAAAAGTATATCGATTATATTCACGATATTCTGTCAAACGGCTTTAGGCCTAGAGAAAAAGAAACTTTCAAAGGATTTGAAGCGAAAATTTTCGATAACATCAAAGACTTTGCGGAAGCTATGGAAAAACGTGAGGCTGAATACGGATTGTCTCGCATGGTGGCCGGTTTTGCTTGGAAATGGAATTCCAAAAACAATAAAAGCGCGTATGACATCGAAATCGATGGCATGAAATTCCGCTGGAATAGCACTCAGAATAACTGGATCGGCTCTAAAAACGCACCAAAAGAAGTTGGTAGCATTTACACCGTGCAAGGTGATGATCTAAATTATGTGGGAATTATCATCGGTAACGATTTGATTTATCGTGATGGCAAGCTTGTATTCAATCGCGAAGCTTGCGCAGATTCTGGCGCCATGAAACGTAGTCAGCGCCAAGTCGCCAATAATGAGCAAATTAATGAGGGCGATATGCTCGAACAGGTGCTAAGAACTTATAGAATCCTTATGAACCGCGCAGTCAAAGGTGTTTATATCTATACATGCGACAAAGCGTTCAATTATTATTTATCAGATTATTTTGACCACTATTGATACATAAATAAGAATACGAGAAACAAGTAATGGAATTAAAAGTCGATTTAAAAAATACTATCTTCAAAAGCAGCGGCATTATTTTTGATAAAACATTAAATTTCATATACGGCAGAAATGGTAGTGGAAAAAGTACATTAACTAGGCTAATTCAAAAACAGCATCCTGATGATTATAATATTAAGATCTTTAACGGTTCCGAAGAAATCTCGAATAATGAATATCTAGACGCTATTGCCTTAGGTGAAGAAAACAAACAAATTTTAGCAGAATTAAAAACAATAGATAAAAATATCACTGATATGACTAAAGAAATTACCTTAAAAGACGGCGTAGTGAACATTGCAAGTGACCTAGAAGAAGCACAAAGAAGCTACAAAGAACAACAAAAAACAATCGAAGACTTTTATACTAACTCTGCACGCAAAATACGAAATCATACACCAAAAATATCTAGCACAAATTATGATAAAAATTCATTCCAAGAAGATATTAAAAATGCAAAAATCCTATCAGAAGAAGATAGAAAGAAACATTTAGCTATTCTCCGCGCAACAAAGAAAGATGCCCTACGACCCCATGTCTTTCCCGAAATTAATACTCAGGCGTTATTGAAGGCTACGATCGATATTATAAATACCATTGAATCACCGTCAAAAGCAATAAAAGAAATCAATAGCCAAGAAAAGCAAAGTTTTGCAAGAGAAGGTTTTAAGATTCACGAACATAAACAAGGGGAAATTTGCGCATTTTGTGGTAACGAAATAAGTCTCAATAGGTGGAATGATCTCGATAGCTTTTTCTCAAAAAATATCGATAAACTAGAGCTTCGTATAAATAATGGCATTGACACGTTGAATGACGCAATTGAAGACGTGAAAAACATAAAAGCTCTTGAAGCTAGCGATTTTTATGAATACTATTTCGAAGAAATACAAAGTATTAATGGAGAAATTGAAATCAAAAAGCAAGAAATATTGGCTTTCCTTAATACGCTAAATGCTGTTTTAAAAACTAAGCAGAAAAATATCTTCAAAATTCCAGACGATATTTCTGAAGCTATAGCGCCAGATAATTTTTCAGACATCAAAAATAAATGCAATACGCTAATAGACAAAAATAATAAAATGTCCTCCAATCTCTCCAACAAACAAACCGATAGTGCATTATTGCTAAGACTAGATATGGCGAAAACCATATTACAAGAGTTTGAATATGAAACAAAAATTAATGAATTAGAACGCAGGAATAGTATTTTAGCAGAAAAAAATGAAATAATGAGCGAGAAAAAGCTAGAAATTGAGGGCGAAAAAATAAAAAAGAGCAAGTTAATCGAACAAATGAAAGATGAGAAAAAAGTAGCAAGGAAGATTAATGACTGTCTCGCGTCAATAGGATCAAAATCATTCAAAATAGAACATATAGAGGACCCGGACGGCAAAAAAGGACAATACCGAGTTCGAGGTAACGACAATTTAATCAGGCCGATTAATCAATTAAGCAAAGGCGAGCTAAACATAGTATACTTTTTGTACTTTATTTACTCGTTAGATAATTCTGATAAAACAAAGCCAACTATAGTAATATTTGATGACCCAATGAGCAGCAATGATGACACCATGCAATATCTGATGATAAGTGAGCTGTCGAGGTTTTATAATAATTTTAAAAGTAGCCAGCAAAAAGGTCTTATTCTAATGATGACTCATAATTGCCAGTTCTTTTTAAATTCTCGACCGAGCAAAGTTGGCCTTCGACACGACGACGAAGAATTCATAAAATTCTATCAAAAAAACGCCTACTATCATTTTCTGTCCAACGGCAAAAAGACTGATATATTAAAGATTACAACCGAAGAAGAAGACTTTTCGAATAGCTATGAACTGCTTTGGCAAGAGTTGAGATTCCTGTACGAAAAGAATAAACCTACACTTATGCTTAATCCGGCTAGGAAAATATGCGAAACATATTGTAATTTCAATAGTATTAATTCAAATACATTTTACACAAACAATAGCGCGGCTAGAAAACTTTTCAATACGAATCAACATGCACCTTATGACCTCGATGCAGAACAAAACGGCAAAACTAAAGAAGAAATAATAAACTTACTTGAAGATGTATTCAGCAATAACAATGCTATTAATCATTTTAACAATAATTGGAAGGTGATATAACAAGTTCGAACTCGCCAAATAACAGATGCAAACAACGTCGTTCATATATCTCCCCACCCTGTCAAAATGCTTTATTTAGATCTATTAATACATCTATGATCTTTTATGTATTTATTGGCTGGGAGAATCGCAATAATAGGAATTAACTTACGATAAATTTTCTTTTAAGTCTTAATCCAGAAATTATTTGGTTAATATCCGATTTTATCTCTCTTTCTTGCGCCTTAGATATATTACGGATTTTAATTGAGAACCAATCCAATGGAGATATTATCTCCGACGTTAAATCGTATCTTAGCTGACATATTAATAGAGATAAATGAGCCATAGTATTAAAAACATCTTTAGGATTATCTCTCATAGATACCTGAAGAGACTTGTATATTTTTATAGCATCTCTACTGCCATACGATAATATCTTATTTCCAATATTGTTTATATCATTAGCACACCTTTCAATATTTCCCCCTTTAGCATCTAAAACGTTATCGAGTATACAAGTCAGGGTATAAGGAGTATCTTCCATCTTCTCTAAAATTTTTTGCCTCTGTATTTTCTTTAGCTCTTTGCGGAAGGAGTATCTAGCGCTTAAAAAAGTAACAACATAGCCAACGAGAACTACGGTCAAATTTATAATCCCAGAGTTTTCTCTTATAAACGTCTCCATATTTTTATCCTAGCATAAAATAGTTAATCAATAATGCTACCATAATTATTAAGCAAATAGCCACTATAATCCAAATAACGTCGGAATGGGAGTTCTCTTCGTCTAACTCGCTTTTGCTATAGAACACGGGAGCATTCTCAACAGGCTTTTTTAAAATAGTAAAATCTTTAACCTTGAGCGTATCTGATCCATTTGCGGCAAATAGTAGCCAACCTATATGATTGCCAATACAGCATATCCACCCACGATTCGATAAACTGTAATTAAAATCTGTCTCGTTAACCCAAACAATCTCGTCAATACCGACATCGGTTTTAATTTGGTCTGCGATATTTTGTTTAGTCTCCTGTGACAATTCGCGAGCCTTCAGAAATGGGTTAAGAACAACAACGATAATTGTCGCAGTCTTAGTACTGTAGCGATACGGAAGTTTTGGTTTTAAAGTGAGCATATTATGTTGGGAGATCGCCTTAACAACAAGGACTTTTACCGCAATGGGATAGGATATCGTTTCCTTTTTGCGCGGTAGGCTAGTTTTTTCAATCTTCTTCCCGCACTTAGCGCAAAAATTATCATTTTTCTTATTTTTATTACTACATTTAGTACAAAACATTAACAATCCTTGGACATAAATTATCTTTTGACTTAATTATAGCATGCAATGAACTGTTATATAATATACCCATGAACGACTTATTCTCCCTCATCACCGACATACTCGCTTTCTTCTCCAACCACGGCATCGACAAACTCCTCCACCCCGCCGAATATAAAACTGCCGGGAGCGCTGGTGAGCGGATTTTTTATCGGACGCTGATTAAAAAGTTTAAAATCCCCGAAGAACAGGTCCTTCGAAACGTTTATATCCCGACGAGAAATGGGAAAACTTCCGAAATCGATCTCATTCTCGTCTCGAAAAAAGGAATCTTCGTCTTCGAAGTTAAGAACTATGGCGGAAATATCTACGGTGATGCGACGCGAGAAAAATGGATTCAATATCTTGGCTCCGAGAAAAATTATTTTTACAACCCACTTCTCCAAAATAGAAATCACGCAAAATATCTCGACGAATTCTTAAAAGAGAACAGGATCGAGATTAAAATCACCCCACTCGTTACGACAATCTCTCGCGGAAGATGGAAAATAAAAAATCTCGGCAAAAAAGATTACATCCTCGGCTTAAATTGTCATTTTAAAAACATTTATAATAAAATGCCAGAATCCGAATCTATGAGGAAAAATTTCAATAAAATTCTAAAACTTCTCACTCCGCTTTCTCGCCCCGATGAGGCAATCAAGGAAAAACATATCAGACAGCTAAAGACAAAATAACATGTATATTTTCTAGACAAAATGTCTTAAAATTACCATTTTTGTGTGATAAAATAAAGTAAATAACGGAGGCATTATGACGGAAAAGGAAAGACTTATAAAATCGATTAAACTTTTTGAGAATAATAAAATTCGCTCGGTTTGGGACGAGGAAAATGAAAAATTGTGGTTATCGATAGTCGATGTTGTTGGAGCCTTGACGGAACAGCCAGATATTAAAGGCGCAAGAAATTATTGGAAAGTACTAAAAAAACGGCTAATAGACGAAGGCTCCGAGTTGGTTACAAATTGTAACCAACTGAAATTAGAAGCAAGCGACGGTAAGAAGTACCTAACCGACGTCGCCGACCCCGAGGGTATCCTCCGCATCATCCAATCCATCCCATCGAAAAAGGCTGAACCATTTAAACGCTGGCTCGCGCAGGTTGGCTCGGAGCGTTTAGATCAGATGGCGGACCCGGAAAAATCGATCAAACAAGCTCTTTTAGACTATCGCAGGCTTGGTTACTCTGAAAATTGGATAAATCAAAGATTAAAAAGTATCGAAATCCGAAAAGATTTGACAGACACCTGGGACAAACATGGTGTTTCTGGACAAGAATACGCCTCACTTACGGATATCATCTATAAAGCCTGGGCAGGGAAAACTGCAAAAGAATATAAGACACATAAAGGCCTCAGAAAAGAGAATCTCCGGGATAATATGACAAATGGCGAACTCCTTATGAGTATGCTCGCGGAATATTCGACAACTAGTATTACAAATTCGAAGAATCCAAAAACCTACCTTGAGAATGCTAATTGCGCAATTGAAGGCGGAAATATCGCAAAGTTAGCCCGCGAACAGCTTGAAGAGAAAACTGGAAAGAGAATTGTCTCAAGTCTTAACGCAAACGAAATTCGAATGAAAAATCTTCCGGAAAGCAAAATTGAAAAGGAGGAGCTTGTCGGAGAAGATGCATCACTCGAAGAAGTTAAAACCTATAAAAATAATATTGCAGTTCTTCGTCGAATGCGTGGTTTTTCTCAGGTCTATGTGGCGAAAAAGCTCGGCGTAGCGAGACAAACTTATATTAATATTGAGAAAGGGTTAAAAGAACTCACAATCTCTCAAGTTGAAATTTTAAAAGAAACACTACAAGTTTCATTCGAGGATTTATTGGGGGTTGATACTGAAAAAGGCAATTTTGATTATAAAAAGTTTTTATAAAATCAAGAGTCGAGCTACTAAAAAAAGAGAGACCCGCTAAAGTCTCTCTTTTCGCTATTTACGCCATCTCCTCATGCAATTTTTTAAACTTCTTCGATTTGCTATCGAGCTCAGAAAAGTCGCTCTCGGAAATTTTTTCGTTCTTTCCGGATTCGATGTAATTTCTAAGTACGCCGACTAAGATAAACGGACGGACGAAGACTGAGTGAAGAATACTCCACATTACTACCCCGCCAATTCCACTAACGACAAGCATTAAATTCCCAGCTTCTGCGAACCAGTTCGAAGCCTCGATTTCGCCACTTGCAATCATTTCTGAAACTTCTTTTGCAAGCGTGTTAAATGCTTCTGGGAACAACCCACAGATTAAGTAGGTAATTCCGAAGAAAACTCCGCCGATTAAAACGAATGAAATCAAGCTAATCCCGAAAACGCGCCCAAGATTTTTAAGTAAAGTTTTTCCATGTTTGAAGAAAAGCACTGCGCCTTCCATCGTTGCCCTTGTGGCTTTCTCGTCTTTACGATAGAACACCCATCCAAGACAACAATCACAAAGATAATTCACAATCGTTTGGATTATGCTCGAGATCGTGCTCCCGATCGCACCGCCGCTATCGCCGCCAATCGCGTTCCCAGCAGCCGTGATTCCGCGTCCGATTTGGCTAAAAATGCCTTTAATCACGCCGGTTACTGCATAAAATCCAGCGACAGTTAAGAAGCGTTCCTTAACGACCTTTTTACCTTCGCCGTAAACATCTTCTGGTAAACTACCTTCGGTGACGCCTTTTGTCATCATCGCAATTTGCCCAGCTTTAAAGACATATGAAACGAAATGTGAAGCAATCGCAATTATAATAATCGCAATTACAATCCCGATCGCAAGGCCGATTAAGCCGTTAGCTTCTAATTTGTCAGCGAGTAAAAATCCCGCTGCCGCAAAAATAACTAGGACGATTAAGGAACCAAGATCCCATAAAAATCGCCTAATCGAAAACGTTAATGTTTTCTTATAAATTTCTTTATTGTCCATACTCTCCTTATATTACCTATGCTTATTATAGTCGAAAAATGTTTTGTTGTCATTAAAAAATGCTATAATAAATGTATATATAAATGGAGGAAATAACATGGAGGGAAAAACCTCTAACAAACCATATATTATTACAATCGTAATTCTTATTGTGATTATTCTTGGTGGAGGGGCCTATTTCCTTTTCTTCCAGAATAAAGGCGATAACTCTAATACATCGAGCTCGTCGGAAAACAAAGATTCTAACATTCCTGCTCCAAATACTGCTGATATTACCGATGATACCGACGCAACTAAAACAACAAAAGATACACTTCTTGGAAAACTCGAATGTGTTAAAGACCAAAAACCGGGTGCCGACTATTGTATTATTGATAGCTCAAAAATCAAAAACGCTCGCGCTGGTATGGAATATACCTTAACCGAGCTTACGAAAGACGATTCTCTTGCTTCTGATTTTGAAAAACTCGCAAAAATCACTATCGATAAAGATGATGCGAAAAAAGCTGAAATCAGATTTGATGAAAAAATAGTGAAACAATATTACGGCGAAGCTGGCCTTAATTATCCAATCTATGTCACCTTTAGTCGTGAAATCGTCTCGACAAAAATTGCTGGTTTCGGTCAAGCTGTCGGTGACGAATATATCTTCTTTATCATGAAAGATGGCACAGTCGATATGCTCCGCGTTTATTCAATGCTTAAAGATAAAAAATATGATCCGTATGTAATTAAAGGCGTCAGTAATGTTACGGCAATCTTAGGTGGTAGTAACTATAACGGATATGTCGGTGGTGGCCACACTAACTTTGCAATCCGCGAAGATAAAACCGCTTACGATCTCCAAACGCTTCTCCCAAGCTGGGGCGCGAACTAGGATTAAATATAAAATCAAAAAATCGCCTTCGGGCGATTTTTTCTTCGTGGTGAGTCGGGAGGGGCTCGAACCCTCGACACCGGGCTTAAAAGGCCCGTGCTCTAACCAGCTGAGCTACCGACCCAAGTGAGCGATTAAAATCAAATTTATTTGATTTTAATTCGCGAACGCAGGGTTGGAAGACGGCGAAGCCGGCTACCGACCCAAGTGAACACTTGGTTCAATACCCACACATTATACCCTATCTTTACGAAAAAATCAACCCCTCACTCTAGGGCTTTTGTCGAAAAAATGCTATAATTAACCTAGAAATGATTCATGCGATAAAAAGACTTCTTATCGTCCTAGTTGGGGCTGTCCTCCAGATTAGTTTTTCAATCTTTATCCGCCTCTTCTTTAATAGCTATATCGCGATTATTGGTGTTATTTATGAGCTTATTGGCGTAATCATCATCATAAACATTTTAAAAGATAGCCGAAAACTTTCGCGTGATATTATCTGGGTGATTTTTATCCTCCTCTCCCCGCTTTTTGGAACCATCCTCTATACCGTTTTTGGTACAAACTTAAGACGCAATAAACTTTTTCGAAGTATTAAAAAAGCTGAAAAAGAAAATAAAAAATATCTCGTCCAAGACGAAAAAATTAAAAACGAAATCATCAAATCCGATCGTGACGATCTTCAATACATCGTAAACTATTCTGGCTACCCGGTCACAACTAATTCAAAATTAACCTACTATGATTTTGGTGAAAAATTCTATCCTGAATTCTTAAAAGAGCTTAAAAAAGCGAAAAAATTTATCTTCATGGAATATTTTATTATTAATAAAGGGAAAATGTGGGATAGTATCCTCGAAATTTTGAAAGAAAAAGCCAAAGCTGGTGTTGATGTGCGTTTAATTTATGACGACATGGGTAGTATCGCGATGCTTTCCGAGAAATACCCGAAAGAGCTAAGTGAACTTGGAATAAAATGCATTGCGTTTAATAAAATGAGTCCATTTAAAGGCATTTTTATGAATAACCGCGACCATAGAAAAATCACCGTGATTGATGGAAAAGTCGCATTTACTGGTGGCGTAAATCTTTCGGATGAATATATTAATGAAAAAGAACGTTTTGGAGTTTGGAAAGATAATGGCCTAAAAGTTGAGGGTGAAGCAATTTGGAATCTAACTGTTATGTTCTTAACGCTTTGGAATGTGAATATTAGCGATTCGGAAAAAGATAAAGATTACGAGAAATTTAAAGTTGAATCGACCATAAAAATTCATGATGGCTTCGTTGTGCCATACGGCCTTTCTCCACTTTATCAAAACTCAATCGGCGAAGATATTTACTTAAATATGATTGATAGTGCACATAATTATCTCTATATTATGACGCCATATCTCGTTGTTGATTCCGATATTACTAGTTCCTTAATCCGTGCCGCAAAACGCGGAGTTGATGTAAAAATTATTGTTCCTGGAATTCCGGATAAAAAATTTGTTTATCAACTCACAACTTCCTATTTTAGAGTCCTTCATGAAAATGGTGTGAAGATTTGTGTTTATGATAAAGGTTTTGTTCACTCAAAAGTCTTCGTTTCGGATGATAAAAAAGCCATTGTCGGGACGATTAATCTAGATTATCGAAGCCTCTACCTCCACTTTGAAAACGGTGTTTATTTTGAAGAAAATTCAGAAGTTAAAAAAGTGAAAGAAGATTGCGTTAGCTTAATTAAAGAATGTCGCGAATTAAAAGATAAAGATGTAAAAACTAGCCCGGTTAAACGTGCATGGCAAATGGTAATTAGACTCTTCGCACCGCTCTGTTAAAAGGGAATTAAAATGGAAAATAGAACTTATTTAAAAATCCTCCGTGAGTTAATGAAAGAAAATGGTTATAAAATTACACGCGTTCTCGACGCAGTTTTTGAATTTAAAAAAGGTGGTAAAAAAGTCTACATAAAAAATCGAGACCTCGGCTTAAATCCTTCACTTTCTGATAAAATCGCGAAAAATAAAGCACTCGCTTTTGAAATTTTATATCGGAATAATATTAAAGCTGTCCCGCATTATGAAATTTATCATCCAGAAGTTTTTGCCGTCTATGGGAATCAAAAATCTCGAAATAAAAAACGCATTGAGATGGTAATTAAAAAAGGAAGTCTTCCATTAGTTATAAAGCCGGCCGAAGGTTCATCTGGCGAAGGCGTAATGGTCGTAAATAATAAGCGTGAAATTTCTAAATTATCAAAAGAGCTTTTTAAGAAAAATGATTCCATTGTCCTCTCGCCGTTTCGATTAATCGAGCATGAATATCGCGTAATTATTTTAAATGGAAAAGTTGAGCTAATTTTCGATAAAATTAGAACTGACAAAAATGAATTTCGTCATAATCTTTGTCTTGGTGCGAAACCAGAAATTATTAAAAGTGATGATAAAAGATACAAAAAACTCGAAACTATCGCAAAACGCGCCGCAAAAATTTTAAATCTCGAATTTACGAGCGTTGATATTATAGAAACGAAAGAATTCGGTCTCGAAATTCTCGAAATAAATGGGATAGTTTGTATGGACCACTTCGCAAAAGCTAAAGAAGAGAATTATAAAATCGTAAAATCTATCTATAAAAAGGCTTTAAAGAAAGCTCTAAAATAAGATAGTCCACCTCTTGTAAAAATGCCATTTTTATGGTAAAATATACAGATATGAACCAAAATAAAATCCGAAACGTTGCTATTATTGCGCACGTCGACCACGGGAAGACGACGCTTGTTGATGCGCTCTTAAAACAGTCTCATACTTTTCGCGATAACCAGGCTGAAATGTCCCAAACTCTCATTATGGACTCAATGGACCAGGAGCATGAGCGCGGAATTACGATTACTGCAAAACAAACTGCCGTATTTTATGATGGTTATAAAATTAACATTATTGATACCCCGGGCCACGCTGATTTCTCTGGTGAAGTTGAACGAACTCTAAACATGGCGGACGGCGTTATCCTTATTGTCGACGCCCAAGAAGGCCCGATGCCACAAACGAAATTCGTTCTCCAAAAAGCACTCGGTCTTCATTTAAAACCGGTCGTCGTGATTAATAAAATTGATAAACCAGCCGCAAGAATTTCCGAAGTCGAAAGCGAAATTGCCGATCTTTTCCTTGAACTTGCATCGGATGAAAGTCAGCTTAACTATCCGATCTATTATGCAATCGCACGTGACGGCAAGGCCGGAAAAACCACCAATCTCGATTCTGACCTTCATGTAATTTTTGATTCGATTGTCAATGATATTCCAGCTCCGAAAATTGATGAAAACGAAGGTAAAGGCGCACAACTTCTTGTCGCTGCGCTCGCTGCTGATAATTATCTTGGAAAATATGCAATCGGGAAAATCGTTCGTGGAAAATTAAAACACGGCGAAACGGTTAAAGTTCTAAAAACTGAATTTGAAAATGGTGAGCCAAAAACTTCTTCAAAACAAGCAAAAATCGAAAAGATTTTTACTTACCGTGGTCTTTCTAAAGAAGAAGCTGACGAAGCTTTTGCTGGTGATATTGTCGCTCTAACCGGCGTTTCTGACGCGAATATCGGCGACACAATCGCAACTGGAGAAAATCCAGAAGCTCTCCCCACCATCGAGCTCGAACCACCAACACTTTCGATTTATATTGGACCAAACACCTCTCCATTAAAGGGAAAAGAGGGCGAATTTACTACTTCTCGCCAAATCGCGGAGCGATTACAAAAAGAGCTCGAAACAAATATTGCTTTAAAAATCAAACCAGACGGTCTCGGCTATAAAGTTTCCGGTCGTGGCGAACTCCATCTTTCGGTCTTGATTGAAACAATGCGTCGTGAAGGCTATGAACTTGAAGCTGGCCGTCCGGAAGTTGTTTATAAGGAAATCGATGGCGTAAAATGTGAACCGGTTGAAGAGTTAACAATCGAAGTTGACTCCGAATATGTTGGTGCCGTAAGTCAAGAAATGGGTATTCGAAAAGCTGACATGAGGTCTCAAGAATTAACCTCGACTGGCTCGACTCGTTTCACTTACGAAATCACCACCGCCGCGTTAATTGGCCTTCGAAATAATCTTCTTACTGCAACAAAGGGAACTGTTATTATGTCCTCAATCCCGAAAGGCTATAAACCGGCTGACTCGAAATATAAACCAGAACGAAATGGCGCACTTATCTCGTTTGAAACTGGCGTCTCGACTGCTTATGCTCTCGACGCCGCACAAGCTCGTGGAATTCTCTACATCCCGCCACAGGCAGCTGTCTATCAGGGTATGATTGTCGGTCTTTCAAACAAAAAAGACGATATTGACATTAATGTCTGCCGCGAAAAACAGCTTACAAATATGCGTACTCACGCTTCTGATGGCGCAATTCAACTCACTCCATACACCCAGCTTAGCCTTGAACAATGTCTCGACTTTCTTTTGGATGATGAGCTTCTCGAAGTCACTCCGAAAAACCTTCGTCTTCGTAAACGTCAGCTAGATCCAATCAAAAGAAAACGCGAAAACCGAGAACAATAAAGAAAAATCCCTGCCTAAAACGCGGGGCTTTTTCTCGTTTTCGAGGAAAATAAAAAGTGGTAAAATAAAAATATGAATTCAAATTATTTCATCGACTCGCATTGTCATCTTCATGATGAAGAATTTTTTGCGCCAAAAGAACGTGATGAGCTCGTTCGCCGTGCGCTCGAAAATAATGTAAAGAAGATGATTTTAATTGGAACATATTTTGAAGATTCTTTTTCTGCCCGCGATTTTGCAATTTCCCGCGACGAGAGCCGTGAACATCTTTTTTGGAGTTTCGGAGTCCATCCGAGCGAGTGGAAAAGGGAACGAGAAGCCCCAGATTTTAGAATTGAAAAACCAATCGCAATCGGCGAAGTTGGACTTGACTATCATTATTTAGACGAATCTGACAACCCTGAAAAAGAAATCGAAGAGCAGAAAAAACTTTTCCTCGAGATGATTGAGCTTGCTGAAAAATATAATCTTCCGATGATTTTTCACGTCCGTGAAGCTTTTAATGACTTTTTTGAAATTATTGATAATCATCCAAAAATTCGCGGTGTCGTCCATTCGTTTACCGATTCGAAAAAGAATCTCGAAAAATGTTTAGAACACGGGTTTTATATTGGCGTAAACGGCCTCGCGACCTATTCAACTCTCCCACTTCCACCACTTGAAAAAATCCTCCTCGAAACCGACGCGCCATTCCTCGCACCGGTTCCACATCGCGGAGAACAAAACGAATCGAGCTTCATCCCGGACATCGCGAATTGGCTCGCCTATAAACTCGGCGTTTCGGTCGAAGAGGTTGCGGAACAGACAACGCAGAACTGCCACGACTTGTTTTATCTCTAAATTATGGTATAATATAAACATGGTAAAAAACGATTTTATCTATCTCGATCACGCCGCGGCGACGCCTGTTGACCCGCGAGTTTTTGAGGCGATGAAACCGTTTTTTTTGGAAAAATTCTTTAATCCTTCCGCGCCCTATCTTCCGGGAAAACGAGTCCGCGAAATTTATGAAAACGCAAAAGACGAACTCGCTCATACAATCGGCGCGAAAGGAAATGATCTCGTTATCACCGCCGGTGCGACTGAATCGATTAATCTCGCCTTTACAGTTCTAAAAAATTATAAAAACGCAAATTGTCTAATTTCAAAAATCGAACATGCTTCCGTCCGCGAAGCAGCGAAGAATTTTGCTAAAGAAGTTCGCGAAATTAATGTTGATAAAAATGGACTAGTTGATTTAAAAGATTTAGAAAAGAAAATCGACGATAAAACCGTTTTAATTTCTGTAGCGGTTGCAAATAATGAACTTGGAACAATCGAACCACTTTCCGAAATCTCGGAAATTATTAAAAAAGTTCGAGTAGAACGTCTTTCTCGAAATATTGAAACTCCGCTTTATCTCCACTCCGACGCAAGCCAAGCGATGTCTTTAATTGATATTTACATTTCTAGACTCGGTGTCGATTTGCTAACAATCAATTCCGCAAAAGTTTACGGGCCGAAAGGAATTGGTGCGCTTTATGTCGCTCATGGCATCAAACTTTCGCCAATCACTTTTGGTGGTGGTCAAGAAATGGGACTTCGCTCCGGGACGGAAAACGTTCCGTTACTTGTTGGATTTTCAACTGCCGCAAAAATCGCGAAAGAACACGTAAATGGCAATCGCAAAAAGTTTGAAAAATTAAACAAAATTTTTAAAGAAACTTTAGTAAAAGAATTATATGAAAGAATCGAAGTAAAATTCCTCGGAAATCCTAAGAAACAACTTTCGAATTTTATTCCAATTTGTTTTGATGGGTTTGACGCAGAACGGCTTATTTTTAAACTCGAAAATGAAAAAGTTTATCTCTCGACCGGCGCGGCTTGTGCCGCTTCAAAAGGCGAAAAATCTCACGTCCTAAAAGCTATTGGCTTAACTGATTCAGAAATCGCTGGCTCCCTCCGCATCAGCCTAGGTACGACGAATAACGAGGAACAAATGAAACTCGCCGCGAAAAAAATCGCAAAAACAGTTCTTAATACTCTTCCTAAAGAGACTGTCTCGAAGAAAAATGTAGTAAAAACTGTCTTTGTCGGCATGTCCGGCGGTGTCGATTCAAGTGTTTCGGCTCTCCTTTTGAAAGAACAGGGCTACCACGTTGTCGGCGTCTATATGAAAAACTGGTCGAAAGATCTTCCTGGAATGAAATGTCCTTGGGCGGAGGATTTAGCTGATGCAAAACGCGTCGCAACAAAACTCGGCATCGACTTTATGATTTTCGATTTTGAAAATGAATACAAACAAAAAGTTGTTAATTATATGCTTGATGAATTTAAAAAGGGAAATACTCCAAATCCAGACATCATGTGTAATCAAGAAATTAAATTTAAACTTTTTTATGATATTGCTCGCGAGAAAGGTGCAGATTTTATTGCGACTGGGCACTATGCAAAAACCGATAATGATAAATTACTAAAAGCAACCGACGAGAATAAAGACCAAACCTATTTCCTTTATCGTATTGAAAAAGACGCAATTGCTCATACAATTTTTCCAATCGGCGATATGTTAAAACCGGACGTAAAAAAGTTAGCTGCTAAAAAAGGCCTTGATAATGCCTATAAGAAAGAATCGATGGGCGTTTGTTTTGTTGGCGATGTTGGAATGAAAGATTTTCTAAAAGAATATCTAAAATCAACCGAAGACCGCAAGAAATTTTTAAAACCTGGAAAAATTATCGACCGCGAAACAAAGGAGGCTGTTGGTTTTCATGACGGCGCAATCTTCTATACAATTGGTCAACGCCACGGGCTTAATGTTGGTGGTGGACTCCCATATTATGTTGTTGGAAAAGACATGAAGAAAAATGAAGTTTACGTTTCGAAAAACTTAAATGATGAAAATCTTTGGACGAAAACTTTAGAATTAAAAGACGTTATTCTCCGCGAAAAACCAACCGAAAATATGGAAGTTGAAGTACGTTTACGCCATCGTGCAAAACTCGAAAAAGCAATCCTTAAAAACATTAAAGGTAATTTCGAAAACGGAACTGCAACCTTAACTTTAGAATTTGAAAACGAAATCAAAAGAACCGCTTCCGGCCAATCCGCCGTGATTTATAAAAACGAAATTTGTCTCGGTGGTGGAATCTTGAAATAATTGTGCGAAGAAATAGAAACCGCAAAAAATAGCCCACTACAAATTTCGTAGTGGGCTTAAAGGAAAATATCCCCTATCGACGCCGTCCATATTTCTCAAACATCTGCTTGATGCTTCCAACTGTGTAATCCTGACTTCCAATATAATATCGAACAATCGGATATCCACCCGAATCATAAGTTGCGACCTGCGTGAACGTGCAAGAATACAAATCTGCTGTTCCGCTTTCATCCGACATAAACGTTACGGTCCGAACGATTTTACTGTCTGCAATTTCATTCTCAACAACGCTCGATGTCCAACTATACAAATAAGCATGACTCTGCAAATCGGATAAGGAACTTTTTGAAAGATCCTTGATTGAACCTTTTGTTTGGCCCGGATTATAGGGCTGTGTCGGATTTCCGGAATTATATTGGCTTTCCGGTATCCATTTTCGTTCAATCGTCTCGACTAAAATTCCGTTTGACGTGTTTCTCGCCGTCACTGTGTCGACAATAACGTAGTTTCCATTTCTCCAAATATTCTGATTATAAGATTCCGCATAAGCTATTACGGGAATACTTAAAGCTAGAATTAAGGTTAAAACAATAAAAACTCTGACGCCTTTTTTCATAATCTTACCTCCTAAAGTGCAATTTGGATTTTTTTAGTTTCATTTAAAAACGAGTACCATCACTCGCGCTCCCTTATTATATAATAAATTTTAAGAAAAAGCAAAGACTGTTAACACCCTACCCGAATCCCTGTTTTTGTGATAAAATATTCTCCATGAATGCAAGTGAGATTAGGAAGAAATTTTTAGAGTTTCAAGAAAAACGTGGTCATAAAGTCATTTCTCCAGCACCGCTCGTTCTTGAAAACGATCCAACAACATTATTCACAGGTTCGGGGATGCAACCGCTTCTCCCATATCTTCTTGGAAAGCCACATAAAGACGGAAAACGCCTTACTGACTCCCAGCCATCGATGCGTCTCCAGGATATTGAAGATGTCGGCGATCCTAGACACACAACAGTTTTTGAAATGCTCGGTAACTGGTCGCTCGGCGATTATTTTAAAAAAGAACAAATCCCGGCATTTTTTGAATTCCTAACCGAAGTTGTCGGACTTGATCCGAATAAAATTTATGTCACTTGCTTTATCGGTAATGAAAAATACGGCATTCCGAAAGATGAAGAAGCCGCAAAAATCTGGCAAGAAGTCTTTAAAAAAGCTGGGATTGATGCAAAAATCGCTGAAATCGGAAGTGCTGAAAATGGCGATAAACGTGGCGTGAAAGAAGGTGAACATATCTTCTTCTATGATGATAAAGAAAACTGGTGGAGTCGTGGTGGTGGGATTGAAACGACACCGATTGGCGATCCTTGCGGTCCAGATTCGGAAGTTTTCTATGATTTTGGCGAAGATAAACAAGATGTCGAAAAATATGGCAAGAGCCATCCAGCTTCGGATGGTGCACGCTTTATGGAAATCGGCAACCAAGTCTTCATGCAATATAAGAGAAACGAAGATGGTACTTTTTCTGAACTTGAAAATAAGAACGTCGATTTTGGTGGAGGGCTCGAACGTATTGCTGCGGCAAGTATCGATTCTTTCGATGTCTTTAAGATTTCGCTGCTTAAACCGATTGTCGATAAAATCGAAGTAATTTCCGGTAAAAGCTATGATAATAACACTGACGAAATGCGTATTATTGCCGATCATCTTCGCGGCGCTTATCTTCTCTCCGCACAAGGTTTGAAACCAAGTAATAAACAACAAGGCTACGCTCTTCGCCGTCTAATTCGTCGCGCAATCTTAAAAGCCCTAGATCTTGGTATTGCTCAAAACTTTATTTCCGAAATTGTCCCGATTATTGCCGAGAATTATAAAGATCTCCCAGATTCAATCTTAACTACTCGTGATGAAGCAATCCCAACTCTCGAAAAAGAGGAAAAAGCCTTCCGCCAGACGCTTAACAAAGGCCTTCGCGAGATGGAAAAAATGGTCAGAAAAGATGCGGACGGAGTGCTTACTGGTGATGATTTATTTAAGCTCCAAGACACCTATGGCTTCCCATTTGAAGTTTCTGTTGAAGAAGTTTATCGCCAGGGAATTAAGCTCTCCGAAAGATACAAAGAAGAATTTGAGTCTGCACTTGCCGAGCAAAGGAAACGTTCCCAGACTGCATCGAAAGGTATGTTTAAAGGTGGTCTCGAAGACCACGGCGAAACGACGACGAAATACCACACCGCAACTCACCTTTGTCTTGCCGCTTTGCAAAAACACGTCGATAAAAATATCGCTCAAAAAGGCTCGAATATTACCGCCGAAAGAATGCGTCTTGATTTTAACATTGACCACAAATTAACTCCGGAAGAAATTAAAAAAGTTGAAGACCAAGTTAATGAGTGGATTTCTGCTGATCTTCCAGTCGTTTTTGACGAATATGATAAAGAGTATGCTCGTGACACTTTGAAAGCGCACGGTTCGTTCTGGGAAAAATATCCTGACAAAGTTAAAGTCTATACAATCGGTGATGAGAAAAACCCAGCTTCGCGTGAAGTTTGTGGCGGTCCCCACGTCGAACATACTGGCGTAATCGGAAAATTCAAGATTAAAAAAGAGGAAAGTTCCTCGGCTGGAGTGCGAAGAATAAAAGCAATAATTGAATAATTTTGGAGGTATAATGGAGCGACTTTTAGACTATTTTAGACCAGAAAATTACAACCTTGAACTTCGAATTAATAAATATACTGAAGAGGTCCAAGGCCATGTTGTAATCACTGGCGAAAAAATTGGAAACGCTCTAAAACTCCACTCGAAAAATTTAAAAATCATTAATGTTTTTGTAAATGGTGAGCGAAAAAATATCGAGGAGAAAGATGATGTTCTCGAAATTTTAGACGTTGAAAACGGCGCGGTTAAAATTGAAATAAAATATACCTTTAAGCTCACTCATAATATGGAAGGGGTTTATCTTTCCACCTATCAATATGAGAAAAAGGAAGAGCGTATTGTCTCGACGCAATTTGAGTCTCATTACGCTCGTGAAGGTTTTCCTTGTGTCGACGAACCAGAAGCAAAAGCAACTTTCGATCTTAAAATTATCGATACTGACGATACAGACACGATTTTATCTAACATGCCGAAAAAATCTGAGCGTGTTCTTGAATATACCTCGGTCGATCCAGACGAATCGCCAGCAGGTGGCGTAAATCTCTCGAAAAAAGTCAAACGGAAAGTTGTCGAATTTGAAACAACACCTAGAATGTCGACTTACCTCCTCGCTTTTGTTATCGGTCACTTCAATAAAATTACTTCAAAAAACGAGCACGGCGTTGAAGTTTCTACTTATGCCGCTTTAAATCAGTCGAAATCCCTTCTAAACTTTCCGAATAAAATCGCAAAAGAAGCACTCGATTTTTATGATGACCTCTTCGGAATTCCTTACCCCCTACCGAAAATGGATCAAGTTGCAATTCCAGATTTCGAAGCTGGTGCAATGGAAAACTGGGGACTTGTCACTTATCGCGAAGCTTGTCTTCTCGCTGACGAAAACACCCCGAAGTCTCACCAAGAATATGTTGCGACCGTAATTACTCACGAACTTTCGCACCAATGGTTTGGTGACCTTGTGACAATGAAATGGTGGGATAATCTCTGGCTGAACGAAAGTTTTGCAAATATGATGCAATACTATTCGGTTGACAAACTTTATCCTAATTGGAAAATCTGGCAAGATTTCTTTACCGATGATTGTCTCGCGGCACTTTCTCGCGATGCACTCCCAGGTGTCCAATCAGTCCAGCAAGAGGTAAAAGATCCAGATGAAATTGCCACACTTTTCGATTCCGCAATCGTTTATGCAAAAGGCGCTCGTCTTATCTTTATGTTGATGCGTTTAATGGGCGAGAAGAGTTTCTTCGCTGGGCTTAAAGAATATTTCAAAAAGCATAAATACGGGAGCACGACTGGAGACGACCTCTGGAACGCACTCCAACCTCATGCAAAATTTAATGTAAAAGAATTCATGGATGCTTGGATTATGCAACCGGGATATCCAATGCTAACTGATGACGACCAACAGAGATTTCTTTTAAATGGTGCGACCGATGATACAACTTGGCCACTTCCAAAAATCACTGACGATATGTCTGGCCACTATCTTATTAACCTCTCAAGTGACGAATTTAAGAAAAAAATTGATAATTTTGATAACTTGAATCTTGAACAAAGGCTCCGTCTTCTTATTGATCGCCACCTTCTATCGAGAACGCCAATCGTCTCTACTGGTTCTCTAATGGAACTTCTCCCGAAATTTAAAGATGAAAAATCTGAACCGATTTTTGGAATTGTTGCTGGAATTATGAATAACCTGAAGGTTTTTGCCACTCCAGACACCGAATATTATCCGAAATTACAACGCTATATTTATAATATTGTCGAGAATAATTTGAAACGCCTCGGTGTTAAAACAAAAAAAGACGAAGATGCGAACGATATTAAGATGCGAGATTTAATCCTTGGGTTTGCGCTCTATGCTGAAGATGAAAAAACAATTTCCGAACTTTCAAAACTTTGGCGCGATGATTATAACGAGATGGACTCCGAAGTAAGAAGTGAGATTATCGAAGCGAAATTTAAATCTGAAGACGAGAAAAACTTCGACCAACTCGTTGAAGATTATAAAAATCAGGCTGATCCAACGATTCGTTCCGAGATTCTCTCTGTTATTACCGACGCCAAAAAGCCAGAAAATGTCGAAAAACTCTTAAAATTACTTGAAAAACCGGAAATTGTCCGCCCTGGCGACCATATTTATCTCTATGCTTATCTTCTTTCTAACTTCTGGACAAGGGAAAAGGCCTTCGATTGGGGCTATTCACATTGGGAATATATTAAAACTCTCACCTCTGATAAAACCATGGATGATTATGTTCGTGTCACGGCTGCACGCGTCAGAACTTTAGATCAAGCTGACAAATTCTTTGAATTCTTTGAACCAAAGAAAAATGAGCCAGCTTTGAAGCGTTCAATAGAGGTGGCTAGGGTGGATATTAAGGCTCGACTCCGCTGGATTAAAGACGATATGGAATCCGTCCGAAAAAGATTGGAAATTTTCTAAAAAATCTCTAAAAAAACTCTTGTCAAAAACAAAAATTCGTGATAAAATGGTTATCAAGTTAAGCAAGTTAGCCTTTCTAACCTCTGTGAAAAAGAGAAATACTGCGAGATAAGCCCCAAAGGGGCAAATCTAGAACGCTCGCTCGTAGAAATACGTATGAAGCGTCTTATTATAAAGTGTTTCATTTAACAATTTGGACAACGATGAAAAAAATAGACTTGCATCTTAAGTAGTGATCGAGAATCGATTGCTAGTTAAGTCAATGCATAAAAAGGTACATAAGGGCACTGATAGTGGATGCCTTGACAATCAATACCGATGAAGGACGTAGAACTCTGCGATAAGCCTCGGGGAGCTGAGAGCAAGCTTTAATCCGGGGATTTCCGAATGGGGCAACCTAATACGAGTCATGTCGTATTGCATTTATCTGAACACATAGGATAAATAGATGGGAACCGGCCGAACTGAATCATCTTAGTAGGTCGAGGAAAAGAGAATAACCAATGATTCCGAAAGTAGTGGCGAGCGAAATTGGAACAGCCCAAACCTTAACATAACCTAACGGTTTAACGGCCTGAGTTATGAAAGGGGTTGCGAAATTAGATAATTTTTATGCAGGATATTTGATTTTTCGAATATCGCGCATAAAAAGAGACAGCGTTAACTGAGCTCATAATGTAAGAAAACCTAGATCGTAGCGGAAGTGTTTGAATGGCACACCAAAGAGGGTGAAAGTCCCGTATGCGAAACGGTCTTAGACATTATATATCTTTTTTCAAGTAGGACGGGGCACGAGAAACCCTGTTTGAATCCGGCAGGACCACCTGCCAAGGCTAAATATATTGATTGATCGATAGCGAACTAGTACAGTGATGGAAAGGTGAAAAGAACCCCGGGAGG
>JAFRJK010000003.1 GCA_017432305.1 Candidatus Saccharimonadota bacterium
AGGGGTGGGCTCTACAGTCGGTCGAACGGCGGTATCTGGAGTCGCACGGTCAACGCCTACTGGTGGGAGTCAGTAGCGTCATCGGGTACTTACGGGTACTACTTGAGTACGAGCATTGGCAGTGGTACTGGCTACGTTTGGCTACCTGGTATCAACGGCAGAGGCAGCGGGTTCTATATCCGTTGCGTAGCGCGCCAGTAGTGGCGCCGGCCCTAGGGTCCTTCCCGGTTCTCCGGTACCCCTGCGTTTCGCGGAAAGAAAGGAAAAAAGTAAAACAAGTAAACTAGTAAATGGTGGGAAACATAAGTAAGGAAAAAGAACCTCTCGGTAGCAGTAAAGAAACAAAAACGAAGATAAAGGCTGCTTCTGAGGTGAAAAATAACGCTACTAATCCCACCCCTGTTTCCACCGTTGCTAGTGAAGATATAGCGGAGGTCCAAAAGACCCCGCTTTCTGAAATTGATAAAGAATCAGGCGCGGCTCGTGGCCGCGCTGAGCGTAGGCGGGTAATTGAGGTAAAAAAGAAGATTTTTGAGCTCGAACAGAAAAATGACCGTTATATTCTCATTTTCCGTTCAACGAATGAATGGTGGAAGATTGGTGGAAATTCAGCACTATACTATAAATATATTGTTGGACCGAGGATAAAGAAGAAAATTAACCTCATCAAAGATGATGATCATTATTCTACCTTTCGAACTGGAGTGGCGTCAATTCGTGACCTCGAGAGCTTTGAATATAATATGATGAAGGCGGGGTTGTCGAGAATCAAAGGGAATGAAAACGCAATCCAATATGAATTTGAGCAACCAATTGAACCGAGTACAATCCAATCGATCAAAAAACACCTTGAGGTACGAACCGAGCGGGTGAATCGGCTAGTCGAGACGACGACAATCGTTCCGAGACTTCACGTTAAAATTCGGGAGATGCTTCGAGATGTTTGGTACTATGCAAAAAATCACCAAAAAGGGCTAGCGAGGGGCTGGATTTGTAATGATTTGCTTTCGGACGCGAGGAAGATGAAAAAAATCTATTCAAGACTTGCGAACGGGTTGATGGATGTCGAAAGGGGGTTGAAAGAAATTATGGTGCTTTCGAATGATATGTTGTCCGACATTGCGTTTCTTGAAGAAGTTCAGGAAATTGGGTTCGACCGATGCTGTGATATTCAGGACAAACTTGCCGAAATAAAACATACTGCGAAGGCAGAAATAAAGAAAATGAAACGCGAACAGGAAAAACAGAAAAAATTAGAAGAAAAGACGGCGGAAAAAAATGGATGAGCGATACGGTACATCCGAGATGGATTTTTTCGATGAATATTTCCAGCGGATGCTTTGGCAGGCCTATGAGATGGCGAGAAAAGGAAAACGAAAAACTGAGGACGAACATAGATTTGAGCTAAACGAGGCGGAGAATATTTTACAACTTCGGGATGATATTATTTCGAAGACCTACGAGCCGAGTCGAGGAATCGCATTTATTACAAAAGAGCCGGTGATTCGAGAAATTTTTGCGGCGCCGTTTCGAGATAGAGTTGTTCATCACTTTTTATTTAATGTATGTAATGGATGGTGGGACAGGCACCTTATTTACGATTCTTATTCTTGTCGGGCTGGGAAAGGGACGCTTTTCGGGATACAAAGACTTCATCACCACATGCAATCTTGTTCAAATAATTTTAAAATTCCGTCATACATAATAAAGCTCGATATTCGGGCTTTTTTCATGAGTCTTAATCGGGAGAAAGTGCTTGAACGAATAAATTGGGGACTCGATCGGCAATTTCGAGGAAATTATGGACGACTTTATAATACAGTGAAATATCTTTGGGAGAAAGTGATTTTAGATAATCCGGCGAACGGGGTGAAAATTCGGGGAAAAATTACAGATTGGGATGAATTGCCACGACAAAAAAGTCTTTTTAACCAACCAGATGGAGTTGGAATCGTGATTGGAAATTTGACATCGCAACTGGCGTCGAATATTTATTTAGACCAACTTGATCGATTTTGCACGAGGGATTTAGGGTTTAAACATTATGGAAGGTATGTTGATGATTTTTATATTATTGTGACGGAAGATCAATACAAATATGCACTTGATTGTATCCCGGTAATAGAAGGATTTTTGGACACATTAGGATTAACACTTCATCCAGATAAAAGATACATTCAGCCAATAAAACATGGTGTGCCATTTCTCGGAGCAATGATTTATCCATATTGTATTGTGCCGGGGAAAAGAATGAGGAAGAGTTTCGAAACGGCGGCATTAGAATTTGAGAACGGACAGGGGGATATTTCGACGGTTGTTTCATATCTTGGGATGATGACAAAATTTAAGTCTAAAAAAATCGAGAATGAAATTTTCGATCGATTAGGCTGGGACTTCGTTTTTTAGAATTTTTCAAAAAAATAGCACCATATATTATATGGCGTTACAGCGAAACGCAGGGGTACCGGAGAACCGGGAAGGACCCTAGGGCCGGCGCCACTACTGGCGCGCTACGCAACGGATAGAAACTAACAGAAACCACTTTATACTATATTATCTCGTAAGATGAACATAGTGAATAGACTAATGATTAAGTGGGTTTCTCCGTTTCGCTGCGAAAGAACAAATCAGTTATCGCGTGAGTAGGTTAAGCGGTTCGTCATCGTATTTCATTGGCGAGTTGAAACGCGAGGATGACCTAGCTTACTATTAAACGTGATAAAGAAACAAAGTTCTTATGCTAATTATACACCATTTATTTTTTATGTAATGAAAATGTTACGCGAAACGCAGGGGTACCGGAGAACCGGGAAGGACCCTAGGGCCGGCGCCACTACTGCCTCGCCACACAACGAATATAGAACCCGTTGCCTCTGTTGTTGTTACCAGGTATCCAAACGTTGCCAGTACCACTGTCAATGTTCGTATTCAAGTTGTACCCGTTAGTACCCGATGACGCTACTGACTCCCACCAGTTGGCGTTGATCGTGCGATTCCAGATACCGCCGTTCGACCGATTGTAGTTCCCACCCCTCCAAACTTCGAAAAAAGAGGGAGGCGGTTTTTGTCATAGACTTCAGACAGTTTAGAAACCTCTTAAGGCTAAAAATTTCCTTGGAAAAGTTTAGCACAATAGACTAATGATTAAGTGGGTTTCCCGTTTCGCGGATGGACGGATAATTATTGCGTGAATAAGATTATCAGTGTCATCATATTTTGGCCTATGACAACAAAACATGAGGGCTACCTACTTATTATTAAACGGAATAAAGATCCTTCGCGTCCATTTCTATATTATACCTCTTATGTTATAATTTAAGTATGCAAAATTTTTTGAAACTTCGGTCAAATATATTGAAAGTTGTGCTTGTTGCGGCGATGACTGTAATTTCAATTCGGCTTTTTTCGATTCAAATTCTAAAACATGATGAATACGTTGCGATGGCGGAAACGCAACATACAATGCAAAATACTATCGTTGCAAAGAGAGGCGAGATTTATGTAATGGATGGGGAAGACCCGGTGCCAATTGTGATGAATGCGAAAGTTTGGAGTATTATTTTAGACCCGCAAGTTTCGAAGTGGAGTCGAGAAGAAGTCGAAAAGACTTTAAAGGCGGAAGTTGGAGAATATATTACAGCAGATTTTAACGATATATTTTCTGATAATTTCCTTAGATATTATATTGTCGCACGAAATGTGCCATATACTGAGGCGCAAAGGGTAAAAGAGAAGAATCTTCCGGGAGTTTGGATGCAAGGGACAACAAAGCGAGTTTATCCGGAGGGGACGATGGCGTCAGGGTTGCTTGGGTTTGTTAATAATGATGGTGTCGGGCAATATGGTGTTGAGGGGGCTTTAAATGAAGAACTTTCCGGGGTGAACGGAGTTCTAAAGACGGTGAAAGACGTGAATAATATTCCACTCACAATCGGAGATGATAACGTGAAAATTCCGGCCGTGGATGGAAAAAATATCGTACTTTCAATCGACCGAAACGTTCAAAATAAGGCGGAACAAGTCTTAGCTGCTAAAACAAAAGAATTCGGCGTAAGCCATGGGACGGTAATTGTAATGGACCCAAAGAACGGGGAAATTTGGGCGATTGCGAGTACGCCAAATTATGACGCGGCGAATTTTGGGAAAGTCGAGAATGCAGAAGTTTATCAGACGAATGCGACGATGGACGCATATGAGCCAGCGTCGGTTTGTAAGACATTTGCGATGGCGGCGGCAATTGATATGGGAAAGATGACTCCAGACACAACATATAATAATACAGACCAGACGATTGTTGATGGATGGCCGATTAATAACTTAACAAAAGGTCATACTGGGAAAATTACAATGCAAACAGCTTTGAACTATTCGCTTAACACCGGCTCGACACAGGCGCTTAGATTACTTGGTGATTCTGAAACGGACATTACACAGGTTGGGAAAGATAGGCTTTTCGATTATTATTATAATAAGTTTTGGCTAGGAAAATATACGGGAATAGAAATTGCGGAGAGCTCAGGGATTATTATCGGTTCGGATGACGTAAACGGGACGGACGCGAGATACGCGAATATGACTTTCGGACAGGGTATGAATATTACGGCACTCCAACTTGCGGCGGCTTATTCGGCAATTGTGAACGGTGGAGATTATTTTAAGCCGACAGTTGTTCGAGGCGAGATGGTAAACGGAGATTTTAGGGCAAACGAATATGCAGCGGCGGACCATAACGTGATCTCGTCGGAAACTTCAAAGACGATGCGAAAGATGCTAGTTGGAGCGAGAAATCTCTTCAGAAATTCAAAGAATTATGATAGCGGGCTTTATATTGGTGGAAAAACTGGGACGGCACAAGTGATTCGAAATGGAGCATATGTGATGAATGAAACGGTTGCAACCTATGCAGGATTTGGGGCGGAAAGTGAGAATGACCCGGCAGAATATGTGATTGTGACGAAAATTTGGGAAGATGGAAAAGGGATGGATGGTGGTAGCCATGCAAAACCGGTGTTTGATGAGATTTCGCAGTTTATGATTAACTACTTAAGGATGTCGAAAAGAGAGTAAAAATATGGTACAATGGAGGAAGAATGTTTAGCCATGGATCAATGTCACAAGAAACATTTTTTGGGCTGATTTTAGCGCTCGGAGCTTTTCTTTTTGCGATGTTTTTGACGCCGATTTATACACATTTTGCTTATAAATACCATTGGTGGAAGAAACAGAAAAAGACAACTGCGACTGGGGATTCTTTACCAGTTATGACGGCGCTTCATGCACATAAATTCAAACACGTTTTCCCGACGATGGCGGGGGTTATCGGGGTGGTTACAGTTTTTGCAGTGACATTTATTTGCAACTGGGATAGGGCAGAAACTTGGTTGCCGCTCGCAGGCTTCTTAGGTGGTGCATTTGTCGGATTTGTCGATGATTTAATTAACGTGTTTGGAACAGGAAAAGGCGCGGCAGGACTTCGAGCGCCGGTAAAATTCTTCATGATTACGATGGTCGGGTTAGCGCTCGGATGGTATTTTGTTTATAAACTTGGTTGGACTTCGATTCATGTACCATTTTACGGTGACTTTCATCTTGGGGGAGCAGCGCTGATGCTTATCTTTGCGTTTGCGGTCGTCTCGACATCGAACGCAGTAAACATTTCGGACGGGCTAGATGGATTAGCTGGAGGATTGATGATGATTGCTTATGGGGCATTCGGGGTGATTGCGCTATTTCGTGGGCAAGTCCAACTTTTCGCATTTTGTATGACAGTTGTCGGGTGGCTCTTCTCTTACGTTTGGTTCAACGTGCCACCGGCGAGGTTTATGATGGGGGATGTTGGTTCGTTCGCGCTTGGGGCGGGGTTAGGCGTTGTTGCGATGATGACAAATTCATTCTTGCTTCTTCCAGTGATTGGACTTTTACTCGTGATTGAGGCAGGATCTTCCTTAATCCAAATGTTCTGGAAAAAAGTCTTTAAGAGAAAAATATTTATTTCTGCGCCGATACATCACCACCTAGAGGCTACTGGTTGGGGTGAGGCAAAAATTGTCATGCGGTTTTGGGTGATTGCGGGAGTGTTTGCGATTATTGGAGTGTTTATTGCAATGACTGGTGGGATTGTCCCAAGATAATAGTACTTAAAGGAGGTAGTTTAGGTGCGAAAACATAGAGGTGACGTTTTAATCATTGTGCTCTCCGTCGTACTAATGGGGCTAGGGCTTTTAGTCATGTATACGATTGGACCGGTCCGAGCAAATTTTTTAAACGCTACTTATGGTTCGAGCTACTCTGATAATTACTTCTTTATTCATCAGTTAATTTCGGTTGGGATTTCAATTGGGATTTTTTATCTTTTCAATAAAATTGAATATAAAAAGATTATAAAATATGCGAATATTATGATGATTATTGCGCTCTTATCTTGTGTTGTGCTGGCGTTAGCGCAGGCGACAAATATGTCGATTGCGAAATGTGAGCTCGGGGCTTGCCGATGGTTTACGATTGCGGGAGTTTCGATCCAGCCAGCAGAGTTTTTAAAGTTTGCGAGTGTAATTTATCTTGCAACGATTTTCACAAAATATAAGAAGGAGTCAGGGAAAAAGGGGATTTTAAAGAATACCAATTTTCTTTTAAGATTTGTCGGAGCGGTCGGGGCGAGCTTATTCTTTGTTGTGATTGTTCAAAAAGACCTTGGCTCTGGGATCCCGATTGCGACGATTGCACTTTCAATTTTGTTTGTTTCGGGAGTACCGATTAGGCGATTCTTACTCGTTTGTCTCGCGGTGGTTGTACTTGGAGTTGGGGCAGTTTTGACGTCAGAACATAGGCGAGAGAGGCTTTGGACTTATCTTGGTTTTTCGGCGGCAGCGGAAGAAGAGACGGAAGATAAAGATGCTTATCATATCGAGAATGCTTTAATTGCGATTGGAACGGGCGGGCTTTTTGGCTCGGGAATTGGGAATTCAGTCCAAGCGACAGGTTATCTCCCAGAATCGATTAACGACTCGGTATTTGCAATTATGGGCGAGACGTTTGGATTTGTTGGATTAATGTTAATTCTTGCCGGGTTCTTTATTCTTTTAATTCGAGTTTTAAGAGTTTCGGACTATTCAACGGACTTTCAAAATAGTCTAATTGCGGTCGGGGCGTTTGCTTGGATTACAACACATGTTGTCGTTAATATTATGTCGATGACGGGGATTACGCCACTTACAGGTATTACGTTGCCACTGCTGTCTTATGGTGGTACGAGTATGATGATGGTTGCGGCGATGCTTGGGCTGGTTTATCAACTTTCGGAATATACTTCGAGAGAGGTTGTTTCGGATGAGAGAAGATTAGAAGAGCTCGGAGTGGCGAGGGAAATGGTTTCGTATGAGAACATAAATTATTCAAGTATAAGGAGGAGAAAATGAAAGTTCTTGTTGTTGGCGGCGGAAGTGGCGGTCATATCACTCCAGCAGTGGCGGTGGTGAGAAATATCATCGAGAAAAGACCACGAACAAAAATTGAGTTTTGGACCGACCGAAAATACTATAAGAACGTTGTAAAAATTACAACGGAGATAGGGGTGCATTGGGGCGAAGAAGATAAACTCGGCTCGAAAAAGAACCCTTATATTCAGGTGAGAAAAGTGATGGCCGGAAAGTTCCACCGTTATTCAGGATTGACTTTAAGTAATTATTTTTCGGATGGAGCGAAAACTTTGCGCGACGTTACATTTGGGAATCTTTTTGGATTTTTCGGATTTATTGGTGGAATTCTCGGTGCATTTAGGCGACTTTTTAGAAAGAAGAACCGTCCAGATGTGATTTTCTTAAAAGGTGGATTCGTCGGTTTACCGGTCGGGATTGTTGCAAGGTGGTTCAGAATTCCATACGTAATTCACGAGTCGGACGCGGTTGCGGGACTTGCAAATCGAATTTTGATGAAGCATGCAAAAGTAGTCGCGATGGGTTCGCCTTTTGATGATGGAATTAAGGGGCGAGAAAACTGGATTTGGGTTGGGATTCCAGTTGCGGAAGAGTTCAAGAAAATTAATACAACAGAGAAGAAGCAGCTAAAACGTTCGGCGGGGTTCGATCCAGAAAGACCGCTTGTAATGATAACTGGTGGCTCACAAGGCGCACAACACATTAACGAAGCGGTAAGAGAAATCTTGCCAGAAATGTTGAAGTTTTCATCGGTTGGATTGGTTGCAGGTCGAAAACATTATGAAGAGATGGTTGACCTTAAAAAATATGAAGAGTGGGATAAGGCGAAATTACAATCAAATTTCCGTCTTTGGAATTTCTCACCAGTGATGCATGAATTACTCGGGGCGGCGGACGTCGTAGTTTCACGCGCTGGGGCAACGACGATTGCGGAACTTGCGATTTTATCGAAAGCGGTAATTCTCGTTCCGTATGAAAAATTGCCAGGAGACCATCAATCTAGAAATGCGGAGAGATTGGAACGTGATGGGGCAGCGGTAGTGGTTCCAGACAGTAAGATGGTTGAGGATCCGAAATTATTATTCGAGGCAGTAAAGACGCTTGTTAAGGATGATAAGAAGCGTGAAGAATTAAGTCAGAAGTTGCACGATGAGTCGAAAAATGATGCAGCAGAAAGATTAGCGGATATTTTAGTAGAAATTGGAGTAGGAAATTCATAAAGGTGGGCTATGAAGATTGGCAAAACAATTAGCGCGAAACGCGAGAAAACGATTTCTGAATCCGAGAGGATGGAACTTCGCAAGAAAGAAGAAAAGCGAAAAAAGACCTCGGTTGTAGTTTTCTTCATGGCGTTAATTTTAATTGTCGTTTTAATCTTTGGGTTTATTATGAACGCAGTTTCGGAAAAAAAGAAGAATGAGGTGATGCCAACTCCAGGAAAGGAATATAACCCAACGGTCGAGATTATCGATGAGGGTGGCTCGGGATATGTTACGGACAAAATCAAGACCTATGTTGGAAAGATTGAGCGAGACTTAAATGATTTAGGCTATAAGCTGATTAGAGCGATTATACCGGCTGCGAAGACGCGAGAGATTGATGTTTATATTGAGGGAAGAAACGAGTATTATAAGTGCCACCTAGACCGTGATACGGCGGAGACGGCGGAAGATGTAGGCCGGATGGTAAATTATCTTGATAGTAAGGAAATAAAGCCGACTTATGTCGATGTCAGGCTTTCTGGCAGAGCTTATTATAAATAGAGAGGTTGTGGTATAATTTAAGTAATATGTATGATAAATTTAAAGAGTTTTTGAATGATAAAAAGAAAATTTCAATCATCCAAGCGGAAAATCCGGATGGAGATTCTTTAGGTAGCGCGATTGCGCTCGAGTTTTTACTTTCAGACAAGGAAATTTCTTTATATTGTCCGGTTGATATTCCGAAATATTTAAGATATTTCGACGGATGGTCGCGAGTGACGAACGAATTTGATTATGCGGCTGATGGATATATTATTGTTGATACGGCAGCGGAAGTTTTACTTTCGAAATTGATGGAGGATGCGGCGATTCGCGAGAGATTAGAAAATGCGCCAGTTTTAGTTTTAGACCATCACGAAACAGAGGATGATTTAAGTTTCTCACATGAAGCGATTATTGAAACTCTACCTTCTTGTTGCACACTTATTTATAAAATTGCAAAAGAGCTTAAGATTTCGATTCCAAAAGACGCAGCGGATAATATTTTAAATGGGATTTTATCTGATACTTTAGGGCTTACGACAGCGAGTGTTTCGGCTGACGATTTTAGGATGGCTGCGGAGCTTATTGAGCTCGGAAGTAACGTTTCGGAACTTGAAGAACATCGTAAAGAATTCATGAAGAAGTCGCAAAAAATCCTCGACTACAAGGCAGATTTAATCAAACGAATTGAATACTCGCTTGACGGAAAATTAGCAACAATTCATATTCCTTGGGAGGACATTCAAGAATATTCAAATGAATATAACCCAAATGTCTTAATTCTCGAAGAAATGCGAATGGTTGAGGGGGTGGAGGTTGCAGTTGCGATTAAAACTTATCCAGACGGGAAGTTAACTGGGAAAATTCGAAGTTCAAGCCCGATTGCAGATAAAGTTGCAGGATTCTTTGGCGGAGGCGGACATCCTTATGCAGCGGGATTTCGGACTTATGATTTATCCTATGATGAATGTGTGAAAGATTTAGTTAGATGTTGTAACGACCTGATTGAAAGTGAGGGGGAAGAAGAATCAGAAACGATAAGTTACGGAAGTTTTTAAGAGGTAGATATGAAACTTTATAATACATTAACTAGGAAAATCGAAGAATTTAAACCAATCAATCCGGATGAGGTAAAAATTTATACATGCGGACCGACGGTTTATGACTATGCGCATATTGGGAATTTCACGAGTTATATTTATTGGGATCTTTTAATCCGGACTTTAAAGCTAAATGGTTTTACGCCAAAGCGAATCTTAAACTTAACGGATGTAGGACATCTTGCTTCGGATGCGGACGAGGGAGAAGATAAGCTTGAAAAAGGTGCAAAACGAGAAAATAAAAGCGTTTTTGAAGTGGCGGAATATTATTCAAATTATTTCCTAGAAAAGTATGCGGAACTCGGGCTTACCCCAGCGGATAAGATTTGTAAAGCGACGGATTACGTTGAACAAGATATGAAACTTGTTGACACTTTAACGGAGAAAGGCTATACCTACGAGACAAGTGATGGTGTTTATTTCGACACATCGAAGTTCCCGACTTATGCGGATTTTGCAAGGCTTGATCTAGACCATTTAAGAGCTGGCGCGAGAGTTGATTTTAGTTCAGAAAAGAAGAATGTTTCGGATTTTGCACTTTGGAAATTTATTCGAGAAGGCGAGGACCACGCAATGCGTTGGGATTATCTCGGACGTCCGGGTTATCCAGGATGGCATATCGAATGTGCGACAATCATTCACGAAGAACTCGGAGAAACAATCGACATCCATACTGGTGGGATTGACCATATTCCAGTACATCACACGAACGAAATTGCGGAAAGCGAGGCGGCGTTTTCTAAGAAAATGTGTAATTTTTGGATTCACTCGAATTTTATCACGATTGATAATGAGAAGATTTCAAAATCGCTCGGAAATACTTATAAACTTGAAGAATTAGAAGAGAAGGGTTTTTCGCCACTTGATTTTAAGATGTGGGTTTTGCAGGGGCATTATCAGGGAACAAGGAATTTTTCGTTTACTGATCTTGCGGCAGCAAAGAATCGCAGACTAAATTGGCGAAATAAGGCAGCAGCGGCGTTCCAAGCTGGAGAGGTTGAGCTAAATGAAGAGTTAAAAACGAAGATTCTCGAGGCAGTTAATAATAATCTCAACTCAGCAGAAGCATTCAGCATTATCGATACAAACGAAATGAGTTTTTCGGATTTTAAATTCATTGATGAATTATTCGGGCTAAAAATTACCGAGGGAATTGAAGAGCTTCCAGATTTTATTAAAAGACTAATTAAAGAGCGCGAAGAGGCGAGAAACAAAAAAGACTTTAATCTTTCCGACCAAATTCGCGAGGAGCTTTCAGAAAATAATATCGTTGTGAAGGATACGCCGAGTGGTTCGGTCTGGCAATTCTTAGAATAAGCATAAGTTTTGTGATAAAATAGTAGAAAAGGAGGAGGATGAGTAAAACAATAGAGGTTGATACTAAAACGTTTGTCCGCTTTTGGGCGGTAGTTTTAGGACTTGGACTAATTGCGTTGTTTTTCATACAATCGATAAGCGGAATTATTATCGTTTTAACCTCCGTTTTTTTCGCAGTAGCCTTAAGGCCGTTAGCAAAGAAAATTGATAATATCGATAAGAAAAAAGAGAGGCGAAATTTCTCGTCGGTCGCAGCAGTCTTAATCGTGGTATTCTCGATTTTGGCGGTAATTGGGTTAGTTGGACCGGTAGTCGTGAACGAAACCTCGAAATTCTTGAGTACTGCGCCGGAACAGATTAACAGTTTCTTAAGTTCTGAAATGGTTGATGACTTTGGGAACTCAATCGGAATTCCAGATTTAAAGACACAGATTGTCAGTAGCGTTAAAGACGCATCGCAAAGTTTTATTAGTGGGATTTCAGGTTTTACGCTTTCAAGCATCGGAACGATTGGGAGTGTCTTTACGGCGATTGTCCTAGTTGTGGTGTTGACGATTCTCTTTATGCTCCAGGGTCCGGAAGTGCTTGATAGTTTTTGGAATTCGCTTTCCGGGAAGAATCAAAAGGCAAGTAAAGTTTGGCGTAGAGTTTTTAATAGGATGGCAAACGTCATTTCGAAATATGTTTCGGGGCAATTACTTGTTGCAGTTTTAGACGGCGTTATTGTTGCGATATCGGTATTTACACTTTCAATTCTATTCGGTTTTTCGGCAAACCTCGCAATCCCAATGGGGTTAATTGCAGCATTCTTTTATCTTATCCCAATGTTTGGACCGATTATTACTGCAATTTTAGTGACGCTTTTACTTCTTCCAAGTTCGCCTTGGGCGGGGGCAATATTCTTAATTTTCTATATTATTTATGTACAATTCGAGAACAATTTGATTGCGCCAAGAATTCAAGGAAAGGGAATGGCTTTGCCACCACTTCTAATTCTCGTTGCAGTGACGATTGGAATTTATTCGTTTGGGCTAATCGGCTGTGTGGTTGCAATCCCAGTAGCAGGGTGTATTAAAGTCTTAATTGAGGAATATCCGGCGATTAAAAACGCAAAAGAAGAATAACTTTTATGGTAAAATAGAGAATATGGAAAAACGACGTTTAACTATTTTTCAAAGGCATCCGCTTATTAAAGACGTTTTAAGTCTAGTTTCGTTCGTGTTGGCGGTTGTAGTTGGTACGATGATTCTAAATAGTTTCGTTTTTCGATCATATAATGTGATTGGTGTTTCGATGGAAGACACTCTACATAATAGCGATAGGGTGATTGTGAATAGGATTCCAGTTTCGATTGCGCATTTTAAAGGCGAAGAATATGTTCCGGAACGTGGACAAGTGATTGTTTTCGTGAACGGAGATGCGGACGGTCCTTTAACTTGTAATGTTGATTCAACAGTGAAAGATCAATATATTATTAAGCGCGTGATTGCTTTCCCGGGTGAAAGAGTAGTTGTGAAAGACGGGATTTTAACGGTTTATAATGACGAATATCCAAATGGTTTTTATCCTGATGATGCAACGAGAAAATCGGACGGGAACGGACCAAAGGAAATTACTTCTGGGGAAGTCGATATGATTGTCCCGGAGGGAGAGATTTTTGTAGCGGGAGACAACCGCGAGGGAACACATTCTTACGACTCTAGATACGGGCTCGGAACAGTTCCATATTGTCGGATTATTGGGCCGGTAATATTTAGACTTTTCCCATTTAACCAAATGAAACTATTTTAATAATACTTAAGGTTTATTTAAGCTTTAATATGGTATAATAATTGTATGGCTGATTTTGTGTTTATTAGAAAAAGTCGAAATATTTTAAGTTCAGTTTTGCATGTTATTTTAAATATTTTACTAGCTGTTGGCTCGATCTATATTACGATTGTGACAGGGAGCCCGATTATCGGCTTAACTCTAGTTTTACTTTCAAAATGGAGGATGTTTGCGGTTAGGCCGCGATATTGGATGCTTAACTTAAAGTCGAACTTAGTCGATCTTATTGTTGGGTTTTCATTCGTTCTAATTACATATTGTTCGGGGACAACAATCGCGATAGTTCACGCAGTCTTAGCGGTTTTATATTCGCTTTGGCTAGTCGTCTTAAAGCCGCGTTCGGACGATATTTCGACCGATATTCAGTCGGTCTGTGCGATTTTCTTTGGAACAACTGCGCTTTGTCTTATGGCGGCGAATGCAGATTCGATTTTCTTTGTGCTCGGAGAATTCGTAATTGGGTATGCGGCGGCAAGGCACGTTTTAGTCCAAGGTGACGGTGAAAACTATGGGATTTTACTTGTTTCGAGCGGGCTAGTTGCGGCGGAAATTGCTTGGCTTTCTCACTCGTGGTTAATTGTCTATTCATTTGCGGAGACGGGAATTATTATTCCACAACTTTCAATCATTCTTTCGATTACGGCGTTCATTTTCGGATATTCCTATAAATCGCTTAGCCGTAATAATGGAAAGATAAATTGGGGAGAAATTGGGATGCCAATAATCTTTTCAGTACTTTTGATTTTGCTCATGGTGATTTGGTTTAGCCAACCGATTTTCAACGTTTAATAAGATAAATAGAGTTTTAAAAAAGGAGGTATTATGGTTGATGCGAAAAAAGTTAAAGAGGCTCCAAAAAAAGCTGAAGCTTCGAAAAAAGTTGAGAGTTCAAAGAAAAATGAAGAGAAAAATAGTGGCGGTATCGGAGTTTCAATACTCGCACTTGCGGTTGCTCTAGGAAGCTTAGGATTCTCGATTTATAACTATAATAATAACGGAAATACAACTACTTATAATTATGGTGTAGATGGGAATACAGCAAGTTTTGTTGAAGGTTCGATTGCGGATGTGGCGGCAAAAGTTTCCAATAGCGTGGTTTCGATTACGACGGAAATTAGAACAAAATCTTGGAGCGGAGCAAGCTCGACTTCGACAGCAGCGGGAACTGGGTTTATTCTTTCCGAGAGTGGTTATATTATGACGAATAAACACGTTGTTGAGGATGCAAGAACGGTTAATGTTACTTTAAATAACGGAACAACTTATAAAAATGTGAAAGTGGTTGGGCTTGATCCTTTGAATGACTCGGCAATCTTAAAAGTCGAGGAGGCAAAAGATTTTAAACCAGTTACCCTAGGGGATTCGAAGACAATTAATGCAGGTCAACAGGTGATTGTGATTGGAAATGCGCTTGGAGAATATCAAAACTCTGTTACGTCTGGGATTATCTCTGGTACAGGTAGGGAATTAGTCGCTTCTGATTCGACTGGAGCAGCTTATGAAAAACTTTCAGATATGATTCAGACTGACGCAGCGATTAACGGTGGAAACTCGGGCGGACCGATTGTGAATGCCGGCGGACAGGTAATCGGGATTGCGACGGCTTATGCATATTCGTCTCAGACGGTTGGGTTTGCAATTCCAATCGCGAGTGTTAAGGGGATAATTAATAATGTTCTTGCGACTGGAGAATATAACCGAGCGGTGCTAGGGGTTTCTTACCTCCCAGTTAATCCAGAGATAGCAGAAGAATATAATCTTCCAGTTAAGAATGGTGCATATCTTTATTCTGATAATAATAGCGCAATTATTTCTGGCGGTGCGGCAGATAAGGCGGGGCTTAAAGATAAAGATATTATCACGAAAGTGAACGGAGTTGAGATTGGGAAGGCTGGTTCGCTTTCGACACTGGTCGGTGAATATAAAGTGAACGATACGATTGAACTAACAGTTATTAGAGACGGGAAAGAAAGTACGGCTAAAGTAACCTTGCAAGCGTATAGAAACTAAAAAATAACCCCCGAGAAATCGGGGGCTTTATTTAGTTGGTTTCTTTTTAATTAGGATGTTGATAAAGACAACAATCATACTAATAAGGACAAACCAATAGAAATTTATACCGCGATTTAGAAGCATAGCAGTACTTAAAAGCCCTTCGCCAAAGACTGCGCCATAAAGGCTTAAAAATACGCTCTCAGAGGCTCCTATTGCGCCAGGAAGCGGTAAACCAGAAGTTGCAACAAAGAGGATTGATTGCATTGTGAAGAGAGTGAAGATGTTATATCCGGAGAGGTTGAAGGCTTTGTAAACACAGAATGGAATAAGGAAGAAAAGTACCATTTGAGCGAAAGTTTTTAAGAGAGATTTTATAAAATCTGGGCGGTGGGTTTTGATGTAGATTGAGCCTCTTTGGTATTTTGCGAGACTTTTATCAGCGCGTTTTTGCCAAGTTTTAGCGGATTTTAGGCCGTGGCGAGAGAAAAAGCCGAGGAACTTGTAAATGCTTTTCCTAATTACGTTTGGATAGAAGACGGCAAAACCGAGAAGAATTAGAGCGACGCCATTAATAATTAAACCAATAATAAAGAGCCAGAGAACTGCGCCGCCGAGTATGCCATTTCCGATAAAGGCACAGATTATACCAAGAACCATTACGGCAAACTGAATACCGCAAGTTTGGATGATGATAGCGAGAGTGGCATTCGGCCCAGCAATACCTTCCTTCGTCATATAATAGATTTCGAGAGGTTGGCCACCGCTAGCGCCAGGGGTGACGGAACAAAAGAAGAAGCCGATAAAGGTGAATTTTAGGGCTTTTAAGAAGGAGACTTTCTCGCCAAAAGATTTAAGAAGGGTCGAAACATTCCAGGCCTCCATCATAAAATAGCCAAGCATGCAAATAATACCGAGGGCGACAAAGAGATTGTTTGCTTGTTTGGCGGCGTCAAATACTTCTTTTAAATCTTGGTCTTTAAAAATGAACCAGAAAGTAGCAACCATTAAAACAATAAAAATAAGGGCGTTTATCGCCATACGTTTTAAAGCGTGTTTTGCGGCAGCGCTTTCTTCGGAAACTTCAGTCTTAGAATTTTTTATTTTTTTCATTTAATAATATTCTAGCACAATTTTCTAAAATTTAAATGAGATGGCAAAGTTGGAGTGATTTATCAGATTAAGCCCTTTAGACTTGGCGTATTTTATAATTTCGTCGTGTTGGGATGTGTCGGCTTCGAGGATGAGAAATTTTGGAGATTTTAATTCGGAAGTTTTACTATAAGTGGAGTCTTTTTCGGCAATTTCATCAATTAATTTTTTGATGAGTTTTAAACCGCCATCTTCTGCAAAAAGTGCGAGTGCGGGTTCGAATTTTAGTTCTTCACTCTTCCAATCCCAATTCATATCAACATAAGGGAGATTTGCAATTAAAATATCGGGGAGAGAATCGACTTTTTCGAGGAGGTTGGAGTTAAAAAAAGTAACATCTACGTCTAGGGATTTTGCGTTTTCTTCAGCGATTTTTAGAGCAGGCTCAGAAACGTCAATTCCGAAAATTTCGCTATTTATTCCTTCGGAATTTAACTCAAGTTTTAGAGTGATTGGAATACAGCCGGAGCCGGTTCCGACATCTAGGATTCGGACGTTTTTAAATTTCTCAACATCAATAATACTTAAAGCTGAGATAATAATTTGTTCAGTTTCAGGACGGGGGATTAAGACGTTTTTATCAACTTTAAAATTTCGACCATAAAACTCTTTAAAACCAACGATGTAAGCGAGTGGAACGCCACTTTCTCGCTTTTTTACCATTTCGTCGGCAGTTTTAAAGTCAAATTCTTGGTCGGCGTAGAGAACAATATCAACACGATCATCAAAATTTAAGGCGGAGCACAAAATTAACTCAGCATCGAGCGAGGGGATTTTTTCTTTCGCACCTTTTAGCCACTCGGAAATGGTCACTTTTTATCCGCTTCCTCTTTCATAAACTCGCGTTCGTTTTTCTGGAGTTCGGAGATAATATCTTCAATATCACCATTCATAGCGTTTTGGATATTTGAGCGATTATAGTGGATTCTATGATCAGTGATACGATCTTGTGGGAAGTTATAAGTTCTAATTTTTTCGGAACGATCGCCGGTACCAATCAGAGATTTACGGGCTTCAGAAGCACTTTCTTGGTCTTCAAGACGTTTTTTCTCGGCGAGACGGGAACGAAGAACGTTCATTGCTTTGATACGGTTTTGTTGTTGAGAACGTTCATCTTGCATCGCTACAACAATACCCGTTGGAAGGTGGGTAATTCTAACAGCAGAGTCAGTCGTATTTACGCCTTGGCCGCCGTGGCCGCCCGAACGATAAATGTCGATACGAAGATCTTCCGGTTTGATTTCAAATTCCGCTTCCTCAACTTCTGGGAGGACGGCAACGGTCGCAGTAGAGGTATGAATACGACCTTGGGACTCCGTTACCGGAACACGCTGGACACGATGAACGCCACCTTCAAATTTTAGTTGTCCATAAGGACGTTCGCCAGAAATGCGGATAATAACTTCTTTCATTCCACCAGCTTCGTTTTCGTTTTGGGAAATTAATTCAGCTTTTAGACCATGGGCTTCGGCGTAGTGGACATACATACGATAGAGTTCGCCAGCAAAAAGGCTTGCTTCATCACCGCCGGCACCAGCGCGGATTTCCATGATGACTGGCTTATCATCATTCGGGTCGCGAGGGATTAACATTTCTTCTAAAATAGTAGATTTTTCGGCAATTTTAGATTTTGCATCTTCGATGTCGGTTTTTGCTATTTCGGAAAGTTCTGGATCAGATAATAATTCCTCAGCTTCTTTGATATTTTTTTCGAGAGTTTTTATATCGTTTCCAAGAGTTAAAATTTCGTTAAGTTCGGAAAGACGTTTCGATTTTGAAGCAAAACTTGGGTCAGAATAAGCATCGGGGCGTGCTAAAAAATCAGTTATCTCTTTTGCTTCGACTTTATACTTATTTAAATCAAAATCCATATATGGTATAATTATAACACGAAACTAAAGAGTTTTTGACGGTTCCTTAGCTCAGTTGGCTAGAGCGCACGATTCACATTCGTGAGGTCACAAGTTCGAATCTTGTAGGAACCACCAAACAAGGAGTTCGAGAAGGAGAAGGTTTGCTTTCTGTTTCGAGACGGCGAAGTTTGGGAAGCTTTTGCAAAGCAAAAGATTACCACGAAATAATAGGAGAAATTAAATGAAAAAAGCAAAACCAATTATTTGGGGATTAACAATTATCGCATTTGGCGTTTTGTTTGGCGGTCATGCGCTTGGACTCTTTAACTTTGATATTTTTTTTGAGGGATGGTGGACTTTGTTTATCATCGTTCCGAGTGCAATTAGTTTAATTACAGAGAAAGAAAGACTAACAAGTTTAGCATTTCTCTCGGCTGGGGTATTACTTCTTCTTGCAGCACAAAATGTTTTTTCATACGATGTGGCTTGGAAAGCAATACTTGCGGTTTCGTTGATTCTCATCGGGATCTCGATTATTTTTAGAAGTACTTTTCATAGTAAAAATGACAAGGAAGTTGAGAAAAAAGTCAAAGATTTAAAAGATGACGGGAAAATGGAAGCACAAGTAGCAGTTTTCTCGGGAAGTGATAGGGCTTATAAAAAGGAAGTCTTCTCCGGAGCTAATCTTACTGCGATTTTTGGCGGAGTTGAGTTAGATTTAAGAGATGCAGTTTTTAATAAAGATACCGTAATTAAGGCATTTTGTATGTTTGGGGGAATTGAAGTTATGGTGCCGAAAGATGTGAATGTTAAGGTTCGTTCAGGATTCGCTTTTGGTGGAGTTTCGGATGATCGAAAAGATATTCCAGAGAAAGCAAAGTACACGATTTATATCGATGCAGGTGGTGGTTTCGGAGGAATTACGATTTCTGATAAAGATGGGAAAAAGTAAAGAGAAGAGACTTTACTTTTTGGGGCTTATCTGATATAATTAGGGGAATTATGAGTAAAAAAGAATTACATCCTAAAGATTACGGCTTTGTGGTTTTTTCTGATGAATCTGCAAAGTTTTCTTTCCTTACTCGCTCAACTGCAAAAAGTGACGAGACTATTAAATGGACTGACGGAAAAGAATATCCGCTAGTTAAGATCCAGATTTCTTCGGCGTCGCACCCATTCTTCACTGGTGAAGAGAAGATTATCGATACTGAAGGTCGTGTTGATCGCTTTAAGGCTCGTGCTGCAAGAGCGGCTGCGCTTAAGGAACAACTTGGCAGCAAAGCTAAGAAAGCTCAAAAAGAGGCAAAGAAGAAAGCCAAAAAAGAAGAGAATAAATAATAAAATATCCCCAAAAGGGGATATTTTATTTCTGACGGGCGGCATCTTCGTTTTGCTCACGCGTCCTAAGGGACGAACGCGAATGAAAAAAGCAAGTTTTTTCACCTGCTCGATTCCTATGTCGGCAAGAAAAATATGATAGAATTAAGGTATGTTAAAACTTTCGATTATTATCCCAGTTTTTAATGTTGAAGAGTATTTAAAGGAATGTCTTGATTCGATTTTAGCGCAAAAAAATCGGGGAATCGAAATAATTTTGGTTGAAAATTATTCAAGTGATAAATCTTATGAAATCTGTAAGGATTATAAAGAAAAATTCCCGAAGGTTATTAAAGTTTTTCGAACGAAAAAATGGGGGGCTTCGGCGGTTCGAAATTATGGAGTTAAAAAAGCAAGCGGAGAATATCTTTGGTTTATTGATTCAGATGATTGGATTGAAAAAGGCGCAATAGAAAAAGTCTTGGGGAAAGTCGAGAAGAAAGAGGCTGATGTAGTTTGTATAAGTGTTCGACGGGTTTACGAAGATGGGAGAACGAATATTTTAACCGCCGTGAATCCAAAAGAAAAAAATTGGAAAGAAAGATATATTATGTATGGATTTCCGCCGTTTCAAAATATTTATCGGAAAGATTTTTGGGCGAAGAATTTCGAATTTCCAGAGGGAATAATTCATGAAGATATGGCAATTTTATCGACAGTAATTCTTTATACGGAGAAAATTTCCGCAATAGATGAGGTAATTTATAACTATCGTCAGAGAAAGAATTCGGTTTTACACCAAGAAGGATGGAACCCGCATAGTCTGGACATTTTTAAGGCACTCGGGATTTTATATGGGAAATTTAATGAAAAAGGGATGCTTGAAAGATATAAAGCGGAGATTGAATATTTTTTTATTTGGAATCTTTTAATTGATTCAGCAAAAGATTTTCGAGATTATTCCGAAGGGAAAGCGGGGAAGGAACAAACAAAATTAATCTTAAAACAATTCTTCCCGAATTGGATGAAAAATAAGTATTTTAGAAATAAATCATTAAAATTTAAACTAAATTGTTATCGTGGGTATTTAGGGATTTAATTTTTAAGAAAGATCGTTCTTATTTAAGGCTTGGCAGTTCGCAACGAGGCGATTATAAAAGGCATCTTTTGCGTCTTTTGCATTATTATTATCGCCTTTCCAAGCTTCGAGAGTTGGGGCTTGGAGTGCACGAGCGAAAGAGAAAGTCACAATCCAAGGGAATGGACCGTTGTTTGTTACGGCTTGAAGATTTGCGGTAGCTTGTTCGACGGATTGGCCACCAGAAAGGAAGACAATACCGGCAAGTTCTTTTGGACAGTGCTCTTTTAAGACTTTTGCGGTATATTCACCAACTTCTTCTGGAGTTGATTGTTTTTCATATTTCTTCCCGGCGAGAACCATACTAGTTTTAAGAATACAACCTTCGATATTTACGTCGTAGTGTTTTAGCTCTTCAAAGAGCATGTCGAGGACTTTTCCGGTAATTTCAGCGGAAGTTTCAATCGAATAATAGCTGTCGTAGACTACTTCTGGTTCGACAATCGGAACGATGCCAGCGTTTTGACAATCACGAGCGTATTGGGCTAAGATTTCACAGTTTTTCTTAATTGCGTAGTCGGAAGGAGTTTTAATTTTTACAGCTTTACCACTACCGACGTTTGCAACTTTAACATCGAAAGCTGCGCGCCATTTTGCGAAACGAGCGCCCATGTCATAATATTCAATGAGACGTTCTGGGAGACCTTCGAGGCCTTTTGTATAATTTTCTTTAGAATATTTTGGATCAGCAAAAGGCTCTAAACCTTGGTCGACTTTTATACCAGGAACGATACCGAGGGAAGTAAGGTAAGAAACGAAATCACGCCCATCATCAGATTTTTGGCGAGCAGTTTCGTCGAAGAGAATAATCCCGCTTATGAATTTTTCGATTCCTTGGGTTGTGAAGAAGAGATTTCGGTAATCACGGCGGTGTTTTGCGTCGTCAGGAATACCAGCTTCTACGAATTTTTTGTGAATCGAGCCACCACTTTCATCGGCGGCAAGAATACCTTTTCCAGGAACGAGGATGGTTTTTGTGAGCAGGCGGAGATTTTCGTCCGAGTCTTTTCGCTCCTCGAGTTTCTTCATAAGATTAGAAAGGGAAGGAGAACCAGTAATTTTTGAGTTCTCGACGTTTATAATAGCGATATTGATTGCATCGAGGGTCGACATTCCGCGGAGAATTGCACCAAAGATAGTTGAAGCAATAATAGAATAGACAGTTAAGTGCGTCATAAGAGCAGTTTTTTGCATTCTATAGCGGCGAATAAAGTCACCACAGCGAATTTCGTTTTCGAGAATACGACAAACTACGGCATCGGTATCTTTAAACTCGATTTCACTGTCGGTAAAGACGATGTTTGCGAGTTTTGTTAACTTCATTGTTGCGGATCTTGTTTCAAAATTATCTTCCGCGGAGACAAAGACAACTAATTTCGTTCTGGATGAGAGCCAGAGATAATTTTTAATGTCTTTCACTAAAGCTTCAGTTACTTCGGCCGAGCGGTCGACAAAAATCCAATCAACCGGTTCATTCGGAGCAGTAAATTTCGTTTCGGTGCGTTCAGTAGGGGTGAAATAGGAAATATGATCATTAGCGGAAAGAATGTAGCGATAGGTTTTGATGATTTTATCGTCGTCGTAGCCAGAAATCGAGGCATTAAGACCAAATTTTTTAAAGATATCGAGCGTTACGGCAGCGCCACCAAAAACGGAAGTGCGCGAGAAGTAAGAATGATTCGTTTCGTTAAATCCGAGGTCGAGCCAAGGAGTTCCTTTTTCGTCGGTTTCAAATTTATTTTGTTTTTCGTCAAGATTTAAATAAACATCTTTGACAACATTCCCTATAATCAAAATACGCATATTATTTATAGTATATCATAGTCAAGATTTTTTTCATAAAAAATAGCCCCGAGGGGCTATCTTAATTTTTAGCGAACTTCTACTCTAACACGAGGGAGAGATTTTCCAGAGAAGTGAGTTTTTTTCGTCTTAACGAAAGTAACAACACCATCTTTTGCAGCGTGGATTGTGAAGTTTCGAGACATATAAGTCCCAGGACCAGCAATCTTTGTAGCACCAGTTTGGCGAACGAGAACTTCACCGTTTTTGACTTTTTGCCCACCAAAACGTTTAACGCCTAGACGTTGTCCGGCATTATTGTGGACGTTCTTGGCGGTACCGCCAGCTTTAACATGTGACATAACTTAATTTTTCCTTAATACTATTATTTCTCGAGCCACAATTTGCCCATCTCGGTAGTAGAGCATATCCTCTTGACTCAAGTCTTTTAACTTCACTACATTATACCCCATATCTGTTAGATTGTCAACGATATTTAGGCGTTCATACTTACCGTTTGGGCGGAGCCAAGCAGGGACAGCAAGGGTAAGAGGAGTATTTTTCTCGATTTGGGGCGCAATATTCTTTAAAAAGCCGAGAATAATTGTTTTACATTCCTGTTTTTGTTCTTTTAGTTTAATCTCGGCAGGAGGTTGGCTCATTGGGGCGCCAAGATAGGTTTCACAAGCGACCGCATCGATTTTTTCGGTCCACTTAAAATCTGTAGCGTTACCAACGGACAAACTTGCTTGTCCGTTGAGCCAATCTAGATTCTTTTTTGAATATTCGACCATACGGTCAGATAAATCGGTGCCGTAAGGTTTATAGCCCATGAGGAAGGCTTCTTGGAGAACGACGCCGGTGCCACAGAAAGGATCAAGGATGGTTGAACCAGGTTCTAGCGGGCCACAAAGATTAATTAAAATTTGAGCGAGTTTCGGTGGGAGCATCCCGACTTTTGCGTCTCGGGCGGGGCGGGCTTGGTCGCGCTTAGCATAGGCAGTGATATTTTGGACGCCAGTTAAAACGTACCATTCTTTTTTAACAATCATGAATTCAATATGTCCCGGTTTTTCGCCCATTTGGTTGTGGTGAGAAGTGGCAGTAGAAAGGGAAGCATCGTTATTTGAAAGAACACGAGCGGAACGGCCATGGCGACTTAGAATCTTTTTTAGCTTCATTGCTTCAGCGGAAGATTTTCGACGGTTTCCGTTTTTCGAATAATCAGAAATACCAATAACGATTTTATGGTCGATTGGAGTACCGTTTTTATCTTTAAGGTTTAAGAGGAAATCAATCGGATTTCCAGAAAGGAGACTTCCGATTTTCATTGTGCCACCGAGACGATTTATGTCTGGATTTTTTTCACTTTCAAAAACTGCGAGATTCGGGGCAATTTTTTTAACAGAGTCCCCAAAAAGCGAAATTAGCTCGGCAAGCGAGATATTAGGCAAGCGCCCAAGAACGGCTAAGTATTTCATATATTAAATATTATACCAAAAATAGTGTATAATATGTATATGTTTAGGAAAATTTTATCTGTTGTGACACTTATTTTAGTTGCCTTTGTGGTTTGGCAGGCTTGGCCACAACTCGCAGAGACGATTGGTTGTGTTACTGGTGGAATCTGTCCGGAGGGTGGAGAGTTTAAGATTAATCTTTTAATCGTTTTACTTTTAATCCCGGAACAACTTTTCATGTATTTTACGGCAGGCGAAATTTTCTTCTCCTACATGAAAGCGAAAAAGGCGACAAAACCGATTAAACCTTGGACACTTGCTCGGATTTCGTTCGAGCTTAATTTTGTGAACCATGCGGTGCCGAGTGGGGGTGTTTCGGGACTTGGGTATATTGCTTGGAGGTTACACGAATTTGGTGCGACGGCGGGACAAGTTTCGTTCATGTATCTACTTCGCTATGTAATTACGATTGTTGCGAACCAGACGCAAACGATTTTCGCGATTATTGTTCTACTTCTTTGTAATGCAATTCCGGGTGACGCGATGTGGATGGTTGGGCTGGTTGGACTGATGTCGGTTGGGATTATTCTTGGAATTATTCTCGTGATTGTAATTGCTTCAAAGCGAAAATTGATTGATTGGGTTTCGAAACAATCGGCAAGATTTTGTAATTTTGTCGTTTCTAAAATTACTTTCGGGAAAAAGAAAAATGTATTACCATACAAGAAAGTCCATAAGTTTTTCCTAGATCTTCACGAAGATTTAATTTCAGCAAGAAAAGAGAAGAAAATTCTAATTGGACCAGTCGTTTGGGGTGTTATTTATAACTTCCTCGAGATTGCAACTTATGAGATTGTTGCGATTTCGCTTGGACATCCGGAAATTTTCCCACAAATCATGGTGGCGGAAGCTTTAGCAAGTGTGATTGGAGCAATTGTGCCACTTCCAGGCGGAGTTGGTGGATACGAAGGCTCGATGATTTACATTATCACGAAGCTTGGAACGCCACTTCCGATTGCATCAACAGTCGTGATTGTGACGCGCGTAATTGTTCTTATGAATACGATTGTTTCGGGATATGGATTCTATCAAAATGCGATTTCGAAGATTGGGAAGAAGGATCGCAAAAAGATTATGGAGATGAATGGAGAATAAGTTTTCAGTTTCGGAATTTATTGTCTATTTAAACCAGACTTTAGAGTCGGCATATTCGGGATGTATAATCGAGGGGGAAGTTTCAAGTTTTAAAGTTTCACAAGATAAATGGGTGTTTTTTGATTTAAAGGATGAGGAAGGTTCAATTTCTTGTTTTATCCCAGTTTGGCAACTTAGAACATCAATTGAAGATGGGATGAAAATTATAATCCGAGGAACGCCAAAAGTAACGCCTTGGGGGAAGTTTTCGGTTACAGTCCAAGCGGTGATGCCAGTTGGAAAAGGGAATATTAAGAAGAGTTTCGAACTTTTGAAAAAGAAACTCGAAAAAGAAGGGCTATTTAATGAAGAGAAAAAGCGTCCGATTTCGAAAGATATTACGAAAATCGGAGTGATTTCATCAACACAGGCGGCGGGATATGCGGATTTTATTAAAATTATCAATGAACGTTGGGGCGGACTAGAAATTTCGGTTTGTCATACGCAGGTCCAAGGGCTAGTCGCGCCGGACCAAATTATCCGAGCGTTAAATTATTTGAACGAGCGAAGTGAAGTTGAAGCGATTGCGATTATTCGCGGGGGAGGCTCGGCGGATGACCTTGCATGTTTTAATGACGAGAAATTAGTTAGAGCAATTGCGGCTTCGAAAATTCCAGTCATTACAGGAATTGGGCATGAAGTTGATGAAAGCCTTTCCGACCTTGCAGCAGACGTTGTTGCAAGTACGCCTTCAAACGCAGCGCAGATGCTAACGCGCGATAAAAAAGCGGAGATTCGAAATTTACATGATAATATTGCGAGAATTTATACACAAATTAATTCGAGAGTTGATTTGATTTCTAACGACATAAAACTTCGAACACTTAGTATAAGCTCGCGGATTTTGAGCGTAATTGAAACGCAAGAGGGTATAATTAATTCGGTTAAAAGCGTACTAAAAAGTTTAAACCCGGAAAATATTTTAAAGCAAGGATACGCGATTTTAACGGGGGAAATTAAGGTGGGGGGAGAAATAGGTATAACAACTTCAGATGAGAGTATAATTGCGGAAGTGAAGAGTATAAAGAAACGAGATTAGAGCATAATAAAAAGGAAGGAGAGTATATGAAAAAAGCGATTAACGAGAAAATTTCAGAGCTAAACGAAAAAGTTGAGTGGTTTTATGGCGAGGATTTTAAATTAGAGGATGCAGGCGAGAAATATAAGGAAGCAACGAAGCTTGCGAAAGAAATTGAGAAAGATTTAGAAAGCTTAAAAAACGAGATTAAAATTATTGAGGAAGATTTTTCGAAAGAATAAAAGATTTACTCTTGAAAAAAATCCTAAACATAAGTAGAATATAGGTATGGATAACGGAAATAATAATCCGCTTAATCAAAGTGGGCAACAGTTCGGACAAAATGTGAATAATTTTAATGGCATGCAAGATCAAAATGTCATAAATGTTGTTCCACCGCGTCCATCGCAGCCGATTCAGCCGACACAACCTGGAGTCCCGCCGATTCAAAGGCCTGGGCAATTTGGGCAGCCAACAGCTCCAACCCCAGCCCAAACTTTGAGAAAAGATTATTCGGGAATTATTAAGACGATTTGTCTCATTTTCACTTCGCTGCTTGCGGTCGGATTTTTAGTCCTATTTGTGATGATGTATATTAACTGGGATACAGTAAAAACTGATGTTGACGGACAGATTGAAAGAGCAGTCGCAGAGGCGGAGAACGAATTAAAAGATAGAATGGAAACAGAATTTGCGGAAAGAGAGAAAAATCCGTATAAAACTTTTGCAGGGCCGACCGATTTTGGGGCTTTAACGTTTGAATATCCGAAAACTTGGAGCGTTTATGTTCCAGAAGATGCTTCGAGAGCGGGCGATTTTCACGCTTATTTCAATCCGAGCCAAGTCAATGTCGTCGAAGATGAAACAGTGATGGCGCTTCGAGTAAGCATCCTTAATACCTTGACGGAAGAAGTGAAGGAAGATTATGCGGGCAAAGTTGAGGACGGTGAAATGTCGCTTTCGTCAAGAGTAGTGAACGGTGCGAATGTAGATATTTATACTGGGTTACTCGATTCGGGATATCAGGGAATTGTTTGTGTCTTTAAGATTCGTGATAAGACCGCGGTGGTTCAGACCGATGCGATGATTTTTGCAAATGATTTTTATAAATTAGTTGAGACGATTAGATTTAACGCCTAGTATGATATACTAGAGTTATGTCAGTGGAGGTCAATGGAATTTTTGTCGCGGCGCATGAGCTGAAAAGCCCGCTTAATATTTTGCGCCAACTTGCACTTTCGATGGAATTAGACGATAAAAAGTCACTAGAATGGACAAAATCCCAGATGGTGGAGATTTCGGAAAGAGCAATAAAACAAGTGAACGACCTGACAAAAGTTGCGAGGTTAGAGGACGGGTTATTTGAACTTGAGCCGGTTTCGATTCGAGCGGTTTGTGACGATGTTTTAAAAGAGCTCAGGTTTTTGTATCGGGGAAATCACAGAGGTGTTGTTGAGAAATATACGAATAAATCACGACTTGTGATTGCGAATAAAGAGATGCTATATTCGGTTATTTATAATTTTTGCTCGAACGCGATGCGATATTCGGACGAAAATACGAAAGTGGCAGTTTCAGTTCGAGATAAAAAGGGGAAGGTCGAACTTAAAGTGCGGGATTATGGACCGGCACTCCCGACGAAGATTTGGAAAGAGTTGAAACATGGATTTATTTCAGAGCCAACATCGATTGCGATGCGTCCAGGCTCATCAGGATTAGGGCTTTATATTGCATCAAAGTTTAGTAAGTTTATGAACGCGGAGGTCTCGGCAGTACGACACCGAGACGGGACGAGCTTTACTTTAGTACTTCCAGTTTCGAGCCAAACAAGTTTATTCTAGAGGAAAAAGATGCTTACTTATATTATCGAAGATGATAAAGTCATGGGCGAACTTTTTTCGAGGTATCTGAAAGGAATTTCGGATACAAAAATTTTTAGAGATGCAATTTCGGCGATAAATAATATCTCAGAAGATAAGCCGGATTTAATTTTACTTGATATTTTATTGACGGGGCCGGACGGATTTACGTTTCTAAATGAGATTGTAAGTTATGAAGATACGGCGAAGATTCCAGTAGTTATTGTTAGCTCTTTGAAATTAAAGGCAGAAAAGCTAGAAGAATATAACGTTTCAAGAATTTTAAATAAAGAGACGATGATGCCGGAAGATGTGAAAAAAATAGCAAAAGAAATTTTAGCAAAATCAGAGAGTTCGGAAGGGAAAAATGAGTAGCGGAGCACGAGGAAGAAATGATGTTCGAACGGAGGCAATAGTTCTTCATCGAGTTAAATATGGCGAGACGGATCGGATTTTAACGTTGATTACGCCGAAGGGGAAGATGGCTTGCGTCGCAAAGGGGGCGAGGAGAGAAAAATCGAAGTTGGCGGGGGGAATCGAAATGTTTACGGTTTCGGATGTGGTGATTCATGAGTCGGAAAGAAGCGGGATGGGGATGCTTGTTTCGGCAAAAATGATTAAAAGTTATATGAACATTATCGCTGATTTAGAGCGGTTTGAACTGGGGTCGAAAATTATCAAAATGACAAATAAATTCTCGGAGAGTATCGATAGTCCAGAGATGTTCACTTTGATTAACCAATGCTTCTTTGCGTTGGATAAAAATTTTAATCGAGAATTAGTCGAGGCATATTTTCTTTTAAATATCACGAGAATATCGGGGGAGGAGGTGAACTTACACCGGGACACAGATGGGAAGAAATTAAGCGAGGAAGAAAAGTATTATTGGGACTCGATTGAGGGGGCTTTAAAGAAGTCGGGAAGAGGAGAAATTACGGCGGACCATATAAAATTGATGCGGATTATTTTAACTTTACCAATTAAAACAGTTTTGGCAATTAAAGGAGTTGAAAAGCTAATTCCGGAAGTGCTTTATATCGCAAAATCGGTCGCAAAAAGTTAAAAAATAAACCTCTTTCGTGGTATAATTAAAAGAAATAAAGAGAGTAAAGGAGTTTTTTATGTTTGACTTATCTTCTAGAGTTGCGGTTGTGACTGGTGCCTCGAGTGGTTTAGGACAACAAATGGCAAGAGCTTTCGCAAGACAGGGAGCAGACCTCGCGATTTTAGCACGTAGAGTAGAAAGACTCGAAGAATTTAAAAAAGAACTCGAAAATGAATATAAGGTGAAAGTTTTAGCGGTTCGTTGTGATGTGACAAAGACGGAGGATATTGATGCGGCAGCAGTGGCGGTTGAGGAAGAATATGGAAAAGTTGATATCCTACTAAACTGTGCAGGTTCGTCGAAAGATAAGGGCGTACTTGATATGACCGATGATGAATGGGACTTCACGATTGCGACAGACGAAACCTCGGTCTTTAAGATGACGAGAGCTTTCGGGAAAATTATGGCGAAGAAAAAATATGGGCGAGTTATTAACATCGCTTCAATTTATGGCCTAGTTGGGAATGCTGAAATCCCGACGATTGCTTATCATGCGAGTAAAGGTGCAGTCGTAAACTTTACGAGGGCAGCAGCTTGCGAGCTTGCAGGAGAGGGAATTACCGTGAATGCAATTTGTCCAGGATTCTTTAACACCGAACTTACAGAAGATGTCCTTAAAACTGATTTCTTCAAGAAATTTGCAGATGCACATGTACCAATGAAACGCTATGGTGAGGCTGGGGAACTCGATGCGGCGGCAGTATTCTTGGCGAGCGAGGAAGCACGTTATGTTACTGGGGTAATTCTCCCGGTTGACGGCGGTTATACTGCAGCGTAAATAAAGAGGGTGGAGATGCCAAAATTTGAATTAGTCTCGAAATACGAGCCGACGGGTGATCAGCCACAAGCAATAAAACAGCTTCTTGATGGGCTTAAAAAAGGCGAGAGAGAGCAGACTCTTCTTGGAGTGACTGGTTCAGGAAAGACGTTTACGATGGCGAATATTATTAAGAACGTCCAGAAACCGACTTTGATTTTGGCACATAATAAAACCCTAGCAGCACAGCTTTATTCCGAGTTTAGGGAGTTTTTCCCGAAGAATGAAGTGCACTATTTTGTGTCATATTTTGATTACTATCAGCCAGAGGCTTATATTGCTTCAACAGATACCTATATCGAGAAAGACTCGGCGATTAATGGGGAAATTGACCGGCTTCGACACGCGGCGACAGTTTCACTTTTAACTCGGCCGGATACGATTATTGTTGCATCGGTTTCGTGTATTTATGGGATTGGTTCGCCAGATCATTATACTGAAATGTCGCTTCCGTTAGTTCGAAAGGATGGAGAGTGGCAGTTAATGGAAACAAGTCAAAAAACGTTAGCTAGTGCAAAGACGCAGACGAAAGACAGTCTTTCCCAAACGAATTTCATGGTTTATCTTGTTGCGATGCAATACCATAGGAATGATCTTGCATTCGAGAGGGGAAACTTCCGAGTAATGGGCGATACGATTGATTTATTCCCGGCCAACGGAGAAGTCGCTTACCGTTTTGAATTTGGATTTGATACATTAGAATCGGTAAAAATTATAGATCCACTAACAGTCGAAACTTTAGAAAAGCCAGAACAAATTCACATTTTCCCAAACACACATTATGCGACACCAAGAGATGAGCTAGATCGAGCACTCGAGACGATAAAAGTAGAATACGAGGAGCGTTTAAAGTTCTTCGAAGAGAATAATAAATTTCTCGAAGCGCAGAGACTAGCCCAACGCACAAAATATGATTTAGAAATGCTTTCTGAAACTGGGTTTGTGAAAGGGATTGAGAACTATTCAAGACATCTTGACGGAAGGAAGGCTGGAGAGCCACCTTGTACGCTTCTCGATTTCTTCCCGAAAGATTTTCTTTTGCTTGTTGATGAATCGCATATGACACTCCCGCAAGTCCGTGGAATGTATAACGGAGATAGGGCAAGGAAAGAAACGTTGGTCGAATTTGGGTTTAGACTTCCAAGTGCGCTCGATAATAGACCTTTAACGTTCTATGAATTTCAAGATCACATTAAGCAAGCGATTTATGTTTCAGCTACACCTGGAGATTATGAGCTAAAACATAGTCCAAGGCCGGCAGAACAGGTAATTCGTCCGACAGGGCTCCTAGATCCGGAAATCGAGGTTAGAAAGACCGAGGGGCAGATTGACGATTTAATAGAAGAAATCGATAAGCGAATTGCGAAAGGGCAGAGAACGCTTGTTACAACTTTAACAAAGCGGATGGCGGAAGATTTATCGGAACACCTAAAAGATAGAGGTGTTAAAACGGCTTATATTCATTCAGATATTGATACGCTTGAGCGAGGGGATATTTTAAGAGATTTACGCCAAGGAGTTTATGATGTTCTAATCGGGATTAATCTTCTTCGTGAGGGGCTGGACCTTCCAGAAGTTTCACTCGTGGCGATTTTAGATGCGGATAAGGAAGGATTTTTACGTTCCGAATCGGCCTTAATCCAGACGATTGGGCGCGCAGCAAGGCATGTTGAGGGGCACGTGATTATGTATGCGGACAATATTACTGAGAGTATGGAAAAAGCAATTAGCGAGACAAACCGTCGTCGTGAAATCCAAGAGAAATATAATAAGGAGCATAATATCACCCCGACCTCTGTTAAAAAAGAGATTTCTAAAGGGCTTCGTGCGATTATTCCAGAGAAAGTAAAAGAGAATAAATTAGACTTAAAGAAAGTCCCGAAAGAGGAACTTCCAAAACTTATTAAAGAACTAGAGTCTCAGATGAAACTTGCGGCGGCAAACTTAGACTTTGAACATGCGGCGGATCTTCGAGATTTAATTGAGAAAATTAAATCAGAAAAATAGGAGGGAAGAAAGTTTATTTTAGGGCTTTACCTCTGTTAGCTGTGGAAAACTATGGTTGCAAAATGTGGAAAATGTGGCAAAAAATTAAAAAAAGCACTTGCATTTTCAAATAAAAATGTTTATACTTAGGTCAGTGGATACAATATAAAAACCACAAACAAAAAGAACAAAAATATGAAGAATCAGGCCACTATAATACAAAACGAGCTAGACTACGAAGTTATTTGCCTGACTAAAAAGGAACGATAGAGCAAGCAGATTCTTTTTGGGCACATTAAAAAAGTTTGAGGTCGGTCAACTAGGAGTTTTGGCACGTGTTTGAGGATACGCGTAATCAAAACCTTAGTTCTTCGTGAAATAAAACCTCCCAATTAACTCAAAAGACAACCTACACAATAATCTCTCAACTGTCACAATTATATGTCTGGCTTTATGCAGGCGAATTGCGGCACTTATTGTATAGAACATCAAACAAAAAATATACAAAAACAAAAATGCTAAAGTTTCTAGTTGACCGGGCTCAAACGATATAGATATAACCTATGGTATAATTAGGTTATGGAAGAACTCCATCAACCAGTGTTATGTCAAGAAGTAATCGCAACCTTGGATCCCAAAAATGGCGAGAGTTATTTAGATTTAACTGCAGGGTATGCAGGGCATGCGGATAAGATTTTGGCGGTAACGCGGAATTATAAAGATTCAACTCTTATTGATAGAGATGAATTCGCGATTGATTATCTTAGAACGAAGTACAAGAAAAGTGAAGTCGAGATAATTCATAACGATTTTTATAATGCGGCGCTGCTTTTAATCGAGTGTGGAAAAACTTATGATATGATACTTGCGGATTTTGGGGTTTCTTCTCCGCAGCTTGATAATGGTGAGAGAGGATTCTCTTTTATAAATGCAGGACCGCTTGATATGCGTATGGATCGGGGTCAAAAATTGGCAGCATCCACCATCGTGAATAAATGGCATCCAAGAGAATTAGAGAAGATTTTCGTCGAATACGGCGAGGAGAGTCCAGGGCTCGCAAAGAAGCACGCAAGGCTAATTTCTGAGAATAGACCATTTAACGACACTTTAGAATTAGCAAATATTATCGCTTTTGGAGAACACGTTTCAAAGTCGAAGGGAACCAAATGGTTCGGGAAACATCCGGCAACAAAAGTGTTCCAAGCAATAAGAATTGCGGTGAATGATGAGCTTTCGATTATCGAGAAAACACTACCACTACTACCGAAATTACTAAAGCCTGGCGGAAGAGTTGCAATTATTACTTTTCATAGTCTTGAAGATAGACTAGTAAAAAAGTATTTTAAGGAGAACTCTACCCTTGGCGAAGAGTCGGAATTTCAGCTGATTACAAAAAGCCCAATTACTGCGGAGAAACTGGAGTTAGTTATCAACCCCAGAGCTAGAAGTGCTAAGCTTCGAGTAGCGAAAAAACGCTAGACTCAGGAACTAATGTTTTGATGCTATGAGAATTAGCGAATAGTTTTGGATTGATAAAAATAAAAACAACAAACAAAAAGGAGGCAATATGCCAAAGCAAATCATCGTTAAAAGCAACTCTCGTGCACAACAAATCAAAGTACACTTCCGTTAATCGGTAGATTTGCGAAATATATCTCTAGGGTTTCAGCTCGCGCTGGCCCTAGAATATCGGACCTAGTTCGCTAAACGAGTGTGGTCCGGATCAGGTTAGTGAGTTAACCAAGAGTGTTTTATAAAAATATGACCTTCCCGAGGACTTTTAAAGTGATGCGGTGGTGCGGCTTTAAGAGTACCTCGGATCTAAGACATATCGACACGAAGTTAACTTAAAAAAATAAAACAAAAACAAAAATAAAATTAAGCGAGGAAAAATGCGAAACGAGACATATACTGCCAAACGTAGAGTGAATCAGCAAGAGTGGCGTAATAGTTCAAACCGTGATTTCTATAGCACGAAAAACAATTTCGGCGCGTTTTCGAACTTTTCTCGTAATCGTAATACTGTAAGAATTTCAGGGAACGGTCATATTGGGCGACTAGCGCTCATCGGGACGTTCTTTATGTTACTTTTAAATCTTGGACTTATTTATGTCGATCAAAGCGCAAAAGCGACGAGTTATGACTACCAACTTTCCGGGCTAGAAGCGGAAATTGACGATCTTGAGGCAAAAAAAGAGGATTTAGCGGTCGAAAGGGCACGACTAACTTCGATTGCTAACTCTAATAACTCGACCGTGGCGGCAGCGATGGAAAACGCTGGTCCAGCTGTTATGGCTGAGTAAAATATGTTATAATAATATTATGGTAGTTGTCTATACGGACGGTTCTGCATCCCCGAATCCCGGGCCGGGGGGCTTTTCGGTGATTGATGAAGAAACAAAAGAACCTTTAATTTTGGGGCGTTCAGACAGGACAACAAATATCAAAATGGAGGGGGAAGCAATTCTCGCCGCGATGGAGAAATTTGATGAAGTGGAGATTTATACCGATTCGGAATTTTGGGTAAATGTCTTAACGAAATGGTCAATTGCTTGGGCTGCAAATAATTGGCAGAAAAAAGGCGGGAAAATTAAGAATTTAAGGTTAGTGAAGAAAATGTATGCAGTCTATAACTCAAAACGAGTGAGGCTGAATTGGACGAGGGGGCATATCGGAACGGAATTGAACGAGAAGGCAGATGAGTGGGCGAATAAGGCAAGAAAAAGGATAACATATAAAGGGTTAGAGATAAAAGAAATTGAGCCGATGAAGGAGGACGAATGAAAAAAATTATCGTAAAATGTAAACTAAAGAACCGGGACGAGTTCGAAAAGAAGTTGACTGAAATCGATATGGATTTTTCGCCGATGTATTGGCGACATGAGAGAGTGTTTGTTCCGAGAAATTATCAGAAAAAGAGTTCGTTCCCAAGGTTGATTCTCCGAACGGAAATGAAAGCGGTTGATCGTCCAGCAAAATATGAATTAGAGCTAAGGCGACATATTGAGGATTCGGGGGTGGATGTGGTTGATTCGACGGTAATTCGTGACTATTCCGAAGCGGCAAGTATTATCTTACAACTTGGGTTTGAGGCTCAAAACGAAGTTTCATCGCGTCGTCAGGAATTAGTTTTAGGAAAGGGAACGAGAATGTTCCTCGACAAGGTTGATGGAGTTGCGGGATATTTTGCAAAAATTGAGGCGGAACTCGATGATAATGACAAAGTCGAAGATGTGAGGCGAGAAATTTTAATGACGTTCGAGCAATTCGGGCAGGATCCATCGACGGTGGTGGCGGATACATACTCGGAACAGATGTAAAACTTTTGCTTTAGCAAAAGTTTTTCCGCCGGGCGGCGCCTCGTAAGTGGAAAAACGAACTTTTCCGTTTACTCGGCTTCTACGGCGGTAACGTAAAGTAAAAAGAAAGGATAAAATGGTAGATAAAATTACTAATTCGGAAATTAAGCGAGCGACAGATTTCGACGTTTTTCAATGGGCGAACGAGATTGATGAATATAAAAATAATGTAAGTTGCGAACTGTTTTTGTTTAATAAAAATTACACGCCATTTAAGGTCCGATACTCAGATAAATTAACTGCGTCGGTTAAAGCGATGTTTATGCAAGAGGCAGTTAGTTACATTGTTAAAGAGGCAGATAAGGGACTAGAGCAACGCGAATACGAGAAGAGCGATGGCGAAGACAATGTTGTTTATCGAACAGACTTAAAAAATGTCACGAGAGCCGAAACTCTAATTAATTTGATCGAAAAAGAATATAAGGATATCGAATATTTTAACGATGGTGGAAGTGGGTCGGAATTCAAGAAAATTAAAGGGATTATTGCGAAATTTTCGTATCTTGGAGGTGATTCAAACGGGGATGCAAAAGTGTTTTATATCGCGAAAGGAATTGCATCATCTTCGGCGCTTAAAGGGGCAACGAGTTGGGAGTTAAACGGAGAGAGTTTCGAACCTTTTGCGGCGGAAATTGCAATTAAAATGCCGGAAGATAATCAAGTTGCAATTATTGGTGAAAACGTCGTGATTTTTAATCAATCGAAATTTGAAAATCTTTTCCAATACGACTATAAGGCTCAGATGTTAGCAGACGCAAAGGCAAAAGAACTTGAAGAGAAATATAAACTATCTTTTGCGGAAGGATTAACTTTAAACACGCTCCTTCAAGACAAAAAGCCACTCGTGAAAAAACTCCAAGATATGGATATTAAAGAGCAAATGTCGCAGAAACAGCTCATTGATTATTGTGACGAAATGCAACTCGATTTAATGTCGGATGATGACGGTTCGATTATTATTATGGACGACCGAGATTTGACGACGTTTGTGAATCTTATCAATGAGGATTATTACATTTCGCCAGTGAATGGAAAACGCTACGAGATTAAGAGCAAAAAGTTACTTGCGGAACCAGAGGGGGAAGCGCCGAGGGGCTAGCCAAAAACACCCTGTTTATGATATAATTATCTAAATAGGGTGTTATTTTTATTGGTAGTGAAAGGAGAGAGATGGAAGACCAAGAAAAGGTGATTCAAATTGCAGGATCGATTACGGTTGATGAACTCGCAAACGAGCTCGGTCTTTCTGTAACTTCTCTTATCGGAGAACTTTTTAAACAGGGAATTGTTGCGACAATTAACCAAAGACTTGATTTTGATACGGCGTCTTTAATTATTGAAGAACTCGGAATTTCTGGGGTGAAAATTGAGAAGAAAAATACTGCGACAAAAACCTCAGATATTCGTCATGAACTTTCGGATCATGCAGTCGAGAGACCACCGGTCGTAGCGGTAATGGGACACGTTGATCATGGTAAAACAACACTTCTCGATACGCTTTTAAATAAGAAAACTGTCGAAGCGGAAGCAGGTGGAATTACACAACATATTTCAGCATACCAACTTGAGCATGAGGGGAGAAAAATTACTTTTCTCGATACGCCGGGACATGAGGCTTTTGCGGCAATCCGTCAACATGGTGCGATGCTTACCGATATTGTTGTGATTGTTGTGGCGGCGGATGATGGCGTAAAGCCACAAACAGTCGAGGCGATTAAATTCGCACAAAGCGCAAATGCAAAAATTATCGTTGCAATTAATAAAATCGACCGTGAGGGCGCAGATATTCCGAGAACGATGGCTGATTTATCACAGCATGGACTCCAACCAGAAGAGTGGGGCGGTGATATTACGATGGTGCCAATTTCGGCGAAAATGAATCAGAACCTCGATAAACTACTTGATATGATTCTTCTTACAGCAGATCTTGAGGAACTTAAGGCGGATGTCGATATTCCGGCGGAAGGGCTCGTGATTGAGTCACACATGGAAGTCGGGAAAGGTTCAGTTGTTAACCTTCTTGTTACTGGTGGGGAATTAAAGACTGGAGAATTTATCGTTGCGGGTTCGGCTTATGCGAAAGTTAGAACGATGGCGGACTTTAGAGGTAAACCAAAAGGAAAGGCAACGCCTTCGACACCGGTGACAATTACCGGATTTAAGGAACTTCCAAATTTCGGTGATAGGTTTATTGAATGCCCAGATGAGAAGACTGCAAGAAAGCAGGCGCTTCTTAATGCGCAAGGCGAATCGGATGCACTTGCATCTTCGAATGTCACTTCGGGTGATTTGCTTCGTATGATGAATGTCGCGGATAATTCGAAAATGTTTAACGTAATTATTAAAGGTGACGTTCTCGGCTCGGTTACTTCAGTAGTTGATTCGCTTAAAATGATTGATACGCACGGAGAGGTGACGCTCAATATCGTTTCGACGGGCGTTGGCGATATCACGGAAAACGATGTTTATATGGCGGCGGGTGATAATACCGTGATTTATGGATTTAACGTTTCTGTACCGACAAATATTTCAAAGATGGCGGCAAGAGACGGGGTTTCGATTCGAAACTACAAAGTGATTTATGAATTACTCGACGATGCTAAATCTTCGATGGAAGATCTTCTTGATGCGGAAACGGTTGAGGAAGAAGTTGGTGAGATGAAGATTAAAGGCGTCTTTAGAACAGAGCGTACATCGATTATTGCTGGTGGGGAAGTTCTAACTGGGAAAGCGGCGGCAACAATTCCATCGCCAACTGGTGCGGGAGTCGACCTTCCAGTTTATGGGCGAGTTTATCGAAATAAGGAATTAATCGGTGAGGTTCAAGTTGACTCGGTTCAGAAGGAAAAAATAGCCGTGAACGAGCTTGTTGCGGGTGAGACTGGTGGGATTGCGTTTAAGCTCGATAAAAAAGTTGTAATAGAACTTGATGATAGAGTAAAATTCTTTACGAGAGAACTTAGAAAAAAGAAATTATAAAAAGAGCCCCAGGAATGGGGCTTTTTGGTGATTACTTAGAATTTGGTTTTCTGAAGATTTCGAGCGTACAAGTTAGTTCGCCGAAAGCGATATAAAGAAGAAAACCGGCAACAACGGCGAGAACACTTGGTAAAGATTCGAGGAGTTCGTTCCCGAGAAGATAAGAGGAGAGGGCGGCCGGAACGATAATGATAGATGAGAGAAGTTGGTATTTTATGATCTTTTTTGTTTTAAATTTTGCACGTTGCATAATCGAGAAATCACCGACTTCTTGAGGGATTTCGTGAGCGATGGTTGCGAGGCAGGTAGAAATTCCAGTAGGTAGGGAAGCAATAAAACTCGTTCCGAGGACAATTCCGTCGGCGATGGCGTGAACTGAATCAACAGCGAGCATAGTGTAGGCCTGAGACTTAGATTTTAAAGCCTTTTCGGTGTGAGGGTGGTGATGAATGTCGTTATGATGATGAAAACGGCCCATAAAAAAACCAATAAGAGCTGCGGAGAGAAAACCGATGGTAACAAGGATAATAAGCAGGGAAACACCCAATTCCCCTTCCTCAAGAATTTCAGGGATAATATCGCCAAAAACAGCGTAGAGGAGAACAACGAAGGCAATAAGAGGGCCGAATTTTTGGATAGTATTTATCACTTTGCCTTTTCCGAGGATGAGAAGAATACCACCAGAGATGGAGAGGAGGGCGGTTAGGGTAGTGAAGAGAAGAAGGAAAAAGATATTCATAGGGTAATTATAGCACATTTAATGGAAGAACGGGGCGTTTGGTTAGTATGCCCTTTGCGTTAATAATGTTCGGTTTTTGTTCGGTTGGAGGGGAATAGGTGATTTTTTGAAAGAGAATTAAAACTAAAAAATCGCAAAATCGGGGTATTTTTAGGTTAAATAACAGGGGAATAACAGGGAAATAGAGAATCACGAATTTCACGAATTTTTTGTGAAATTTAGGGGTAAAACGCATATTTCACAAGGAAATTTCACGGAGGTCAAGCGGTGTAACAGGGGTGGCGGTGGAAAAATGCCTTCCCCGAGGGTTCAGAAGAGCTTTTAGAGTGGGTAGAAATTTCAAAACTAAATCTCCAGTGACCGGAGTCCTGCGCCCCTGTCGTTATAGGGGCTCCGGCTCCTGTAGCTCGGTCGTAACCTCCGCAACTCAATGGAGATTTAATTTCATCCGTAGTAAAAACGCTCATTAGTTCCCGTTTTTAGGTGGAAATACGGTGGAGACATAGCGGTTATGGCTATTTAGGCGATTCGTTAATTGCCCAGGGTTTTCCTGGGTTTATGTCGTAAAATAGTTATTGTGCGACATTGGATATTTTTTGAAAAGACGGTTAAGTTATCATGGCTTTCGGCTAGTTATTTTACTAAAATGCTTATGTTCGTTGTGTTTGTTGTATTTCTCGTTCGTTCTATGCGTTTCTTTAACCTATTTTCCGGTCGACTTATCCCCCGCCGATTTTTCGGATTTTTCCGGGAAAATTTTTGAATTTTGCATTTCCCCGTTTATTTCAATTTACAGGGGTGGAGCGGTCAAAGATCTAAAAATAACAGAGGTAGAGAATTATAAGATAGAGAAGAGCTAACAGGGCTTCCCTAGCGATTTACAGGGGTAGAAATGGCGTATAATAGGGGTACGATAGAGGTATAACAGAGGTGCAACATGGATCAAAAACGGTCGGAATTAGGCTAAAAATAATAGAGGTCGAACAGGGATGGGGAAACACTAAATTTTTACAGAGATAAAACAGGGGTAGGCATGAAAAAGGCAGGGTTTATTTCCCTGCCAATTCCTAAGGTGCATCATAAGGTGTAACTAGATTTTCCCGTGTATGACAATAAGATCGTCTTCGCCCTTGTCGAATTTTCCGGCTTTAAAAGCCTTCTCGACGTCGCTTAGATACCTATGGCAAATCTTCTCTTCCCACATTTCCCTTTCCTTGCCAAAATACTTCTTGAAGTGACGAAGCGCGTCTTTTTGCCACTTTTTCTGCCACTTGAAATATTTCTTTCCATTAAAGACCTGTGATACACGGAGCAGATTATGGTACTCGTCTAGATATGAGCCAAAGCGCCGTTGAGAACACTGGAAGATTAGCTTCTGCCGGATCTTTTTCCTCTTCTTTTTACTGGATTTTTCATAGAGTTCATTCATATCATCTAATCGAAAATCCATTAAACGTAAGAGTTTTTTCTCCGCTTTTTTCATGGGAAGTCCCCCTTTCTGATGTGGATCAAATCGTATTCTTTACGACCGTGTCGATATACTTGTAGGTTCTCGGGCATTTCTGTTTCATCAGATCCCTGTAATTGATATACGCGTCGTACGAAACGGCGAAATATTCGATTGGGCTAGTTAATCCTTGTTCTGTCATGGTTGTATTACAGATATAGCTTCCATCTTTTTCGGTCTCCCAGATTTGTAGGAACTCAGGCGTAGATGCCCAAAGGAAAGCATGTTTGTTATAATGCGATAAGATATGTCCGATTTCGTGGGTTATGTATTGCTCAAAGCCTTTTAAGCAATAAACCTCTACGCCAGTAATAATATCTCCATTAGTATACGTATTGGTGTAGGCTAATGTGTAACCTGTAGTAGAGATGCATGAGCTGGGGGGTAATTGGTCCACAATGTGGAATTGTACTCCTTCCCTAATGAGATAGTTTTGAACATTCTCCGGCTGGCGGCTCCAATAGTACGAAAAGTCGGCCATGATTGCTTCCACCCTAACAGGGGGAATTAAAGCGATTATGAGCGCTAGCATTAAAATTAAAGACAATAATTTCCTTTTCATATCCTTCACCTCACTCTTAATGTGCAAAAAACAATATAGTTACTTTCTCCAGTATACTATAAAAATTAACAGGGGTCAACAGGGTAGAATAGGGAGTGTAATAGAGAAGAAAAAAGGCAGGTTAATTCCCTGCCTTTTTATAGGTTAGTTTACAGAAGCGACAAATGCCTGCATATACTGGAATGTCAACGGGTGGAATCGCGCTAACGCTTTAGGGAAGTCGATATACAGCTGATATGCGACTGCAAAATACTCGACGGGGTCATCCCATCCTTGCGCAGCATAAACACTATTTTTACTTTCGGCTGCACAAATCGCCTTCCATTCAGGCGTCTGGTCGTAGTAATGGGGAATGTTCCCAAGGTTCGATAAACAATGACCCACCTCATGAGTCAATGCACTCTCTAATCCTCTCTCAATAACTATATCTATCTGGTAAACCGGATTACCATACATAGATGTATAGGCATAAGTAGTAGCCAGACCAGGAAATTCGCGGTCAATCGAATCGACAACCTGAATATTAACCCCTTGTTGAATCAAGCGGGCCTGGACGTTCTTCGGCTGTCTTGAGAGATAATAAGTGATGTTGTTATTTGTCTCTGCCCTGACGTTCACACTCATAAGAAGAGCGAATAAGACGCCAAGTGCCATTGTTATGAATCTCTTCATAAACTCACCTCCTATAATGTACGAGTGATATTGTTACCACCAATCCAATAACAACTAGTTACCATCTCATTTTAGCATAAGCGTAATGGTGATTCAATAGAAGATTTAAGGATTTTATAAGAAATTTGAGGCTTTAGTGGTGGATTGAGAGGAAACCGCTATCGGTTCCATCATCATTTCCCTGCCCTTTTACGCTTTGGTAGAGACCATTTTTATGAGCAGAAGGAACGTTTTGGCTTGTGGCAACGCCTGGACGGCCATCATGGAGATCAGACGCGAAATTGACCGCTCTTTCAATTTGAGGGGCTTCTCGGCGCTCCTGTGAGGTCAGAGGGGTATTCTTCTTATGTTTATTATGGGACTTTTTGCGACGAGAATTGCGCTCGTTATTTCGATAAGGATTTTTCTCGACTACCGCTCCAATAATTGACTCTTTCGATTTTAGAGGATTAGTTTCGACTTTTTCTTCAGTTTTTGCTGGTTTTACTGATTCTTTAGGAGTGGTTTTTTCTTCAACCATTTTCTTTAAATCTTTAAGAGTATTTCCCTCTTTTCCGGAGGCTTCGTTTGGAGAAATTTTTGCTTTTTTCACATCCGCAGGGCTTTCAATAAAGGTCGGTTTTGGGCCAGCAGCATAGTTTCGAACAATGTGCCCGTTCCCGTAATTACTTCCCCAGCCAGATTTTTCAGAGGTCGTTCCCTGTTCTTCTTGGCGTCCAGAATCGGAGAGTTCTTTCTTATATTTTTCGCTTTGCTCGATTGTTTCTCGGATTTCCGCCTCAACTTCAGCACGACTTCTCGAATATTTTTCGCGTGAAGAAGCAATAATTTCATTAAAGTTATCTTGAGGAGTTTGTGGAATATTAAGGGTGGTAGCAGAGAAAGCTGGAACTTTTTCGCCATTTATAATCATCGAGATAACGAAATTACGGTTGTTCATTTGAAGTAAATCTTGAGCCTCGAAAGTCGGTTCGAATTGTTTTGAAAGAATCGGAGCGTCGTCAGCGGAGACGCGGAAAGAAATCGTTGTCCCGACGTTACCAAAGACGGCGTCGCGAACAGAATCGGTCATCTGGGCGATATATTGGTTCGCAACGGTGAGGTTAAGGCCATATTTTCGAGCCTCGGAGAGAATTACGGCAAACGAGTCGGTCGCGAAGTTTTGGAACTCGTCAACATAAAGATAGAATGGACGACGGTTTGCAACGTCAGGAATATCGGAGCGGCTCATTGCAGCAAGTTGAATTTTTGTAACGAGAAAGGCACCGAGAATCCCGGCATTATCTTCACCGATTAAACCTTTAGAGAGATTCACGATGAGGATTTTCCCATCATCCATAATTTTACGGACATTAAAGCTCGACTTTGGCTGGCCGATGATGTTTCGAATAATCGGGTTTGCAGTAAAGGCACCAACTTTATTTAGAACTGGAGCAATCGATTCGTTAACTTGTTTTTCGTTCCATTGACCGAATTCATGTTTCCAGAATTGAAGAACAGTTACATCCTGACAATAATCAAGAGTTTCTTTTCGGAAATCTTTATCGGTTAACATTCTTGAAATGTCGAGAAGAGTTGTTTCTGGGCGGTCGAGGAGAGCAAGAAGAGTATAACGGAGAATATGTTCAAGTCTAGGCCCCCAAGAATCGCCGAACATACGTTTTAAGACACCGATGACTTCGGAACAGACGTTTGGCTTTCTCACACTATCGGAAAGTTCAAGTGGGTTGAATGCGACTGGATACTGAGTGTCGGCAGGGTTGAAATAGACGACATCTTCAACACGATTTTTCGGGACAAAACGGAGATTATCGATCGCGAAATCGCCGTGTGGATCGATGATACAATAACCTTGATTATAGAAAGTATCGGAGAGAGCGAAGAGCTCGAGTAGGCCGGATTTACCAGCGCCAGTTTGACCAATGACGTAGACGTGGCGAGAGCGGTCGCGGCGGAGCATGCCGAATTGATGATTAATCCCACGGAAATTCGTTAAACCGAAAGCGGAAATATTTTCGTCTTCAGCTGGACGACCGGTGATAAGAGGGAGTTTTGCTGGTGGTTCGGCAGTTTTCGATGAAGCCCAAACAATATTCGGAGTTTCGACCGAAGTATGTGGAAGATGATAAACCGAGGCGAGTTCGGAGATGTTTAGAATAAAGCCATTGTCTGTGAATTGGCGCAAGCGATAAGCCTCGAGGTCGTCTTTATTAAAGCTTCCGCCGATTTGTTTAAAGCCGTTTAGGTTCGTCGAGTTGAATTGTTTAAAGGTACCGACGATTGCTTGCATATTTAATTTCGCGTTTATGTCGTTTTCGCCAAGATACGCAAGGCGAATTTTTACTTGGTAGCCAAGTTTCGTCGCTTTTTCTTCAGCGGCGGTGATTTGGGTTTTCGCGCGGTCAGAAAGTTCGACTTTTGTTTCGTCTTTCGAGCCACCAGAAGGCGGCACCCAAAGTGCAGCGATTGCTTGGGCGATCCAGGTCCAATCGATTCCGAGAATCTTAAAGTTTTTTGCGCCAGATTTTATGTAATTAATCCATTTATCAGTTTCTTTATGCCAAGAGTCAGGAATCGGACGGGTTAGAATTTGGATCCAAAGTTCTTCTTTCGAGTCGGCGCCAAGTTTCGCGAGCGTTCCAGTCACGCCAGCGAGCGGGTCAACTTCGAAGTTATCAAAAGTTTTAATTGGAAGGGCTTCGTTTGCGACGAGTCCGAGTTCAGCCGAGAAAATGACCGGATGTTCTTTCCCTTTCGAAACATAATCTTCTTCGATCGTGTGGATTTGGACGGTCGGGTATTGGGCGTAGATTTGGCCCTCGACGAAACTTTGGAGAATTTTCGGAGTCCAAACATAAAAGCGGATTTGGCCGCCGGTAGAGACGATTTCAAAAGAAAGGTGTTCTTGGACACCGCCGGAGTTTTTTAACTCCATCGAGTCGCGAAGAATCCCGTGTAAGCTCGCAAACATTTGTTCTGCGGCAAGCTCTTTTTTATCGTTCGTTCTAGGGATTTCGAGCATTAAGAGAACGGAATCAACATTCAAAACTTTTAGACGGTTGATTTTTTTATAATTTCGATAGGTTAAAAAGCCAAGAATTCCAATTGCCGGAATCCAAAAAATTGGCATCAAGATGAATTGTATGATTCCTGCTAGCATCTTAAGAATATTTTACCACAAAAAGCATAAAAATTAAACAAAAAACCCGCTTTAAAACGGGAAATTTGTATCTAGATGCGCGTACCGGGAAAATTATTCGGCAGTTGTGTAAGAGTTTTTATCGACTTTCTTAAACAATTTCTTATTTTGGAGGTTTAGGAGGATAGTCGTTTCTTTCACTTTCCTCATCGCGAGGACACGTTTAACGATTTGTTCGCGAGTGAGAGGTTTTTTCGACTGTTTTAAGATGTCGGAAATCGTTTCAGCGACAGTTCCCTTCTTATATCCCCAAGAATCGAGTGCGTAGATTCCGCGGCCAATCAAAACGAAACGAGAATCTTTGATAAGTTCGTTATGGATTGCCTGAATCGTGACGTTTTTGCGGCGGAAATCGGATTCTTTAATTGCGTTTGCAATATCTTCAAAATGCATCGGTTCCCTTTTTTCTTCGAGAACAACATAGATTTTATCGCGGATGTTTTTCGGATTTACGGTCGGCCATTTCGCGAGTCCCCAGAGATTATTAAGGGTTGCGAGTAGTTTTGATGTTGACGCGATTGCTTTAATGTGGTCAGGGTGCTCATAATCTAAATTATTGTCAAGCTCGTCAATCGACATCGGAGCTTTATTTTTCTTTAAGAGGTTTACGATTTCATCAACTTTGGTTTTTATTTCTTTTTCGTCGCCATAATCAGCGATTCCGATCGAGTTATAGTATTTGTCGTTTTCTTCGATAATTGTAAGATTAGCAGAGATTTCACCAATGAAGGTAAGGCCGGATTTTTGGCTTTCGGTTACGTTATCGCCAAATATTTTCTTCGCTAGATCCGAAACTCTTGCAATTCGTCCCATCTCGGTAAGATTTCGGATAATAATCTTTTCAGCGTGAGAAAGTTCCGGGATTTTATTGTCTTCGGCCGCGATTCTTAAACGAATAAGAATTGCCTTTTCAAGCTGTCTGACGCGTTCGCGAGTAATGGATAGCATGTCGCCGATTTGCTCCAAAGTCTCCTTATTTCCGGAGAGCCCAAAACGACGAGAAATGATTTCCTTTTCGCGGTCTTGTTCGATAATTTTTAGGCTGCCCTCAATCGCTTTTGCGATTGTTTCCGCATTTTGATCCATTTATTCTTCCTTTATTTCCACCCCTGTTGATAAAATCATTTTATGTTATATTAACATATTTTTGTGCTAATGTCAAATAAATCATGTAATTATGAAATTTTTGAACTTCTATTACTATTTTAACACATTTTTTTACATTTCAACAAAAAAATTATATTAAAATTTAAAACCTAGCATAAACATTATGAAATATGAATAAAAAAGAGCCCGTTTCCGGGGCTCTTTCTAGTTATTTCTTCTTCGCTCGGCTATGTTTTGGGTGACGAGTGGTTTTTGGTTTTCCTTCGAGGAGTTCTTTTGCTTCTTCGAGTGTGATTTTCTTTGGATCGAGTTCTTTCGGAATTTTTGCATTATTCGGGCGTCCACGGCCTTTGCCAGAAGCCGGCTTGATTGCAGGGCCTTTAATGTAAGGTCCGTAAGGCCCAATGATAATTTTAATATCGCCCCAATCGGCAATAATACTAGCTTTTTTCTTTTCGTAAAGTTCAAGTGCGGTCTTTAACGTAATTTTATACGGATTTTGGGTTGCATCTTTTTTATCAAGCGAGATGTTATAAACTCCAGCTTTAAGATATGGTCCAAAAGGTCCATTTGCGGCGATAATTTCCGTTCCGTCGTCAGCTTTTCCAAGTGTTCTCGGGAGAGCTGGGAGGTCGAGCTGTTTTAGGGCTTGTTCAAGATTAATAGTTTTAACAGTTTTTCCATTTGGGAGTGGAGCAAAGCGAGGTTTTTCGCCCGATTCTTTTTCGTTTTCGCCAAGTTGAATAAACCCGCCGTTTCGACCAATTTTTGCATAGACCATTTTTCCAGTTTTTGGATCTTTCCCTAGTTCGATTGAAGAATTATAACGCCCAACAAGGTCGGAAGCATCAACAGTTTTCGAAAATGGGCCATAAAAATCTTTCAGCATCTTTACGCGGGTAAGTTTCGCTTCAGCGATTTTATCAAGTTGCTCTTCAATATCGGCGGTAAAGTCATAATCGACAATCTGTTTAAAGTTATCACATAGAAAGTCCGAAACAAGTTCACCAATCGGAGTTGGGATAAGCTTCCCTTTATTTGCTCCAGTTTTTTCGGTTACTTTTTCCTCACTAACCTTATCTTTTTCGAGTTTTAGTACAAGGACTTCACGTTCTTCGCCTTCACTAGTTCCCTTTTCGACGTAACCGCGAATTTGGATTGCGCTCATGATTGTTGCATAAGTTGACGGACGACCAATTCCGAGTTCCTCGAGCTTTTTAACCAATGTACCCTCGGTATATCTTGCGGGAGGTTTAGCAAAGGTTTGACGAGCAGAAATTTCGTTCATATCGACTTTGTCGCCACTACTTAAATCTGGAAGTTCTAAATCTTTCGCATTCCCATAAACTTTTAAAAAGCCATCGAAAATGACAATTTCGCCTTTTGCTATGAAATTATATTTTGTTTTTTCTGGGGTAATCGTGACGTTTGTTTTTGCGACTTTGGCGTTCGCCATTTGGGTAGCGAGAGTACGGTTTCTAATTAATTTGTATAATTTCTTTTCATATTCAGTTTTTCCGGCCACTTCGACTTCAATATGGGTTGGACGAATCGCTTCGTGGGCTTCTTGGGCGGAAGCGTCTTTCGTCTTAAAATGACGAACTTTTAAGTATTCTTTTCCATAATTTTTTTCGATATAGTTCGCGATGCTAGCAAGAGCCTGGTTCGAGAGATTCAAGGAGTCGGTACGATGGTAAGTGATATGGCCGGCTTGGTAGAGAGCTTGAGCCGCGTTCATCGTCGTTCTTGAAGAGAATCCAAGGCGAGAGTTTGCTTCGATTTGGAGCGCAGCAGTCGCAAACGGAACTGGGTTAGCTTTAGTTCCCTCAGATTTATCAACCGTAGTGACAATAAAATCTTTCCCTTTTAATCCCTCGAGGAGCTTTTTCGTTTCTTCTTCGGAATTTGGAGTGATTTTATCGAGCGTGGCGTTAAATTCTTGGCTTTTCTTTTTGAATTTTCCAGTAACTTTAAAGGTGTATTTTGAGTCAAATTTCTCAATTTCGCGTTCACGTTCAACAACGAGGCGAAGGGCTGGACTTTGGACACGACCGGCGGATTTTGCGCCTGGGACTTTCTTACGGACCACTCCAGAAACGCCATAACCGACAATCCAGTCTAAAGATTGACGGGCTTGTTGGGATGAAACCATATCCATATTAACGGTTCGAGGAGCTTTAATCGCGGCTTTTAAGGCCGGTTCGGTAATTTCGTGGAAAGTGATGCGTTTTGTCGATTTTGGGAGCTTTAAAACCTCAATAAGGTGCCAAGAAATCGATTCTCCTTCGCGGTCTTCATCAGTTGCGAGCCAGATAGTCGAAGCCTCTTTTGCAGCTTTTTTAAGTTTATTTACAATATCTTCTTTTTCAGGATCAACTTCGTATTCTATTTCAAAATTATTATTAATATCAACGTTAATGTCTTTTCGGATATGTCCAACCGAAGACATGACATGAAAATCAGAGCCGAGATATTTCTCAATAGTTTTGGCTTTTGCAGGGCTCTCTACGATAACAAGATTTTTTGACATAATAATTTTCGCTTTTACGTTTGCTTATGATACTAATATTATCACAAAAAATCAAGCATAAGAAATTTTAAAAAAATATTGACATAATAAAACGCTAGTGGTAATATAGATACAGAGTTTGGACTATTCTGGCGGTAAGGAAGGAAAAAATTACCGTGGGAAAAAATAAATACTATGAGAAAAAGAGAGGGGGAAAATTAATTTTATTGCCGATACTTGCATTATTGGCGATTTGTCAAATTGTTGTAGCTGGAGGTGGCGAAAACACTTCGGCTGCTTCGAGCGCAATCACAGAAACAGTTGTTAATATTAATTCTGTGATTGGGATTTCGGCTCCATCGACGATTACGGTTGATATGGGCATCCCGACGACAGCTGGTAAGTTCGCGTCTGGGAGCGGAACGATTCAAGTTTCAACAAACGATCCGACTGGTTATTCGGTTTATCTAACTGGTACAAACGGTGGTTCAGTTAACTTAGTCCACGAAAATGCTCCAGCAGTTTCGTCGGTCTTCACTCCAATTGGTTCAACCCAAACTATTAGTGGTGGAACTACAAAATTCTCCGTTAATAACACTTGGGGATGGAGTAGTAACGGTTCGACTTATTACCCATTAAAGGCTTACGGCCAGAAACACACTTCGAGCGTCACAACTCGTTATCGCCGCACAAACGCTTCGACCATCTCTGGTGGAACAATGGGAACTGATTCGTCGACTTTGACAATCGGTGCAACCGCAAACACTGCTATGACAGCTGGTTCATATTCAACTCATATTCTTCTTACAGCTGTAGCAAATAGTGATAGCGCAATCTCTGATTACGACGATACACTTTAATCTATAAATCCTTCTAGGCCGTCAAAAGGTCCTGTAGCCCTTATCTTGCGAGGAAAGGGCTACTTTTAATTAAGACAACAAAAAGCCTCTGGTTGTGACTAGGTAAGGGTGGGCATCACCTAGCCACAACTAGAGGCTCTTTGTAATCCCTATAACACATCTCTTTTTAGTGACACCGGGGAGAGCCCCGGAAGCGTGACCCACCTCACACAAAATTGGGGCCCGCCGGTTATAGGGGTTGCTATGTCCTTAAATAGTTCCCTTCATAGTGGAGGTAATACTATATCTCTCATAAACGAATAAAGACAATTTATGAGCCGAAGGGGTTTTAAGAACACGCAACTTCTGTTATACTAGATAACAGAAATTATGACTTATTTAGGTGCGGTATAGAGGCTGGGACATTTCTGTTCTCTTATGACCTCTAACTGTCTTTATTATACCATATCGAATTTATAAAGTCAACACTTTTTTGCTAAAAATTAGTAAAAATCAACTATTTTGAAATATTTTTGTAAAAAAGCCATAAGCATTTACCTCTGTTATTTCGAGATTTATGGCATTTTTTGATGTTTTAAAGGCAAAATAACAGGGGTGGAAAGGAAAAATGATGAAAAACAATAAAAATAGGGTGAAAAAGGTGAAAAACGTGGAATTTAAGGAGATTTTAGTTGAAAAATCAGATTATTTAGAACGTTTGAAATATTTAAAAGATCCGGCAAGAAAGCTCTATTTTTATGGAAGAATTCCGGAATTTTCGGGAAAATTGGGAGCAAATCCGCGTTTTCCAGCGGAAAAAGAAGGGCGACCACGGACGGTAGCGATTGTCGGGGCACGAAAAATGACCGCTTATGGGGAGACTTGGGCATTTAAATTTGCAAGGGAACTTGCGGAAGCTGGAGTGATTATTGTTTCGGGAATGGCACTCGGGATAGATACGGCGGCACATAAAGGGGCGCTTGCTGGGGGTGGAAGAACAATTGCCTTTCTCGGTACCCCTATAGATAAGGTCTATCCGGCTGAAAACAAGGAGCTTTTTAGAGAAATTTTAGAGAAAGGTGGGGCGGTTTTGTCTGAATATGCTCCAGGGGAAGATTTGGGACCAAAGCTTAAAACGAATAGTTTTTTAAATCGGAATCGGCTGATTTCAGGGATTTCGGATGCGGTGATTATTGTTGAGGCGGATCTCCGTTCCGGATCTTTAAACACTGCCTCACACGCTTTAGAGCAGGGTGTCCCCCTTTTTGCTATTCCAGGGGATTTATCGAGGCAAATGTCGAGAGGGTGTAACCAACTCTTTAATAAAGGGGCGTCGGCGATAACTTGTGTTGAGGATATTTTAAATGCGGTTTTACCAGGTTCAATTCGTCATCAAAAGGCTCAGAAAATCGAGCTTTTTGGCTCTACTCCTGATGAAACGGAGATTTTGAGGATTTTAGCAAAAGGCACAACTTCTGGAGAGGAAATTTTAGAAGAAATCCAGAAAAAAGAGTCGAAATTCGATATCTCGAGGTTTAATATTGCGATTACGATGCTTGAAATTAGGGGAATTGTGAAGCGAGAATACGGGAATCAATGGATTTTAAGCTAAAAATTCATCAACATTAGAGGAGATTTTGCGGAGGATTTCGGGTAGTTTTTCCTTTTCTCCAGGAGTAAATTTCGAGAGAACAAAATCAACATCGCCAACTTTTTGTCGGATAGCGTCGTTGGCGGTTCCGACACGAAGGCGTTTAAATTCATCGGTACCGAGATTTCGTATAGTCGATTTTAACCCATTATTTCCACCAGCACTTCCCTTTTCTCGGAGGCGAATTTTCCCAAAATCGAGGTTAAAATCGTCACAAATTACTAAGATGTCGGAAGTTTCTATCTTATAAAAGTTCTTAAAACTCGAAATTGCACTTCCGACGTCATTATAATAAGTCTGAGGTTTAATAAAGATATTTTCACCAATTTTCGTCCAAATTGCGTTAAATTTCGGGTTTTTCTCCCAGTTTAGACCTTTAATTTTCATGTAAAAATCGAGGGCTAAAAAGCCGGTATTATGACGAGTAAAATTATATTTATTCTCCGGATTTCCGAAGCCAACGATTAATTTCATAGAGATATTATAACATGAAAATGGGGTCTTCCAAAATTGGAAGACCCCCTAAGGAGGTATTTAGTTAAAAAGCCCTAATCTACGACGGACTTTTCCACTATTCTCGGTTGCTACGGCTGCAACTACGCCACGCATGTTCTCTGTTAAGAAAACGTTTGCGCAAATCTCTGTGTCGTAATAGAGCATTCTTGCGTAATTTAAGCCGTTCTGGAAACGTTCTCTCGGCGAGGATTTGTGGTTCTGGTTATTATCGCCACAAATTATCAGCTTTGAATCGTTTGCCGGACGTGTCACTAAAGTGTCAGCATCATCGATCTTCGTCCGCTGGAACTCGTCGAGAATGACGATTGAATCTCTGAACGAGCGCCCGCAAACCTGGTCGTAAGGCTTAGAAATAAAGTAGCGATTATAGATGTAATCTACCTGTTTCTGAAGCATTTGCTCGTAGGTCATCTTGGGCTCGTTATCCGTCTTTTTCTTCTCGGATTTTCCGAGATAATGAGCCTTCTCCCGCTTTCTACTATGAGATTCATTAAAGTCGGAAGGACGGATACTCTCGTCTTCGAGTTCGTCATTGTCAAAATTGCCAGTGAAATTGCCGCGGCTATAACGGTAGTCGCGCTCCTGGCGGCGCTTCTTGTTTCTTTCCTTTGTTTCAGTTTCGTTCTCACTGGAATAAGTGTCCTCGTTATCGCCATATTTGCGAAGTTGAGCACGCTTTTTCTTAAATTCCGGCGTTTCTGCTAAGAACGACTCGATTGCATCCTTACAAAAAGCAATCATCGGATCCATCTTCCTCTCCTCATTTCCCGGTAAAGCACCGAGGCTGTTTTTCGGATTTGAAGATGGAATGACAATAATGCGACGATATTTGCCTTCTTGTACAGCCTTAATCGCGTGGATGATAGCCTGGTAAGTTTTACCGGTTCCAGCCGCACCCATGACGTTAATAATACGAATCTTATCATCGTTTAAGGCGTCATAATAGGTGGCGATTCCAGCATTCGGCGGATATTTCCCTTCCTTCTTCATGAAACGTAAAGGATAGAGATAGTCGTTCTCCTTGTGGTAGCGACAGATGTTCTTATAAGGAGCATTATCTGAGAAATAACCACGCGGATACATGTCGTCCTCTGGCGTCATAACGATATATTCGTTTGCGACGAGCGATCTTTCATTCGGCAAGTAATATTCGAAATCTTCTCTTGACAACATGTCTTCATGATAGAATTTTTCGAACATTTCAGCCGGGACAACCAGCTCGCGACAGCCAGTAAAAGGTGGACGCGGAGTGAAACTGAACCTGCTAGTTCTGACGGCGTAATTGTCTGCTTTTGAACGCAGTTCGCGGTCATTGGTCAATAAAACAACTTTGTCTTTAGCGTTGTCCCTCTGCGTAATATCAGTAGGGAGAGGGGTGCCATCAACCAGAATCTCTTCGCTGATTAAGGTGGCAGCGAGTGCCGTAACAGCAATCCAGCCATCGTTATCGTCCGGTCTGGGAACGAAAGGCAGGATTTTCGAGAAATTGCGGTGGAGTGGCAGAACTGAAATTCTCTGGTTTTTATAGCCAGTATAAACGGGCTTTTTCAGATTTAAAGTTTCCTCAATCTTTCTACCAGAGTTCGGGATAAATTTTTCGAGACGTTTTAAAGCGATTTGCGCAATCATACTACGAAGAGAGCCTTCGGTTTTAAGGTGGCCTAATTCTGATAAAACGATTTCCGGTATTACGAGATGGGCGTTTTTCAAACTCGGCTTAAAGTCAAGCGGTTCGCACCAATCGTCGTCATCCGGATCATAGATAACATCGACACATTCAATGATCAGATTCGTATCGAGGATATAAATATGTTCTTCCTCTTCTTCATAATCATCTTTTTCATTGAAATTATTATCTTCGTCGTCGATTTCATCATCGTTATCTTCTTCATTGTCCTCCTTGTCATCTTCGTATTCTTCGTCATTCTCGGAAACGTAGATGGTCTGTGCCCCCCCCTCGTCAGTATCGTCGTAATCGTCTTCAAATATCGCCCTATCATCGATCTCGTCGTCCCAGGCATCCAGCTCTTGGTGTAGTTGAGCGTCTAAAAGCTCGCGCTGCTCGGCCCTTATCATAGCGTCACGGCGAGTTGGGACCATGTAGGCCCGATGTTTTTTTGACATAACTCCAACCTCCTTTTTAATGTGCTTGGTGTCAGGGTGATTTCGCACACCCTCGAGAGCCACCGTTTGAGCTAGTAAGTCTAGCTAACTTATAAAAATATGGGCTTTGATGCCCACATGGTTTTATTTTAACATTTTCTTTTCATTATGGAAACTAAATTTTATTGGCGTACCAACAAAAGGATAAGCTTCGCGGATTTTTCGTTCTAAATAACGTTTGTAAGACCAATGGAGAAGTTCCATTTCACGGCCGTGGATAACAAACCAAGGCGGGCAAACATCGGTTTGGACGATGTATTTTGGTTTTGGGTGAGTGTTTTTGAGACCTGCTGGAGGATGAGCGACAATTGCCTCGCGAAGGACTCTATTTAGTTCGCTAGTTTTTAGCTCGGTATGACGAGCGGCATCGATTTCAAGAGTTAAATCAAAAATTTTCGTAACGTTTTTCCCGGTTTCAGAAGAGGTAATTAGAACTGGAGCGTAAGGTAGAAAATCAAAATCACGCTCTAAATTATCGAGTATATGGTCAATTTTAGTGTAAGTCGGTTGATTGTCGGAAGTTTTGTGAGACTTATCGGAGATGATCGAAGTGACAGGCTTTGAATTATCAAGTAGATCGGCCTTTGTCAAAACAACGATAATTCCCTTTCCAGCCTCAACGATTTGGCCGGCGAGTGATTGGTCGAGTTTCGAATGTGATTCTTTGCTATCGACAAGAAGGGCACAAATATCGGCTTCTTCGATTGCGGCGAGAGTTCGAATTGCGGAAAATTTTTCAATGCCGACTTCGCGTTTTCCGGGTTTGCGAAGCCCTGCGGTGTCGAGAATCTCGATTTTCTGACCTTTGTATTTTATTTCGACGCGGTTAATGTCGCGGGTGGTTCCTTGTTTTGAGCTAACGACAGCTTGTTGCTTTTTTGCGAGCTTGTTAAAGAGACTGGATTTTCCAACATTTGGGCGGCCGATTAAAGCAAGTTTAATTGTTGGTTCTTTTTCAATGTCTGGGTTTTCACCGGTTTTTAATCCGAGCTTATTTTTTATTGCAGATTTTAAATTCTCAACTCCTTGTCCGGTCGTCGCGGAGGTTCTAAAAGTGTCGTAATCTTTAATTCCGAGTTTTAAAAATTCAGTGTCTTCGAGTGACTCGCCAAGATCGGACTTATTAAGAACTAAAAAGACCGGCTTTTTCGATTTTAAAGCGGTTTTTGCAATATTTTTATCTTTTATGGATGGGTATTTCGAAGAATCGAGAGTGAGTAAGATTAAATCAGCAGAGTCGACGGCGTCCGCAATTTGGTCCTGGATTGAGGATTCGAAATCGTCTTCTGGGTTTTTAAGACCAGCCGTATCAATTAACAAAAAACAGTCGTCAATTTTTGCTACGACATTGTCGCGGGTGGTTCCTTCTTCGCGTGCAACAATGGCAATATTTTTCTTTGCCATGCGGTTTAGAAGGCTTGATTTCCCAGCATTAGTTTGGCCAATAAGGGCGACGATTTTTTGCTTCATAATGATTATATTATATCATACTTATGTTAAAAATCAAGAGGTAGTTTTTGGTAATCCTCGCGCTCTAACAACGCTTCGCTTAGGTATCGCTTGTGAGTCTTTCCATAAAATTGGCTCACTTCGTGAGCTTGACGCAAAGCATCAAAAAATCGCCAAGGGCGATTTTCCAATTTTATGGTGATTCCGGCGGGGTTCGAACCCGCGATTTTCTGGATGAGAACCAGATGTCCTAGACCACTAGACGACGGAACCGCAGTGAGCTAGAAAATAAAAATTTATTTTTATTTTCTACGAACAAGGTTTCGAAAGCGAGCAACGCGAGCTTACGGAACCAAACGATGGGCGCAGGTTTCGAAGAAAATACGGAGTATTTTCTAAGGAACCGTGTTTATTATCTTATCATAAAAACTAGTCGCAGTCAAATGAGCTGTCGTTATACTCGGAGTCGTCGAGGATTTCATTATCGAGCGTTACAACGTCGTCATCGACTGTGGTTGTATCGTCGACATCTTGGGCGCCGTCTTCGCCAATTGGAACGCCTAAGTTATCTTCGTCGCCCTCGTCCTCGACCGACGTTTCGGAAACTTCGCCACTATAAGCGACATTATCGACTATATCTAGACTAGCATCTTTTTCGTTTTCCATAATTTTATTATACCAAAGTTTTAAGAGAGTTAATAGATATTATACCTTTTATGCTTTTTAGTGTATAATAGACGTATGGAGTCTGAAAAAAAAGAGAATAAATACGGAATAGCGCCAGGATTGATGGACGACTCTGACAGCAGTAGCTGGGGCAACAAAATGAAAAAGCGTGCTGACGCGAAAAAGTTTGCTAAGCTCGCTGAAGAAGGGGCCGATAAAACTGGCTCGAATGCTGGAAAAGATGGAGTTGGCAACAACTCATTCACGAGTGCGGTGAAAAACGCGAAGGATGCCGAGGGCGGAACAGGATTTGCGAATAATGTTCAAGGTAAAACTTTAGAGCAGGTCGCTTCGAATACGATGCCAGGCGGAAAAATGTTCGTGAAACAAGCGAAGAAATTTGGGCCACTCGGAACGATTTTAATTATTATTGTCACGTTGGTTGGAATTTTTTCAGGAGTCCAAAGCTTGATGGCTTTCGGGTTGGTTGCGAACGGTCTTGACCAATTTAATACTCTTAGAACGTCGATGAATAAACGCTCGACTTATTTCACGCGTTTCTCGATGCAAAGTGATCGAAATGTTAAAGCGACGAGGGCTTCGATTTTTGGAAAAGAAAAATTTAAGATTTCAAATTCTTTAAGCAAGAAGTTACAAAAAAATGGAGTCTATTACAAGGAAGAGGGTGGGGTGCGGTTCCTAGTCTATGAAGATAGCGACGGGAAAGCGTATGCGATTGCGGCGAACGATGATGATGTTGGGAGGTTACCGAGTTCGACGGAGGTCCCAGATGGAAAAGGTGGGACGAAACATATTGAGATTTCTGATGGCGGAAAAATGAAGATTGATGATGTGTTCGAGGTATCATCAAACTTTAGAAACTCGTTCGATAAAGGAACGAGGACGATGAAAGGTCATGTTGCGGGGTGGTTCGATGGATTGTCGGACAAAGTGCATAATTGGCTTGGCAATAGTAGAAATAGATTCAGAGAATCTAGTGAAAAAGCGACAGATGAAGATATACGGACTATGGCGCGAAAAGGTGGAATGAATGAGGACCTAGTTGGGGATGAGGGGACGACACATACAAATGACGGTTATGCAGAAGATGGGAACGGTAATAGAGTTGAGGTCGGCGGAGAGGATCATCCAGGTGGTGAAACTGTGAAGAAGAGTGATATTTTAGATAACCCAGGTTCATCTAAGGTAAGAACTAGCTCAAATATTGAGGCAAAGGTAAAAAGTATTGCTGGTGGTACGACTGGTGCAGCTAATGTTGCTTGTATCGTTTCGAAGATTTTTTCAGCTGTTAATGCGGCAATTGCAGCAATACATATCGCAAATGTCGTGAACTATGTTACGGGATTTCTTGAGGCCGTCCAAGGGACACAAGCAGGAGATCTAAAAGGAAAAGAGTTGTCTTATTATATGACAAATCTTTCAAAGAAAGGTAATACTTATGATCTTTCTGGCGAAGAAGTTTTAAGTGAAAACAAGTCGGCTTTAGAGTCGGTAGCGATTAGTCAATTCTTTAGCGATGGGACAGTAAAAATTCAAGCAAACGATAAAATAGCAAAAAAATTTAATGCTGGAATTGTCGCAGAAGAGTCAATTGCGAATTCGGCTGGAAAATTTACTAATCCTGTGCTTGGAGATGTAGCTGGAGCGTTTTCTAGCGCTACGACTGCCGCAGCATCTTATAAAACGTGTTTATATTTTGACATTGCAGCGGCGGCAGCAGGTGAACTTCTTGAAATTGCGCTGGCATTCTTTACTGGCGGTGTCGGTAATGTAATCAAGGGTATCATTGAAAAAATTGGCATGACGATTTTGACTAACGCGATAACGGTGGCGATAATGGCAGTGTTTAGTTCGACGATTTTACCGCATATTGCGCAATTGATGACGATGGATTTGATTTCGAATATGGCGGGCGAGGATGCGGCCTATGCGATAAATTCCGGGTTTAATATTTATGCTGGAAAGGAGATGCAAATTAGCTCCGGGCTTCCGGCAACGAAAGAGACTTTGATGGCACATTATCGGGTGCAACAAGAAGTAATAGCAAGTGAGGCGGAATTTGAACGGTCCGAGCGATCGCCATTTGACCCGACGAGTAAATATACGTTCGTTGGAAGTATCGTTAATTCCCTAATCCCGATTGCATCGACTTGGAGTTCGCCACTTATGACGATTTCGAAAACCGCAAATACGGTTGGGAGTTCAATACGTGGGCTTCTTCCGACAGCAAATGCGGACGGCGAAGTGATTCTTGAAACGTCGATTAATGAAAATTGTGCTAACTCTGGCAATATTGGAATAGTTGGTGATGCATTTTGTACATCGTATTTTGTGACTGACACGTCGACAATCGCAGCTGATCCATCAGATGTGATGGATAGAGTAATGAATAGCGCTGACCATTCTGGTGGAAATGGAAACTTTAAATGGGAAAATGTTGACGATGAGCAACATAATGGAAACCCAGACATTAATGCAAATTCGGAACTTGGACGATGGGTTGTTTCTTGCGCGACAAGACAATCACAATTTGGGATTGTCGATAGTAATGTCGCTGATGCTGTGTCGAGATTAGTAAGATCTGGAAATGATACATTAGATAGTGCTATATCGACTGGCGTGGGCGTGTTGCCTGTTGTTGGTGATATTCTTCAAATTACGGAAGATGTAAGACAACTTGATGACTTTGGCTGGCTAACTGGAGAAAATTGTATCAAGGAAGAATATAAATATTATTCAAGATATTCGGAAGACCAAAGATTAATGGAAGCGGCAGGGATTATTGAAGAATCGGCAGTTTCGAAATTTCTAGATGAATATTATGCGGAAAACCCACTCGACAATTCTTACGAAGGAATTATTGCAAGATATTCTGGGATGACAAAAGAGCAAGTTTCAGATCTTTTCGATATTCTAGAGTATTATGAATATGTTGCAAATTATAACCCAGAGGGATATGGGCCAGAATTTCACGAAAAAGAAGAGTATAACTTTAACTATGAATCGAACGAGATTATTGCAAAGAGTGATGAATTTATAGTTGATCGATACGTCGTTTATGACGATTTAAGAACAAAAACAAAAGTAGCTTAAAAAAGGACGCCTTTTTAAAAGCGCCCTTTTTTGGAGGATTAGTATAGATAGAGTTCTCCGTGACGACCGGATTCTAAAGGATCGTAGTCGTTCGGATGATTTAAAACTAAGTTAGTTACGTCGTCGAGGGTCGCTATCGCTTTCCTCGTCATTTCCATCCCCGCAGAATTCACAGAGATTTTGTCCTGTAAATCGTCATCCATAGGGATAGCACTATAACCTGTATTGGTTTTAGTGCTTGAGATTGATATTGCACTCAAGTGGGTGACATTGATACACCACCCATTGTCGAGCCACCCTATACATATGAATGACGGCTTATCGCATTTCTCGAGCTTACGGTTACTGTCTATCTCGTAGTATTTTACAGTAGCGCCGTTAGCCTTAAAGAAGGCTTCGAGGTCGAAATAATCTCCGTTGATAAAATTATCTACGGGAACATACTCTCCGTTCCATTTTGAAGAACTATCTTCGTTCTCGTCGGGAGTAGCGACTTCTTCGGCTTCTTCTTCGGGGGTTGCCACGGTATTTTCTACCGTAATTCCCTCTTCGGAATCTTTTGCATCTTCGATTTCTGCAGCTTCTTCAGCTGAGAGAATAGTAACACCTTCGTTCCCGCTAGTTGCGGATGCATCTTCGCTACCGCAAGCGGTAAAACAAAAACTAACAATACCTACTAATATGAACATATATGCCTTTTTTAACATATAAATCACCTCCAAATTCTAAATGTCCGAGAGGCTGGTGACCTCTCGGTTGAAAAGTCACCTCTATCTCTAATTAACCCGCCTCCAATTGTTAATAATTCTATTATACCACAGATTACATAAAAAGTCAATAGAAGCATAAGTGTAATAGAGAAATGACAGATAGGAGAAAATTTGGGAATTTATAAAGATTATGGTAAGATAGGGATATGGATAATCAAGAACTTGAAAATGAAATTGTAATCACCGATAAAGAGGTGATGGTTGAAGAAAAGAAGAATAAAGAGGTGAAAAAGCCTGAAAAAGCTGAAAAAGGCGAGAAAAAAGGGCGCTTAAAGCGATTTTTCTCTAAAAAACGCAACGTCGTAATTACTATCTTAGTAGTTTTAATCTTAGCTACTGGTGGCGTTTTGGCGTTTCTTCTCTTAAATAAGAATAATAATAACGGAGAAGGTCAAGAACAGAGTGGCGGCACAAGCGTAAAACCAAACGTGAAGAAGTTTTATGACAATTTAACAGGTGAGCTAGTTTCCTATTCTGGAATTCAATATAATAAAGATGGTTCAGAAAAGAAGGACGAAGACGGAAAAACGATTTTCTACTCTGATAATCAGGCGGAACAATATGCTGATGCAAATAATACAAAACGAATTTCTTGTGTCCAAATCCCAAATGGGACTGATGCACGTCCGCAAGTTGGACTAACAGACGCAAAAATTGTGTTTGAAGCGATTGCGGAGGCTGGGATTACCCGTTTTGCGGCGATTTATCGTGACTCGAAAGCGGACGTAATCGGTCCGGTGAGAAGTCTTAGGATGTATTACCTCGAGTGGGATGACCCGTTTGATTGTACGATTGTACACGCTGGGGGCGAGACAAATGCGCTAAATAAGGTAAAAACTTATCCGCATCTTTCGGAATCAAAAACCTATATGTGGCGTGATTCTTCGGCTTATCGAGCACCAAATAATCTCTTTACATCTGGGGAGTTGCTCGGGAAATTCAATTCGGATAATAATTACGACAAGTCGCGTCCAGCAGTCTTTTCAAGAATGACACCGGATGAATCTGATGAAGAAATTAAAGCTATTAGAGCACAAACGGAGAAAAAAGAGGGCGAAACCGAGAATAATTCCGAGAGTGAGGCTAATGAGAACGCGAAAAAATATACTTTAGCAAATAAAATTTATGTACATGTTACAAACGCGGCGAATTATAACGTAATCTATAATTACGATTCGGCGTCGAACACTTACCTTCGTTCTTACGAGGGCAATTCTGGAAAACATATGGTCTATGATTGTAAGAATTTAACGGCTTCTGGAGCAAAGATTAAACCACAAAAAGATTGTGGTGCGGCAGTCCAAGTTGCACCAAAAGTAGTTGTCGTGATGAAAGTGAAAGAACAACAAAATCAGATTAATCATTACCGTGAGGATCTTGAAACGACGGGTTCGGGTGAGGCGTACATCTTCCAAAATGGGATTAAAATCGAAGGAACTTGGGCGAAAGATAAAATCAACTCACAAATCGTCTTTAAAGATAAAAACGGCGAAGTTATTAAGTTAGCTCCGGGGCAAACGTTTATTACGGCGATTGCAAAGAGCTATGGGTATGTGAAAGCAGAGTAAGCTATTAGAAAACTACAAACTCTAAAAACGCGAAATTACCGAATTTTGGTAATTTCGCTTATTTTTATGCAACGGACATTCATCCCATATGCTCTGTCATGCTGAGCTGAGGTCCAAATGGTTATCGTGGCACCGTCATTAGAGGAATATGAGACAGTGGACGACCCTTGGACTGAGCTAATCGCTCTATTTCCCCACCAAAGGCCATTGTCTAATTTACCTTTGCCAATACTTCCATCAAACCAATATCTCCCACCCCTCCAAAAATCCAATAGAACACCAATAAGTAAAAATAATTCTATGCTAAATAAGCTCCGTCTAGCTTCGCTATAGACGGACCTGCGTCGCTTCTAAAAAGTAAGTAAACTTACTTTTTACCAGCTTCTTGCTCCGTTGGATTTTTGGAGGGGTGGGGTATATTTTCATAGCAATGGTTCAATTGTTGCTCGTAAACCGAATAGTAGTTGGTGGATAAAAAGAGTAGATAACCTCACTCGTTCATATTTATTGTATACGGATATTAACAATGATAAAGGGAACGCCCACTATGCCGCAGTGATTTTAAAAGGGTGGGGGATGCTCATTCGTTGCGCAACGGATAGACATCCCAGCCCCCCTTGTATTATGTATGCCGAGCCATACATCGCCAGTACCCTTAGCTCCATCAATATTAATTTGCATACGATAAGCACGATCAGGCTGTTGATATACTATAGTCCCATGCCAATGCGAACTAGAACCTAGGCGGCCATTAATTGTGCCAAGAAGGTGACGATACATCCCACCCCTCCAAAAATCCTACAGAGCAACTTTAAGTTTATAGGTAAACTTATCAGAAATAGTGTTCTCTTGGATTTTTGGAGGGGTGGGTATAATGACTATAGTGGTACTGTTGTTCGCTCTACGAGGGGTTATTGGTGGGCTGGAGCTACTACTGTTGGCGGTATGGGCCGCGGACTGTTTTCCTGGGCGTTTACTGTACCGCTTGAAGTAGTTGTCTACCCTACTGCTAACCATCTTAGAGGTTACGGGATGAATATCCGTTGCGTAACGGATATTAAATCCTCTCCCACGGTCGTCGCCATTGAACGCCACATCTGCTGGACGAAGTTCAGCGGCTAGATCAACACCGGAGACAAAGCGATATGCGCCAGCCGACGAACCAGACCATTTTATCCAAACTATATTGTGCGTGAGTCGGCCTCTGATATAGCCACCACTTTTCATGTAATACCCACCCCTCCAAAAATCCAATCGGAACAAAATTACTATAATATTAAAAGAACTAATTATGCTCCATTATATTTTTGGAGGGGTGGGGTTTATTGGCGGAGTCGTGGCTACATCGTATCACGTTTGGACCGCGGTACTGGGTGGACGTCGTATGCTCCTGATGTAAATAGTGCAAATGCAGTCAGTTATAATGCGGGTACGTCGGTTTATGTTTGGCCGTTAGGCGTTGATAGTAGAGGTTTGGGGTGGTCTATCCGTTGCGTAGAAAAGCACTGAACCCAATTTATCTTCCATTGAAAAAAGCG
>JAFRJK010000007.1 GCA_017432305.1 Candidatus Saccharimonadota bacterium
ACCAAAGCCGGTCCCAGTTCGGATAGAAGGCTGAAACTCGCCTTCTTGAAGTCGGAATCGCTAGTAATCGCAGATCAGCATGTTGCGGTGAATACGTTCCCGGGTCTTGTACACACCGCCCGTCAAACCATGAGAGTCACCAACACCCAAAGTCGGCTTCGGCTGCCTAAGGTGGGGGAGATGATTGGGGTTAAGTCGTAACAAGGCATCGGTACGAGAACGTGTCGATGGATTACCTCCTTTCTTGAGAAGGAATTGATGCGCACGAATCCGTAAGGACGCGTGTAGCTAGGTCGGTCGCAATTGTATTTAGCAAGCTTGAGATACAATATTTACCCTTTGGGTTGCGACATAAGCTTAAAGTTTGATAGATGAAGATTGCACAACTGAGTTGTTAAAGTTAAAATCGCCAATACTGGCGATTTTTTCGTGGTATAATGAGCTTATGGATGTAAACACAATAGTCTTAATTATCACGTTGGTTTTAATCATTGCGGGGATTGCAATCCGAGGAAACGCAAAGAAAAACACAGCGGTTGGAGTTACCTCGACAATTTTAATTACACTTGGTGTGATTGGGGTAATTTATCTTTTAGCACAATGGTTACCAGGACTTTTTAAGGGGTGGAGTGATTACGCGGATAAGTATCGATAATGGAAGATACAAGAAATCTAGTTGATGAGTATAAGGGCCTTTCAAACGAGGAAGTTTTTTCGAGGCTAGACGAAAAGAGAAACGGGCTCGAGATTGCGATTGAAAATGTTTCGCATGATTTTAATGCAGGAACGATTGTTCGAAACGCAAATAATTTTAATGTAGCAAAAGTTCATATCGTTGGGCGAAGAAAATATAATCGACGTGGGGCGATGTGTACGGATAAGTATCTAGAAATCTTATATTGGCCGTCGATTTCGGAATTTGTTGAGGACCAGAGGAAACGGGGCAGGGAAATAGTGGCAATTGAGAATAATGTCCCAGAATGTAAGCCGCTTGGCTCGAAAGATTTTAAAGCGGAGACGACGCTTTTATTCGGGGGCGAAAGCGATGGGCTTACCCCAGAGATTTTAGCCGAGGTGGACGATACACGATTTATTGAGAGTTTTGGTTCAACTCGTTCAGTTAATGTTGGGGTGGCAAGTGGAATCGCAATGTATGAGTGGGCAAGACAAAATATAATTAATGTTTAAAAACGATATTTACAAGAGCGGTTAGAATAAGAGTGTGAAGATTCATCATAATGGCAAGGCCGAGGCCGACACCGATTATACCCCAGAATTTCACGCGGTCATAAGAGGAAATTCCAGAGAGCATGTGGTCGGAAATTTTTTGATAATTAACAACAGCAGCGCCGCTAACTGCGACGATAATGAGTCCAATAATCATCCAACCGATACTAAAAGTCCAATCCATAAGGGAATTATATCATAGTCTTAAATTTTATGCTTGATTTTTTAACATTTTTGGGGTAAAATGGAAAAAGACTGCTGGGGATATAGCTCAGCTGGTTAGAGCGCGTCACTGATAATGACGAGGTCTGTGGTTCAAGTCCACATATCCCCACCATTTAAAAGCAGAGCGTTAAAAATTTGGGGCAATAGCTCAGTTGATTAGAGCACCGCCTTTGCAAGGCGGGGGTCCAGGGTTTGAGTCCCTGTTGCTCCACCAATTTCGAATTGAAAGCCAGTATCTTGGCTTTTTTTCATGCTTGTTCTATCTTGAATAGCGCGCTTAAAAATATCCCTAGCCACTCAACAGTTAGGGATATTTTTCAATTAACTCTAGACCTTAAGCAGTTTTCTTTGCGGGACCGCGTTTACTAAGACGGCCACCTTTTGCACCAGCAAGTTTTGCGAGTGTTGGGTTTGCAGCGAAACCACCGGTATGACCGAGACGGCCACCTTTTTGACCAATACGTGCGTAAAATTCTTTACCGTATTTAGCCTTATTGGTTGCAGCAGCTTTAAGACCACCAGCTTTTGTACCAGCCATAATATTCTTCTTTCTGCCCACCAATTAATAATATCTACCCGCGACAGGTAGATAAAAAGCACCCACCTTAAGGGGTTATGTTTAAATTATAGCATACTGCTTTAGTTTTGTCAATACTCTTATTCTTATCTTTTCCCGAACAAAAGACCGAACAGAGTGGGTAGGAGTTTTGAAAAAATATGCGTCTTGTGATATACTTAAGGGGAATTGGAGGTCTATGAAAAAGTTTAAGAGAGTGGGGAAACTTGACGAATACCAGACGGCAGCCCTGAAATATGACACCTATACTGGCTATCGGGACGGGTTGATGAAGTATTCTAAGGACGGGATTATGCTCGCAACAGAGAACGGGCTGATTGAGAAGGTTTTAGGGCTTCCGGGCGAAGCTGGAGAAGCGGCGGATAAGTTTAAAAAAATTATTCGAGATAAAGGGGGAGTAATTTCGCTTTCGGACAGGGAAGAAATCGTTAAGGAACTCGGAGATGTTTTATGGTATGTTACGATGATTGCGGAATATTTAGAGATTCCACTTTCAGAGGTAGCACAGAAGAACATCGATAAGTTAGAGGATCGATATAAACGCAACAAAATTCACGGTGCAGGCGATAATAGATAGAGAATATCTTAAAGGTCGTCGCAGTTCGGGCAGTGATATTTTTTATCGCTAGTTTGATACATTGTAAGACCACAGGTTTTACATTTTGATTTTTGGTGGAGCCAATCGCGATAGGAATCAAGTTCATTTTCAGCGAAATCTTCGTCCCAAAAAACGCCGTATTTTTGCCAATTTTCATGTGTTTTAATTAGCGTTTTAGCGCGTTGCCAGGCTTCAGATTCGATCTTTAGGCGTTTCACGTCTATATTATAGTCTTTGTGGTTAGACAGGGCGTGTCCGAGCTCGTGGAGCGTTAGAAGGGCAAAATGTTGAAGGGGATAAGCCGTTTTTTCTTCAAAAAAGATGGATTTTGGGGGTTTAAATTTAAACCTCTTTCCAGGAATAAAATTAAATTGCCCAAATTCTTTTTTTAGTTCCTCTATGAAATCAGCTTTTTGATTTGCCATAGAGGTAGGCTCCATAAATCACAGATTCTTGTGGCTTTTTCCCAGGGTAGATTGGGGGGACGGCGAATTCGTCTTTGAAATTTGCGATGAGGATTTTTCTTAAAGTGTATTCAAAACCGTAGAATATCTCGGCAATTGGGCCGGAAAGGACGATTTGGTCTGGGTTGTAGTCTTTTATGAGTTTTGTTAAGCCTAGAGAGATACGACAGGCGACGTCATTTAAGGCGTCTTCTTTCCAGATTTTTCGAACATCGAGGTCATTATTCGCGGCACGGATGGCTTTCGAGGAGGCAATTTGTTCCCAGCGGTCGTATTTTTTGCCTTGATAAGAGAAGGACATGCGGGCAGGCTCGAAAGTTGCGGACTCTTTTGAGAGTTTTTTATCTTTAACAATCCCACCGCCAATCCCAGTACCAAAAGTTAAATAGAGGGTTTTTCCAGAATATTTATAACATTCATAGAGTGCGCCAAGATCGGCGTCGTTTTTATAGAAAATCGGGGTAGAAACGCCATATTTTTCGAACAGTTCTTTTACTTTTTTCTCAATTTCTTTACCATCCCATTTTGGAAGGTTATGAGCACGGACGGGATGGCCATTTTCAATCACACCAGGGAATGAAAAAGTGACAGCGAGGACTGATTTGCGATTTCTTGGAAGGATGCGCGGAAGATTTTTATTAAGTTCAGATAACCATTTCTCAGGCTCGGCCCAGCTTTGCATTTTTAAACGCTTTTTTAAGCGACCGCGCTTAGAAAAAAGTGCGAGTAAAGTTTTTGTACCTCCAATATCAACCGCAATATACATAATTTAATTATAGCATAGGGAGTCTACTTTACAACAGGGATAAAATTTGATATAATGGGATTAATATTCGGGTTCGTTCAAGAGAGGAAAACTTAAACTGCGAGACTCTTGAACGGGTGAGATTTTAGCGGTTTAGCTGGAATTTCGAGGGGAGTTTTCTTTTCTTAAACGGACCTGAAGGAAGGAAATTAATTAATGTCAAAATTTGATGAACTCCTCGAGAAAGAGGGTGAATCTATTAAACAAGCTGTCGCTGGTGATACTGTCGATGGTGTTGTACTTTCGGTTAAGAAACACGAAATCTTAATCGATCTCGGAGCGAAAGGTGTTGGGTTAGTCCCACGTCGTGAAGCTTCTTATGCAAGAAATCTTGAAGTTGGCCAAGAGGTTACAGCTTCGGTGATTGATGCGGAAATGGAAGACGGATATGTACTTCTATCGCTCAGAAAAGCTGTAAAAGATAAGGGCTGGGATGAAATCCAAGCTAAACTCGACGCAGCAGAAATTGTCGAAGTCACGCCTTGTGATGCTAACAGAGGCGGTTTACTCGTTGAATACGAAGGAATCCGTGGGTTCTTACCAGTTTCACAACTTTCGGCAGAGCACTATCCTAGAGTTGGTTCGGCTGATAAAGATGAAATCTTACAAAGACTTAACTCGCTTGTTGGGAAGAATATTAAAGTTCGCATTCTTGACGCATCGAAGAAAGATAACAAGCTTATCTTCTCTGAGAAAGAAGCAGTTAAAGACGGACTCGCAGCAAGATTTGCTGAACTTAACGTTGGCGATACCGTTAAAGGTATGGTGACTGGCGTAGTCGATTTTGGTGTATTCGTTAATGTTGACGGAATTGAAGGACTTGTTCATATTTCTGAGATTTCTTGGGAACGTGTTAACAACCCAGCTGATTACGTTAAAGTTGGCGACGAAATCGAAGCAAAAATCATCGCAATTGATAAAGAACGCCTTAGCCTTTCGATGAAACAACTTACCGAAGACCCATGGCTTTCGGAAGTTGAAAAACTAAAGAAGGGTTCAAAAGTTGAAGGAACCGTTACTCGTATTACTCCGTTTGGAGCATTCGTCCAGATTTCTCCAGCAGTCGAAGCACTTGTTCACGTTTCGGAGCTTGGCGAAGGAAATGATGTTGATCCAGAAAAAGTCTTTACTTTAAATGAAAGAAAAGATTTTAAAGTTCTAGACATCGATAAAGAAGGTCGCAAGATTTCTCTTACAATTGCTTAAATACGCAGAGAATAACCCCTTATAGAAGGGGTTATTTTTTGATATAATGGGGATATGAAAGTTGCGGAGATTAGAACCAAGTTGGCTAATTTGGCGGAGCCGGAGTATGGAGATTTTGTGGCTAAAGGCGCGCCGAGTGAGTATCCGGTCTTAGGAGTGAGAACGCCGAGAATCCAAGAACTTGCGAATGAGATTGTTCGTGAAGGGAGGATTGACGAATTTTTGGCTGAGTTTAAGCCTAGGGCTCGGGAGGAAATGCACTTAAAATCATTCATCCTCGCTTCGAAATTTAAGCGGGATGGATTAGATAAAAAAGCGCTATTTTCGCATGTTTCGGCGATGGATTCTTGGGAGATGATAGATTTATTTTGTCCGAGGTTAAAGAATGTGCGGAAAAATAGAGAAGAGTGGCTTTCTATTGTTGATGAGATGTTAGAAAAAGGAGAGTTTGAGACACGATTTGGGCTGGTTCTACTTCTTGATTACTTCGTTGAGCCGGAATGGATAGAGGTCGTTTTTGAACGGATTTTAAGAGTTTTAGATAGGGAAGAATATTATGTAAAAATGGGGGTGGCTTGGCTAATTCAAAAATGCTATGTTTATTTTCCGGATAGAACACTTTCTTTTATGAAGACGGCGGAGCTTCCAGAATGGACGCTTAGAAAAGCGATTTCAAAAATTCAAGATTCATATCGAGTTGAAAAAGAATGGAAAGAAAGGGCGAAGAAGCTCTTAAAAAAGCTCCCGTAAAGAGAGCTTTTTATGAATTAGGTTAGGCTTTTTTGAATTCTTTCGGGAAGAGAGGAGTTTTCGGAGGTTCGATTTTGTCGCTTGTGAAGATTTCGTCGACTTTTTTAGCGATTGGGAGAAATGGTTTTAACATCTCGTTCGCGTTCAACAAATCAGAAACGAGGGAAGCAAGAAGGACTTTTGCTTCATCAGGGTTTTCTTTCGCGACAGTCCAAGGCTTTGTATCTTCGATGCGTTTGTTCACATCTTGGATTTTATTCCAAGCATAGTCGATGCCTTTGGTGAATTCGAAATTATCCATTAATCGTTTATATTCAGCATCATCAGAGTCCCAAGAATTCTTAAATTTTCCGTTTTCCAAGACCTTTCGTTCTTCTAGGAATTTTTTACCAATTTCGGATTTTTTACAGAGGTTCGAGAGACGTTGGACGAGGTTTCCGTAGTCGTTTGCAAGCTCGTTATTATAAGCGTCTTCGAACTTGTCCCAAGTAAAATCACCATCCGTAAAGGTATCGACGTGACGCGAGAAATAATAGCGAAAAGCATCAAGACCGTGTTTTTCTAAGACCTCAGTTGGATCGACGACATTACCGATTGACTTGGACATTTTTTGACCGTTCGATAAAATGAAACCGTGGCAGAGGAGTGTTTTTGGAAGTGGTAAGCCGAGACCTAAAAGTATTGCTGGCCAAAGGATGGCGTGGAATCTTAGAATATCTTTCCCAACGACTTGGACGGTAGCAGGCCAAAAATCGGAAATATCTTTGTCTGGGTAGCCGAGAACGGTGATGTAATTAGAGAGTGCGTCCATCCAAACATACATGACCTGGTCACTGTCGCCAGGGACGTCAACACCCCATTTTAAGTGAGCTTTTGGTCGAGAAATCGAAACATCCGGCGTATCATCGAGAAGTTTTAAAATTTCATTTTTTCGAAATTCCGGAAGAATTAGAAGTTCATTGCTTTCGATTTTTTCTCTAATTTCGTCTTTAAAATCAGAGACGCGGTAATAGTAATTCGATTCAGAAAGATGAGAATAAGGTTTTTGGTGGTCCGGGCAGACGCCGTCGTTTTCTTTATATTCGTTATCGGTTACGAAGCGTTCACAACCCTCACAATACCAGCCTTCGTAATTAGATTTATAAATGTGATCTTGTAATTTTTCCCAAATGGCTTTCACGCGTTTTTCGTGATCAGAGTCGGTTGTTCTAATAAAATCAGTATATTCGACGCCGAGTTTAGAAATGAAATCTTGGAACTTTTTCGAGTTTTCATCAACGTATTTTTTTACATCAACTCCGAGTTCGTCGGCTTTTTTCTCGATTTTATTCCCATGTTCATCGGTGCCAACTTGGAATTTAACATCATCACCACGCATCCTTTTAAAACGAGCAAAAATATCGGCGAGAAGATAATCTTCAGCATGACCGAGATGTGGTGCGCCGTTAACATAAGGAATAGCAGTTGTGATGTATGTTTTCATAATCCTCTTTTCTTTTAGAATATTATAAGATATTTAAGAGGTTTTTTCAATCACTATTGAAAAAGAGGGGGAATTGCGATATAATGGGGAAAGTTAATCCCGGGTAGCTCAATGGTGGAGCAAGAAGCTGTTAACTTCGAGGTTGCTGGTTCGAGTCCAGTCCCGGGAGCCACAAACTTTTACGCTCGATAGAGCGTTTTTTGTGTTTTGGTTATCTTGCTTATGCTTTTTTATAGGGGGAGAAAGTGGTAAAATAGGAGGTGTTAGGAGGGTTTTTGGGAGCGAAAAAACTTCTTATTATTTCTGGATTTTCGGTTAACGTCAAAGACGGTTCGGTTTCTCGTGATTTAAAAAGTTCGAGTCCAGTAGGGGGAGCCAAAAAAGAAATTTTAACTGGGGTGGATTTTGAGATTAGAAAAGGCGAAACCGTAGCGCTTCTTGGACCAAACGGAGCGGGGAAATCGACTATTGCTTCAGCAATTATGGGGAATCCGAAGTTTAAAACTAAGGGCTCGATTAAATTTTATGATGAGAAAAAAGGTGTTTTAAAGGAAATATTAAGACTTTCGCCAGATAAAAGGGCGAGGCTTGGAATTTTTTCAAGTTTTCAAAACCCGGTTGAAATTCCAGGGATTTCAACGACTGAGATGCTTCGAACGACCCTAGAAGAGAAGACAGGAAAATTTGTTCCGCTAGATGATTTAAGAGAGGAAATCTCGGATGCGGCGAAGAAGTTAGGTCAAAATGTTTGGTTTTCAGAAAGAGAATTAAACGTTGGATTTTCGGGCGGGGAAAAGAAGAAAAACGAGATTTTGCAGATGCTAATTTTAAAGCCAAAACTAGTTATTTTAGATGAGATTGACTCAGGACTGGACGTTGACGCGGCGAAAGAAATTTCGAAGGTCTTAGCGAAGTATCAGAGAGAAAGTGGGTGCTCGTATCTCATAATTTCGCATAATATGAGAGTTTTAAAGAGCCTAAAAGTAGATAAAACAGTTTTGATGAAAGAAGGAAAGATTTTTGCGGTTTCGGATGGGGAGATGGTGAAAAAGATTGAAAAAGAAGGGTTTAATACCGTTTTTGAGCAATTTTCGGGCGTTTCTAGGGGGCAAAATGAATAGAGGAGTATCTTATAAAGGTTTAGATAAAACACTTATCCTAGAGCTGTCTCAGCGTAAAAAAGAGCCAAAATGGATGAGAGACTTAAGGCTTTCGGGGTTAAAATACTGGGAAGAGTTAGAAATGCCGAAATGGGCGCCAAAGGTGTTTGATAAAGGGGAAGAGTGGCTTGATATCTCGAGAATTGAGATGTATGTGAAGCCTTCGGTAGAGATGGTTTCGTCTTGGGATAAGGTGCCGGTGGAGATTCGAAAGACTTTCGATGAACTTGGAATTCCAGAGGCGGAAAAAGAAGGTCTAGCTGGGGTTGGGGCGCAATATGATAGCGAAGTGATTTATCATAATTTGAAGGAAAAAGTTAAGAAAACAGGGGTGATTTACTTGCCGATGGAGGAGGCGGTAAAGTCGAGCGAAGAGATTAGGTTTAAAGGGAAGAAACAGACGGTTTCAGAGTTAGTGAGAGAATATTTTATGAAACTTGTCCCAGAGAATGACCATAAATTTGCGGCGTTACATGCAGCAGTTTGGAGTGGGGGATCGTTTGTTTATATCCCGAAAAATTCAGAGGTGGAGATTCCTTTGCAATCTTATTATCGCTTAAATGCGCCGGGATCAGGGCAGTTCGAACATACTTTAATTATTGTGGATGAGGGGGCTTCGTTCCATTTTATTGAAGGTTGTTCAGCGCCAAAATATAACGTGGCAAATTTGCATGCGGGGACGGTCGAGATCTATGTTTCTAAAAATGCGAAAATGAAGTTTTCAACGGTTGAGAGTTGGTCAAAGAATATGTACAACTTGAACACAAAAAGAGCTATCGTTGAAGAAGGCGGGGAAATAGAGTGGATTTCGGGGAGTTTTGGTTCGAAAGTGACGATGCTCTATCCGATGACAATTCTAAATGGAACAGGGGCGAAATGTAAATATACGGGCGTGACTTTTGCAGGAGAGAATCAAATTATTGATAATGGTGCAAAAGTTGTTCACGCGGCGCCAGACACGTATTCGATTTTAAATACGAAATCACTTTCAAAAGGAAATGGCATTTCGGTTTCAAGAATGCTCGCAAAAATTACACCAAAAGCGAAGGGTGCAAAGACCTTTATGGATTGTAAGAGTTTAATTCTAAACGAGGGGGCGAAAGCCGAGGCCATTCCAGAGGTAAAAGTGGGGTGTATGGAGGCGGAAGCAGCGCACGAGGCTTCGGTTGGGAAGATTTCGGAAGAGGCGCTATTTTATCTTCAATCTCGGGGGCTGTCGGAAGAGGCGGCGAGAGCACTGATTGTAAGAGGATTTACCTCTGGTATTTCAAAAGAATTGCCGGTTGAATATGCAATGGAGATGAATAATCTGATCAAGATGGAGATGGAGGGGACGGCATGAGTGAGAAGCAGAGAGGAGAGGTCTATCTTGATAATGCAGCGACAGCGAAAAAACACCCTAATGCGATTAACGCGGAGGCGCATTTCTATAGAGAGATAAATGCAAACCCATTACGCGGATTGTATAAAAAAAGTGTTCAGGCAAAAACAGGGGTAGATGAGGCTAGAAAGGCGGTTTTGGAGTTAGTAAAGGCCGATAAATCGTACACTGTCATATTTTCTAGAGGTGCGACAGAGGCGCTGAATATGGTGGCAAACGGGTTAATAAAAGATACAGATGGATTTGGGGTAATTACGCGAGGGGCAAAAATCGTAGTCGATATTGAAAGTCACCATTCGAATATTTTGCCTTGGAAACAGAGGTACAAAGAGATTATTATTGCGAAAAATATGGACGCAAGAGAGCTTTTTGCGGCAGATGTGGTCTCTCTCACTGGAGTATCAAATGTAACGGGAAAATGCTTTTTAAAACGTATTGAAACGGTACGTAGGACTTGCCCTAAGGCGATTCTAGGGGTGGATGGGGCGCAAATGGTAGGACATGTACCTTTTAATATAACGCGGCTTGGCGTGGATTTTATGGCCTTTTCGGGGCATAAATTTGGGGCGCCAATGGGAATTGGGGGGTTAATTATCAAAAAGGAGCTAGCGGAGAAACTTCGACCATTGAATTATGGGGGTGGAGCGGTGGATGCCGTGTCAGAAGACGGAGAACCGATTTTTGCGGAAATTCCGGAGAGGCTAGAGGCGGGAACGATGCCAGTTGGGGCAATTTTTGGGTTAAAATCAGCGGTAAAAGTGGCGAAAGAGAGGATTGAAGATTTAGGCGCCATCGATAGATTTGATGAAACTACAACGGGTAGATTTATAAGAGAGGCTGTAGATGATTTAAGAAAAATAAAAGGGGTGAAAGTTTTAGCAGCGAATAATTTAATTATCACTTTTCAAGTTAAAGGCGTACATCCGCATGATGTGGCGCAGGTTCTCGCAGAAGATAATGTGATGGTTAGGGCGGGATGGCTTTGTGCGGAACCGTTTCTTCGATATAAGGGGTGGGGCCCAGTGATTAGAGCAAGTTTTATGGAAGATAGTGATAGTTTTTACATAAAGGCACTAGTTGATGCGGTCTCTAAAGTGAGGGCTAAAATGGGCTTAGAAGATAATAAAAAGAGGAAAAATGTACGACGAAATTCTAATAGATCATAATTTACATCCAAGAAATAGAGGAGTGATTAATGGAGTGAGACCAATAAAATTGGTGAATTCTGGCTGTGGGGATGAACTATTTGTTTATTTAAAATTTAAAGATAGCAAAGTCATAAATGGGAAATTTAAGGGGAATGGTTGCGCGATTTCAAAGGCCTCGGCGGATCTTTTTATTTCGTCAGTAAAGGGGAAAGACTTGAGAATGATTGGGGAGATAAAAGAGATTTTTGAAAAGATGATTGTCGGGGAGGCGACAAAAAAACAGGTTGAGAGAATTGGGGAATTGGCAGCTTTAGAATCGATTTCGAGGATGCCGGCACGAGCAAAATGCGCGAAGTTAGCATGGGAGAGTTTAGACAAGATTACGGTCGAAGACTTGAAAAGCGTTTAAGTTTAAACTATAATTTAGGTATGATAAAAATCGATAATGATTTTCTGAATGAAGTGGGCCTCTCCGAGATGGCGGAAGAGAGGAAAGCTGATTTTATTGCCCAAACTCAAGCGGAACTTGAGACTCGTGTCGGGGAAAAGATGAGTAGTGGGATGTCGGTTGAACAACTACGCGAATTTGATGGTATTATGCATAATGATAGAAATACGATGATTCGAGTTTTGTCGCAAATCGGGGATTACCGTGAGGATGAACTCTACCAAAAATTATTAAAACGTCACGAAGTTTCGGAAGGAAATCTTGAGATTTTAGGCGAATATCTATCTGTAAAGTGGGTACAACTCAATCGTCCAGATTATGCAACAGTAACAAAAAGTGTTGTTGAAGAATTGAAGAACGAAATCATCAACGCACGCGAAGAAATTTTAGCAGCAAATTAAAACTCGTCAGGTTTAGGACGAGTTTTTTGATGAAATTTAAGGTTATTTTTTATAGCCGTTAAGGAAGGATTTTGCGTCCATTGGCTTTCGGCCAGCAGGTTGGATTTTGTCGACGATGAGATATTTTTCGTCGGCACATTTAAGAGATAACTCTGAGTCTTTAGTTTCACTAATGTGGGCATTAAGAACGATACAATCAAGCCCGAAGAAGTCATGTTTACTTTTTGGGAAACCGAGAAAAGCGCGGACTTCGTTTAAAAGTTCCTCAGCAGATTTAGTTTTTTCATCAAGTGGAGACATTGATTTTTCGAGTTTTGCGGTATAGGTCGCTTTTTGCTCATCTTGGTCGGTTGGGGTTGGAAGATTTTTAAGATTTTCAGAAAGCCAAGATGTGCCGGTGGTGGCAAGAGCGCAGTAGATGTCGTCCTTTTCTGGAATGGCATCCATAACCACATCTGCGATAATTCCGTCGCGATTATGCCGAGCAATTTGAATAATTTCGGTATTTTTTAAAGTTTCTTGGTAATAAATTGGGCCGGCATCCATCTTTTTAACGAGTTTCATAATTGAGACGGAAAATTCTTCATCGCCATTTAAAATTGCGGTTTCAATTGGGGAGCTACCTCTGTATTTTGGGAGTTTACTTGGATGGATATTTAAAATTCCTTCTGGTTCAAAGAGATCTAAGACATCACTTTTAATCATTACACCGAAACTCGCGAGGATACCTTTAGCTTCCGGATTTTCGGATTTTAGTTTTTTAACAATTTCAAGATCTTCTTTTGTTCGGGCATGGAAAATAATTTCGAAATTTTCTTCTAAAACTTTTTTTGAATAGTCGGCGAGAGGGCCATTTCCAAAAAAGATAATTTTAGTCTTCATCAGGAAATAATTCTTTATTATTTTTTACGCACGTGTCGTAGTCAATCGGGACGATGTCGCCTTTTTCGTTTAGCTCAAACCAGGCATCTTTTTTATCTTTAATATGATCGATAAAGAGGACCCCCTCGAGATGGTCTATTTCATGAAGAAGAGTGCGGGCGAGTTGGCCGGTAGCTTTAATACGGACTTCATTTCCATCCAAAAGTTTCGCTTTAATTCGAGCTTTATCAGGGCGGGGGACCATGCCGTAAATTTTTGGAACAGATAGACAGCCTTCATAATCGAGGTTAGTTTTTCCTTCGGTTTTAATAACCTCAGGATCGATTAAAGCAGTGAAAGAAACATTATCTTTATTTTCCATATCGTCGCGGATAATAATGACACGTTTATTAATTCCAAGTTGAGGAGCAGCCATCGCAGCGGAGAGTTCGTAAGGATGTTTTTTCTCCCAATCGAGGCTCGATTTTACCATCGCATCAACAATCTCGCGCGTTTCATCAGTGATATGGTTCACTTTTTTTGATGGCGTGCGAAGACGTGGATCAGGAGTGGTAATAATTTTCATACAGTATATTATAACATTTTTAAAGAGTTTTGGATAGAGGTGAAGATGAAAAAAACTTAAGTTTTTAGGGCGATAGATTAGATTCTGAGAGCCGGTAGTGCTTAAATGGCAAAAAGATGATGAGGGGGAGAGTTTTAAGATAGAATTAGGTTATGACTTATAAAAAGAGGAGGGAAAACATGAGCATCTTAGACGGGTAGCCGGGGGAAGGCATCAAAACTAAATCCTTTTTATTAATCTCAAAATCTTTATCGATTTCTTCGTCATCTAATCAAAATCCTTTCTTCAAAAAACTCCCCCTTCCTCCAGCTATTTGGCTAAGGTTTCTGGGTTAGAGAAGAGAAGGGGGATCGATTACAAGCCGTATATCAGGAAAACTTTTAAGATTTTTGATTGCTTGGGTCAAATCTTTTCGATGACTCGATTTTATAACGATTTGCCAAACAAAACCAGTAGTAGTACGTTCATGAAAAGCTGGAGTTGGAGCGGAGAGATAAATATTGTGATTCGATTTTAGGGCGGAATAGATTTGTTTGATTTTGGTAAGCGCGGACTTTTCGGTTTTATAAACGACGGAAATTTTTGCGAGGTAGAAGAATGGTGGGAAGTGAGATTTTTGGCGCTTTCGAATTAGGTATTTATAGAATTTTGTGTAATCGGAATCAATCGCGGCGGTGATGACTGGGTTTTCGGGATTAAAGGCTTGGATGAAAGCGTTCGCTTCCTTAATATGGCCACGACCAATACGGCCGAGAACTTGAGTTAGAAGATGGTAAGTGCGCTCTTCAGCGGAATAATCTGGAAGACTCAAGCCAGCATCGGCTTGGACGACACCGACGGTGGCAAGGCGAGGAAGATCAAGGCCTTTTGCGATAGTTTGGGTGCCGATGATAATATCGATTTCGCCGTTTTTGACGGTTTTATAGAGTTGGTCGAGAGTAGATTCTTTATCGTTGTCGGCGTCAAAACGAGCGATTCGGGCATCTTTAAAGAGCTTTTTTAATTCGGATTCGAGGAGTTTTGTACCGAAGCCTTTATGAATAATATCGGAGTGTTTGCACTCTGGGCAGGAACTTGGAACTTTCTCTTTATGACCACAAGTGTGACAGATTAATTCGAAAGAATCGGAGTGAAGAGTCAAAGGAAGGTAACAATTCGGGCAAAGAGCTTGCCAACCACAGCTTTCGCAAATGGTGACGGGTGCAGAACCGCGGCGGTTATGATAAATAAGAGTTTGATAACCATTTTTAAGGTTTTTCTTAATTTGTTTTAAGAGAGGATCGGAAAAATAACGGTTTTTCGAAAAGAGGGTGCGATCTTTAAAATCAATAACTTTAACTGCGGGGGTAACTGCGGTTTCTTTCGCTTTTTCTTTTAAGGTTGTAAGACTGCCATGTTCAACGGCGAGATAATAGTCTTGGACGAGAGGAGTGGCAGTGCCGAGGATACAAGGGATGTTTCGGGAATTTGCAATAAAACTAGCAAGGCGAACAGCGGAATATTTCGGAGTTTGATCTTGGAAATAGGCGGATTCGTGGGCTTCGTCAACGATGATGAGGCCGAGGTTATGGAGCGGAAGAAGAAGGGCAGAGCGAGGGCCGATAATAACCTTTGGAGAATCGTCAGTTAAAGTTTTTTCCCAGGTTTCGCGGCGGGTTTTATCGGTTTGACGGGAGTGAATTAAAATAACATCTTCGCCAAAGGTTTCTTTGAAGATAGAAACAAGTTGGGAAGTGAGGGCGATTTCAGGAACAAGGAGAATAGTTGAGGTATTTGCTCTATAGGCGCGCGTAGCAAGTGTTAGATAGATGTTTGTTTTTCCAGAGCCAGTTACACCATGTAAGAGTCTAGTATTGCTCTCAGAGGCGTCTAAATCGCTTAAGGCGCGTTTTTGAGCGGCATTTAAAGGGATTTTCGGAGTTTTCACGAGTTCGTCGGCAGATTTTCGGGTAATTTCAACAGGAACGGTGGCCTGAAGTGCCATTTCGAAACTAGAGGCGATTTTATGGGCGCGGTCAAGAGTATTAGGGAGAAAAAGACTGACGACTTGAGGAAGAGGGACGAGATAATAAGACGAGAGCCAAATAATCGCTTTTAAGAGGTGAGATGGGATTGGGCGTTCAAGCGCAACTCGAGAAATAGTTTTAATTTCGAAGTTGCAAATCGGTTTTTTTACTGCGCGATAAACGACACCGAGAACAATTTTATTCCCAAGAGGGATAAAAACAACTGTTCCAGGAGCGAGTTTTTCGAAGTAGGCGTAGGTGAGAATTCCGTCGTCTAAACTCGGAGATTTTATGAAAACCTTTGCTGGAATAACCTCGTAATACATAAATATATTATAGCATTGACGGAGAGGAAAGTGATATAATAGGGGCATGAAATTCTGTGAGTTAGAAGAGAGGGAATTTAAGGATTTTTCTAGGGAATGTTCGGCTAGCTCCTTTTTACAATCGATTGAGATGTATTATCGCTATAAAAATAAAAATAATGAGACTTATCTTTTAGGAGTGAAAGACGGGGAAAAAGTGGTGGCGGCGGCGCTTGTTGTGACGAAATATAAGGTTTTAGGGCGAAAAATCTTCATTTCACCAAGGGGATTTTTAGCGAATTTTAAATCGAAAAACTTTCCGGAGGTTTTAGCGGAGTTTACGAAAGGTGCAAAAACCTTTTTGAAGAAAAAAGGTGGGGCGGTTTTAGAGATTTCGCCGAATTTAACGAGGGTAGCGAAAGTCGATAAAGACGGAGTACCACTCGAAGACTATCGTGGAACGAAAGAAGAGAAAATGTTTACGGATCTCGGGTATAAAAATCTCGGGGAATACGAATTTGTGAAGTGGGAATATGCGCTTAATACACAAGAAATCAAGGCGGAAAAATTACTTTCATACATCCGTTCAGGACATCGTTATGCGACAAGATTAGCTTTAGAGCGATACCAAATGCGGATGCGGGAACTCGAAGAAAAAGAGCTCGTGATTTTAAAGAAATTGTCAAACGAAGCAGCGGAAAGACATGGATTTATTACGCCAAGTTTGGATTATTATAAGGAGATGAAAGAAGCGTTTTCAGATAAAGTGAAGTTTTACGTTGCGGAAGTGGCGGAGAAAGTTGTCAAAGCGGCGGAAGCTGGAAAAGAGCCAAGCGAAATAAAACAAATTGCGAGTGAGGTGACAGAAGAAGATAAATTTATTCCGGTTGCGGCGGCAATGTTTGTGATTTCTAAAAATGAAATGGTCTATCTTTATTCGGGCTCAAGCTCGAAATATAGTAAATATGGCGGGCCGCATTTCTTGCAATATGAAATAATTGAAGAGGCAATCCATAAAAAGATTCCAAAATATAATTTTTATGGAACAAATCCGAAAAAGAATGACGGGGTCTATGAATTTAAACGGGGGTATCACGGGGAATTGCTCGAGTATATCGGGACATTTATGCTGCCACTCAATCTGGTTGGAAAAGCGTTTTTGGCGAAAAAAAGATATCAAAACGTGCGAGATATCCACTAAAAATGGCGTTGTATTTTTTACAATGATGCGTTATAATTTTAGTAAGTTGGAGGAAAAATGTTAGATGTGTTTATTACGTCGAGAGTGCGTAGAAAAATCTTAGTTGTCTTTGCGAAATACCCTGATTTTAAGACACATGTTCGAGCGCTTTCGAAATTGATTAGAGAAGATCCTGGAAATATCCAAAGGGAATTACATAGACTCGAAAAAGGCGACTTTTTAATTGCAACAAAGAAGGGCAATATGACAATTTACCAGACAAACAAGCAATTCCCAATCTTAAAAGAGCTCCAATCGATGGTGATTAAGAGCCAACAACTTTCAAATAAATCGAAGCCAAGTAAAACAATTGGATAGGACTTTCTATGACGAAAGTCTTTCGGGATTTGGTAGTAAAAAGAGGGCTAACTCCAGAATTTTTAGAGCCGAAATATTTTTCAGACGGTGATGTTTTTGAACTTTTGCCAGATATAAAGAAGGCGATTTCGGAGATAAAAAAAGCACTAAAGGCGGGAAAGAAAATCATGGTCTATGGGGACTATGATGTTGATGGAGTGACGGCGACGACAGTGATGGTGGGTGCGTTAAAAATGGCGGCGGAGAAGATTGCGAAGGCGGATGAGGCTGAAAAGATAGAGACTAAAAAAACAAAAGCCAAGAAAACATCAGAGATTATTACGATGCTCCCAGACAGATTTATTGATGGGTATGGGATGAGTGAGAGATGTATTGAGCGAGCAAAAAAGGAGAAAGTTGGATTAGTTGTAACGGTGGACTGCGGGAGTAATAATTCAAAGGTAATTTCAAAATTAAAAGAGGCAAAAATTAAGACGGTAGTGACGGACCACCACGAAATTATGGGCGAACTCCCAGAGGCGGAAGCAGTTGTGAACCCGAAAAGAGTCGATATTCCTTTAAAGGAGCAGGAAAAAATTCACGAGGAGGGGCTGATTGATCTTGCTGGGGTGGGGGTAGCATTTATGGTCGTTCGAGGGCTGGTAAAGGAGGGATTGATTGAAGACGGGCAAGAGAAGTGGCTGCTTGATTTAGTGATGATTGGGACACTTTGCGACTCGATGAAGCTTTCAAAAATGAATCGAGTTCTGACTTTTTATGGGCTAAAAGTTTTAGAAAAAACGAGAAGGCCGGGACTGAGAGAACTATTAAGAGTAGCAAAAGTTTCGAGACTTTCGTCGGAGGCGATTGGGTATCAAATTGGGCCGAGGTTGAACGCTGGCGGAAGAATGGAATCGGCGGAAATTTCTTTAAAACTTCTCGGAGCAAAAAACCGAGCGGAGGCGGCAGTTTTAGCGGAAGAGCTAGACGAGCTGAACAGTAATCGACGAAAGGAACAAAACGAAGCAATCGCGGAAATTGTGAGAGAAAATGGAGATGCTTTAAGAAAGCCAGTAATTATTGTCGCAGGAAAATGGCATGAGGGGGTGCTTGGGATTATTGCGGGGAGATTAGTTGAAAGGTATCATAAACCAGCGTTTGTTTTATCGTTGGTTTCGAATAAAGACGAAGATGGTGACGGGATTTCGGATATTTATAAAGGTTCGGGGAGGAGTTTTGGCGATTTTAATTTAGCGGAGGCGATTAAAGCTTGTTCAGATGTGATTTATAGTGGTGGCGGGCATGCGGAGGCTTGTGGGGTAAAGATTTTACCAGCAAGAATTGTTGATTTTATCGATGCTATGAATATGTATTACCAGGGGTTGATGCTTGAAGATCAGAGTAAATATCTAAAAGTTTCTCCAGAGATGTCGGTCACGAGTTTGGAAGATTTTTCGGTTGAACTTTTAAACGAACTATCAAGTTTAGAACCCTATGGAGAGGGGAATAGTGAGCCGATTTTTAAGTTAATTGAAATGTTGGTTGTAAAAAATCGGAGAGTTGGAAAAGAGGGGAATCATCTTCGGATGACGGTTGAAGATTCAGATCGAAACCAGATTATCCTAGTGGCTTTTTCGGCGCCAGAAAAATGGCTAAGAATTCAAGAGGGAACGTCAGTTAATGCAGTGGTGAAGATTTTGAAAAATGAGTGGAACGGACGAGTCACGCCAGAGGGGCGAGTGATAGATTTAAGCGTTGTTGAAGATGACGAGTTAAGCGAAGACTTTTAAAAGTTTAAGAGAGCGTAAAGAGAGATTGTAATTTTTTTATAGATATGGTATAATGTTTTTATATGTCAATAAAAGTTACTAGAAAAGATCAGAACGAGGCGAACGAAAACATTATTCGTCGTTTTAATCGCAAGGTTCTACAAAGCGGAGTGATGCCGCTTGCTAAGTCTCAACTTCGTTTTTCGAAGCCGATTTCGAAACGTGAACGTCGCCGTAAGGCAATTCTTCGCGAGATTCGCAAAGCTGAGAAAACTGAGAGAATTAAACTTGGACTTAAATAAGAAAAAACCGGCCGAGAGCCGGTTTTTTCTATGTTATAATGGTTAAGTATGAGAATTATATTTTTAGGTGGACCAGGCTCGGGAAAATCGACCGTCGGAAATAGACTAGCGGAAGATTTTAATTGGCCTTGGATTTCTTCGGGGGAGATTTTAAGAGAGAGTAAAGAACCTTGGGTAGTCGAAAGGCTAAAAACAGCAGCGCTTTTTGACGATGAGATGGTTGCGGGACTAGTTTTTTCAAGATTACACGGAGTTAAGGACGCGATTTTAGACGGCTTTCCAAGAACTTTAAAACAGGCTGAAATTATGATTGAACGGGGGGAAGAAATTAATGTTGTAGTCGAGTTAGTTGTGCCACTTGAAGAGATTCAAAAAAGGTTGTTCCTCCGGGGGCGAGAGCAAGATACAAAAGAGATTGCTGAGGAAAGGTATAACGATTATGAACGAACAAAGACCGAATTAATTGCGTACTTGGTTGGAAATGGTTCGAAGATTTTGACGATTGATGGAGTTGGGACGCAGGATGAAGTTTATAATCGAGTTATAGAAGGGATTCGCGAGGTAATTAAAAAATGATTATGATTTATGGGCCAGCAGGCTCGGGGAAATCAACACAGGGGGAATTGCTCGCTTCAAAAATTAATGGAAAGGCGCTTTCGGTAGGGCAGATTTGTCGAGAGAAGTTTTTTGAATATACAAAAACGGCAGCGATGGTACCGGAAGACGAATTGGCGTTAGCGGTGTTAGACGAGGTCTCTAGAGCGGAAAAGGTAGGATTTTCGGTGGTTTTGGACGGACAGCCTTGGTCTAGTGAGAGTAAAGGATCGGAGATTTTATCAAATGCGACAAATGGTGTGATAATAATTGACGTGCCAAGGGAAGAAAGTATTAAGCGGCTTTCTTTGCGTGGGCGAGATGACGACCAACTAGAAAATTGGAATAAGAAACTCGATATGTATGCGGAGCGAATGCCGGAATATGAGGCAATGCTAAACGTAAAAAAGGTGCCGGTTTATCATGTTGACGGAGTCGGGAGTATCGAGGAAGTCCATGATAGAATCTCGGAGTTGTATAAAAAATTTGTTCAAAAATAACAGGGGTAAAATCTATTTTCTAGGGCAATTTGGGAGGGTTAAGACTTCATGGCCATCTTCCGTAACGAGGATGGTATGTTCACAATGACAGCCGACCGAACCGTCGGTTAGAATGACGCTCCAGCCATCTTCGTGGTTGACATGGTTGTAAGGTTTTCCGAGCGAGCTCATTGGCTCGATACAAATACAATCACCAGGTTTCAGGATGTAGCCACGGCCACGTTTCCCATAATTCGGGACTTCTGGGCTGTCATGCATTTTTTCGCCAATACCATGACCGATATAGTTTTCGATTACACCGAGTTTACCTTTTCTCAAAACTTTCTCGACAGCAAAACCAATATCACCGATATGAACACCAGGCGCGACTTGGTCGATGCCAGCCCAAAGGGCTTCTTCGGTTGTTCTTATCATCTGTTTTACGGCTGGATTTGCACGCCCGACGACTTTCGTGAAAGCAGCGTCAGTATGATAACCTTTGTATTTAATTACAAGATCAAAGCTGACTTTATCGCCATCTTCAAGAGCGTAATCGCTATCTGGGGCGCCATGAACAAGTTCGTCATTGACGGAAATACAGATACAGCCAGGGAATTTTTCTTCAAGTTCATCATACGAACAAGTTGCACCGCGGCTCTCGATTTTCTTACGAGTCCAGCGATCTAACTCGCGTTTTGTCATACCAACATCGGCATATTCGCGGAGTTCAGAAAGAATTTCACCTAAAATTTTGCCGCCTTCGCGCATGGCCGAAACTTTTTCTTGATTCATAAATATTATTATACCATATTGTTGCACCTTGATAACGCTTGTGGTATATTAAAGGTATGGAAGAACAATCTAAATATGCATTTGGAATTGATGTTGGTACAGAGACGGTGCGTGCCGTTGCCCTTGAAATAAAGGGCGAAGATTCAATTTCGGTGATTGGATACGGCGAAGCAGCAAACGAAAGAGGAATGCATAAGGGGATTGTGACAAATCTTGTCGGACCGGCAGAGGCGGTAGATAGGGCACTAAAAAATGTCGAAAGTATGAGCGGAGTTAATGTTGATTCGGCTTACGTTTCGATTAATGGTTCGCATATCACCTCTGAAAAAGTGAGCGGAATGATTGCAGTTTCTCCGACAGATGGAATTACAAATGAAGATTTAGACAGGTTGGAAGATACGGCACTTTCGGGTAGAATGATGAACAATAGAGAAGTGCTTGATGTGATACCGCTTAGCTATATCCTTGATGGACAGAGTGGTATTCGTTCGCCACTCGGGATGATGGCGAATAAAATCGAGATTGTAGCGAATGTAGTTTCGGGGCTTCGTCCGAGTGTTGATGCACTTGGTAGGGCGATGGCTTCGGCAAACTTAAGGGTTCTTCGATTTATCCCAACAGCAGCGGCAGCAGCACGAGCAGTTTTGACTGAGAAGCAGATGGAAAATGGTGTCGCGGTGATTGATCTTGGAGCTTCGACGACTTCGGTTGCAGTCTACGATGAAGGAGATCTCCAATATATTGGTGTGATTGGGGCAGGTTCGAATAATATTACAAAAGATTTAGCGATTTCACTTGAACTTAATACTGAGGTGGCGGAAGAAATTAAATTAAAATATGTGACCGCGGACTTTGTTGAAGCAAAGAGAGATGTGACGATGAAGAGAGAGGGGGAGAACATTACTTTCTCGAAGAATGACGTGAACGAAATTGTAAAAGATAGGTTAGTAGATATTTTTGAACACGTAGCGGAGCATCTAGAAAGAGCTGGATATGCTAGGAAGTTACCAGAGGGGGCGGTGATTGTTGGTTCCGGTGCAAACATGAAGGGGATTGCAGGTTTTGCGAAGAACGTCTTAAGGATGGCAACAAAGATTGGTGTGCCAGGAACGGGGCTTTCAGGCGTAGTAGAAGATGTTGAGAAACCAGAATACTCTGTTGCGATTGGACTTGCACTCTCAATGGCAGATGACGGAAAGTTCTCCGGCGTTGATAACGAGTCGGAAAAGAAAGCCTTTTCACTATTTAGAATATTTAAGAAGAAAAAGCGCGACTAGAGAAGGATTTTGAATAAAAATTTTATTTTTCCTCTTTATTTCTGATGGGAAGTATGTTAAACTAGAGATAGTTTATAAAAAGTGAGGAAAAAAGAATGCCTGAAATTAAACCTACAGAGGTGGAAAGTACAGCAAGCATTAAAGTTGTGGGCGTTGGTGGAGCCGGTGGCTCTGCAATTAACCGGATGAAGGAAGTCGGTCTTACTGGCGTTGAGTTCGTCGCGATTAACACCGATGCACAAGCTTTGCATCATTCTGATGCAGATACAAAAGTTCATATCGGCCAAGGTCTTGGTGCTGGTGGCGATCCTGAGAAAGGTCGCGAGGCAGCAGAAGAAAGCCGTGAGAATATCGGTAAAGCACTTGATGGAGCTGATATGGTCTTCATTACACTCGGTGCTGGTGGTGGTACTGGTTCTGGTGCTGGTCCGATTGTTGCGAAAGAGGCAAGAGATCGCGATATCTTAACTGTTGGTGTCGTGACAAAACCATTTACTTTCGAAGGTGCACAAAGAAAATACAATGCTGATGTCGCCGTAAATGAGCTTTCGGGTGAAGTTGATGCTTTAATTACTATTCCGAATGATCGCTTACTCCAAACGATTGATCCGAGAACTCCGCTTCTTGAAACTTTCAAGATTGCAGATGATGTTCTCCGTCAAGGTGTCCAGGGTATCTCGGAACTTATTACTGAGCACGCTTTAATTAACCTCGACTTTGCCGATGTTAAGGCAATTATGAAGAATGCTGGTTCGGCACTTATGGGTATTGGTAGAGCAAGTGGTGAGAACCGTGCAAAAGAAGCGGCAAGACAAGCTATTGAATCCCCACTTATTGAAGTTAAAATCGACGGTGCTAGAGGAGTCCTCTTTTCGGTTGCTGGTGGCTACGATATGTCGATGAGCGAAATCCAAGAAGCGGCGGAAGAAATTACTGGTGCAGTTTCGCCAGATGCAAATATCATCTTTGGTGCTTCGGTTAGACCTGAACTTAACGATGAAATTGTTATTACAGTTGTTGCAACTGGGTTTGATTCTGATTATTATCGCCAAAAACGCGCTGAAGAAGCAATTGCAGCAGAACGTGAAGCTGTGGCGGCTGAGACGAGCGCAACTTTTGGTGGAACAATCGTAAATAACGAGCCAAAAGAATCGAGTGAATCTAACGAAAAAGAAGTTGCTCCGGCTAAAGATAACAAATGGGGAAATGTTGATAAACCAGTAGAAGAAGACGAGGAAGGCGATCTCGACATCCCGCCATCACTACGCGCCCGATTACGTGGCAAAAAATAAATTCTTGAACTAAATTAGGGAGAAAACATGGCTAACAATATAAATATCGGAGACAGTAAAGTCTTAGAAAGCCGTGAGACTCCTGACGGAACGATGATTCGTCGCCGAAGGGTGATGTCAGATGGACGCAGATTTACCACCTACGAACGTATCGAGATGCCAGCGCTAGTCGTGAATAAACGAAGTGGCAATAAAGAACCTTTTGACCGTGATAAACTCCTCACTGCGGTTAGAAGGAGCGTTGGGAAATTCTTCAACTCCGATATGGAAGTAGAAGATGTGGTAAATAAAGTAGTTGAGCGAGTTTATGACCTCGGGCGAGATGAAATTGAATCGAAAGAAATTGGCCAAGCAATCTTAGATGTTTTAGCAGAAGTGAATGAGGTGGCTTATGTTAGGTTTGCCTCGGTGTTCCTCGAATTTAAGACTTTGGCGGATTTTGAAAATATTATTCGTCGTCAACGTAAAACAACAGGGAAAAAATAAGAAAGGACAAATATGAGGGTGGTAATGGTTGTTAGAGACAACATGGAATATACAAGAGAGGCGATGGACTGGGTAGCCGAGTTTAAGAAAGAAACTGGTTACGATGTCGACATCGAAGATCCGGAAACGATCCATGGCGAGATTTTTGCGACACATCACGACATTGTGCAATACCCGACACTTTGTGTGGTGAGTGATGAGAGTAAAATCCTCGAGAAATGGGTAGGGCACTTACCGCAATTCGAAGAAGTGTCCTATGTTATGCGAGATGCATAATTCCTGCTAAAATCGTCTATCTCAGCGTTTTTTGGCTTTTGTTTTATCTTAAATAGTGCGTTAAGCCGAGGAAATACTAATCTAGACAATTTTATCTAAGAATTATATAATAATAAATAATGAATTATCGAGAGAAAGCAGACGAGCTGTTTTCTTGGGCGCTCGAACAACCTCGTGCCTCGGTTGACTTTGAAAAACACTCGAGAGATGTGGCGAGAGTTTGTGAAGAGATAGCAAAGAGAGCAGGGATGGATTCTAGCCTCGCATACGCGAAGGGGCTTTTGCATGATTTTTATAAAGCAATCGAAAGAGATAGTAGTGTTGTTGTTGATGGAGAAGAAGTTCCAGGGATGACGCATCCATTTACGGGTTATCGACTTTTGATGGAAAAAGGTTTTCCGGAGGGGGCGAGGGCGGCTTTGACGCATACTTTCTATAATAAGGAAGAAGTTTTAGATGGGGGATTTGACGGAAGAATAGATAAAAAAGATGCGGAATTTTTGAAGAAGTGGCTTTTTGAAAATGAGTTTGATGACTATGATAAATTAGTTCAGCTTGCGGATAATATGACGAGCTGGAAAGGAGTAATGACGATTGACGATAGATTTTGTGATATCTTACTTCGTCATCCAGTTTCAAAACCACAGTCGGGGCTTTCTAAACTTTATGAATTAAAAGATTATTTCGATGAAAAAATAGGGGGAAATATTTACGAAATATTTAAGGACGAGATAATAAAAACGGCAATTATGGAGCCTACTAGAAAACTCGGATTTAAGGAAGAGTAAAAAGTAGGCCAGAACCCCAGATAAACGTTAAAAAAAGGAAAGATATGAAATATAAAGCAGGTGAGAGAAGAAGGGCGTTAGAATACGAAAAAGCCGTTTTAGAGTTTTGGAAAAAAGATAAGACTTTTGAGAAATCGGTCGAAAATAGAGATGTTGATAAGAGTTATGTGTTTTATGACGGGCCTCCGTTTATTACGGGGAATCCACACCATGGGACGCTACTTTCTTCAATTGTGAAAGACGCGGTGCCAAGATTTTGGACGATGAAAGGGTATCGAGTTGAGAGGCGTTGGGGTTGGGATTGCCATGGTTTACCGGCAGAGAATTTTGTCGAGAAACAACTCGGGATTACTGATAGAAGGCAAATCGGAGCGGATCCAAACGAGATGGAAAACGCAATTTCGCTCGAGAGTTATATCACGAAGGCTAGAGAGTCGATGGTTGCAAATTCAGAAACTTGGGAAGGAACGATTGCAAGAGTTGGGCGTTGGGTAGATTTTAAAGGCGCTTATCGTACGATGGATAAAGACTTTATGGAAAGCGTTTGGTGGGCGTTTAAAACTTTGTACGAAAAGGGAAAAATCTACGAAGGCCGTAAGGTTTTAATGTATGATACGAAGTTTTGTACGCCAGTTTCTAAGGTGGAAGTGACAATGGATAATGATGCCTACCAGGAGGTCACAGACCCGAGTGCATTCGTCCTATTTCGAGCTTCTTCTTCTCCATTATTCTTATTGGCGTGGACGACAACGCCTTGGACGCTTCCAGCGAACTTAGCTCTTGCGGTAAATCCGAAACTTGAATACGGAATTTATGATGTTGAGGGGAAGAAAGTAATACTCGCGAATAAATTGGCGGGGAAAGTGCTCGGCGAGGATATAAAACCTGAACAAAAGATTAAAGGCTCTGAACTAGTTGGGATGGAATATGAACCGATTATAGAGACAGTTCCAGCAAAAGAGAGAAAAGAGGGAACTTATAAAGTCCACGGAGCAGAGTTTGTTTCTAGCGAAGATGGTACAGGAATTGTTCATATTGCACCGGCTTATGGCGAAGATGATTACGCACTCGGAACGGCGGAAGATGTAGATTTTGTTGATTGTCTAGATGAAAACGGTTATTATCTTCCGGAAGTAGCAGAGAAGTTACATGAACTTGGCGTACACGATACAGATGAAAACGGAATCGAGATTTGGGCGGGAAATAAATTTATCGCAAAAATCCTAGAAGAAAAAGGAATTGTCTATAAAATCGAATATATTAAACACGAATATCCGTTTAACCCACGCTCAAAACAAAGGATTATGTATCGAGCATTTCCAAGCTGGTTCTTTGATGTTCAAGGTTCAAAACCGTTAATGTTAGAAGAAAACGAGAACATAAATTGGTTCCCAGAATATCTGAAACATGGACGTTTTGAGAAAAATATCGAAGCGGCGCCAGATTGGAATTTGTCACGTGATAGGTTCTGGGCAACAGCAATGCCAGTTTGGAAAGGTGATAAAGGGACGGTTAAAGTTGTTGGGAGCTACGATGAATTGTTTGAGCTTTCGGGGGTAAGGCTCGATGATTACCATAGACCTTGGGTGGACGAGATTGAATTCGACATCGACGGCGAACACTTTAAGAGAATTGAGAAAGTTTTAGACTGTTGGTTCGAATCGGGTTCAATGCCGTTTGCACAGCTTCATTATCCGTTTGAAAACAAGGAAAAATTTGAGAAGAATTATCCAGCAGATTTTATTGTCGAATATGTTGGGCAGGTTAGAGCATGGTTTTATTATGTCCACGTTGTTAACACGGCGCTCTTTGGGCATAATGCATATAAAAATGTGATTACAACTGGAACGCTCGCTGGAAATGATGGTAGAAAGATGAGTAAATCGCTTGGGAATTATACTGACCCGAATGAGCTTATGGATAAGTTCTCGGCGGATTCTTTAAGATTCTTATTACTTTCGAGCCCAGTACTTGCGGGCGAGGATTTTGCACTACTCGATAAAGATGTGAGCGATGTCGCAAGAAAACTTTCGATGATTTGGAATACATACGATTTCTTCACGATGTATGCGGAAGTTGATCGTTTTGACTCTTCGGATGCGATTTCTCCATCGAAATTTGAAAACCCACTTGATAAGTGGATTGTATCGCGGGTGTACCAAGTCCGAAATGAGATTACGGAGGGGATGGAAGAGTATAATATTCCGAAGGCGGTCGAGGGAATTTTACCGTTTGTCGATGATCTTTCGAACTGGTTTGTTAGAAGAAGTCGTCGTCGTTTTTGGAAAGCACAGGATGATAGCGATAAACTCGAAGCGTATTCGACACTCTACTTCGTTTTAGTTTATCTTTCGCAAATTCTAGCACCATTTACACCATTTCTCGCGGAAGAATTATATCAGAAGATGACGGGTTCGACCGAGTCAGTACATCTTTTAGATTGGCCAGAAGCGGACAAAATTGATGAGAAAGTCCTAGCTGAGATGGAACGATGTCGCGAAGTGATTACGGAAGGATTAGCTTTACGTATGCAAAAGTCTGATCAAGAAGATCAAATTAAGGTGCGTCAGCCGCTCTCAGAGCTCGTATATGACGGCGAAAAGCTTTCAGAGTACTACGAGCAGATTATTATGGATGAAGTTAACGTTAAGCGTGTTACAAACGGCAAAGCGATGAAACTTGATAAGGAATTAACTGAAGAGTTGAAAGCTGAAGGATTCGCAAGAGAGCTAATTCGCTTTATCCAGGCTGGAAGAAAGAAAGCTGGACTTAATGTTGATGATAGAATTAGGCTTTCGGTTTCGTGCTTTGTTCCAGATGATTTGAAAGAGATGATTAAAAACGAAGTCTTAGCAGTCGAGTTCACGACGGATGTCACGGCGGGGAACTTCGAATATGATGAGATTGTAAAGATTGAAGACGAGAACGTAACAATCTCGCTTGAAAAAGCCTAAAAGCAAAGACTTGATAACAAAAAACGGCCCTGTGGGGCTGTTTTTTGTGGGTTCTCTATTGATTTTACTTTTTTGAAAAATGTGGTGTAAAAGGTGTTGACAAAAAAGCATAAGTGTGATACAATCAAAACAAGTTAGAAAAGAAAATAAAAAATAAATCAAATCTAACCGAGACAAAATAAACCCCAAAGCATAGCCGCTTAGGCATTAAAAATAAAATAAATACATAGAACGGGAAACAAAGTCTAAAACAAAGATTAAAATAAAAAGAAAGGAAGAAGTATAAGAAAGACATTACCTATCAAAAATTAAGTAAAGGAGAAGTACATATAAAAAATAGGTAAAATAAAAACTTAATACGGAAAGGAAAAACCAATGTAACGATTAAACGCGGCCGAAAGGCCATAAAAGAGTGTTGTATAAAAAATTTGTTCAACAAAATATGAACGCTGAACGGATAGAAAAACGTAAAATGTGTTCAGGCGAGCAACAAAAATAAACAGGAGAAAATAAAATGCCTTTTGAATTTTTCAAAAATGAGGCAGACTATTCGTCAAAACAAGAGATTTCTCCCGAGGCTGAGTTAAAAATTAAAGAACGCTTAGGGCATCTTGTGACGATAATCAGCTAAAAAATGACCTTTAGTTAAAAGGAACCGAACGCGATTCGGTTCTTTTTAACTGGCGGAAAGATTGTAAAGGTGTTGACAAAGTTAAGCATAAGCTGTAAACTAAGGGGAGAAAAGGTCATATTTTAATATAAAAACACTAAAAAGAAAGGCTCTCCACACTATGACAGACGATAAAAGTAAACTTAATGAACTCCTCGAGAAGGTGAAAAATCTTCCTGAGGGTGAGGAACTTCCAGAGGATATTCTCGCAGATTTATCCCAGGAAGAAATTCTAGCGATTTACATCGAGAAAATGATTCTCGATAAAGGTGTTGAGCCAACAGATGAACTTCGAAGCCAGCTTCTTGAAGAAATCGAAGATGACATCACAAAGGCACTCGTTTCGGCGATGCCTAGTGAACTCGTTGATAAGTTAAATAACGATATCGACAATGGCGCTTCGGACGATGCGCTCGAAGCGGCAATTAATGAATCGGGAATCGATGTGGAGAAGATTACCGATGATACTATGAATGCCTTTCGTGATAAATATCTTGGGGAGGAAAAATAATGGATAAGGGAAATTTTGAGGCAGGACAGCCAATCGACATCAACGAAAATGACGATAAAAAACAAGAACTAATCGAGCGAACTCAAAAAAATATCGATGACGCTCAAGAATTTATTAAGGAACATCCAGAAATCGAACCGGATCTTGCGGCGATGGTAAAGAAACTTACCGAGCTCGAAGATTCAATTGAAAACGGGAACTTCGACGAAGCGGAGATGAAGAAAAACGAAAACTTCCTCGAAAAACTCGAGATGTTTAATAAGGAAGTTAAACGTTCGGTAGCGTTTAACGAGGCACAAGAGCGAAACGAAAGAGCTCGCGGAGAGTGGAACCGCCTAGAGAATGATGCGAAGAGCGGTAAGAAGGTTTTGGATGAAGACTTTGAAAAGGCGGAGGCAGAAATTCACGAGAGTGAAGATGCTATGCGCGCTAATGACGAGAGAGTTAAGAGTGAGATAGGAAAAACTGAGGATGTGGCTACGGCTGAAATAGATAAAGCTGCAACTGAAGGCAAGCTTGGAGAACTCAGAGCAAAAAATGCCGAAGCGATTGCTGAATATAATAAAATAGAAGCATTAGTTAATGCTGGTCAAGCAAAAGAAGAAGATCTTGTTGCGGCTGAAGAAAGAATTCGCGAAACTGAGAGAGAAATCGCGAAAGCACAATTCGAACTTAACGATTTAGCGGCAAAAGCTGAAGACAAACCAGAAGGTGAAAATACTGAAGGCGAGCTAGAGGTTGAGAACGCGGAGAGCATAGAAGAATCCGGGGAAAAGAAAGAAAGATTCAGCTTCTTTGATGGATACGAAGATAAAGATGCTAAAGATGCGGAAAAAGACGACAAGCAAAAGACAGTTATTAAGAAAATTACGAAAGTTGTCGTTCCGACCGAAGGCCGAACACAAGAAGAAATTCAAGCAACCATCAACGCTTATAAAGCACGTAGGGCTGGTAAAAAAGTCGAAGGCGGAGATAGCGAAAGTGATGGCGAAATGCTCGACGAGGAAAGCGCGTTTAATGGATATTTTGAAGAATCTTGGGAAGATAGAGATCTTCGCCGTTCGTTTGGTATACCTAATCTTGATGCGATGAAAGAGCAGATGGAAAAGGGTGAAATTTCCGAAGAAGAATATAATAAGGCATACGAAGACGGGCGTGAGAAAATGCGTGATCTTCTTCGTAAAACTTGGGATAGAAACAAGGAAATCAACGCCGAAAGAAGAGATAAAGACGAAGAGTTCGAAACATATTTCGAAGAACAATGGAAAAACCAAGAAGCTCGCGATCAATATCGTGTCGATAAGCACCTAGAAGAATTAAAGGCAAAACTAGAAAGAGGCGAAATTAGCCGTGGCGAGTATGAAAAAGCAATCGTGGAAGAGAAAGAGAATTTCCGTAAGTATATTCGCGATCGTTGGGAAGGCCAAAAAGCGCTTGAAGAAAGAGACACAAAGAAGACTGAACCGATAAAGAAGGAAGAAAGATTTAGTTTCTTTGATGGATATGAGAAAGAAGAAACTGAAAAGAGAATGTCGCTTTCGGAAAAGATTAAAGGATTCTTCGGACGATATAATCGTGTTAGAAAAGGTGCGGAAAAAGGAATTAGTGGATGGAGAAGGGCAGTGCTCACGGGCGTTGCGGGCTCGATTCTCGGAGTATTCCTCGCTGGTGCAGCTACGACGAGTGGCGTCTTCGCAAACACGAATAATAAACAGGATTTCAACATACCGAATCAGCCGACAGTAGAAACAACCGCGACTGGAGATGTTGCGGAAGATTTAGTTGCAAGTGCGGATAGTGAAATTAGACTTGGTGTCGACTTAAACGAAACTTATGGCGTTCAAGTTGAAACTGAAGCTGAGGACGAAAATGAAATCCCAGACGTCGTCAAAGGTAAAACTTACGGCGAAGAAGTCGAGTTTAATATTGGTGCTAAAGAATGGTCTGGCGAAAGTGATTACTTCTCGGAGGCAAAGCACGGTAAACACGATTTAACTGCTCCGGTTTATGATATTGATAACCGTGGGAATTATGAAAAATCGGAACTCGCAAGACAAGGTGTCGAAGGACTTTCAGAAAGATTAGACGATCCAATTCTTCAAGCACAATTTGCGTCGCTTGGTGGAACAGATATTCAAATCGACGGTGGTGGGGCTTATGGAATCTCAAACCTTGGCCAAATGAATTATCTCGAGCTTATGGCGCAATGTGATGATAACTATCGTGAGTCACTTGCAAAATACTCGAAGAGCTTAATGTATGAACTTGTCGATAAATATGATGTACAAGTTGATACAGTAAAGAGAGGCGAAGTTCACCACTCACTTTATGCGATGAATATTGCAGATGATGGCGAAATGCCAAGGCTTAAATACTTTGTTGACGATGAAGTCACTTCGAAAGAAGACTACGAGGTGCTTAAATTCATGGACGGCGATGAAAGTGTGCTCGACCAAAACGAAATTGGTGGTTATAAATATAACTTCCTTAAAGCGGTTGGGCGAATTCCAGAAAATGCGACGGATGACGAAGCAATCACTATCATGAAGAAAGTGAAAATTCTCGGTATCTCGCTTAAATGTGGCCAGATTATTTGGGAAGAAGGCGGAACAACTCACGTGGTTGTTAAACAGAAACAAAATACTTCGGGTGTTGAAGGAACTGGTACAGAGAATGAAGATTCTGGTACGGAAAATGAAGGTACTGGTCAAGAAGACACTGGTACTGAAAACGAAGGAACCGGAACTGAAGACACTGGTTCGGAAATCGGAACTGGTACAGAAAACGAAGGTACTGGTACGGAGAATGAGGGTACGGGTACTGAGAATGAAGGTACTGGTACGGAGAATGAGGGTACGGGTACTGAAAACGAAGGAACCGGAACTGAGGATGAAGGCACTGGCGTAGAAGGAACTGGTGAAGAAACTACTGGTACCGAAAACGAAAATACTGGTTCGGAAAATGAAACTGGTGATGAATACGATGGCAAGACTCCTGTTCTTCCAGGTAATCCTGACGATGGATGGAATGTAAATCCGAACGATACCCCAGAAGAAGAAGGTCCAAAGAGTGAAGCGGGCGGTGAAAACGGAAATGTTGGTGATAACACACCTGGGTCGAGTAGTGAAAATATCTCAATCCCGGTAACTCCAGCAAATCCAGAAAATCCACCTGCACCAACCGACGACCACTATGATGATGACAATTCCGGCTGGAAAGGTTCAGGTCAAAGTGAAGAATCTGGTACTCAGGACGTTCCAGAAACGCCACCTGAGAACAAGGCTAACCCAGGCTCGGCGGGTGAAAATACTGACGAGGAGCAGATTAAAAAAGACCACGAAGATATAATGAATAGATTCTAAACAAACACAAAAACGCGCAGGGGGAAATAAACACGATCATTTAAAAGGGAAGAAAGGAGCCCTAAAAATGAGAACAAAAACAAAAACCAAAACTTGGGAAGGAATACGTCGCTCGGCACGACATTTCATCCCAATGGCGGTACTCTCACTTGGCGCAGTAGCTGGAGTTGCTGCTTCTGCCAATGTAAGTGCCACCTCAACGGCGTGGGGTCCGGAACGTCCAGAATTTACCTGGGCTGAACCGGCAGAATACGTCACGTTCAACTCCATTATCGATAACCCAAAAATCGGTAATGAGAGAAACTTCGTTCGTATCAGAAAAGCTGGTACGACCGATACATTAGTAGATAAAGTCGAGCTAGAAGTGGGCCAAGAGTACGAAGTTGCGATTTGGTTCCACAATAACGCAAAATCAAAACTAAACAAGTCCGAATATGGCGGAGTCGGGATTGCCGATAACGTGCGTCTTCGTATCGAACAGCCTGAGAAGGTAAACGCTGGTACGAGCGCAGTTATTAAAGGTATCATCTCCTCGACTAACGCAAATCCGAACGAAGTTTGGGATACAGCTTATGCTTATTCCAAAACTACAGTTCTAACTCGCTACGTGCCAAACTCTGCGACTATTCATAGCCTTGGTAATATCGATGGCGAAATCCTAGATTCGAGCGCTTTGTTTGGTAAAGATGGTGCTAAACTTGGATATTGGAACGACATGTGGGGTTACGTCCCTGGTTGTAACGAATATTCTGGTTATGTTACTTATCGCTTCAAAGTCGATCAACCAAACTTTAAGATTTCGAAAACTGTTTCGAAAGAAAAAGAACAAAACTATGTCGAAAAAATCACTGTTAAACCAGGCGATGTTCTCGACTTTAAGATTGACTATGAAAACACTGGTACGATGAACCAACTTTCAATTATCGCTTATGATAATATGCCAAATGGTCTTTCATATGTTAATGGTACTTCGTTCTTTAAAGCAAACTTTAACACCGAAGGTAACTTCGTTTCAGATAAACTCTTTGACGGTGGTATCAACCTCGGCGACTTTAAACCTGGCGACAACATGTCTCTAACTTATAAAGTCGAAGTTTCTGAAGACAAAGAGATTTTCCCATGTGGCGACACGAAAGTTTATAACAACGCATCAATCGCAACTGCGAACGGTACGGGTTATGACAAAGTTGAGATTACAGTTCATCGCGATTGTGAACCAGACCAACCGAAAGAACTTCCAAAAACTGGTCCAACCGAACTTGTAGTTTCACTCATCGTTGTAGCTGGCATCGGAATTGGTGTTTCATACTACATCAAATCGAGAAAACAACTTAAAAATCTCACAAGCTCTAAATAATTTAAATTAGAACTTTACTCCTTTCGAACGAAAGGTACTCGCTAGGGGTGAGAGAGCCTGGCGAGACCTTTTGTTTTTAATTTTTTATGGATTTTTCGTAGAAAATGGTTAAGGTTAGTGGTATAATGAGGGGTATATGATGATGGGTGGCAGAACTAGTAGAAGACTGACGATTGTTGAGGGGAGAGAACTGAACCAGAATATGGCGAGGGAGCTTGTTGAGGCGTCGGAAAGAGCTGGATTTAAGACTGAACTAATTAAAGTTTTGGATGAAACAAAGATTGTTGACGGGAGATTAGAGGACTTATTTCCAGATATGATTTTATGGAGAAGTCCGATAAATTATTCGAGCGGAACGGCGGTTGAGAGAGCTTTATATTGGATAAATAAGAATCGAAAAATTACGATAAATACGAAAGTTGCGGGCGGAAGATCGTTTAATTCAAATAAATATTTCCAACATGAGATGTTTATGGACGATCCAGTAGTTAGAAAACATACCTTACCTTGTTTCCCAGCGTTTAATAAGGAATTTATTAAAAAAAGGTTGATTGGGGAGGGGCGAATTTCTTATCCGTTTGTCTTAAAACCAGATATGGGAACGCGTGGAATTGGAATAAAATTGATTAGAAATGAACAGGAGCTAGACGATTTTAACGAGAATTTAGCAGCGTTTTCGGTCGAGAAATTTGTGAAGTCGACGTATGATTGGAGAGTGTTCACACTCGGAGGAATTGCGCTTGGTAATATGAAGAAGCTTGGTAACGAGGATGACCCGGCGGATTTTATCGCAAAAAGCGCAGGGAAGAAACGTTGGACCGAGGATGACGAAGGGTTAATTGAGGAGATGTACGAGATTGCGGTACATGCGGCGGCAGCTTGTGGGCTTGAATACGCGGGAGTGGATTTAATTCGGGATGACGAAACAGGAGAGTTTTATGTACTTGAGACGAACGTGGCCGGGGGGTGGCAGAACGGATTTTTTGAATCGACAGGAGTGAACGTTCCAGATAAAATTATGGAGTGGTTTTCTGATCGGGCGGAATTTTTTTCGGAGAGGAGAGTTAACGTTTCGGTTGAGAATTATGTTTTAAAAAGATTACCGATGCTTTCGAGAAAAATAAGAAGGGCATTTTCGGATATTACTGAATTTAAGTGGGCAGTAAATCGTTCGAGAGACCTTTGTAATGCGGATTTAGTAATTAGAGAGATGCCACTTATAAGAAAATTAGAGAGTGCATATCTTCTCGTCCAAGATGAGAACCTAAAGGGAACAGATTTAGCGAGAATTGAGGCGTTAATCGATTCAATAGAGAAATATGATATTTCGGGATATGGGAACTTTGTCGGGAGAGATTCAGGTTCGCTCGAGGACTCAGCAATAGAAACGGCGTTTTATCTAGCGATTTGTAAGAAGTTAAACCGAAGTTGAGGGTTGATTTTTTAGGGTAGTTGTGGTAAAATAAGGGATAGTTTATTAATTAAAGGAATTATATGAAGAAAGCAGTTGTGCTCATCGGCGGGAAACAATATGTCGCCTGTGAGAAAGAGACCCTCCGTGTGGACCTCCTCCCGGCAGGAACAAAGAAGCTCGAAACTGGTGCTTTGCTCGTGATTGATGGTGAGAAAATCTCCGTCGGAAATCCTGAAGTAAAAGGCGTGAAAGTTTCGGCTGAAGTCGTCGAAGAAAAGGTTGCTGGCGACAAAGTCCGCGTAATTCGATACCATTCGAAAAAGCGCGTCCATAAAGAAACTGGACATCGCCAGAAATATAGTGTAATAAAAATTACCTCAATTGCATAAAAATGCATAGTAGCGGCCCCCAAAACAGGGGCCGCATTTGGTTATTTAGTGAGGTTTTTGTGGGTAAAAATTTTATTCTTATGTTCATTTTTTCGGGCTCAAAAACCATTATAAGCATAACAACTATGAGAGTGATGGGGAAGGAGCACTATTAGAACAATTTTTTTAAAATTCCACTCTTACACCCCAGGCGCTAACAACACACCGCTTTATAACTGGCTTAATGGTGCTCCGTTGGATTTTTGGAGGGGTGGGCTCTACAGTCGGTCGAACGGCGGTATCTGGAGTCGCACGGTCAACGCCTACTGGTGGGAGTCA
>JAFRJK010000008.1 GCA_017432305.1 Candidatus Saccharimonadota bacterium
ACTCTTTTTCTATACCACGACGAGTACCGGACGAAGATCTGGGCGCAGTCCTGGATAGAAAAAGAGATTTTCTTGACGTGAGCGGTATGGAAGAATAGTTAGGTGTTGGTTGGTTTTGTCATACCACTTATGCTATAATTATATTAGCGACAGTTATGACAGGAGGTACCTACGAAAAGGGAAACAGGCATAGTTTTTAGGGTGGCGTTGATTATAGGGGACATAATCGGGATCGTCACCTCTTTTCTTTATGCCTATTTAATTCGTATCCATATTGATAACCGTCCATATTATTTCGTTGCCAACCCAGGAAAATTCATTCTTGCAATTAGTGCGCTTCTCCCGATTTGGGTTTTAATTCTTTTTACCCTCGGCCTTTATAATCGTAATATTATTATGAACCGCTCACGTATCCCGGAAGTTTTTCGTCTTGCCGCCGCGAGTATTATTGGAGTGATGTCAATTATCACGGTCGACTTTTTCCTAGATAGCAACCTTTTCCCAGTTCGCCCAATCGCCCTTTATGCAATCTTAACTTGCTTTATTTCGCTAGTTGTAATCCGTACGATTATTAAAAGCATTCGTCGTCTAGTCCTTCGTAAGAAAATCGGTCTTCAAAAAGTTTTAATTGTTGGGAACAATGAGAATACGAAGGAGCTAATCCTAAATATCTTAAATCACCCTGAAGAGGGTTATCGTATTGTTGGGGTTGTGAGTAAAAAGAGCTTAATCCCGAAGGAATTTCGAAGAAAATATTATTATTCCTCTCTAAAACAAGCTCTTCTTCATACTTACCCGGATATCATTTTTCAAACTGACGAAAAAAGAATTGAGTATGTCTATAAAAAGTCCGTCGAAAGACATCTCCTCTACTATTTTGTTCCAACGGAATCTAATTTATCTACTCATATCGGCGAACTTGAGCTAGTAGGGAACACCCCAGTAATTTTAGTGAAAGCCACACCTTTGATTGGTGGCGTAAAAGTCTTAAAACGTTTTATAGATGTTTTAATTGGCGGTTTGATAACATTACTCGCTTTAATTCCGATGGCGCTAATTCTAATTATCCAAAAATTAACAAACCCAAGAGCAAAAGCAATTTACACCCAAATTCGTCTAACTCGTTATAACGAAAAAATCAAAATCTATAAGTTTCGTTCGATGAAGCCCGAATATTCCGGCTTAAGCCCAGAAGAAGCATTTCTAAAGATGCAAAAGCAAAAGCTAATAAAAGATGCGAAAAAATTATCTGAAGAATATCGAAGAAATGGCGACTATCTTAAAGATGATCCAAGAATTACGCGTTTTGGTGATTTTCTCCGAAAAACTTCACTCGACGAACTTCCTCAACTTATAAACGTTTTAAAAGGCGATATCTCGCTTGTCGGCCCGCGTGCACTTGTCCCTGGTGAACTAAAAGATTATGGCGATAGAAGCCTTTTGCTCTCCGTAAAATCTGGGTTAACTGGCCTTGCCCAAGTTTCTGGACGTCGTGACATCAGCTTTAAAGAACGCCGCGCTCTCGACATCTATTATGTCCAAAACTGGTCCGTCCGTTTCGATTTTCAAATCCTTCTTCGCACAATTAGAGCTGTCTTAACAGGGAAAGGCGCGAAATGAAAGTTGCTCTTGTTTGTGATTGGTTGACTGAATCTGGTGGTGCCGAAGAAGTAATAAAAAAGTTTCACGAAATTTATCCTACTGCCCCAATCTATACTTCACAATATCGAAAGGGAAGAACGCCTTGGCTAAAAGGTTCTGACGTTAGAACCGGCTACCTAAACTTTTTCCCCGTAAAATCTCGTCGTTTTATCGCTCCACTCCGTCAGAAATACTTTAAAAATCTTAATTTAGATGAATATGACCTCGTTATTTCTATTACCGGTTGCGACGCGAAATTGATAAAAACTAATGGGACTCACCTCTGTTATTGCCACGTCCCAACCCAATATTATTGGGGAAAAAGGGAAGAATATCTAAAAAATCCAGGCTTCGGGCTCTTAAATCCGCTCGCCCGCGCCATGTATAAAAAATTCTTACCAATTTTAGCGACGGTAGATTTAGAATCCGCAAGAAATCCGGATGAATTTGTTACCATTTCAAACTTTGCAAAACGGGAAATTAAGACCTATTATAAAAGGGAAGCAAAGGTCGTAAATCCCCCTGTTAATTATGCGCTTTTCTCGCAGTTTGTGGAAAACTACAACACGAAAAAAGGGAAAAGTCAAATAAAAATATTACATAATAAAACAATAAAAAAGCAAAAATGTCAAGCGCCTAAATCCGAACAAAAGTTTTACACCGGTCTTAAAAATGTGGAAAACTTAAGTGCATTGACTGAAATCCTAACAAAATATCCGAACGGTTTTTATTTAAATTTTTCTCGTCAAGTAAATTGGAAAAATCTCGACTTACTTATAAAAACTTGTAAAAAATTAAAATTACCTTTAGTTCTTGTTGGGAATGGTCCAGAAAATAAAAATCTAAAACACCTAGCTAGTAATTCTCCATTTATAACTTTTGTCGATTTTCTTGGAAAAACCGACCTTGCTTTCTTAGCTAGCCTATCGAAAGCTTTCATTTTTCCATCTGAAGAACCTTTCGGGATTGCTCCGATTGAGGCAATGAGCGCTGGCTGCCCAGTTATTGCTCTAAAAAAAGGCGGTGCTCTCGACTATATTAAAGAGGGAAAAAATGGCTTTTTCTTTAAAAAACCAACCATCGATTCCCTTGAAAAAATTCTAAAAAAATTTGAAGCTCGAATAGTTCCCCTTGACCGTAAAAAGGTGAGTAAATCCGTCGAGAAGTTCTCTTCTGAAAATTTTGACAAAAATTGGGAAAAAATTACGAAAAAGCTCTCTAAAAAGTCCCATAGTTCCCTTGGCCGATCCTCTAAAACCCCTAAAAATTCATTAAAGTCCTTCCTCTTTTATTCCTTCCCGGCTATCCTTTTCTTCTCTTTCTTTCCAAGCCTAAAACTTGGTGAAACCGATTCGATGTATCTTGAACTTTCCCTGCCTTTGATTTGGCTTGCACTTTTCTCACTCATCAGTTTAAAGGACGTTCTAAAATATCTTAAAACGAATTTTAAAACCCCACTTCTTCTCTTCCCGCTTTTTCTCGCTCTCTCTGTTTTATGGTCTAAAAACCCTCTCCGCGGTTTTCTAACCTTCGGTGTTTCTCTCTGTATTTTTATTTCAATTATCTCTTTCATTCTTTTTATAAAAATCTCCAATTTAGAAAAAAATCCTTGGCGTGAAAAACTCCGAAAAATTATTTTTACCTCGACCACACTCATCTGCTTTTTCTGCATTTTTCAAGCTATTTTTGATGCTCTCGGCGTCGAACGTAATGCGGCTCTTCTCTGTGAAGGCTGTGTTTCGAAAACTTTTGGCTTTCCGCACGTAAATGGTTTTACAGTTGAACCACAATTTATGGGTAGCCTCCTTCTCGCCCCGATTCTACTCGTCTTTAATTCCCTATTAAAAAATAAAACTAGAAAAAGTCAAATAAGGCTCGTTACTCTCTTAACCCTCTTCCTCTTTACACTCTTTTTAACTTTTTCTCGTGGCGCAATTTTCGCTCTTTTCTTTATGCTCCTTACATTAGTTTTTAAAAATCTGAAATCTTTAAAGAACCTTTTAAAAATTGTTGGAATTCCACTCCTTTCTCTCTTTCTTACGCTTAATTTCCAAGGTCTTCTTGCCGAGCTCGGCCCGACTAATGTGAGTTACCAAACCGCAATAAAAACTTCAATTAATCAACTTTCCCTCGGGAAAATTGATTTTACTACTACCGATGCTCTCTCGACCGATTTTCCCGAACCGCCAATAACTCCTCTCGTTGAAGAGCCTCTCTTTTCTGGATACATTGCTGAATCTACAGATCGTCGTCTTGAGCTTGCAACCTACGCCTTGAAAATCTGGTCGAAAAACCCAACTAATACACTCTTTGGGACTGGTCTCGGCTCAAGCGGGACTGTGATGCTTGAGGACTTTCCATCTCAAGGGATAAAAAAAGAAATTGTTCAAAACGAATATCTTGAAGTTCTCCTTGAAACTGGCTTAATTGGTATAATTTTCCTTATTCTCTCGGTAGTGACTTTCATAAAACTTGAACATCTAAAATTAAATTTCTATTTCGTTGCCCTCCTGCTCGCTTACGCTGTTTCAATTCTCTTTTTCTCTGGTCTCCCGAACGCTCTCCATATTTATCTCTTACCTGTTATATGGTATAATTTACTACATGAATAGAGTTAAAATCGTCTTCCCAGAATACGGAAACGAAGTGGTGAAATCTGCGCTAAATTTAGCTAAAGAAAAATATGGTGATGGGCTAGAAATTTTAACGGCTGAAAGTGTTGAAGAGGCCTGCGAGAAAGTCCGTGATAATATCGCTGACGCAATGGTCGCCGGAATCGATCATACTTCTAGGGAGATTATTCTCTCTTGTCGAGATATTATTGGTGTAAAAAACCCAAAAATTACGAAAATTTTCTCTGCTAGTTTCGTTTTAGAGAGAAATGATGAAATTTATGTTCTCGGTGATGCTGCAGCTTGTAAAAATCCAGATGAAGATATGCTTTTTGATGTCGTTCTCCAGACTTATGAAACTGCAAAAACTGTTTTAAACGAACCTCCAAAAATTGCAATGCTTTCTTTCTCGACTCTTGGCTCTGGTGGTGATGATAAATCAATCAGTAGAATCCGAAATATTGTTAGTCGCATCCATGAAGCCTATCCTGAAATCGCAATCGACGGTGAACTTCAACTTGACGCTGCAATCGATAAAGAAATCGGCGATAAAAAAGCTCCCGGCTCGACTGTTGCAGGACGCGCAAATGTTCTTATCGTCCCCGACCTAAACTCTGGGAATATCCTCTATAAAGCAATGGAAAGATTCGGCGGCTTTACTGCTGCTGGCCCAATTCTTCAAGGTTTTAAGGCCCCAGTTTCCGATCTTAGCCGTGGCAGCACCGTCGAAGATGTTTTATCTGCGATCGACATCGAAATAAAGCTAGTTAAAGCGAAAAATAATGCTTAAAAAATATTTTGATAATGGCGTTCTAACTGAAAAAGCCGATAATGTTACCCCGGGCTTTATTCAAGCTCTTTCCTTTGGCCTAATTCGTTATATGGGAAATAGCCGTGATTCTTCTTCTGGCGCCGAACGCCCGCTTAGTATCTTAATTTCCTACGACGGAGAAAAAACGAAAGAAATCTTTAATTATTTTGCAGATGCGCTCGAAACAATCGGTATTGAAGTTGGTGACGCTGGAGTTCTTGAGAAAAAAGGTTTAGAAATTGCCTTTTTTGATCTTAATTTTGATAGCGGGATTTTTATAAGCAAAGAAAAAGATGAAATAAAAATCGAAATTTTTGAACGTGGCGACGATATTGGCGGACTCGAAGCGAGTCTCCCCGGAGGTGTTAATTTTAAAGGAAAAGTTAAATCTGTCCCTTATGCCCTCCCAATTCCTCAAATCGCCGTAAACCATATCGAGCACGCTCTGAATACCGAGACTGGATTTACTGTAATGAAAGCTGAGCTAATTCGCGATATGAGAAAAGAAGCCTTAAATTGTTATGAAAATTATCTAAATAAGGTAAAATAGAGTTATGAATATTTATATTTCGGGAATTTCTGGAACCGGGATGGGGCCGCTCGCTTTGATGGCAAAAAATGCTGGCCACACCGTTTTTGGTTCTGATAAAAATCCTGGCCCGATTTTAAAGGAACTTGAAGCTGAAAATATTGAGTTCAAAATTAGTGACCAAGATGGAAAATTCCTCGAAGAAAAATTTGAAAATACTGGCGTTGATTGGTTTGTCTATACTTCTGCACTTCCTGAAAATCATCCTGAATTAGTCTATGCAAAAACCCACGGAATAAAAACTTCAAAACGTGATGAGTTTATCGATTTTCTCGTTAAAGAATTAAATCTAAAGATGGTTGCTGTCGCTGGAACACATGGAAAAACGACGACAACTTCGATGATAATTTGGGCAGGCTTAAAACTTGGACTTCCAATTTCCTACCTTGTCGGGACAACCCTTGGTTTTGCAAAATCCGGAAAATATAACCCTGAAGATAAATTCTTTATCTACGAGGCTGATGAATATGACCGGAATTTTCTCGCCTTTTCGCCTTGGTTATCGTTAATTACCTTCGTTTCCTATGACCATCCAGATATTTATAAAACCGAAGAAGAGTACAAAGACGCTTTTAAAACTTTCGAAACAAAATCTGAAAATGTAATTTTTGGGAATCCATCTGCTGCGCCTGATTCCCTTGGTTATCTAACTGAAAAAAATATTCCAGCTCGTGTTATTTTAACTAGTGACTCTAGAATAAATCTTTCTGGAAAAGCTCGTCGTGAAGATGCAACGACCGCTCTTAATGCAATTTTAAAAATGGCAGAAGAAATAAATTATGACCTGCCAGAAGAAAAAATCGTTGAAATTTTAAATGAGTTCCCAGGTGTTGGAAGAAGATTTGAAAAACTTGGTGACGGAATCTATACGGATTACGGTCACCATCCTGAAGAGATTATCTCGACGCTCGAAATGGCGCACGAAGAAGCCTCAAAAACTGGAAAAAAGGGAATCGTTGTGATTTACGAACCACATCAAAACACTCGCCAACACGAAGTAAAAGATGGCTATAAAACTGCCTTTAAAGATGCTGATAAACTTTTTTGGCTCCCAACTTATTTAACTCGTGAAGATAAAAGCTTAGAAATAATCACTCCAAAAATGTTTATCGACTCTCTTGAAAATAAAGAAATCGGGGAACCAGCCGAAATGAATCCTGAGCTTGCCGAAAAACTGAAGTCTTTAAAAAATGAAGGTTATCTAATTCTTCTTATGACCGCTGGTCCGGCAGACGAGTGGTTCCGCGGAATTTGGCAATAAGAAAAATCGTAATGTTATAATAGGTGTAATTATGGGTGGAAACTGGAAAGAAAGGATTAAGGGCGAGACAAAAGAAAAACGCACTGGTTTTTTAAACTTTCTAAAAAGTATCCGTACCTGGCAATTAATTCTAATCCTGATTCCCCTCGGCTTTATTGACGCAACTTTGCTTCGTTTCGACCACCTCGAAATGAATAAATTAAAAGAAGCGGTCTTAACGGCTGACGCCGCTGGCGAAGACGAAAACGGAAATATTGAAGAAGGCGAAACCCAAAAATCTCAAGAGGAAATTAATAAAGATATCGAGGCTAAATTAAAAGATTTAAAAACCTTTACCGAATCACACATTATTGTGAACTTTGTTGAGAAAAACGGTACGAGTAATTTGATTTTTGGTACTGGACCGCTTTATCTAGAGCACCAATATAATCGTCTTGCCGCTGCCGCTCTCGCTAAAGCTCAGGAAATCGCGGCTAGTATATCCGACGATAATCCAAATGGCAACGTTTATGGCTATGCAAACGCCGTCTGCCGTCCTCAAGCCATCGCAAACGGTTGGGCCTGGAACTCCGCTCAGTTTATAAATTGTATGACCAGCGAAATTGCGAAGTACCCTGTAACTGACTACATAACTGAACAAATCACGGCGAATATTCCCTCTACTGCTCTCTTCCGTTATGATTTTGCTTCCCCAGCCTTCGCCCCGACGCTTTCTGGTTTTATGCTCCTTGTAACTGTAGCTATAATGGTTATAATTTTCATTCGAATTATCACTTGGCTTATCTTGAAAATCGCCTTAATCTTTATTAAATAACCTTATTTTCCCTATAAAACCCCTTGACAGATTTTTCTCCCTGTCATAAGATAAAAATATATAAACTAAGGAGGCTAAATGGCTTATAGTATTACCAACAGTAAAGGTATTACCTATTACTTACACAAATCAGAAGTTACTCTTCGTGGCGGCAAACCTCAAACGATTTACTTCTTTACAAAGACTGAAAACAACGCTAAGGGTACTCCTTGCGACCTCCCTGCAGATCGCCAAGTTAACGAAAACCCACGTAACGGTTTCTTAACTCTTTCGAAGAAAAAATAATAAGTAAAAAACGAGCCCCTCGAGGGCTCTTTTTTATTGGTGGGGGCAAATTGGGCAGGCATTAACAATATATCGAGAAGATATAAAGAATGGTTGCCGTTATTTAATGATATAATGGTATTGGATATAATTAAGGAAATATCATGAAATCGGATGTTTTTGCATTAGTATGGATAGTGTGTGTAGTTATTGGTATTGCCTTAATTATTTGGGCAATAATAATGTGCCTTAGAAAATTTTCAAATTGGCGTATTGCTAAAAATAGCAAAAAATATTTTGAGCTAAACAAAGAAACTTGTGAAAAGAGCAAAAAGAAAGGCAAAGTAATCCTTGAATCATGTGCTCAATATAGAGATTCTATAAAGTATTTTAACTTAAATAGAATAATCAGGTGTTCTAATTCTGTCGTTTCGAACTCTAGCCAAAATTCAACCAAGTATCTATTGAAATATTCCGATATAAACAACAGTGTAGAGGATATGGAAAGATTGGAATTTATTTCAAAATTTCTAACCGATTACGCGTCATTCGTAGAAGAAATGAGTAGGGCTAGCGATAAGATAAAAAAGAACCTACCATTGTTTTACAAAATTTTTTCCGATAAAAGAAAATTATCATATTTAGTGTGTGGGCTGAATTATGAATTAGCTAACATTAAAGAGCCATTTCTCTATTTCTTATATATTAGCCCTGGTGGTAGATCGAGAAATGAAAACAAAATAACCATAGATATAAGTACAATCCAGACGTTGGTTCGTGAAGTGAGCAAATCGGTCAGTAAAAAAGGACATTCAAAACATCAAAGAAGTATAATGACAAATGATTTAAGGGAAGCGATAAAAAAGCGAGATAATTATACGTGCTGCAAATGCGGAAATAGTGTTTATGATGAACCTAATCTTTTATTAGAAGTCGATCATATAATTCCTATATCGAAAGGTGGTAAGACTGAAGCTTCGAATTTGCAAACTTTGTGTTGGCGTTGTAATAGATTAAAAAGCGATAAGTCCAATTAGAATCCCTAGATAGTTTTAGCTTGTTCAATTGAGAAATTGTAGTAACCTGATTGTTTAGGGTATTAACAGACAATTTTAAAGGGGTAGAAATGTGCTTTCGGGCACATTTTTAATGCAAAATCGGTACAAAATAGCATACTAGAACCTGCAGGGTACTTAACAGAAATTTACTACTAAAAAATCGGCCAAAATGCCGAGTTATATAAAATCTGGTAGGGGCACCTGGGTTCGAACCAGGGACCAAGCAGTTATGAGCCGCCTGCTCTAACCACTGAGCTATGCCCCCAGCGATTACTTCAAAATTATACCATAAAATGGTATAATAAATAAGCATAAAAGGATTAACTACTCTCTATAATGGTTGAAAAAAGAAGCAGGAAAGAACGCCTAGAGGCAAGGTTCCGGAGATTGAAAGCAAAGTTTCTCCAAGAAATTTTGGCTCCAGAAAGACTTGTTATTCTTTCTATACCTGCAATTCTTCTTGTTTGGTTGATTGGATCGATTTCTAGCCTCTCTCGCAACTGGTCTCTCCAACAGGAAATCGCCGAAAAAGAAACTGAACTCGCCTATCTTGAACTCCAAGTTGATAATTTTGAACTCGAAAACGAATATTATTCTTCCGAGGAATACCAGGAGCTTGCTGCTAGAAAGCTCCAAAATAAGAAATTAAGTGGCGAAACTTTAGTTTATCTTCCGAAAAATACCGAACGCGCAAAAAGTAGATATCGCGAGAATACGAATGAAGAAAAAGCCATCTTAAATGAAAAATCGAATCTCGACCAATGGCTAACCTTCCTCTTTGGTGCTTAATCAGTTTAGCTTAAGCTTTTTAATTGACTATTTCTTTAAGATAAAATATAATCATAAGTAGTATGAATGAAGGTCTAGACAACTCGCGAGACGTCGCGGGAAATAACGCAGCGCATCCTTGGGAAGCTGTTCCGGAGGGTGTTTCCCCTTCAAAAAAGGGTGGTAAGTTAAAATTAACGCCAAAGATAATCACAATTAGTTCGGCGATTATTATTGTGGTTGCGATCGGGGTATTTTTCCTCGTTCGATTCTTTGTTTCTCTAGGTTCGAACGACGGAGGTGTAAACGGAACAGTTATTCCGCTTGCTATTGATAATGATGTCACAATCGAATCCTCGACTTCGCCGGAACAAGTTTATGAGTTAATAACTCAAACTCTCGACAATGTTCTTGCCGACGGAATTTTAGATGGCGAAATTCCTGACACTGCAAAAATGGAAGATAACTTTAATGTCTTTCTCTTAAAAGTTAGTTCCGACTACGATAAAACGCTTTATAGACTTTACTTCATTTCTAAAATTGCTCTTCTTGGGAATACTGACCGCGCCGCTCACCTTCTCCAAACTTTTGAAGAAGAAAAGCGCGAACTTGACAAGAATCAGCGCTATATGTACTTAACCGCTTACGCAAACTATTATGCAATACTCGAGGATGAGACAAATAAGAGTAAATACATCAATCTCCTAGAATCCGAATTTCCTCCAGAAGATATTTATTATGATATCGACACAGGTGAGATTATTACAGATAGCGAATTAATAAAGAAAATCAATTTTGACTTTGAAGACCAAAGAACTACTGAAAATAATTCGGAAGGGGAGGGTGAATAATGAAAAAAATCTCTAGAAAAATCAGTCGAAAAACCCTCAGAAAGAACCGTTCGAAAATTTTTGCGGTAGTCCTTGTAATTATTTCTCTCGCAATTGGGGTAAAAGTATTTGCTGCTTCGAAAACAAGTGGTTATTCTGGTGGCGCTGGTTCTGGTGGTAATACAACTGCAAAATGTAAAACCGGAAACTGTAAAAGTGTTAGAAAAAACGGGGCTTATTGGCTTTTAATGCCGGCATCTTCAGATAACATTAACCCAGCTTCTATTTTCGGGCTTGTTGAGCAAGCTGGGAACATTACCGGTTGTAAAAGTGGTGGTGGTTGGTTCTATGTTCTCGTAACTCCACTTTCCGGCGGTGGTCTTGCTGGCCCGGTTAGTATCGATAAAGCGCGTACTTCGACGAAAGGTATTCGCGATGGTGCAGCTGCCGGTCTTTATAAGCCATCCGGTGCTAAATATGTCACTCCATCTGAAGCTCAAGCTGCCTTTGCGAAAAATGCTGATTTCTATGCAACAAAAGGTCAGAGATGGTCTGGAACTAACCTCGGTTGGTTCTGTGCCGATCCAAAAAACACTGGAACTATTGAGCCTGAAGAAGAGGAACCAGAACAAGATACACCTAGATATGAGCGTGAGATTAGACAATATGGTGAAACTGTAAGTCGTATTGCAGTTGAAAATATGTCGGTTGACGGCATCTCATCTTCAACTCGTATAAAATGGCGTGCTGGCTATGACGGACAATATCTTACGTCTAGGCGAAGCCTTTATACTGATTCTGGTCCGGAATTGACTGCTTACGATGCCGAAGTTACAACTTATGCGAAACCAGGCGATAGCGTTCGCTTCCTTCATGAATTCTATCTTGGGAACCGTGCTGTTCGTGCGGCAACTTCTTCCGATGATCAAGATAAGTGGACCGACTATAAAGATTGGGGTTATTTCGATAATGGCGTGTATAAAGGTGCCTATAACTACAAAATCAACCCAAATAAAATTCCAGACCAAAATCTTCACATAAGTGGTATGTTAAATTATAGCGACGACTCCAGCTATACCTTTAGTAGTGGGTATAATAACATCGGCCTAGTTAATGCCTATGCTAACAACGCTTCAAGCGCTTCAAGTGCGAGCTACTACAATCCATTTGTATCAATATCGAGCTATTCAATAGTTGCTACTGGTAACCATCTTGGTGTTGGCGTTATCTCGCCAGCAACGAATAACGGAAGATATAATTGTAATACTTATTCTGCATCAAACTCGTTCATAACCGGCGGTTTCCAAATTCCTGGGTTTATTGAATCCTCCGGCGACATTTTAACTGGCTCTTGTCGTTCAGCAGATTTAACTACTGAAAACAACCTCGTCGGAAAGACTTTCGGTCAGAGACACACTGTCGACCAAGTTCGAGCTTGGGAAAAATACTACCACTCAACTAGTGGCTCTTGTGGCTGTAATTCCCAGACTTATAGCTACACTAAATATGACTACACGTATTCTTATCCTCACTATAATAATGGTGGTACGAGTTATTATTATGCCGATAGTCCAACCCTCGACAAGACAGAATCTACACCATATTCTAGCACCGGTAACAATGGTAAAGACGCAAAATTAGTTGGAAACTATAGCCATAATTCCTATTATGCTGGTTATGCAAACGGTAATCGTAAAGAATTCCAATGTAAGAACGAACCGACTGGAACATGTAACCCAAAGGTGGTTGCAACTTATTACTATGGTAATAAATACAGTTGTACTAAGGTTTATGATGAAACAAACCCAGAAAAAGTCAAAAGTTGTACCGAATATCTCTCATCAGGCGCACACTATGGAACCTCGAAAACTGAAAATCAATCAAACAGTTATTCATATACTGATGATTCGTTCACTTTCAAATACCTTACCGAAGTCCAAAAAGATGGCCAAATTGAGAAAAAAGCAGTCGTTCGCGTTCCATACAACTTCGAAACTAGCGTCGAATCTAATATTTCTGGCTCAATCCTCTTCCAAGGAAGTAACATTGAATCTTCCTTCACCTGGAGCATCGATCCTCGAAACAACACTTTCCTTTCTTCCTTCCCATATGCAACTATCACTCCGGAAAACACTAAAGTCCAATTAATCGAATTCCTATTCCAACCTGGTTCGAAGGATGCAAGCGGAAAATCGAACAATGGTTACCAAGACCCATGTGCATTCTTTGGTAATAGAGGCGCTGTTGGTTGCCAGGTGATTGAAGAGATAAACGGTGCTCAAAACCCACAAGGTCTCTATGGCGGGTGGTCACATTATCGAAGCGCTAACCGTGTTGTTTCAGATAATGAAGAATACGTCGGCTTTAAGTATTGCGTCGCTATTGGTATTAACTATACTAGCTCCCATAGAAGCTCGAGTAACTCGGAGAGTGACCAAAACGCAGCGATGAGCCCTTCGACAAACTGGAATATCTCTAGCGCATCTTGCCGTCCAATTGCAAAGAAACCAAACTTCCAAGTTTGGAACGGTTCGATTTATACTCCTGGTGAGGTTAACACTTCCATTTCGAAAAAAGCTGTTGGCCTAGCAAGAGGGAATTATAATGAAGTTAGTAAATCTATCTTTGGTTCTTGGACCGACTACGCGATTATCGCTGGTGGCGATGTCTATGGCATGGCGTCCGGTGCAAGACTTGGCTATAACAACGGTAGCTACAAACTAGATCCAGTCGATCATCCTACCACTTCAATGAAGGAAATTAGCCCAGAAACAATCAGTAATAATAGTAACAGTAGTATCGGGAGAAGCGGTATTGATGCTAGCGTCTCAATCTCCAGTACACTTAATCGTTTGAAGACGCGTTATCGTGATAAAGCTGATAGTTTTGCTAACGAAGAAGGTAGAGTAAATCAGAAAGCGATAAACACCTCGAAAACTGGTATGCAATACGTTTCATATTCCACAAGCAAAGTCTACCTATCGTCTATTAGTGTGAACCGCTTCGGCCGTGACTATCCAAATCAAACCACGACAATGACCTCACAAGGCCTCGTTAAGGGACTTGGTGATGGTAAAAATGACAATACCCTCGTTATCCATATCGACGGTACTTTAGTGATTGATCGAAACATCTGTCTCACAACAAATGGAAATAACTGCGCAAAAGATTCGACGATGCTTTCGACTTATGGTGATATTAGAACCGACGCGTCAGCGAAATTACCACAAATTCTCATCTTTGCAGACAATATTGAAATTACTAGTGATGTTACTCGTATTGATGCATGGTTAATTTCCGACGATGGGACATTAAATACATGTAATGAATTTACAATCAATTCGACAGACGGAACCCGTGCTTTTAGGCATGGTGGTGGTAACTATGACAACATGCAAACTGCTAACGGTGGAGCTGCTAAATGCTATAAAACACTTGTCGTGAACGGTCCGATTTTCACAAGTAAAATTAAACTTTATCGTACTGCTGGTAACTTCCATGCTATCGGTAGTACTGGAAATAGTAATGATGTTCTCTATCGTTCTGTCGGTAGTACTGGCAATAATAGTGATACTTCTAAAGGCTCTGGCTCTCCGGCTGAAATCTTTAATATGCGTGCAGATGTCTATATCTGGGCTTATAACCAAGCACAACGTTATTCCGAAGCAGTCGTAACCTATACACGTGAGCTTGCACCGAGGTACTAAATGAAAAAAGGCGAGAAGAAAAGTTTAAAAAAAGAAAACATTAACTATAAAAAATTATTCTTTGAGTTAATGATTATTCTTGCTATTCTTTTCGCAACAACATTAATTGTACTTCTCCCGATTCTTGAAAAACACGGTGCTTTAGAAAAGAATATCTACGGCGAATATGCCGGGCTAATTAAAGAGGTTGACGATTATGACTATTCAAAAGGTCGAAATCGCGAGCTTGAATCTAAAATCGAAGAAGTTTGGAATAAGGGAACTATTAATAAACGGTTCTATTTCTATGGTCTCGCTCGAGCAGTTTATTTCTGTAATATTGGTTATTATAACACTGCGAACGAAACCTTCTCAGAGATAAAATTAGTTGTTCCAGAATCCGAAAATGACGAACTCGAATTCGATCTCGACGCCCGTGCAGTTTTATGTGAAAGGAAACAAAATGAGAGTTAAAAAAGGTTTTACTTTCATCGAAGTTACGCTCTTTCTTGCAATTTCCAGCGCAATTTTTGCGATGGTTGTAACTGGTATTTCTAGCTCAATCGCAAAGCGTCGCTATAATGATGCTGTCAGCGATGTTGTCGAACAAATTCGAAATGCCTACTCTTCGACAATCAACGTCGAAAACATTCGAACTAATAACGAAGAAAGCAGTTTTTATTGCACAATTTCTTCTGCCTTTACTGGAACCAGCGGCTCGCTAGTTAAAAATTCAATGACAGATAATTATCCTGGGCGTACGCGTTGTGCAGTTTATGGTCAAGTTATTACTTTTGGCGAAGAAGGGCAAGGTGACAATGCTTTCCGTTACGATATTATCGGTCTAGCTGAAATCGGTGAACGGAATGATTGGGCCCCGACCGAAAACGATTCCGTAATCGATAGCCTAGAAAGAGTTTATGCCGATATTGTTACGATTCGTCAAACTAATTCGACTGGTCGAAATTGTACGGCTGGTCTTGCCGGGACAAGCTCTTGGTTCAGCCCAGAATGGAAAGCAACAATTGAGAAAACTGAAAGCCGTAATAAGCTTAAAGGGGCTATCGTTATTGTGCGCTCTCCAATTTCTGGCACAATCCATACTTATTTTTATGCCACAAATGGAAATGTAAATAACCAAAACAACTCGACCTTCGAAGTTCAAAAATGGCTTGGAAATTATGCGACCGAGCGCCAATGTGAATCTTACGCTAGCCAAAGTAATGGTTTCTTAACCGAAGCAATGCGAAATTCAAAAGTGATTTATAAAAACAGTGGCAGCAGTGAAAATGCTAGTTTAGATTTATGTATTGGCTCGGACGACCTCTATGCAGTTGGGAATCAGAGGCGCGCAATTAGGATTCATGGTGATGGCTCAAATGAATCGTCGGTAGAACTATTAACGGAAACGGAATCGGCAACAATATGCAAAAAATAAAGAATCTATTAAAACGTGGCGACACTATAATCGAAGTGACTTTTGCAATTAGTGTTTTCTCGCTCATTTCGATCGTTACCATCCAAATCATGGATCGTGACATTGCTACTATCCAGGGTGCGCTCGAAACCGAAATGGCTCGAAATGAAATTGACGCCCAGGCTGAGGCTCTCCGCTTTATTCATAACTCGTATCTTTCCGAACGTGAACTTGATAGTGGTAGCATGACTTATCGTAACCTTTGGTTAAAACTCTCTCGCGGAACTACTAACGTAATAAGCAGTGATGCCGGCCAAGGCCTTGCAAATCTCCCAACCGATATTTCTCAATACACCTCGACTGAGTGTAGTAAATATTATGATAAAAATAATACTGGAACTATCCATAACATTTTCGACGATAACGCTTTTGTGATTAACACTAGAAAAATCAATCCGTCTAGAATTAGTGATACTGTTATCCAAGCTTCTAGAACTAGTAGTACTTTTAGAGAAGCTAGTGTCTATCCACGCGTAATTTATACAAGAAGCGGTTCTGGGTCTAATAGCGCTGATGATATTCTCTCCGAAATTGAACCGAATACTACTTACTATATTAATATCCAACAACAACTTCAAAATGTTTATGACAAAGTTTCCAACGCTGAAGGTATTTGGATTATTTCTGCTCGAGACGTTACGAAAGGTGAATCTTCTACCCCAGATTTTTATGACTTCCATATTCGAACTTGTTGGTTTGCCCCAGGCCACGATCGTCCATCGACCATCGCAACCACTATTCGTCTTTATAACCCAGAAAGAATCGAGGGTCAAAAATGATAAAACATAATAAAAAACTAGGCTTTACTCTAATCGAACTTACCTTCGCAATTACTTTCATTTCGATTCTTCTAATCGCAATTGGTTGGTTAACTATTCATATTACTTCGACCTATGAAAAAGGTCTCGCAATTAAAGCTGTGAACTCAACCGGGAAAGAACTAGTCGATGACTTCTCTCGTGCAATTGCAGGCTCTCCGGCTATGACTATCGACAGCCTTTGTGGCAGTGTCTATTCAAAAACTAATAGAAGAACTGCCTATAATAGTTGTGTTAGCGATAAAGCAAGCAAATTAATTTTCCAACAACGTTATGGTTCAGTAAAAATTAAAGACGAAGTAAAAATCGTTCCGGTCAATGGTGTCTTTTGTACTGGCCGCTACTCGTATATTTATAACACTGCCTATGCGTTAAATACTGAAGATTATGTCCCGACTACTCCTGTGAATTACCGTGCCGGATATACAAAAACTACCGGCGGACTTATTACCGGAAGCTATAACCAAAACTTTAAACTCTTGAAAGTCCCAGATTTCTCTCGTGAACTTTGTAAAAGCAAAATGGAATCAGATCGATATTATTACAGCGACAATGCTTTCTTCTCGGCCAACTACGAGGGGACAGAGCTCCTAGATACTTCGGATAACGAACTCGCAATTTATGATTTCCGCGTCTTCCCACCAACAGTTCATAATCTAACAAACGCAGCCTTTTATTCCGGGACCTTTATCCTTGCGACTTTGAAGGGTAATATCAATATCGAATCGGAGGGGAATTATTGTTCTGATCCGCCAGATAATCTGGATACGGATTTCGCATATTGTGCAATAAATAAATTTAATTTCGCTATGAGAGCAGACGGCGAGAGAACGTCGACAGAAAGGAGGTAGAAAATGAGAATAGAAAAAGGAGCAGAAATTTTAAAAACTACAAAACGCGGTGGCGCATCGATTTTCATGGTTGTTTTAACAATCATCATCCTCTCGATTATTACTTTAAGCTTCACTCGCTTAATTATTTCAGAATCAATTAAAACAACAAACACCGACCTTTCGCAATCGGCTTATGATTCTGCTCTTGCTGGAGTTGAAGATGCAAAACTTGCGCTCTTAAAATATCACTCTTGCCTCGATCAGGGTTATATCGCTAAATCAAACGGTAATGAATGTGAAAAAATGATTTGGAATATGCAAGAGGGAATGAGAACAAATGACTGTTCCGTTATCCAAAAAGCTCTAGGTCGCGAAGTTTCTGAAGATAATTCTGTTATTGTCCAAGAGACTCAAACTTCGAGAGAAGGTGGTAATAACGCAAATATGCTTCAGGCCTATACTTGCGTAACAATCAAAGAAGATTTAAACGACTATCGTACAACTTTAAATACAGATAGCCGCCTTCGTATTATCCCGATTCGTTCAGATCAAATCGATAGCTTAAATAGAATTGAAATTCAATGGTTCTCTCAAGCTAACGCTGATGCAGCTGGAACTAGATTCTGCGGTAGTGACCTTTATTCAATTGGGAACTGTAATAGCGGTAATAGGTCGCCATCAGTCCTTTCAGTTCGCTTAATTCAAACCGATAAAGAATTTGCACTTTCTGAACTTTCAGTTTCGAAGGATTCTAACCAAACTAATACCGGAACACTATTCTTCGTGCCTAGATCTGGTTGGAGCGATAATAATATCAGTGCTTCTGCTTGGGGCGAATCAGCTAACAAAGGTGACAATAGACCAATTGACGTTGATTGTAGAAGAGGTGATTGGTGGTGTAAAGTTAGTATAGAACTTCCACAAACCTTTAGGGGAACGAATGACCGCAATGACGCAAATACCTATCTTTTAGTTTCTCTCCCATATGGTGTTCCAGAAACAGATGTTTCAATCATGGCTTATGATGGAAATGGCCGTCATGATTTCTCCGGCGTCCAAGCTCGTATCGATTCAACTGGCCGCGCAAATGATCTTTTCCGCCGTGTTGAAACAAGGCTTGAACTTGTCGATACTTACTTTGCTTATCCGGAATTCGAAATCACCATGACTGGCGGTAACGGTTTAATTGATAAAACCTTCTGGGTAACTTATGACTGTTGGTATACGTCTGCCGATGATATTGATGATAGTGAAGAAATTCTTGATGATGACGATATCCTTAGCGGGACCACTATCAATACTAATAACAGAACAAAAATTACCACTTGCGTTAACAACTACGACGACGGTAACAGCTCGAATTTCTAAAACAAAAAACCGCCCGAAGGCGTTCTAGGTTCATGGTGGGGGCGAATTAGGCAGGCATTAACAATCTACGAAGAAGAAACGTATTAAAATAAAATATGTTATAATATAAAAAATATGAGTACTAAAGTATTAGTTACGACAAAAAAAGATTTATCTAGTATTTATTTTGAAAAACACGATTGGGATATTATTTGGTATGGTTCCAAGCCAGTTTATAATGGCAAATACGACATTGTATATTTTCGAGATCCATTTAATGACGAAGAGGTGACTCAAGATTCTATAATGCGAAGTCTTACAGATGTTCGTGGAACACGAAGCATAGATGGGATAAATACTTATGCGCAGATGCTTTCTTTTGAGGATAAGTACAAGCAATATCAAACGTATTCTGATTTGATGCCCTTGACCTTTCTGCCAAGCAAATGTGTCTTTGTTAAGGGAAAGTATTTAGCTAAAAAACGCATATCCCAGCGCTCAAAGGATGTTCTGTTTAATATAAACAATGTGCCGATTAGTGATGATTGGATTTTTCAAGAAATCGTTGACATAGCGGAAGAACTGAGAGTATATATATTGTTTGGACATATTATCCAGCAGGCTTCAATTAAATCTAGTAAAATAAATGGTAAGGTAAAAATAATCGGCAAAAGAGACTTAAATACAAGAGAACTGAGTTTCTGCCAAAAGATATCTGAAAGGTCTAAACTAGATTTTATCGGTGTAGATATAGCTGTTTTGAAGAATGGCGAAATAGTCCTAATTAAAGTAAATCGCTCGCCACAATTTAAAAAGTATCTTGAATTATATGACGAATCCATATTATCTAGCATTCTAGATATATAAGAACCTTGTTGAATGTAAAGTATAGTATAAACTAGATGTAAGGGTATTAACAGACATTTTAACAGGGGTAAAGACTGCATTTTGGGCAGTTTTTTGCTGCAAAAATGCTCCAAAATTGCATACTATTGCTGCAGGGTACTTAACAGATATTTACTACTAAAAAATCGGCCAAAATGCCGAGTTATATATAATCTGGTGGCGGGGGTTGGATTTGAACCAACGACCTTTTGGTTATGAGCCAAACGAGCTACCAGGCTGCTCTACCCCGCGATGTTAATACCAAATCATTTTATCATATAATTCCCATTTTTGTCAAGAAAATACCCTGCCTGGATGGCAGGGTATTAAAGTACCGAGATGAGATTACCAATTTTCCCAAGAAAAACCAATTAGGCTTGACGGTGGCATTGTGTCAACACCATTTGATCTGGCGTAGCTAATGACGGCCGGCAACAAACTAACCGCATAGGATGAAACATAAATTCCATCCGTGACTTGGAGACTTTCACCATAAGGTGTGATATAGTTTGCATCGTAAGTGCATACGGAACCACCATTGGACTCATATCCGATAACAATTAGGGAATCGGACGTTCCAGCTAAACTGGTACTAACACCTACAATAAAATCTCCACCGTTGAATACAAAGAATATTGCCTGCATATCATCAGCAAATCTTGCACGTGCGCCAACCGAACTCGCAAACCCATTATAGTCCCAAGTCCCACTTGACGGACTGCCGCTAGAACCGTTATCTGCGAGAATATCTCCGTCACTGCTCGATGGCTCATCCATCGCAATGTCCGGTTCTACTGTGGTGGGATTTTCCGTCTTTGGGGCTTCGGTCGGTTTTGCCGGTTTTGGCTCAACTACTTGTTGAGTTTCCTTTGTCTTCGGCTCGTCAACTATTTCGTCAGAATCTTCTGCTGATTCCGCCTTTGCTTCTTCCGTTGGTGCCGCTGTCGGACTCGGAGCAGTTTTTGAAACATCAATAGTCCCAACTCCAGAAACCTTTACGGCTTCGGTAGCATCACCAGTATCGGTAGCATCACCAGTATCGGTAGTATCACCAGTATTGGTAGTGTCGGCAGTATCGGTAATATCGATCACATTGTTATCGGTAGTAGTAGTCTTTTTCTCGTCGTCGCCACACCCAGCGAGCGTAATCGCCACTAAACCCATAACTAAAACGATTGAGAATATCCGTCTCTTCATCTTTCTCACCTCCTCTGTGCTAGCTAGAAAAGAATCTATCCAAGACTCAATCGAACTCTAATTTGATTATACAATATTTTATTAGTTTTGTCCACTTTGAGGTTTATTGCCAAATTTGCGCTTATCTCCTTATTTTGTTACAATATGGTTATGTTAAAGAGGTTAAAGGATTGGTTTAAAAACCATAAAACGCTCGTTGCGTTCGTCGTGACTGGACTTTTCGTTTTAGTTCAAGTTCCGTTTATTTTAAACCATGAAACTTTAAATAGCGAAGCAACCGCCTGGGAACTTTCAAAAGAAATTAATCCCGGTAATATTTATGATAAAAATTCCGCCGAACCGTACCCGTTTCTTTTTGAAGTCATACTCGCTCCATTTTCCCAAAATAATTTTCCTGTGATAACTATGAGCATCATCGCTCTAGTTTTTGTCGCGATTGCCGTTTTTCTTTTTGTGAGATTTGCGCCGATGGGCTTTCTGGTTAAATTAATTTTTCTCCTGTCCTCCGCCTTTTTCTATTTTAACCCGACTATTGCGCGAGGATATTGTCTAATTCCACTATCGATTTGTTTAATTTGCCTTGCTTACGAAAAACGCCACAAAAAACCTCTTCTTTATGGTCTTTCTCTCGCTTTTCTCGCTCAAACCGATTTTCTAATGTATGGGTTACTTGTGGTTTTATTTGTCGGTTTTATTATTGAAGAAATCCGTTCGAAAAATAATGCAAAGAAAACTTTTAAGACTCTTTTACTTTTTCTATTTCCAACCCTAATTTCCATCGCTTTAACTATCCCAATAATTATAGGAGCTTTTTTGAACAACCTAATTTTAAACGGGGGATTATTTAAAAATTCTGAAGTTGCTCTTTCACTTTTCCCGAGTTTTCAACTCGCCTTTTTCGGAGTTAATGAAGTTATCGTGAATATTCTTACCATAGTTTTAGCTATAATTATAATCCTCGGTTTTCTTGCCAGGAATTTTAAAGTAACAATTTATAGTATTGTTTCGCTCGGTTTTTGGTTTTTCATTTTCTCAGTTCTTTATCCGAACTATTCAAATCTTGATCAAAAATCTTCACTCCTCGTCCTAATTCTCCTTGCTATAACTTGGATTTTTTATAAAGAAAAAGAAGTTAAGAACGAAATTATTTCAAAATTCTTTAATCTTTTTGAAATTGTTAAATTCTTGAAAAAGCATTTAAAATATCCAGTTGTCGTTCCGATTTGTATTCTCGTTTTTGCGAACATCCCGAACACTTTTGCCGAAGCTTTTAATGATTTAAATGGCGAATTAAATAACGTAAAAGATGTTTCGAAATTTATCAATAATCTAGAAGGAAAAACTCTAATTATCGAAGGTGACACAATACCTTATAATGATCTCTTTACTCCATCCGTGCGTGCAAATATTGAAAATAAAAATGTCTCTTTTTATAATGCACTTCTAAAAAGCTATGACGATTACGGTTATCATCTCTCCTATAATGAAGCTTCAATGAAAGTTTTTGATGATGTTGCCGAAAAAGTTGATTCTTCTGAGATTACCGAATTCTTCGAAAACTCCAAAAAAGAATATGACCATATTTATTATTTGACCGGTGTCTATATTCGAAGTTGTGACGAAAAACTTTACATCGAAGACTATTTAATGGACTACCCAATTATTCGTGATTTTAATAACAAAGAATATCTAAGAAGCCAACTTCGTACAGTTCTAGTCTATAAAATCAAATAATTATTTTACTGCTCTTCTTGCTGCAACCCTTACTGCTTCGTTCCAAGAAAGCGCAATATGCGGGGTTGACGCAATATCGACTAACTTTAAATCTGCTCGCATTGCGAGTACTAACTCTTGAATAAGAAGGTCAGCATTCGGCGCCACGATTGTTGCACCTAAGATTTTATTTTCACGGTTTGAAACAATTTTTACGAACCCGTCTTTATATTCGGAAGTATTCGACGCTGAAACCAAAGCGAGTGGGACGAGCGTTTGTTTATATTTAAGATCTCTCGAAATACACTCGTCTTCTGTTAATCCGATCGATGCTACTTTCGGGAAGGTATCAGTCATCCTAACAAACCCACGATAGTCAATCACACCTTTTGCCTTATTAATAAGGTTTGAAGCTGCAACTGCCGCTTCAAAGCTAGCTTTTTCAGTTGAAGAGATATCAACCACGTCCGATTTTTTCTCTAGGCTTACATCTGCTACATCACCCACCGCGAAGATATGTTTCGCACTTGTTTGCATCATCCCATTAGTCTTAATCCCACGATTTGAGAATTGAACTCCAGCATTAGAAAGGCCTAAATCGACTGCCGGTTCTGAGCCAGTCGCAAGCACAATCGCCTCGACCTTCACGGATTTTTCTTGCCCACCGCGCATAAAGCTGACTTTTGTCACTTCAGTTTTTCGTCCCGAAGGAAGTGTTTCTTTCCCACCTTTTGCTACTGCCATTACGCGTGAACTTGTCAGGACTCTAATTCCGAGTGCCTTAGAGAATCTTTTTTCAATCACTTCGCCAGCTTCTGGATCTTCTTTTGGAAGTAATCTTTCTGAAATTTCTGCAATTAAAACTTTTGAGCCCATCTCCGAAAGGTATTCCGCAATTTCACAACCAGTCGAACCGCCACCGACAACCATCACAACACGTGGGATTCTACGAAGTCTGAATACATCTTCTGGAAGAAGACAACCTGCCTCCGCCGCTCCAGTAATTCCTGGGTCAATTGGCGCTGAACCAGTTGCAATAACGACTTTCTTTGCAGTAATATTTTCACTTTCCCCGACCGAGAGTTCGTTTGGTGAGATAAATTGCGCGAATCCAGAGATACAAGTTATTCCAGCATCCTCAAATTCTTTTTTCGAGTTTGCACCAGCACGCTTTTGTGCAACTAAATTCCAATTTAAAGCGGAAGGGTAATTATATTTAAGAGCACTTGAAGAAAGTCCAAGTTTTGATGCTTCAATTGCTCCAAAGAAAGTTTGAGAAAAATGCGATGCTGCAGCATAAGGAATATCTCGGCGATTAATGTTCGTTCCACCCCAACTTCCAGCCTCGATTAAAGCGGTTTTAAGTCCAGCGCCAGCCACCATTAAAGCTGCTGTCCCACCAGCTGCCCCACTTCCGATTACTGCTACGTCATAGTCAAATTTCTTCATAAACCTCCTTTAAATTACCTTTCCCTTACTCTCAAACAAATATGCTAAGTCTTTATTATACTTCTCGAGCTCTTTTACTAGCCGCTCGTTTAAATCGTCCTCCGTAATCATCGACCGTTTCTTACTCCAATTCATAATCTTTTCAGTCACTTTGTCTGCGATTATTTCTGCCGTTCCGGGGTGGATTCCGAGCACTTTCGCTTCACGTTTTATGTCTTCATGTATTTTCTTTTTTGATAACTTCGCAACCGACATTTATTCTCCAATCAGCCTAAAAGCAATTATGAAAATCGCGAGTGTCATAAAGCCAATCCCGGACATAATTTTTAAAAAATTCTTATTTTTAACACGCCATTTTTGGACATCAACAACTGTTCGTCCATGACGGATAAAAAATCTCAGTACAAAAAGTGGCAAAATTGCAATCACGACATACGCTAAGAATGCGACTATTCTTATAACTTCCGGAAGCGCTAAAATTGCATTCCCAGCCACCACCATTAAAATTGCCGAGAACGGCATCTCCGCAAGTGCGGTCAACATTCCTAGTGCGAAAGATTCGGTATTACTCTCTGTTAATTTCGCCCGATTTGTAATGTAACGCGAAACTGCCTTTGGTAGCCAAAGTTCAGTCGAACGCCTAGTTTTATAGTAGAAAAACCAAATTATGATTGCAAGCACAAGCATAATCGAAACTGCGATACCGAGCATTTCCGGCGAAAGAGAACCGCGATTTGTTGTCGAAATTAAAAACGCAAACGCCGAAACGATTAAAGCGATTAAAAATCCTGCTCCAAAAATATAATTTGTTACTAAAATTTTCGTCTTTTTCCTAATGTGTTTCCCAAGGCTTGCATGGTACAAAAGCAACAATGTTCCAAGTCCGAGTTGCAGGGAAGCGTGAACGACTGCAGCCAAAAAAATTGTGCAAATCTGTACATAATTAACAGAGATAAACCCGTCCATAATTGCATTATAACATACTTAAGCTTATTTTTAAACCGCTCAAGCTTACTCGAAAACGTGAAATTACCCCTGTTATTTTCACAAAATAACACGCTTATGCTTGCATCCTGTAAAAATCGGAGTATAGTCCCACAACACAAAAAATTAAACGAGGTAATACCATGACAAATTTTCTAACGATTTTATTAAGTTTAATTCTAGATTTTTCGCAAACTTTTTCTACGCTCGCTAGCCCACTGTCGGGTTTCATTAATAATCCTTCGGTTTTTCCCGATATTGGTATTAGCGAGAGTCTTTTAAGTCAATCTGGAGACGTGGGAGAAAGCGACGCCGCGGTAGTTGGTCTTCTACTAGATTCGTCTTCTTCCACTACTCCAGAAACTAAAAGCACACAGTCTAAAAAATCTTCTAGCTCTACAAAAACCTCGAAAACTTGTCAATCCGGCTATGCGATAAATCCCGAAACTAATCGCTGTAAAAAGTTAGTAACGACGACCGAATCGACTACAACTATCACGACTAAAACTTGGGATCCAAACACCGGAAAAACCACTACGGCAAAATCTTGCAAGAACGGTTATTGGTATAATCGCGGGACCGATCGTTGTAATAAAAAGAAAACTTGTAATATTGGCTATGAATGGCAATCTTCCGATAACTCCTGTAAGAAAATCACTTGTTCGTTTGGCTTTAAAGTTCAAGACGCTTCGAATGTGTGTAAACGGATTATCTGCGAGCAAGGCTACATCCTTAATCAAACAACCGGAAATTGTGTCATAAATCGAAACGGGAAATATGTTGATAATTGTCCTGCTGGTTGGACGGTTGATTTAAGAACTTTAAAGTGTGCAAAAATTGGGACAAAAGGTTCGGATGATCCCGCCTCGAAACTCTCTAAAGGTACGGCCGTCTATAGCACTTTGAATAGCCTCTCTTCCGTTTCATCAGGGTTAATTAAACTTGCATCCGAACCATCCAGCCTATCCAATATAACGGACGAATCCGACAATTCCGAAACCCCGTCTTCTGGTTCCGAAAATTCAAAAACTTGTCCCGAGGGAAAATTCTTAAATCCAAAGACGAATCGTTGTAAAAATCTCCAAACTGTTTCGGAAACTTCTACTGGAAAAACTATCACAACCTATGATCCTGAAACGGGAGAGGGAACTACCGTAAAAATTTGTAATAACGGCTATTATTTGAATGAGGATACGAATCGTTGTAATAAAGTTAAGGAAAATTCAACTACCTCAAGTAGCTCCTCTAACTCTAATTCAAAAAGTAATTCGGGTTCAACTACAAAAACTTGTCCAGAAGGAAAATTTCTAAATCCGAAAACGAACCGTTGCAAAAACCTTCAAACTATCTCTGAGTCTTCGACTGGCAAGACCGTGACGACATATGACCCAAAAACTGGCGAAGCCATAACGAAAAAAATTTGTAACGATGGCTACGAGTTGAACCCTGATACAAATCGTTGCAATAAGAAAAAAGGAAATACTTCCGCCGACTATAAGCTCGATGTCCCGGATTTGGGCTCCGAAAAGAAAACGAATTTTATCGCAATCGGTACAATAATTGCCATTATTTTTGTTGGGATTTTCTTTACTATCTTTCAATTTCGAAAAGAAATCGCAAGGTTTTTCAAGAAGTCCATGTCGCGCTTTAAAAGGGAAAGGAACTAGAATATGGTAAAATATAAGTAATATGAAAAAAGCATCTCCTAAGATTAATCTAACCCTAAAAATTATTATCAGTCTTTTTGGCGTCGGCCTCTTTATCGCGCATCTTATCGCTCCGGAAGCATGGCCGAAAACCGCAAGCTATTTAGTTACAATTATCCTTCCGTTTATTCCAGATATTGCGAAGCTCTTTGGGATTAATACTAGCACTCGTCTCCAAATCTCTTTTTCTCTGTTTCTAGGGATTGCGATGGTGGCTGGAATTGATTTTGACCTTTATAAAATTTGGTATATTTTTGGGAACCCATGCTACGATAAAATCGTCCATACGATTTCCGGTATCTTCACCGCCTTTGTTGCGAAAGAGATTTTAGATCGAAATTACGATGGAATGAGCGTAAAAGTAACTGGCTCTAAAACGGTCGTAAAACACTATGATTCTCGCTTTACTTTCCTCTTTATTATTTCATTTGTTGCGCTTTGCGCGGCCGGATGGGAATGTTTCGAATTCCTCTACGACCAAATCACTGGTGGACACATGCAAACTCTAATTTCGGCTGGCGTAGAAGACACGATGTGGGATATTGTTGGCGCTCTTGGTGCTGGTATAATTTGTGCGATTCCTTTCTCGAAAAAATAATTAAGATCGATTCTTATTTAAAACGACTATTTTTATCAAAAAATCCTTAATTTTTCTCGTTCCACCCCTGTTTTAGCACTCTTGTATTTAGAGTGCTAATGGAGTATAATATACTCAAGAATTAGCAGTCCGATTAAATGAGTGCTAAAAAGAAAGGATAATAAAATGAGTAAAATTATTGGTATTGACCTTGGTACAACCAACTCCGCTTTTGCCTACATGGTTGCTGGTAAACCAGAAGTAATTACGAACGCTGAAGGCGATAGGACTACCCCTAGCGTAATCGCTGTCACGAAAAAAGGCGAACGCCTTGTCGGTAAGGTTGCACAACGTCAACGCGTCACGAACCCAAAAAACACTATCTATGGTATTAAGCGTCTAATTGGTCGTAAGTTTGATGATAAAGAAGTTAAGCACGACCTCGATATTATGCCATATAAAATCACGAAAAAAGGCAATGGTGTCGCTGTTGAGATGGACGGGAAAGAATATACTCCAGAAGAAATTTCCGCAATGGTTCTTTCGAAAATTAAAGCTGACGCTGAAGCTTTCCTTGGCGAAAAAGTTACCGAAGCTATTATTACTGTTCCTGCATATTTCGATGATTCTCAACGTCAAGCTACAAAAGATGCTGGTAAAATCGCTGGCCTCGAAGTAAAACGTATTATTAACGAGCCAACCGCTGCCGCTCTCGCTTATGGCCTTGATAAAAAAGATGAAGAGAAAATTGCCGTCTTCGATCTTGGTGGTGGTACTTTCGATGTTTCGATTCTTGAAATCGGCGATGGTGTTTTCGAAGTAAAATCAACTAACGGTGACACTCACCTCGGTGGTGAAGACTTCGATAATATTATCGTGAACTTCCTTTGCGACGAGTTTAAAAAAGAATCCGGTATTGATATCAAAGGCGATGCCGCAGCAATGCAACGTGTTAAAGATGAAGCTGAAAAGGCAAAGAAAGAGCTCTCGTCTGCAACTTCTACCGATATTAATCTTCCATTCCTTTCTGCCGATGCTGAAGGTCCGAAACACTTCGAATTCACTCTTACTCGTGCAAAAATGGAAGAACTAGTTGCTCCACTCCTTGACCGTCTCGAAGAGCCAGTTAAAAAAGCCCTTAAAGATGCAAAACTTGAAGCAAAAGATATTAACGAAGTCGTGATGGTTGGTGGTATGACTCGTATGCCAGCTGTTGTCGAAAAAGTTAAAACTATCTTTAATAAAGAGCCAATGCAAGGCGTTAACCCAGATGAAGTTGTCGCTGTTGGCGCTGCTATCCAAGGTGGCGTTCTTCAAGGCGATGTGAAGGATGTTCTTCTTCTTGATGTTACTCCGCTCACTCTTGGTATCGAAACCATGGGAGGCGTGCGTACTCCACTTATCGATCGAAACACTACTATCCCAACGTCGAAATCTGAAGTCTTTAGTACCGCTTCTGATAACCAGCCACAAGTCGAAATTCATGTCCTCCAAGGTGAACGTGAATTTGCAAACGACAACAAATCTCTCGGTCGCTTTATCCTCGACGGTATTGCACCAGCTCCACGCGGTGTCCCACAAATCGAAGTTACCTTTAACATTGATGCAAACGGTATTCTTAATGTTACTGCGAAAGATAAAGGCACTGGGAAAGAGCAATCGATCACGATTCAAAACTCTGGAAATATGAGTAAAGAAGATATCGAAAAGGCTCAAAAAGAGGCTGAGCTCCACGCTGATGAAGATAAGGAAAAACGCGAAGTTATTGATACTCGAAACCACCTAGAAAATGCTGTCTATCAAGCTGAAAAAATGCCTGATGAATACAAGGATAAAATCAGCGATGAAGATAAAGAAACCATTAAAAAAGCTGTCGAAGAAGCAAAAGAAGTCTTAAAGGACGAAAATGCAGATAAGGAAAAACTAGAATCTGCCGCAAAAGAGCTTAACGATAAGATTATGCCAATCGGCGCAAAAATGTATGAAGCCGTAAAAGATGAAAAAACCGACGAAAAATCGGATGATAAAAAAGATGATAAAAAATCCGATGACGAAGCCGTAGAGGGTGAAGTTGTAGATAAGTAAGCTCCAAAATGGGGAATAAAAAAATAAAATCCGAAGAACCTCGCCAAGTCTCGAAAACTGAGACCGAGGTTCTTTTGTCTTTGTTCGAAGAAACTTTAGAAAAAAATATTCCCGGCGACATCGTCGAGTTTGGCTGTTACAAAGGCGACACGAGCGTCCTTTTCGAGCGTCATCTCGAAAAATTCCGCAAGGAAAATCCTGTTAATTTTTCTTCGGACAACCCCGCCGAAACCTCGTCGAAGCTCCTTTGGCTTTATGACTCTTTCGAAGGCCTTCCCGAAAAATCTCCCGAAGATTCTTCCTCCGCTGGCGACCAATTTAAGGCCGGCGAACTACTCGTCACGAAGCGCGAAGTAGTCGAAAAATTTAAAAAATCGGGCTTAAAAATCCCGAGGATAAGAAAAGGCTTTTTCGAAAATCTAAATCCCGAAACCGACATCCCGAACCAAATTTCTTTTGCCTTTCTCGACGGCGATCTCTATAAAAGTATAAAAACGAGCCTAAAACTCGTCGATCTGAGAATAGGTAAAGAGGGAATTATTGTTGTTCATGATTATAATAACCCCGAACTTCCCGGAAGCTCAAAAGCTGTCGATGAATATCTAAAAAACCATCCCGAAAGAACTCTCGAAATAAAAGAAACTCTCGCGATTATTCGTTAAGACCGCATACTTCAGCTATAAATTACGCCACGGGCTGTAATATTGAAAAAGGTCGCTAAACTGCGAGCGACCTTTTTAAGAAGATTTTTTCGATTCGACAACTTTCCCGATTTCTTTATCTAAATCGAACTCTTCTTTTATTTCGTGAGAGGAGGTGTAAACCCAATGGTCTAAATCAATTCTTGATATCCCTCGATAATCCGAAAGATAAATCGCAGCTTCTGATCGTCCATATTTTTCATAAAGCTTAAAAAGTTGCTTCACTAAATGGATCGACCCAGTCGACATAAACATCGTGCTAATGTAAACTTTTGTCGACTTCGAGAGGAGCATTACTGCTCCCATAAGAAATGTCATCACCCCGAGGATAATTACATTTCGAACATTTTTCTCGGAGACAAGGACTATTAGAAGGATCGCTCCAGCGAGGAAGAAAATCACCTCTTCATAAATGGTATAAATCATTTGGAATTTCACGTATCTTTTTATCATTTTCTCCCAAATTTGGAAGATTTCGTTACGTAAAATTTCTAGATTTCGGCCATTTTCGGTTCTGACTTTCTCCTTTTGGATATTCGTCATAATTGAGATATCCTCGGCGAAAAGCATCGCTCCTTCGACGAAGCACTTCCGGCGCTCGTCCTCGCAGATCTTCTCAGTTTCTTTCTCGAGTTGTCCGCGAATCTTCGCTCTTGCTTCTTGTACGAGGTCATAAAAGCTCTTCATCTCGTTGTTTTCGCGAGATTCGTTTTTATTCTCCTGAGAGTTTCTCTTATTTTCATCCAAAAATATCACCTCCTTAAAGTACACCCCCTTCTTATTATTATATCATAAAATTAGCAAAAAGTAAAGATGACCAGCGCTATAACCGCGAGTGCTACTCTGTAATATCCGAAGAATCTAAGCGCTCCCTTATTTTCGAGAAACTTAATCACGAACGTTAAGGCGATCATCCCGAAGACGAACGCAACGAAATTTGATAAGAAAAGCATCCCAAAGTTCTCGGAAATATACGCCCTCGACGAGCTTGACACGACCGATTTAAGACAAACCCCAATCATAATCGGGATCGACGCCATAAATGAATAATTTGCGGAATCTTTTGAATTCATCCCCATAACTCGTCCCGCTAAAATCGTCGAACCACTTCTCGATACTCCCGGAATTAGCGCAAATGTCTGTATAAGGCCGATTGAAAGCGCCCGGCTATGCGGCAATTTTTCTTCGCTCTCAACTTTCGAAAGATGTGGCAATTTCTCGACAAAAATCATTAAAAGACCAACCACCCCCATCGCAATCGCAATCGTGTAAATCGACGAGAAAAACCCATTTTCCTCAATAAAATTCGAAAGTAGAAACCCGATCGCGCCCGCCGGAATCGATGTAAGAAGAAGATTTATCGCCATATGCCAATTTTTTCGGACAAAAACATCCCCGATAATCTTCGCAATCCTCTTCCGGTAATAAAACAAAAGCGCGATAAGAGTCCCAAAATTTATTAGTTCCAAAAAGAGATGAAAATCCTCCGCCCTTGCACCACCGCCGAGCAATCTCTGAACGAGCTCAAGATGCCCAGAACTCGAAACTGGGATAAATTCCGTTAAACCTTGTGTTAAACCTAAAATAATCACTTCAAAAATATTCATAATCTAATTATACCAACCTTTTTCACTCTTAACACCCTTTACTTTCTAGAGAAATTGTGTATAATATATGAAAAGAACAATAATAACTAACTTTTTGAGTAAGGAAAAAATTAATGCCGATTATTAAATCTGCTAAGAAAGCCGCTCGCCAAGCGGAAAAACGCACAGCTAGAAACGTGCAAATCAAGAAAACTATTAAGGCAGCTCTTAAAGCTTTCAAAGCGAAACCGACTGCCGAGAATCTTTCTAAAGCACAATCTGAATATGATAAAGCTGCGAAAAAAGGTCTAATTAAGAAAAATACCGCATCTCGCCGAAAAGCTGCGCTCGCTAAAATCGCAAAAGCGAAAAACGTTAAACCAGCTAAAAAGGCGACGAAGCCAGCTACAAAAGCTGCTTCGAAAGCTCCAGCAAAGAAGACTGTCGCTAAAAAATCCGCTCCAGCAAAAAAAGCTGCTCCAAAAAAGACTGCAACTAAAAAAGCTACCGCTAAGAAATAAAACTAAGCCTCCGACTAACGGAGGCTTTTTCTTGCTCTGTAGTATTTTTGGAGGGGTGGGATTTATTATCGTAGTTTCGGTCAGATTATGGGCCGGAATACCACTGCTCATTTCGCTACATTGAGAGGCTTAGGCTATGACGGAGCTATTTATGCTAATGATCTCCATACTATGGTAGATAATAGCCGTACAGGAGCTATATGGATACCAGGAGATTTAATGAAAGGAGCCGGAGAATTCATCCGTTGCACAACGAATATTAAATCCCCATCCCCGTAAGTACCCAGCGTTAGGTAAAATAGCAGTTGTATGTACTCCGCCTACTATTTGCATGCGTGTATTTAAGTATGCCGCATTTTCATCTGAACTAGCAATAGACGTCCACCATCGCCCAATATCGTCTCTACCCCAAATCCGACCTAGCTGTTCTGGAACATAACCCCCACCCCTCCAAAAATCCAACGGAGCTTATTTTAATATAGGATTACTTTATTTATTAGTGTTCTATTGGATTTTTGGAGGAGTTGGTTTTATCTCCGTATCTGTTATAATAGACTTATGCCAGAGTTGCCGGAAGTTGAAACAATTCGTCGTGGGCTTGAGAGTTTTATTAAAAATGCAAAAATCACAAAGGTAGAAGTTCTTTGTGGCAAATCTTTTATTGGCCCGAAAGAACTCGTCGAAGGCCAAAAAATCAAGGCTTTTCGCCGAAAAGGGAAAGCGCTCCTTCTCGACCTCGAGAATGGCATTACAATGATGGTCCACCTTCGTATGACCGGTCAACTCATTTTCCGAAAAACCGGTTCGAAAAGTACTAACGATTCTTTTGCTGGTGGTCACCCGACCGACTCATTTTTAAACGAACTTCCCGATAACCAAACTCGCGTGATTTTTGAGCTCGAAAACGGAAAACTCTATTTTAACGACCAACGAAAATTTGGTTTTATTAAAGTCCTTGAAACTCTAGAAGTAGAAAACGACAAATTCATCAAATCACTCGCAAAAGAACCTTGGGAAATGAGCGAAAAAGAATTTGAAGAAAACTTAATGCGTCACAAATCTGCACCGATAAAAGCGACAATTTTAGACCAAAAAGTCATTGCTGGGCTCGGAAATATTTATGCCGACGAAGCACTTTTTTACGCAAAAATCCATCCAAAACGCAAAACTGGGAGCCTGACGAAAGCTGAAATTAGAAAGCTCCTCGAAGGGGCTAAGTCTGTGATGGAAGCGAGCATTAACTCTGGTGGTTCGACGATGAAAACTTATGTAAAGGCAGACGGGACAAAAGGTGATTACTTGAGGCTTTTTGCGAAAGTTTTTCGGCGTGAAGGCGAACCTTGTGAAAAATGTGGAGCTGAAATTATAAAAATTCGTGTTGCTGGACGTGGAACTCATATTTGCCCGAACTGCCAAAAACTCGTCGAAAAGGAGCGAAAATGATTCATATTTTCTATGGCGAAGACCGCCTAAATGCCGAAAAATCCGCGAAAAAAATCTTGGGCGAAAATTACGAAGTAGTCGACGCTGAAAATTTAAGTCTAAACGACCTCCCGACACTTTTTCTCGGAACTTCGCTTTTCGATGCCGACGCTCGAAAAATTTTAATAAAAGGCCTTAGCGAAAAGAAAGAGCTCTTCGACGAACTTGAAAAATATGAAGGAACTCCGCACGAAATCATCGTTCTAGAAGATAAAATCAACGGGAATTGGACGAGTTTTAAAAATCTAAAGAAATCGAAAAAAGTCGACGTGAAAGAGTTTGAAAAACTTGAAAAAATCGACCGCTTTCTCGCTTTTAATATCTTTTCTACCGCTCTAATCGACCCGAAAAAAGCTTACACCATGCTTAAAAAAGCCGAAGAAACTGAAGACCCATACATGATGGTCGGTGCTTGGACGACGAGCGCTCTGAAAACTCGTAAAAAATCCGCAATAAAAGAGCTTTCAAAAATCGACATTCTCCTTAAAACGACGAATTTTTCAAACAATCCTTGGCCTGTGCTCGAAACTTACATTTTGCGACTTAAAAATTTATGATAAAAGTGTTGCAAAATCTCTTACATTATGCTAATGTATAAAGTGTAAAGGTCAAAAACAAAAATGCCAAACGAAACAACCGAAAATCCGATTAATAAAACTGTCGAAAAAGTCGCAGAAAAGGTAAAATCCTGCGAAAATATTTTGGTTGCTTTAAGTAAGGATCCGAGTGTTGATGAAATTTCTGCCGCGATTGGCCTCACGATGATTTTAAACAAAATTGGGAAGCACGTTACGGCAATTTATTCTGGCGAAACCCCAAATGCTCTTGAATTCTTAAAACCAGACGAAACTTTCGAAAAAAATACAAACTCCCTCCAAGATTTTATTATTGCCCTAAATAAAGATAAAGCCGACCATCTTCGCTATAAGATTGAAGGTGACTTTGTAAAAGTCTATATCACCCCATATAAAACTACTATTACCGATAAGGATCTCGAATTTTCACAAGGCGACTTTAACGTCGATTTAGTCGTCGCAATTGATGTCGAGTCCGGCGAAGCAATCGACGCTGCTCTTTCGGAATATGGTCGCATCATGCACGATGCAACCGCGATTAATATTACAACGAATGCTGCTGGCCGTTTTGCTGAGCTCGAGTGGAGCGATCCATCGATGTCGTCCGTTTGTGAAATGATTGCAATTTTAGCGGAAAGATTAGGCCTCGAGGAATTCGACCAAGCCACCGCAACCGCTCTACTTACCGGTATTGTTGCTTCAACTGACCGCTTTAGCAATGCTCGCACTACCTCTGAAACGATGGCACTTTCTTCAAAACTTATGCAAGCTGGTGCAGACCAACAACTTATTTCAAGCAACATTATGCAACCAGAGCCAGAACCGACTCCTGCTCCAGCACCGACACCTAAACCTGTTGTTCCAACCACTCCAGTAGCATCTACCACACCTAAGCCTATCGCCCCGGCTCCGAAACCAGCTACCGTAGCTCCAACTGTTCCGGCGCAACCAACTCCAGCTTCAAAGCCAGTAGCCCCGGCTCCGAAACCGGTCGCCGCAACGCCAAAACCAGCAACCCCGGCAGCTCCGGCGCAACCAACTCTAGCCCAAAATCCGCTTATCCCGGCTCCAACTTTGCCGACTCCGCAACCACAACCAGCTCCAACCTCAACCTCGACCGCTCCGATTCCGAATCCGGTCCTTGTTGGCACTCCATCTTCAACCCCTAAAAAACCAGCTCCGTCACTTGAACCAGCTGGCGCCGAAGGTCTTGAGGCTCCATCTACTCCGATTAAAACTGAGCCAATCCAAAAAGCACCTTCTCCAGTCACTTCCGACACTATGCGCCTTCCTGGCCAATCTAGCCAAGATGATATCCAAGCTACAATGAACGCGATTCTAAACCCACCTTCTCCAGTTTCTGCAGCTGAAGATAAAACCGAAAAAATGCCAGAGATTATCTCTTCTCAAGGTAACGTGATGGCTCAAAACGTCGCTGAACCAGTTCCGGAAGAGCCAGATTACGGCTCGATGATTGATCAAGTTCTCTCTGAGGCAAATCGTCCGCTCGCAAATCCAGCCCTAGCCGCCGCTCCGGAAGTTCCATCTCAGGTCCCTGAAGCTTCGACCATTCCAAGCGTTCAATATCCTAGTGCTGCTACTACTCCGGCACCTGTTCCATCTACTCCAGCTCCTAACCCAACCACTCCCCCAACAGTCCCACCAATTCCAGCCCCAGCCCATTCCACCCCGGTACCACAACCAATCGAAGTCCCAAATTCTGATGTAAACATCGAACTTCCACCTCCTCCAGCCCCAAATATTGATACAAATTCGTTCCAAATACCAAAAGCGGAATAAAAAAGTCCTCCGAAATGATATAATATAGAAAACGGAGGATTTTTCATGAAAAAAACTAAGAAATGTGAGAATTACAAATGCGAAAAATGTAAGTGCGAAAATTGCGCTACTTCTGAACGTGTTTCAATTCCAAAAATCGGCTTTAAAATTATTATTACGGTCGCACTTGGCCTAGTAATTATTTTTGTTACAGCCCTAGAAATTTGTCGCGCGCTAGCATCTCTTAGCGCTATCCCAGCTCTCCCAGCTCCGGAACTTTCCGAAGGTATGCGTGGCGAACTTGGAATTGATAAAAACATCAACGAAAAAACTATTGATAATTATCTCGGTCGCTCCGACTCAGTCTATCGTGATATGCGTATGCTAAAGGACGAAGCAAATTACGAAAAAATTGACGGCGATTCTTATATTTCTGGAATCGTGAAAGGCTTCGAAGTCGTCTCTCTCCCATATCTAATGACTCCTGAAAATCTCCCAGAGGAAGTTGGAAAATCTTATTCTGGCGAAACGCTCTTTAACTGCAATAAAGTGACCGAAACTTGCCAACCAAACTATAAAGAATCAATGGCAATCCTCGAGGATCTCTTCCCGAAAAATAAAAATATCTTCCTTATGTGTGGTGGTGGCGGTTATGCTGGAATGACGAAAAAACTTCTCGTTGGTCTTGGTTGGGATGAAAATAAAATCTATAATGTCGGTGGCTATTGGTACTACGAGGGGAACAATAAAATCGACATAAAAATGACAATCAGCGGTGCCGACACTTACGCTTTCTGGCGCTTAAATTATCATACAATTGATTTTAAAACTCTTCACGAGGTCTAAATGACCAAGAAAAAACCATTCATCTTCGGGATAGTCGCTCTAGTTTTTCTTGTGGCACTTGGTTTTACGCTTTGGAAAATTTTTGATAGAAACTCTAATGAAAAACCTCTAAATCCTCCCGAAGTTGTCACGACTTTAGATCGTGAATATGTCGGAACCGATGGAAAGCAAATTGAAATCGCGAAAGAAACCGAAGATGTAAACGGCTTCCTAAACAACTTAATCGAAAATAAAAAATCCTTCGTCATTTATGTTTCACTTCCGATTTGTGAGGGTAGTACCGCGGAATTTAAGTCTTACGTCCACGATTTTCAAAAAGAAAATTCCTTGAGTTTTTATTACTTGACTTCGGACTATGCAAAAGAAACGATGATTTTTAATACGGTAAAATATTTCCCATCCGTTATTATTGTAAAAGAAGGAGAAATCGTAAAATATCTTCGCTACGACTCAGATGAGGATGCCGAATATTATAAAAGCTACGACGGATTTTCGAAGTGGTTTAAAAATAATGTAGAATATTAAAATGGAAGAAATAATTTTAATCGATAAGCCGGAGGGTATGTCGAGTTTCGGCGTGGTTGCGCGCGTTCGCAGAAAACTACGTGACCGCGAAGGTAAAAAAGTTAAGGTCGGGCACACCGGCACGCTTGACCCTTTTGCGACGGGGCTTTTAATTCTCTTAGCTGGACGTGCAACGAAGAAATCGGACGAATTTTTGAAAAAAGACAAAGAATATGAAGCAACGGTTCTTCTTGGAAAAACTTCCGCGACTGGAGATATCGAAGGTGAAATCACAAAAACCTCAGATAAAGTCCCAACACTCGACGAAATTAAAATCGTCCTTGAAAAACTAACCGGCGAAATCGACCAAAAAGTCCCAGCTTTCTCTGCTGTGAAAATAAATGGAAAGCGCGCATACCAGCTCGCAAGGGAAGGGAAAGAAGTCGAAACTCCAACTCGAAAAGTTACGGTCTATAAAATTGAAATCCTCGACTATACTTACCCAGAGCTAAAAATTAAAACTCACGTTTCAAGTGGTACTTATATCCGCACTCTCGGCGAAGATATCGGAAAATTACTCGGAACCGGCGCCTATCTCACCACTCTTCGCCGAACAAAAATCGCCGACTATTCCGTCGACGACGCAATCCCGCTCGACGAATATATGAATAAATGATCTCACTCCGAACTCTCACGCTCGGAATCGCTCAAGGTTATCCTACTCTTGATTTTTCCACAACTCAGTGGTATAATCGGGTACATGATTACAAAAGAGAACAAAGAGAAAGCTATTTCAAAGCTCGCGCGTTCTAAAAAAGACGTCGGTTCTCCTGAGGTTCAGATTTCGATCCTTACCGAAAGGATTAAGGAAGTAACTGAGCACGTTAAGGAAAACAAGCACGATTTTATGGCTCGTCGCGGACTTATGCAAATGGTCGGACGTCGCAAAAAGCTCTTAAAGTATCTCGAAAAAACTGATTTCGAAACTTATAAGAAAACTGTTGCAAAGCTCGGTCTTCGAAAATAGAATCTCGGATTATAATCACCAACTCGGCTTTAAGGTAATCTAAAACTTGGTTGGCAGAAGAAAATCCTCGGTCTTAACCCGAGGATTTTTGACTCGCTAAATTTTAGCATTGAAAAAGGCCGCTAAACTGCGAGCGACCTTTCCCTAGGATGAAAAACTTTGGATCCTCTCCGCAATTTGCACTAAGTGCTCAAACCACAAAGAGGTTTATCTTAAATCCTGTCGTAAGACAGTTTTAAGACCTTAGGGTCTAACTGCGGCGTGAAACCTGCCGCTCTCTTATTCTCATTCATAACCTGAATGTAGCATAAGAGTTTCTGTCTGAAAATCGATACTGCTGTTTCCGTGGTAATTGTGGCAATATCATTTGTCGGGACCTTCATTTCCCGAACCATCTTCTTCAACTTGCTACCTTTACTCAGTTTCTCGAGCTGTTCTTTGTACGCCTTTTTATATTTGTCTTTCAAAATATAACGCATGCGTACTTTCTCGGCATCGTTCTGGACTTTAACAATGTCCTCCTCGACGCCTTCTCTGAGAGTCAGCTCCTGATAAACCGAAGGCTGTTGACCCTTCTTAAGGTCTTCTTCATCAAGCTCCGTTTCATTAAAATCGTCGTATATCATCGACGTCATGAAACGAAACCTAATCCCAGGAATCTTAACGGTGGAAAGCTCCCCATTTTTCCTCTCTACCGTTACGGGATTACCGTTCTTGTCAACTTTCTCGTCCTTGAACTTATTAACAGTCAGGACGATATCGACATTCTCCGTCAGCCGAACCTGTTTTCTGATCGGAAGCCATAATCCATTAATTATGTTAGCTTCAAGCTCCAGATCTTTAAGGTTAAAGTTTCTAACCTCAAGGTTGATCGGTAACGGACCAGCAACTAAAATTCTCCCTTCCTGAGAGTCTGTCCCCTTAGAGACCTTCGTTTTGGCCTTATTGGCCACAGAATTTGATGAACTCATAGACTTTCATCCTTTCGTGAAATGTGCTACGGGCTGGTAAGCCCTATCTTTGCAACCTCCCAATTGTAGTGTGCATTACAACTGAGACAAGGGTCAAGAACCACCAAGACCCCCATATATCTATTTTACCACAAATCGTCAAAAAAGTCAATATAAGCATAAGCACACCCCTGTTTTTTTGAAAAAAATCGCCCCTTCATCTAGAAAAATCCTCAAAAATATGCTAGAATAGAAGTATCATTTAAGTGGGAAGACGGCGGATACCTAATGCCGACGAGCTTGAAAAAGAGCTTTTCGACCTTAAATATCTGGTGTTTTCCCAAGAAAGGTAATTTTTCATGGAAATAATTAATCCAACTGGGAAAAAGACTCTCTCGGTTTCCACTGATTTTTGTGGTAAAAAATTGACTTTAGAGGTAAACCGCGTTGGTTTTCGAACGACTTCCTCGGTCCTCGTTACTTACGGCGACACAACCGTCCTCGGTTCAGTCGTTGTCTCTGATAAACCGGTAGTCCAAGATTTCTTCCCGCTCTCTATCGATTATGAAGAGAAATTCTACGCAGCTGGGAAAATTTCTGGCTCTAAATTCATCAAACGTGAAGGAAAACCTGCTGATGAAGCGATTTTAATCGGTCGTCTTATCGATCGCCCGATTCGTCCGCTCTTCCCGAAGGGCTATCGCCAAGAGGTCCAAGTCGTCGCGACTGTCCTCTCGATGGATCCGACTTTCCGTCCTGACGTCATCGGTATGCTTGCTGCATCGAGCGCCCTTCTTAACGCTGGCGTTCCGTTCGACGGCCCGGTCGCAGGCCTTCGTATTGGTCGAATTAACGGCGAATTTAAGGCTTTCTTATCTCCTGAAGAACGCGAAGCTTCCGATCTCGACCTCGTTGTCGCCGTCAAAGATGAAAAAGTTGTGATGGTCGAAGCTGGTGCAAACGAAGTCCCAGAAGATGTAATAATCGACGCAATGCGTTGGGCTGTTGAAAATGCGCAACCTGCCCTTAAATTACAAAGAGAACTTCGCGAAAAAATTGGCGTGGAAGAAAAAGAATATAAACTCATCCTCCCGGATCCTGAAATCCAAAAAACCGTCGATGAGTGGACTCTCGAAAAGTTTAAAGGTTCTGACGGCAAACAGGGAACGAAGATTCGTGGAAACGTTCTTGAACGGAAGAAAATTTGTGATGAATTAATGGCTGAAATGGATGCCGAATTTGCGTTAAAGCTCGGCGAAGGCGAAACTGACGAAGAAAAAATCGCGGATTACGAAGCTCGTCTTAAAGCTGAATATGATGCAGCCTTCGAACTTGCCGTTCACCACGAAGTCCGTCGTGCAATTATCGAAGATGGCGTCCGTCCGGACGGTCGTAAAACTACTGAAGTTAGAACTCTAAGCTCCCAAACTGGAATTCTTCCTCGCGTTCACGGTTCGAGCCTTTTTACTCGTGGCTTAACCCAAGCTATGAATATCGTAACGCTCGCTCCACTTTCCTTTGCACAAATTGTCGACACAATGGAAGTTACTGATGGTGAACGCCGCTATATGCACCACTATAATGCACCTGGCTACACCGTTGGTGAATGTTCTCGTTTAGGTTCTCCTGGACGTCGTGAAGTCGGTCACGGTTACCTTGCTGAACGTGCACTTCTTCCAGTTCTCCCATCGAAAGAAGATTTCCCATACGCAATTCGTTCCGTCACCGAAATCATGTCTCAAAATGGCTCGACTTCGATGGCTGCAACTTGTTCATCTTGTATGGCTCTTATGGATGCCGGCGTTCCTTTGAAACGCCCAGTTTCTGGTGTTGCAATGGGGCTCATGGTCGACGTTCCAGCCGGAACTAACATTACTGAAAAGGATATCGATAAGGCATATGTCCTTACTGACCTTATGGACGCAGAAGATTTCGCTGGCGATATGGACTTTAAAGTTACCGGTACAACCGAAGGTATCACCGCTCTCCAAATGGATATGAAGGTCCACGGTCTCCCAGTCGACATCCTCGAAAAGGCGATTAAACAGTCCCACGATGGCCGTATGTTCATCTTAAATCATATGCTTTCTGTTATTCCTGCTCCGAAAGAAAGTATTTCTGAATATGCTCCACGCATCGAGAAATTACAAGTAAAACCGGATAAAATCGGCGCAATCATCGGAAAAGGTGGTGAAATGATTAATAAAATCACGACCGAAACCGGCGCAACTGTCGATATTGATGACGACGGACTCGTGACGATTAGCAGCTCGAACAACGAATCGATCGAAAAAGCCCTTAACTGGATTAAAGGCCTCGTCGAAGAACCGGAAGTCGGAAAAGTTTATACCGGTACAGTCGTTTCGATTAAAGAATTTGGTGCGTTTGTGAACATTCTCCCTGGAGTCGACGGGATGCTCCACATTTCCCAGATTTCAGACAAACGTCTCGACAAGGTTGAAGATGCTCTTAAAGTCGGCCAAGAAGTGAAAGTTCGCCTCGAAGCGATCGATGATAAAGGCCGCTTAAGCCTCTCGATGCGCCACATCGATAAATAATAGGGAAAGACCCCTTGTCAGATAAGTAAAAGTATGTTAAAATAGGATAAGTTTAAATAATAAAGGTTAATATAATGAGTTTTTCTATCTTAAAGAAAATTGGCGATGCCCAGAAAAAGAACGCTGTTGTTGACGTTCGTTCTGGTGACACAGTCAAGGTTACCCAAAAGATTAAGGAAGGCAATAAGTTCCGTTCACAGGTTTTCGAAGGTGTCGTTATTCGTACTGACCGAAAAGATTCCCACACGGCTCGTATTACCGTCCGTAAAATCGCTTCCGGTGTTGGTGTTGAGAAATCTTTCTTAATTCACAGCCCGTTAGTCGAAAAAATTGAAGTTACAAAACGCGCTAAAGTTCGCCGTAAGAACCTTACTTACCTCCGCGAACGCTCTGGTAAATCTGCACGTCTCTCGAATAAAGATTTCGACCGCCTCGCGGTTAACACTCTTCCTGAAGAAGAAGTCGCCGAAGCAGTTGAGGAAACCGCAGAGGTTGAAGCACCGAAGGAAGAAGCTCCAGCTGAGGTTAAAGAAGAACCAAAAGCTGAAGAAAAACCAGCTGAAGACAAAAAAGAAGCTTAAACTTTAAAAGAGCCCCGCGAGGGCTCTTTTTGTGCCTAAAATACCCACTTTACATATTCACAAAAACAGGGTATTTCTATTGCCTTTTTCTCTGTTTTATGCTATAATATAAGAATAAATTAAGGTTTTTTGTTGAAGTGAAAACAGGGGAGAAAAAGAAGGTTTTATTTGTTGCTACGGTCGATTCCCATATCGAACTGTTTCATTTGCCATACCTTAAAATGTTTAAAGATAAAAATTACGAAGTTCATGTTGCAACAAACACCGATAAACCAATAAAATATTGTGATTCTAAGATAAAACTTCCGATAAGACGCAGCCCGTTAGGCTTTCTAATTTAAAGGCGATTCGAGAGCTAAAAAAGATTATAAACGCCGAAAAGTACGATATTGTTCACTGCCATACCCCGATGGGTGGGGTGGTGGCACGTCTTGCTGCGAAAAAAGCGAGAAAAGCTGGAACTCGCGTGATTTATACCGCGCACGGTTTTCATTTTTATAAAGGTGCACCGTTAAAAAATTGGCTCCTTTTCTACCCAGTCGAAAAGCATCTCGCAAAATATACCGACACTCTCATCACGATTAATGATGAAGATTTTGAGCGCGCAAAGAAAAAGTTTGAAAAACGCTGCCATGATATCGAATACGTCCCAGGTGTCGGCGTTGACGAAAAGAAATTCAATAAAAAACTCACAAAAAAACAATATGCTGCTCTTCGAAAATCTTTGAAACTAAAAGATGATGATTTCGTGATGATTAGTGTTGGACGTCTTGATACAAATAAAAACCAAGGACTTCTAATTAGAGTTACTAGTAAATTAGTAAAAGAAGATAAAAGATATCACCTTCTTCTTGTTGGTCCGGACGAAAATAGCGGTAGATTCCAAAAACTCGTGAAAAAATACAAACTTGAAAAGAACGTGCATTTTCTCGGAACGCGCAGTGATATTCCAGAGCTTTTGCATATTTCGGATGTCGCAGTTTCTGCTAGTAAACGCGAAGGTCTCCCGGTTAATCTTATTGAATCGGTATACGCCGGCTTAAGAATCGTCGCTACGGATTGTCGCGGGAATAGAGATATCGTTAAAAGTTCTAAAGGTTTCCTGATTTCTAAAGGTGACGAAGAAGACTTTAAAAATAAAATTATTGATACGAGGTGGGGTATTGATCCATATCGAAAAATCTCACGCAGTGCTTTAAAATATAGTTTTAACGAAGTGAAAGAAAAAAATTATAAAATATATAATTTACATAAACCATTAGTTAGTATAGTCATTCCGGTATACAATGTTGAAAAATATATAGACGAATGTTTAGAGTCGATAATTTCTCAAACTTATAACAATTTAGAAATCATCATTGTAAATGATGGGTCAAAGGACAAATCATTATCTTATATCAAAAAATATAAGGATAAAAGGATAAAGCTTATTAGCCAAAGGAACAATGGGCTTAGCTCAGCGAGAAATACTGGTACCAAACACGCTAGCGGTAAATATATTTTATATGTTGATTCCGACGATTTCCTTACATCGCCGATAGCTGTAGAAAGAATGGTAGAGACAATATCTAGAAGTGATTCCGATATATTATTCTTCAGGTATAATTACTATTTTAACAATAATAATTATAAGCCAAGTAAAAAAAATGTTACTAAAGAGTTTCAAGACATTAGGAACGAATATAAGAATATGGTTAAGAGGGATACGCTCAATATTAGTGCATGGAGCAAAATGATTAGATTAGACCTAATAAAAAATAACCATATTAATTTCGAAGAAGGCTTGTTGTCTGAAGACATAGATTTTAGTCTAAAACTTTATGATAGAGCTTCAAAAATTGTCGCTACAAATGACATCTTTTATAACTACAGACAGAAAAGAAGGGGGTCTATTTCTAGTAGTATTAAACATAAAAATATCAGCAGTTTGATAAAAATTATTGACAAATGGATGTCTATAGAATACTCGGATACTGATTACCGCAATATTTATTATAACTACCTTGCTTACCAGTATGTGATTTTGCTTGCTATTAGTAATGACAATAATACTACCAACAAACAAAAACAATGGATTAACGATAACCTGCATCTGCTTAATTACGATCTAAATTTCAAAGTAAAGTTAGCTAAAATATCTGTCAAATTTTTCGGAGCCAATTCAGGGATCAAAATCCTTAAGAGCTACAATATATTGAAGAATAGAGGAGTGATAAAAATATGAAAAAAGTATCAGTAATCATTCCTACATATCGTGGTGAAAAATATCTTTATAGGTCATTGAAAACTGTTTTGTCACAGAACTATAAAAATATAGAAATTATTGTAGTTGATGATAATGGAATTAATACAATTTCCCAGAAAAAAACTCAGGAAATAGTCTCTGGCTTTCATGATGATCGGATTATATATATAACACATAAAAAAAATAGTAACGGTGCAGCTTCACGCAACACTGGGATCAGGGCAGCCAAGGGTGATTTTGTATGTTTTCACGACGATGACGATTTAATGTTGCCGAATCGCATTGTTAAATGTGTAAAAGCGTTAGATAATAAAAAACAATATGACGGTGTATTTATGGATGTGGCCATTTGCAATAGTAAACTAACACCCAACTACATAGTCAAAGTAAGAAAAGCAGGTAATTGCTGGAAAGACATTTTGCTAAATGCAATGTTTATTGGAAGCGGGAGTAATATATTCTTAACTAAAAAATCTGTTGATGAAACTGGACTATTCGACGAAAAATTCATTAGGCATCAAGATTTGGAATATATGATTAGATTTTATGAAAAATTTACGACTACATACATAGGAGAAATTGGCATAATAAAATCGGAAAATGATATTTGTAATGTGCCTAGCTACCCAAAATATAAAGAAAACGAAGAATATTACATAACGAAGTTTGAGAATGAAATTAATGCCTTATCAAAAAATGAAAGAAAAATATTTTATTCCAAAATGCAATACTTTTTATTAAAGACGGAGTTGTTGTACTATAAATTGACATTCAGCAATATTAAAAGAGCGTTAAGGCTATCTCCGAAGGATTTTCTCATAGTCATTATGACAAAGATGAGAATAGCAAACACTTTCATAGTTAAGAGAGCTAACGAAATAATTAAGAGTTTTAGATCATTAAGTGTACCATTGCCAGTAGATGCCAAGCTTTTTATTAAGGAGATAAAAAATGATAAAGATTAGTTCTATATTAAATCCCAAAAAGCTTAATGACGTCATTATCTCATTAACCCTTATGACACCAGCTATTCTAGTATTTTTTAGAAGTGCTTTCTTGGTGGAGTCTAATATAGCATCATCGTTCATTGCGGTAGCACTAATGGTTCTTCTATTATTATACTGCTTTTCGCGACCAAAAAATAGAATAAAAGCTTCTAGCATATTTCTTGCAGTTAGTTTATTTTTGGTATTGGCTGCTTCACTATTTTTCTACACTGGAGTAGATTATTCGTTAGCTCAATTTGGCTTCTATATTCTCGTCCCTCTGTTGGTCTCACAACAAGAATTTAATATTCAGAATGTCCTTAAGAATATAATGGTTTTGTCGATTCCTCTATTCTTTGCAACAGATAGTATGTTGGAGCTCGAAAATGTAGGTTTGAACCAAGCAGATATGTATAGCACATATAGCTTTATTCCATCCATAATTGCTACCTTCATATATATAATATATTACAGAAAGAAATTAGATAAGTTTACAATACTAGGTTGCCTGTTAAATATATATTATTGTGTCAGAGTTGCCCTTACGGCCACTAGGGGATTTTGGCTAGTTGTTGCAGTTTTTATCTTTTTTGTCATATTACTATATATAAAACAAAAAGCTAATAAAAAGACATACCTACTAGTTGCTATACTACTATTTTCTGTTCTGACGACCATAATGTTGAACGCTAGTAGCATTATAAGCGCAGTTTCAAATATTATTGGGGATAACGCAGGCGGACAGGCAGGTATCTTTATCAAAACCAAACATCTTTCAGAGTCAAGTGATATATTAAATGGTAGGGCTGAATTATGGAGCCAGTCTATAGAATGGATAAGTAAGAACCCGATATTTGGTAACGGTTTTGGATCTACTGCGAGGTTATATGGCAATGAACTATATTTATATCCCCACAATTTATTCCTACAACTTATGCAAGATTGCGGCCTTATTATTGCAACATACCCAATGTTTATTATTATCTATGCAATAGTTAGCTTGACTAAAAAAGGTAAACAGACTGAAGCACAAAACATAACTGTTCTATTTTTAGTTTCAATTACTATACCGATACTGTTTTTCTCAAATGATATATGGAAAAACTCAGCCTTATGGCTATTGATAGGATACGGGATATATTTGAGGGGGTCAAAAAATGAGTAACGTGCGCAAGAATTTCATTTATAATATATTATTTCAGATCATATCAGTCGTTATTCCAATTATTCTAGCACCATTTTTGTCTAGAACTTTGGGGCCTGACGGTATGGGGACGTATTCATTTACGTACTCTATCGCTTACTATTTCATGCTTTTTACTATGTTGGGCGTAAATAATTATGGGAGTCGGACAATTGCTAAGGTTAAAAAAAATGAAGATAAATTGAGCAAGACTTTTTTTGAAATACATTCAATCCAGATTTTTCTCGGCTCCGTAATGTTTCTCCTATTTTTAGGCCTTTTAATGTTTTGTGACCAACAATATAGGAATATATTAGCTGTGCAATCAATTTTTATTATATCGGCAGCATTTGACATAAACTGGTTTTTCTACGGGATGGAAGATTTTAAGACGATAACTATCCGAAGTTTGGTCTTAAAAATCATTAGTTGTGTGTCTATATTTTTATTAGTAAGAAACGCAAATGATATTTGGATATATACATTTATAATGGCGATTACGGCGTTAGCTAGTCAAGTAGTATTATGGCCTTTTCTAGCTAAATATGTTAAAAGAACTAGAATTTGTTTTTCTGATATAAGCAAGCATATTAAGCCATTAGTTATTTTATTTGTGCCAGTCGTTGCAATTAGCTTGTACAAAATCATGGATAAAGTCATGATTGGTTTCATGTCAGATATAAACGAAGTAGGGTTATATGAATATGCTGAAAAAATAAACAGTATTCCGTTAACAATAATAACGGCATTAGGTACCGTAATGTTGCCAAGAGTGACCAGCGTATCAGAAGATACAAAAAAAGTAAAAAATTATATTAATGAATCAATTAAGTTTGTGCTATTTATCACAATTCCAATTATATTTTTCTTCATTATATCTATGTCTACCATTATACCAATCTATCTCGGGCCAGGTTATGATAAAACTATTGTAATTTCTATATTGCTGAGTATTACTTTGCCAATTATATCTTTTGCTAATGTCATTAGGATGCAATATCTTATACCAATGGGAAAAGATAAAATATATGTATGGTCGGTTGTGCTAGGGGCATTGCTAAATCTCATAGTAAATTTGATGTTAATACCAGTAGTAGGGAGTTATGGAGCGTGCATTGGAACTATTGTTGCGGAAATAGCAGTTATGCTTTTCCAGACTATATGTGTATGGAAAGAAATAAGTTTGAAAGATAGTTTACATGTATGGCTAGAGACGCTAGCTAAATCATTTATAGCATATGTAGTAGCTATGTTGGTAAGCATTTTTGTAAATACGTCCGATCTTGGATGGTGCTCTATGCAAATAATTCTATATTGGGTGATTTATGGGTTATTAAATATAAAATATATAAATTGCAGGTTATACATACCACTAAAGAATATATTCTTTCAGAACGCACTATTGACAAAAACTAAAAAATAAGATATAATAATAGAAATATCTCTGATAGAGTTAATATGAAAATCGCAATTGCGGGTACAGGTTATGTTGGGTTGTCACTTGCTACACTCCTCAGCCAAAATAATGAGGTCGTAGCTCTCGATATTGTCCCGGAAAAAGTTCGGATGTTAAACGAGCTTATTTCGCCAATCCAAGATGAATATATTGAAAAATACTTTCTCGAAGCGAAAAACGGCGAAAGAAATCTAAACCTCCGTGCGACTCTCGATTATAAAGATGCGTTCGAAAACGCTGACTTTGTCGTCATTTCGACTCCAACAAATTACGACGAAAAACAAAACTTCTTCGACACATCTTCCGTTGAAGATATCATAAAGAAAGTTATCAGCATGAACGATCCATCAATCACAATGGTTGTAAAATCGACCATTCCAGTTGGCTTTATTGAAGGCGTTCGTAAGAAATATAACATCGAAAATATTTTCTTCTCTCCTGAATTTCTTCGCGAAGGAAAAGCGCTTTATGATAACCTTTATCCATCTCGTATTATTATTGGATCTGAATCTGAAAAAGCAAAACAATTTGCAGAACTTTTGAAAAATGCTTCCTTAAGAGAAGATGCGTCAGTTTTATTTATGGACAGTACCGAGGCTGAAGCTGTGAAACTTTTTGCAAACACTTATCTTGCACTTCGCGTTGCTTACTTTAATGAGCTTGACACTTACGCCACTTCAAAAGGCCTTGATACAAAAAGCATTATTGAGGGCGTATCGCTCGATCCTCGAATCGGCACTCACTACAATAATCCATCGTTCGGCTATGGTGGTTATTGTCTTCCAAAAGACACGAAACAGCTACTCGCGAATTACTCGAACGTCCCGCAAAACTTAATTGAAGCAATCGTAAAATCTAACGACACTCGAAAAGAATTTATCGCGAACGACATTTTATCGAAAAACCCGAACGTTGTTGGAATTTACAGATTAACTATGAAATCCGGCTCGGACAATTTCCGCTCTTCTGCAATCCAAGATATTATTCGCTTAATTAAAGCGGAAGGGAAAGAAGTTGTAATTTATGAGCCAGCTTTAAACGAACCAGAATTTAACGGTTGCCCAGTCATTAACGACATTGACGAATTTAAAACTACCAGCTCGCTTATTCTCGCGAATCGTTTTTCATCCGACCTCTTCGACGTCTCCGAAAAAATCTACACTCGCGATTTGTTCTCGAGGGATTAGTAATAGAATGGATAAGAAATGAAAAAATATCTTAAAATGGTTAGAGGCTCTAAAAGTTACATCAACTATCTAAAAAAGATTGGTTGCACTATTGGTGATGATGTCATAATTTATAGACCTTTGTCGAGTGTGGTTATAGATGAGACCAGACCGTGGCTAATTGAAATTGGCAACCATGTTAGAATTACTAGTGGTGTAACAATCCTTACACACGACTATAGTTGGAGCGTGTTAAAAGTATTGAACGGTGAAATCCTAGGGGCTGCAAAAAAAGTCAAAATAGGGGACAACGTGTTTATTGGCGTAAAAAGTACTATAATGGGCGGAGTCAGTATCGGGAATAATGTCGTAATTGGGGCGAATTCACTAGTAACGAAAGATATACCAGATAATGTAGTAGTGGCAGGCAATCCAGCTCGAGTGATTTATTCTATAGAAGAATATAGGAAGAAACGGCTAAGTAAGCAGCTCGAAGAAGCTATAGAACTGACAATAGAGTTTTATAAGAAATATAATAAGTGGCCAAATAAAGAAAAATTGCGTGAGTTTATTTGGTTATTTGAAGATAGGGATTCCGATATAACTAAAGACCCAGTTTTTCTAGAAATAGGAAGTTTAGGCAATAATTTTGATAAAACAAAAGAAGAATTTTACAAATCAAATGGAAAATTCAAAAATTTTGATGCATTTATCAATCACTGTAAGAAAGTCTATAGAAGAAATGACAACTAAATCTAAAATCATTACCACTATATTATTTATCGCGAGTATTATTGGCACTGGCGCTATTACTGTAGTGCAAAACGACAACATTGAATCGAAAAATTCAGCTTACACTGGACAAGAGAATAAAAAGATTAGTAATTTTTCCGAACTTGTAGGCTTGGAGCTTAAATTAGAAACAGAAACTAAAGAGATTGAAATTCCATTTTCTACTGAAACTGTAGAGGATAACACGGTAGCTAAAGGTACTTCGTATATAAAAAGCGAAGGACAAAATGGAACCAGAACCGAAACTTATGAAGTTCTATATATTAATGGCGAAGAAAAAGGGCGAAAGCGCATTTTATCAAAAACTACAAAAGAGCCAATAAAACGAGTTGTAGTAGAAGGTACATATGTAAAACCGAAGACTTCAGCTAGTAATTGTCCGAATGGTACATACAAAAATTCTGCAGGGAATACGGTATGCCGTCCAGCATCAACAAACACTGGCGGTGCAACCGCAATCTGTCGCGACGGCACTTACAGCTACAGCCAATCTCGAAGAGGAACCTGCTCGCACCATGGCGGTGTTAAGAAGTGGTTATAGCTAGCCAGCGTTCATTATAAAACAGTCACTTAGAATAACAAACTGATTCATATTCGCCAAAATTATGGATCACTTCAAATTCTAATGTATTACTGGTGTCTTTAATATACTTAAGCCACGGCTTTAATTTACATTTTAACTGGACTCCAAAGATGTCTGTAGCAATGAAAGTTATTGTCAGTCTGTAAGTATTATTTTGTTGAAATATTTTCTGATTGAAATTATTTTTATTAATTTTAAAGCGAAAATATTCAAAATCTGAAGAATTGTTACTAGATTCTCTATCCATCTTTTCGTCGGTATGTTCGCCCGTTGATTCATTATTTGTTAGGCTAATAATTTCTAGCCCAAAATTTTCATCGACTCTTCCGTTATTACTGATATGCTCCACTGCTACGTCTCCAACAATTTTAAGATTTTTAATGATGGTGTTTTTAGGCTCGTAGACTTTTAATTTTAGTGTAGGGCCACCATCACATAATTCAATTCTCTGGTATTCTCTAATGAAGATAAGTTTAAAAAATTTATCAGAAATTATTCTGTTTTCTTCTATTTTATTTTGTCTGTAAGCAATCAATAATGTGAGGCTGATAGTAGCAATACCTAAAATAAAATCAATAATATCACTTAGCCAACGAATATTGTTAATTGTTAACCCTATGTGTGAGAAAAAGTTAAAATAATCAAACATAGCAAAAACAACGCTACTTAATGCTAAAAGACAAATTAATAAAATTACAACAATATTCTTTCTCATAAATGCTGTCCTAATCTATATTCTTCTTTTTAATTATAACAATGGTCTAAATAAGAGACAATATACTGTTGCATTTTCCATACAACTGATGTATAATAAATACAACAACTAAGGAAGGACTAAAAATGACATTTGGAGAAATGTTTAAAAATAGGAGAATTTCTCTAGGATATACCGTCAGGAAATTCGCACAAGCTAAAGGATATGACATTGGCTATATTTCTCGTCTTGAGAACGGGCTAATTGCGCCTCCGGCGGATTCCGAAAAAGTTAAAGCACTAGGAAAGGCCTTGGAATATAAGGAAGGCTCGGATGAGTGGAATAATTATCTCGACCTTGTAGCGATTGCGAGAAACGAAATCCCGGAAGATCTGCGCAAAAACGAGATGGCGATAAAAATGCTCCCAGCGTTCTATAAAAGCTTACGTGAAAAGAATATAGACAAAGAGGAAGCCGAAAGGATGATAGATTTCCTAGAGAACTCCAGGAAGGAATAAAATATGACTGACGACTTAGGTGCAGAGGCCCAAGTTCCGTATAAAAGCTATTCGGAAATTGAATGGGATGTAGATACAGCTTTTAAGGAATTTTGGGAAAATGGATTTCCGATAGATGTAGATGAAATATGCGACGAAATAGGGATCGGAATAATTTATATCCCGAATTTAAAACGACAATTCGGAATTGATTCTTATACTACGAGCGATTTTAAGACGATTGTTGTTGACGAAAATATATTAGAAAACGAAAATCAATATAGGCTTTCTATTGCACACGAGCTAGGGCACATGGTTTTGCATAAAGAATATTATCCATCGAATATCCATGATTTGGAAACGTATTTAAAATATGCCAATGGATATGTCAGTGGACCAGCCGAAAGCCAGGCGGAGATTTTTGCAATGATTTTGTTAGTTCCAAGTTTTGAATTAAAAGCGCAATTTGTTAAATATTTTGGCGAGGACATCGGTTCTAAAATCGAAGAACTTAATATTCCGAAAACGGCAGAAATATTTAATAATATATCCAACTATTTTGGTGTGTCGAACAGTCTCCTTAGGAAAAGAATAGAGTACGCATTTCCGGACATTATATCAATGATAAAAAATAAGGAATAAAATTGGTACACATACATCTATTTATCGTTCTAGAAGCTATGGCGGATATCGGAATAAAAAGAAGACGAAACTTTCGACGATATCTATGAAGAATACACCGTAGATATTGGATAGTCTAAATCACCCTCCCAATCTCTTCTAACGTCGTCTCCCCCCGAAGTGCTGCAAGCACGCCTTTTTGCTCGAGTGTAATCATTCCGATTTCTTTCGCAGCTTTCTCGATTGCCATCGTATCAACATCTTCAACATCTCCGCGAATAAATTTCTGAATTTCTTCCGTGACCGAAAGTTGCTCCATAATAACAACGCGCCCTTTGTACCCGAATGGATCTTCTTCGCCACCCGGCACTGCGCGGTATAATTTATAATCTTCCGGATTCCACTCGAACCCAAGCTCTTTTGAAACCACATCGGAAGATAATCCTTCCAAAACGCGCGCGACATATTTTTTCTCCGCCTCGTCTGGCGCGTAGGCCTCTTTCGACTCAGACAATTTTCGAACAAGTCTCTGTGCAATCACCATGCGAATCGAAGTCGAGAAAATTGGGTTTGTTCCAATTAAATCAATCATCCTTGAAAACGCTGCCGCAGTTGTATTGGCATGGAATGACGAAAGAACTAGATGTCCAGTAACCGAAGCTTGAATCGCGGTTTTCGCCGTATCAGCATCACGAATCTCCCCGACCATCACTACGTCCGGATCAAGACGAAGAACGCTTCTAAGTCCGTCCGCGAACGACCCGCCTTCTGTCGTGTTAATCGGGATTTGCGAAATTCCCGTAATTCCATATTCAATCGGGTCCTCGAGTGTAATAATTTTTCTTTCCGTCGTATTAAGCGCATTAATCATCGAATAAAGCGTCGTCGATTTACCAGAACCCGTCGGGCCAACCATAAGAACTAGCCCACGTGGATGCGAAACGACCTCTTTAATTTTCTCAAGTTCCTCGCCAGTTAAACCAAGCAAATCGAGATTAAGAAGCGTTTCATCGAAATTAAATAAACGAAGCACTGCGTCCTGGCCATACATCGTCGGGATTGTCTCAACACGAATATTCAAAAGATGTGAAGACTCACCCGAGAAAACATCTTTTTGCATGTGACCAGATTGCGGAGTTGTTGCAGCGGTCGAAATTCCGGCACGACTTGATAGCTCGCCCATGAAAATTCGATAACGGTCTTTTTCAATGTTTGCGACCGGGTGTAGAATTCCGTCAACACGCATTCTAATTCGAATTGAATCACGCAAATTCTCAATATGAATATCGGAAGCCCCAAGCTTATCCGCTTGATCGAGCAAGAAATCGAAAACTTTATCCGTCCCGACGGAGTTTAGTGTCTGTGAGACTTGAGCTAGCGTTTCTGAATCGCCTTCGCCCGCAATTTTAATATCGTCGTAGTGGACTTCTTTTGGCGGATCGTAACGCAACATAAAAACGTTAAACCCAGAAAGGGAAATAAGGAAGAAATCAGCTTTTTCACCAGTACTCGTGTATTGATTAGAAATTTTCTCGATAAATGAACGTGGAGTTTGGCTCGTTACCATAAATTGGAAATGGTCATCACCGCCGCCTTTTTGAAGAGGGACGATGTAGTTTTCATGCATCTCATTTATGCCAAGCAAATCCGGAACAAGTGGAATATTATTTTCAAACGACCTCGTATCAAGATACGGAAGACCAAGAATTTTTGCGCGGCTCGCAGTCGCGTTTTCTTCATTTTCGCGTCGTTTTTGCTGTATCTCTTCTTCGTTCATTTTCCCACTCGAATTACTCTTAAAATTATACCATAAGCAGTTAATTTTTGCCATAAAATCAACTATAATTTTAATATGGAAAGAGTGATTCTCGGGATTGATGAAGTTGGACGCGGGCCTTACGCTGGGCCGCTCGTGATTGGCGCTTGTATCTTACCGCTTAATCGCAAAAATTTTTCCTGGATTTCTGAACTAAACGACTCGAAAAAATTATCAGAAAAAAAGCGTGAAGAACTCTATAAAAAAATAAAATCCGAGGCTCCCGCTTCTGCAACTGGATGGGTTAGTTCAAAGGAACTCGACGAAATCGGGATGAGTGAAGCCTTGCGTCTTGCAACTCGTCGCGCCGTCGAAAAAATTAGGGAACAAAAAGCCCCATTTTCTGAAATCGTGATTGATGGTATCTCGAATTTTCTCATTGATACTACTTTAGAAAAATATGTTACGACAATGAAAAAAGCTGATTTCTTCGTTAAAGAAGTTTCCGCCGCTTCAATCGTCGCGAAAGTCGAACGAGATAATTATATGAAAGATTTAGCAAAAAAATATCCGGGGTATGGGTTTGAGAATCACGTCGGCTATGGCACGGCTTTACATCAAAAAGCGATGGAAGAATTAGGTCTAACTCCAGAACATCGCAGAAGTTTCGCTCCCGTCGCAAAAATTGCTAAGCTAGAAAAAACCAGCTCGCCCGCATCTAGAAAAAGCGCCACCGCCCGAACGCCGAAAAAGAACACCACAAAAATCGGAAATCTTGGCGAAGAAAAAATTGTAAAACTGCTTGAAAAACTCGGCCATAAAATCGTCTCCCGAAATTATAAAACAAAACTTTATGAAATTGATATTATCTCGGAAAAAGACAAAATAGTTTATTTTACGGAAGTAAAAGCTCGCAAAAATTCCGACTTCGGCTCGCCGAAAGAATTTATTGATAAGAAAAAACTCGAGAAAATGAGACTTGGCGCAACCGATTTTATGAAGAATAAAAAAGAGGATTTTAAGCTTGCAATCGGAACAGTTGAGGGGAAGAATAAAGGCGGAAAAATCGATTGGTTTATTCTTGAAGAGTTATAATTATAAAAAGGAGGAAAAATGAAAACTTTAGTAATCTACTATTCAGCCCAAAACCACACAAGAACCATCGCCGAAAAAATCGCAAAAAATCTCGGTGCCGATCTTTACGAAATCACGCCAGAAATTCCATATTCAGAGGAAGACCTCGATTGGATGAGCCCGAACGCACGTTGCTTGAAAGAACATGACGACGAATCGCTCCGCGATATAAAACTCGTTAACACCGAAATTGAAAACTGGGATGGATATGAGCGCGTAATAATTTGTTATCCGATTTGGTGGGGAATTGCTGCCTGGGCGGTTAACTCGTTCATTAAGACGAAAAATTTCGGAAATAAAATTGTTATCCCAGTTGCTGTTTCACATTCTTCACCACTCGACGAGAGTGGAAAGCTTCTCGAAAAAGATGCAGGGAGTGGGGAATGGAAAGAAGGAATTCGTTTTTACCAGGATGCTTCTGATGATGAAATAAAAACCTGGACCGACTCACTCTAAACTAAAAAACTCTCTCAGAAAAACCGGAGAACAAAATATGAAAAAGGCTGCGAAACTTCCGCAGCCTTAATTGTTAGTTGATTATTACCCACTCATATTCGTGGGCCACCACCGAGCTAAATAAATGCTCGTGGTTGTAATAGGTTGAAATCTTAACATGGTTCGGAAGATCTTCGTCGATTCCTTCGAACCAAACTACAAGTCCGAACTCGCCTTTTTTTGGATTAACACCAACATAGTGATGTCCTGATAAAAGTTGTCTTGTCGTCGCCATATAACCGGCTTCAGACAGAAACTGTTTCCATCTTTTTGCGTCGAGTCGTTCCGCCGTCCTCTTCTGCGGCCATCTTCCAGTTTCCTCGAAAATCTTCCAAGCGACATAAGAAGTTGCATACTTAATTACGCAACCGCTCTGGTCCGATATTAAATTATACGTCTTCGGATTATCACTTTCCGGCCAGTCGGCGAAACGGTTATCACAATATGGATAGGGGTAAGTATTTACCCCGTGATACCCAGATTTATACTGTGCAATCGTTTGTCTTCCGGTTGTCCCCATCCACCAATCTTCAGCGGCCTTCCGATAAAGCTTTCGATAGTGTCTCCTTGAAACCTGGTGGATTTTATTTCCAATCAACCTACTAAAAAGGCTATTTGGATGTTTGCTACTATTCCATGCTGGGCATGACATTTTCGCCCAGTAATTTATTGTATCTATTGTCACAACTGCCATAATTATCCCTCCTTTATAAAACGACAAATTCCAACAATAATCTCTAAAATACTAGTCCATTAAAATCTCAACCAACCCAAAATCTTAAGGTCCTTTCAACCAACTATTCTTATTATAGCATAAAAAGTATAAAAAGTCAATCAGACCGCGCTCCAGAGTTCGAAAACTTAAAGATTCTACCTATAGTTTGTGGTCTTTTTGGAGCTAAAACATTAAAATTAAGTTACAATAAACTAAAGGAGCCGAAATGGATCTAAGAAAAATTGGAAAATTTATTGCTAGCAGTCGAGCTGAAAAAGGCTATACTCAAGAAACGCTTGCGGAGGCTTTAGACCTCTCGAATCGTTCGATTTCGAAATGGGAACGTGGGGTTTGCCTTCCTGACTCAGCTCATATGATCAGACTTTGCGAACTTCTAAACATTTCGATTAATGATCTATTTAACGGCGAAAGGATCAATATGAAAGATTCTAAAGAAATTTCCGAAAGACAACTTCTTGAACTTGCAAAATTAAAGGAAGAAAAGGATAGGCAACTACTTAAATTAGAGTGGGTTGTCGGTTACGTCTCGACGGTCTCTTTCCTCGTCTCAATGTTTGTCGTCGCTTACGTCGAAATGGATACTTGGGTAAGAGTCCTACTCATTGCAACTGGCAGCGTTTCGTTCATAGTCGGAGGCCATCACGCTCTTAAAATCGAACAAACCGCCGGCTATTATAAATGTGAAAAATGCGGGAACAAATACATCCCGAAATATAAGAGTGTCTTTCTCGCTAAACACATGGGTCGAACTCGAAAAATGACCTGTCCAAAATGCGGTGAAAAATCCTGGCAGAAAAAAGTCCTCTAAACCATAAATCTTAAACCACCTACCTATAAGCTTTTATATTATAAAACTTATTCTCTAAAATGTGGTATAATAACAGATATGAATTTGAAGATAGGAATCTTGAATTTTTAAACCAACATACGACCACATATATACCGTTCTCAACTAAGCTAAAATTACCAAAACCAGACCACGGAAAGCGCGGGTTTTCTGATTCGTATATAAATAAGGTAAGAAAAAGAATCTACGGAAAAGATGTAGATTTAGTTTCTGGCGAAAATAAATAATTAAAAAAGAACGGTTGTTTTTGTCCACAGATGTTTTTTCATCTCGCCAGATTCAATCATTTTTTCTTTTAAAAAATTCATATAATCTAGTCGTTCAACTTCGTCTTCAATGTCAAACTTATCTAAAACTCTAAAATGATAAGAATTATCAGAGCCTAAATACTTCATAATTGTCACGGATTTAGTCGTATTGGTGATTCGGGTCGGCTTTTTAACGAAGAACTGTTGGAGAAGCTGTTCTGCCTTTGGGTCTTTCATATAAAGATTATATGAACTTTCTAGAGAAAATCCAGATTTTTTCCTTAAATTAATCGTCCATCCATATTCGGACTGGCAATTTCTATTTCACCCTCATACTTAATTTGCTCCAAATATGGTTTTAACGCGTTAGCTAACGCACGAATAACCGGAACCGCAACTGCATTACCAAACTGATGATATGCTTGGCAATCACTTACTACTATCTTAAAATCTTCAGGATAACCTTGCAACCTAGCAGCCTCTCTAGGGGTTAATTTTCTAGGGTTTTTTCCTTTTTGTTCAATTAAAATCTCTGAGCCATCTTTGTGGTATCTAGCCGAAATAGTGCTAGTATATTCCGATTCGTCATTAAATAAGCAATAACCAAACCCATTTCCTTTTGCCTGATGTTCTTTCTTTCTCCTTTGGTGCCCAGCCCATAATTTATCAGAAATTGTATATTTATCTGGCACATCTTTTTCTAAAATATCGCCTAATCTAGTCTTCGGTTTAGGCGGTTCTGGAAATTTAAAGAAAGCGTCCTTGCCAAATTTATCACGACGAAGAGAAATCATATAAAAACGCTCCCTGTTTTGCGGAACACCAAAATCTTTTGCATTTAAAACTTGGGCACTTAAATTGTAACCAAGTTCGTCAAGAATACCAGCAATAGTTTTAAAAGTATTGCCCTTATCATGATTTTTAAACCCTTTAACATTTTCCAAGAAGAGAATCTCTGGCTTCTTCTCTTTGATAATTCTCGCAATTTCAAAAAACATTGTTCCACGAGTGTCTTCAAAACCTTTTTTAAGCCCAGCGTTTGAGAATGGCTGACAAGGAAAACCGCCTAAAATAAGATTACATTTTGGCACTTTTTTCTCATCTATTTTGCAAATATCGCCAAACGGTTTTTCGCCAAAATTAGCCTCATAAGTCTGCTGCGCAAATTTATCCCACTCCGAAGACATAACACAAGTACCGCCAAGTTCATCGAACGGCAACCTTATACCTCCGGTTCCTGCGAATAAATCAACAAACGCAAACTTCATTTCTTTATTTTATCATTTTTTGAATAAAAAATAAAGATATGTAAGATGTTAGATTAGTTCGGATACCGTTCTTGAATAAGTGACTCCCAGTATGCGTTATCTGCTCTCCACTGCATATATGGTCTTGTATTTGGTTCAATTTCATCATGATACATACCGGAATCTAGATAAATCTTCCCAGATTTAACATCCTCTAGCCATTGTTCAAAAGTAAAAGGCTTTCCAAATGCTATTTGATAATAAACACCGTCTGAATTGAGAAAACACTTGAACCAGCCCTTTTGATTAAATTTCGATTCAACTTTTTTCTTCATAGACTCACGGGTCCAAGCCATCAAGACATTTTCCCCAAAGCGAAACGGCAAAGGAACTATTTTGTCCTTGTCTGCTCGCATATCATGTTTATAATCATAGATTACTTCTATGTCGTCGATAGGCGATATCCTTAATGTTTGCCCATACTCGTTCCATTTACCATATTTCGGTACAGGTTTTCCTGACCATGACCAGCGATTTGGCTCTGGACTTTTATGTCCAAAAGTCTTCACGAAATCACCGCGTTCTATAGTGCCATCGCTCCAAATTTTAACATTAGGCGACCAATCGCCAAAAGAAGTTTTAGAAGATGTGTCATTTTTCATTTCATATCCAAGCAAATCTGGTGCATTATCGCCATTATGGGCAATCCCCATTTGCGTTTCCAACCAGTGACCATATTTGCCGTCATGCGTTGAAGTTGCAGCAGAAATATCAGGAGATTTTCCGTAAACATTTTGCATAAATCTTTTGATAATTTCCTGCTTCGCTTCATCCATAGTAGGTAAATTTTACCACAATTACAGAGTAAATGCAAACGCTTGAGCTATTTTTCTCTCTTATAAAAACTACATAAACAATAATCTTATCAATTGCTATCGTAAAACGCTTGAGAGCTATGGGAGATTAAGGGAGATAACAGATTTTCAACAGAGGTAGAATGTGGTACAATATGTATATGGGTTCAAGTCATTTTCCAGAAGGTACTTACATTACTGATGAAATTATCACCAATGAATTAAAGAAGAAAGAAGATTATTGGAAGGTGCATTTTACTGGAAAAGAAAAAATCCAGTTAATGATTGATAAAATCTGGGAAAAATACTCGGAACTAATTGACGAAGATGAGTTTGAACTCTGTTCAGCCGAATTGCATTTAGCTTTTACGCCAGAAGACCAAGAAAAAGTGTTGAAAGTACTTCAAGATAAACGAAAAAGTATAAAATTTGAAGTTGAAGATAAGCCAGTAACAGTCGACACTCTAGATTCTCTTGATTCAGTAGGTGAGTGCCTTACTTTTTACCTAGAAGAATTACACCTCGAAGAGTTTCATCCATATTGGAATGTGACGAGCAGAAGTGTTGATTATGCCAGCAGGTGTAAATTTTTCAAAATAAAAGTGGTCTCAGGCGATAGTTTTAGGGAAAAATCGGCAGAACAGAAAAAAGTATTATATAGCATCAACTACAATGAAATGTCTGGCGAGCTCTCCGTCAACGACATAATTATTAAAAAGTTTCAGATAGGCAGACAAATTGAGAGTAATGTTGAATACATTTTTAACCGTAGCGACGGTTCAATAATAAAATTCAATGAACTTCCGTATCAAGGCAAGAATGTGCATGACATGATTAACCAATTCGGATTCAATAATACTACTGAGCTCAAAAAGGCATTTTTTGAGATAAATGGCGACGATATCACTTTTCATAAAACCATAACAACAAACGACATCACAAAAAGAGGACTAAACGAAGAAAAATTAGAGCAAGGACTACGAATTTTAAAAAGTAAATAGATATGAAAAAGTCGTACTAACTACATAAAAGCTACGCCGAAAAGCGTAGTTTTTTTGTTGCCTGATAAGCTGGTCTTAGCTTCGAGCGACCATAACGGCTCCGCACGAAGAGTACCTTAAAAATTTGGAAAGCGGTTGCGGGCATCTCCACGTATTCTAAGCTCACAACCGCAAAATGTACCTCCACAAATCTTGTTTGAGAGCTGGCGCCTCCATAAATAATGCCGGCTCTCTTTTCAAGAATTATATATACCAACTAATTTTTAATCAACTAAAGAGGAAGAAATGGAAAAATTACAGATTCAATCACTTTCGAGCCTCTTATTAAAGCAGTTTCCTGCTAGCAAGTGGCTAGTCGAAAATCTTGTGCCAGAGAGCGGGCTAATACTAATGTCAGCCGCACCGGCAAGTTTTAAGACTTGGCTTGCTTTGGAAATTAGTCTATGCGTAGCAGACGGAGAGTCATTATTTGGTATTTTTCGCACTAATCAAGGAAATGTTTTGATTTGCGATGAAGAAAGTGGCGACCGAATGCTACAAGACAGGTTTAAGAAGCTCGGAGCAAAAATTGCTGAAAATCCGTGGGAAGAAAAGCAGATTTATTACCTATCTCGTATCGGCAGACAAGTGGATGACGGTTATATTAAAGAACTGTTAGATGAATGCAAAAAGCACGACATCAAACTGATTATCTTTGATTCTTTAGTCCGCTTTCATACCGCTAGAGAAAACGATTCGGTAGAAATGGCAAAAGTCCTAAATTTGTTTAAATCTTTAAACGATAACGGTATTGCAACACTAATTTTGCACCATAACAGAAAGTCAAATGGTGGTGCACGAGGTGGGGGAGAAATGGTTCGAGGTTCAAGTGATATCTTGGCTTCATGCGATGTTCACTTATCGGTTAATCGTAGAAATCGGAAGATTATTATTTCGCAAACTAAAAACCGCTATATGGAAGAAATTAAACCATTTGCGGTAGAGCTGAAAGTTTTGAACGATAATTTGAGTAAATTCGAATTTGTAGGCGAAGAAAGCGACAAGGATAATCAGATGGCAGAATTAAAAGATGTCGTACTTCAAGAAATCACGGAAAACCCCGGAATTAACAAGAGCCAGCTAATTGGCTCTGTTTCGGAAAACTATGACGGTTTTTCGAATAATCGTATCGGTATCGCTGTTAGCGAGCTGATTAACGAAAATAAAGTCCGAACCGAACAGGGGCTAAAAAACTCGATTCGGCTTTTTATCAACGAAGAATAAATTATTAGTTGTTTAAAATTTATATCTTATAGGTTGTAAGTTTTAAACAGCAGAAAGGAAATAAAATGGCTATCGTTATTATAAACGACGGTGACAAGCCGAAAGATGAAGTTTTCGGTGAAAGTCCGCTTTGCGAACAATTATTATTTAATCGAGAACACGAACAAGCGAATCGTGAAAAACGGCTCGACGAGATTATTAAAGAGGCAAGAAAACTTGTCGTTAAGTATCTTTGTGCGGTTAAGACTGAAAACGAAGATTATATTAGCGATTTTCTAGATTCGGACCTTTTGAATTTAATCGTCCGTAAAGGCATGCATAATTCACGAGCTAACAGTATCGTCGATGTCGCAGGTTTTCTGCTTCACACAATCAGCGATGAACTCAATTGCTGTTCAGCAAATGAGACGGTGGTAGCGGAGTAAAGATGAAGAAATGGCAAAATCTAAAACCACCCTAGATAAGGTCGAGTATATTTGCGTAGATGATAACTCTATTATTGATGATATACTCGACGGTCTTTTGGAACTAATTATTAAAGATATTTAATGGAGAATCAGTGATGAGCGAATTCAGTGCAGCGACAAAAATGCGTAAAAAAATCTTTACCATGGAAGACTACGAACATCTATTTAAGGAAGATAAGAGTCCAGCGTTAGCAAGACAAGAAGAAAACGAAGAAATTTTGAGTGATTTAATGGATTTTTTAATGAAAAGAGCTATTTATCGCCTTGGCTATCTAACTGCCGATAGCAAATTAGATTATTATGAAGACGGCTTCAACGAAGAAGAAATCTGGTTAGGCGATTATTTTACAACAGGAACAGAAGCGAAATTATTCGTGGAACTTTTAATGTCTTGTTTATATAATGTCAGAGAAGTTATAAGAGTCCGTAAAAATGAAAACAGCGCAAAATCCTAAACCAATCATAGCTGCAGCTTATATGCGTGTTTCCACGGCGAAACAGGAAGAAGAGCGGACTATCGATGACCAGTGGTTAGAGATTTGCGAGAGAATCGAGCGAGATAACGCTTCAATATCAGAAGAGCATATTTACAAAGATAACGGTTATACAGGAAGTTTGCTTGCTCGTCCGGCTCTAGATAGATTAAGAACGGACGCAAAAGACGGATTGTTTAATCAGTTATATATTTATGATAGAAGTCGCTTATCTCGCAACTTCTTACATCAAGAGATAGTGCTAGATGAATTACGACAGTTAGGTATTACAGTTATCGAACTGCACGGAGTATCTGGCACTACTCCAGAAGAAGTAGTAGTCGGCTCAGTCCTAGGCGTATTTGCTCAATATGAGCGTGAGAAGATTAAAGAACGTATGCGTCTAGGCAAAAAGCGTGTAATTCAAGAGAATAAAGAATTATTAGGTTATAATCCGTGCTACGGTTACGACTTGCACAGAACTATTAAGGGAGCTGGTGGTCGTAGAGCATATTTTACGATAAATAAAGAAGAAGCAAAAGTCGTTAAATATATGTTTGAAATGGCAGCAAAAGGCTTCTCCATTTATAAAATTCGTTTAGCGCTAAAAGAAGAAGGTATTAAACCTCCTAAATCTAAATCAGGAGTTTGGGGCAATACAACAGTTAGCAGAATCTTGCGTAATACTACTTACATTGGGGAACACTACTATAACAAAAGTGAAGCGATAGAAGCAAAAAATCCTAGAACGAATGAAATTTATCGTAAAGTAGCAAAAACTTCACGCATAGAGAAACCTAAGAGCGAGTGGTGGAAAGTTAAAGTACCAGCAATTATTGATAAAGAATTATTTAACAAAGTACAAGAGCAGTTAAAGAAGAATAAGAAATATAGCAAGCGTCATAACACTAAAAATAAGTATCTTTTAGCTGGTTTAGTACGCTGTGAGTGTGGCAGAATGCGAACTGGTGACCCAGCTCCGAATCATCATTGTTATTATCGCTGTATCAATAGATGGGAAAAGATGGAAAGAGTTTGTATGTCTGGCGGAGTTTGTGTGCCTATTTTAGATGATAAAGTATGGGATACGATTGTTCGTCTTCTTACTCAACCAACTATGATTAAGAAATATGCTGATAAATTATCTAATAATGATAAACATTATAAAGAAGAACTAGAGAAGTTAGATAGAAAGTTAAATAAGATAGAAGAAGAAAATAACAGATATATTGATATTTTCGGCAAAGGCTTAATAACCGAACAGAAACTTCGTAGTTTAACCGATGAACTTCGTGATAAAAAGATGAGCCTAGAAACGAAGAAAATCGAATATCAGCGTGTTTTGCGTAATCGTCCAAAGGTAAGCCCTTCAAAAATAGCCGAAAATATGGTAAAATTATTAGAAGAAGAATTGTCTTTCGAACAAAAGCAATCAATAGTGCGAGCTGTAGTTGAAAAGGTCGTAGCAACTCCGCTAGAAGCAACAATTTACGGTAGAATTCCTGTGTTCGAAGGCATAGATAATAGTTTAATATCAATTAACGAGAGTAAAAATAATGAAGAAATCTCAGAAAGCGGTCACGAAAAATGCAGGTTTTTAAAAAATTTTACTCTGGGACATGTTGGTTATGAAATTACAGATAGGGATTGTTGGATTACCTAATGTTGGAAAATCGACGCTTTTTAATGCCTTGACGAACGCTGGCGCTCTTGCCGCGAATTATCCTTTCGCAACCATCGAGCCAAACGTCGGAATTGTCCCAGTCCCGGACGAGAGACTAGATGTTCTCGGAAAAATGTATGAAACCGAAAAAATTGTTCCGGCTACCGTTGAATTCGTCGATATCGCCGGACTTGTCGCCGGAGCTTCGAAGGGTGAAGGTTTAGGCAATAAATTCCTCGCCCATATCCGCGAATGCCAGGCGGTTTGTCATGTCGTCCGTGCATTTATAGACGACGATATTGTTCGCGCCGACCAAAAAGTTGAAACTGATATTGTCGCCCAGGCGAAAGATGATATCGACATTATAAATCTTGAATTACAACTTGCCGACGATGAAACGAAAGAGAAAATCGCCGCGAAAAGAAAGAAAGATCCAGCCGACGAAAATATCCCGTTCCTGACCGAAAAGCCGGTAATCTATATGTTCAACGTCGACGAGAAAGGTCTTACGGACTCCGACCTCCAAGAAAAACTTTGCGACCTTGTTGCGCCTGCCGAAGCAATTTTCGTGAATGCAAAACTTGAAGAAGAAATGTCCGATATGAACCGTGAGGAAAGGAAAGAATTTTTAGAGAGTTATGGCGTGAAAGACGACGCACTCGGCGAACTGATTAAGGCCGCGTATAAAACTCTCGGTCTCCAAAGTTTCTTAACTGCCGGAAAGAAAGAATGTCGTGCTTGGACGATTAAACAGGGCGCAACCGCTCCCGAAGCTGCCGGAACGATTCATACAGATTTCGAACGTGGATTTATCGCTGCGAACATTTGTAACTACGACGACTTAAAAGAGCTAGGCTCTGAACAGGCTGTGAAAGCCGCCGGAAAACTCCGCACGGAAGGAAAAACCTACGTGATGCAAGACGGCGACGTCGTCGAGTTCAAATTTAATGTTTAATTTTGTTCCGATTAGTTTTTTGGAGGGGTGGGGACTATTGGCGAAGTTATGGCTCCGTCCAACAGTGGAGCAAGAAAGGTGTTTGGTGGTCTCGAGTAACGTTATTTAATCAGTATGGCAGTTTTTTCGATACTGACCTTACTAACAATAATACTGTAGCACAAATTATTATCATGGGTAATTTTTATCGAGGGTTAGGACTTTCTATCCGTTGCGCAACGGATAGCATTTCCCGTCCCTTTCACAGGCCAACCTGGCGTTCTAATAATGACTGAATTATCATAGTTATCAACATAAACGCTCAGCCCATAACCACCGTCATTAATCGAGTAGTTATTCCACCACGTAGAGTAAAGTAGCCTGTGAAATAAATTACCAGAACTTCTCCAATAAGCCCCACCCCTCCAAAAATATCAACAGAGCAATATTATAGTATTAGTACTATCTTGGATTTTTGGAGGGGTGGGCGCTACGCTCGGTCGAACGGCGGTATCGGGGCTCACACGATCAACGCCAACTGGTGGGAGTCAGTAGCGTCCTCGGGTACTATCGGGTACTACTTGGGCACGGGCATTGACAGTGGCACTGGCAACGTTTGGATACCTGGTAGCAGCGCCAGAGGCTTCGGTTTCTATATCCGTTGCGCACGGATAAAGTCTCCGTACCCACGTTCGTTATCACCTTGTGGGTTGACGAAAGCTGCGGCAGGATCCGCAATAATGGTATTAAAATATTTGGCGTTCATAGTTGATGACGATATTTTAGTTCGCCAATAACCAAGTGTTAGACGGCTTTGAACGGCACCAAGCTTCCAAGGATAATACCCACCCCTCCAAAAATCCAAGAGAACATCAATAAATAAAGTAATTCTATGCTAAAATAAGCTCCGTTGGATTTTTGGAGGGGTGGGATCTACGATCGGTCGAACGGCGGTGTCTGGAATCGCGCGTCTTTCGGCCTCTGGTGGGAGCGTGTCGCTTCGTCCGCTACTAGCGGGTACCGCCTGGATACGTACATTGATAGTGGTACTGGCGGCGTATGGGTGCCAGGTAGCGGCACCAGGGGGCGCGGGTTTTCTATCCGTTGCAAAGTGTTGTATTTTTACAACATTTTGTAAGAAGATAAATTTGGGTTTAGTGGGTTTGCTTTGTTTTTCTTGAGAAATATGTTAAAATAATCTAAAAGTTAAAGGAATTTTATGGCAAAATCAAAGAACAAGAAAGCAAAAGTTGTCGTTTCGAAATTAAATCGCAACAACAACCACAAACACTCTGAAAAGAGAAAACACAACGGTTAAAGCAATTCTTTGCTAAATACTAACTCCAACTGCTCGTTCATCCGGGCAGTTTTTTAAGACATTCGAGATTGCATCTTTTTCCGCGTCAGTCACCCAAAGCCCATATTTATATTTTATTGAAACTTGGCGCGCAACATATTGGCATCTAAAACTTTTATTTTTCGGAAGCCACGTTGCCGCGTCTCCATCCGATTTCTGTTGGTTCGCCGAAGAATCTACTGCGACTAAATTTAAAGGATCCGTCGCCATCGCAAAACGCTCCTCGCTTGTCTTATATTGTGCCCCTTTCTGCCAAGCATCCGACAGCGCAACAATATGATCGATTTGTAGCCCCTTTGAAATTTCCGATTTTTCCGAAAAACTCATTTCCACTCCCGTATATGGCTCATAAAGACTCCCCGAAATTACGGTACAATTATCATCCGCGAGTACCGCCGTTTCTTTAAAATCGCGCTTTAAAATTCTCTGGCGAAGATTACATCCATTTTCATTCGGCCAAGTTTTATAAAACTCTTCTCTCGAATATCCAGTTTTCGGCGCCCGCCCTTTCACTTCTAATTTTTCTAAGACTGCCGAAGCGAGTGGGCCATCTAAATCGCTACCTGAACTTCCATTTTCTGAAGAGCTTGCGCTCGACTCACCGCCAAAAATCTCATTAAAATTAACTATTTCATATGACGCCGGATTAAGAAAAATCAAACCTAAAACCGCCGCTACGCCAATCAATCCAGCAACAACTCTTCGCCTTCTATATTTTAGTTCCATCACCGCACCTCTAAGCTGCTATCTTTTTGCGACCATCATTGCATCTTCGTCGTGCGTGAAACTATCTTCCGGGACCTCACCAACAAGTTCCGCAATTAACATTTTAAAAGTTAAAAGCCCAGCCACTTTTCCATCCGTATTTACCACCATAAAGAAATACGAGTTCGTTCGAAGAAACGCTGCAAGAGCCTTGATAAGAGAATAATTTTCGCACATATAATAAACATTTTTATCAAGATAAGAGCTTGCACGGTCGGTCTCTTTTATTTCAAGCGAGTTTAAAGAAGAAGTATGGAGTACTCCAGCAATTCCACCATCAACATCGAGTACTGGAAAATGTGAAAAACCGGACTTATAGAGTTTATCGAGAGTGAGCGGCCCCATGAAATCGTTCACATGCACAAATGTAATTTCATTTCTCGGGAGCATAATATCATGGACAGTTTGCGTCGAAAAAGTCATCGCCGACATAATTTTCGTTCGGTCTTCTTTTGATAAAACGTCCTCCGGAACGCGTCTTAAAACCCAAATTAAGTCATCTGTTGTCTCTGGGAGATAAATTTCTGGAATCTCCGGCTCAACTTTTCGATACTTATCAAGCTTTGGCCCGAGCTTTTTTGCGAGCCAGGTCATGAACTTATGTTGTTTTTTCTCCTCTTTCTTCTCTTCTTCCATACGACTCCGTTTTTCTGCCCACTCGCCTAAAATGTTGTATAATATTACTATAATTATACCAAACTAGGAGTTAAAATGAATAAAACTACAAAAATTGTCGCGATTTTGTTGGGCGTCGCCGTTGTTGCTTTTGTTGCAGTCTCAATTATAAATAGCATTACAAAAGCTAATGAAATGGCAAAATACAGCGAATGGGATTATATCGAAGGTAATAGCCTTAACGGGAACATCGCTGATCATATTATCGGAAATAAAGATGCAAAAGTTAAAATTATTGAATACGCCGATTTTCAATGCTCTGCTTGTGCAGTCACTTTCCCTTACATCCATAGTATCGTTGAAGAATATGGTGACCAAGTCGCTCTAATTTTTAGAACCTATGTCATTAGTTATCATCCGAACGGAAACGCTGTTGCTACTGCCGCAACTGCTGCTGGGCTCCAAGGATATTTTGAGGATTATGCAACCCTCGCTTTCTCTCGCCAAAATGAATGGTATGATCTTGAAGGAACTGAACGCGATAATGTTTTAGCTGGCTATCTTAAAACCGTTTCAAACGGCCAAGCTGATATGGAAAAATATCGTTCAGACCTAAAATCTGCTGCGATTAAAGATAAAATCTCCTTTGACCGTAGTCTTGCTATTCGCGTAAAACTCGAAGGAACTCCACTCATCTTCATCAATAAAGAGAAATACGAAGTCCCATCAACGAAAGAATCTACGTTTAAAGCTGACCTTAAAGCTAAAATTGATGAAGCTCTAAAAAACGCTAGCTAAAATTGCATAATGCTTGTGCTTGAATTATTTAAAACTCTTTGATATTATAGATATCGTTGTTCGTTTTCCCGAAAGCGAATTTATCTCTCAGGTCGATTGGTTCTAATGGAAGGTAGATTCTGCTGACAAGCGGTGGGTACTGGTCGGAACAACAAAACACTAAGGAGTAGAATTTTAAAATGCGTAGACTTAAACGTGATGTATCACGCAAGAAGTCGAAACTTCCTCCTGCACCATGGCAGGAGTTCATCGAATACTAATTCGAGCAAACCCCCCTCTATACGACGGGGGATTTTTGTGGTATAATAACAAGGTTATAAATTGAGAGAAAATATGAGAGATTTATCACTAGATTTGAAAGGAAAAATTGGAAAAGAAGTAACCGTAAGTGGTTGGGTAAATTCTCGTCGTGACCACGGTGGATTAATTTTTATCGATCTCCGCGACGAAAAGGGAATTATTCAACTCGTTGTCACTCCGGATTTAGGGGAGGCCTTCTCTCTTGCCGAATCTATCCGCGACGAATTCGTCTTAACTGCGACCGGAAAAATTCGCGAACGTGCTCCTGAGCTTAAAAATCCAAACATCGAAACTGGTGATATTGAACTTGTTGTAGATTCTCTCGAACTTCTTAACCGCTCCGAAACTCCTCCGATTAATACTCATGATGACGGGCCGGAATCTGGTGAGGATTTAAGGCTTAAATATCGTTATCTCGACCTTCGCCGTCCGTATATGCAACGCTTAATGCGCCGTCGTTCTGAATTCTATAAATTCCTTCGCGACTATATGTACGAAAAAGATTTTATCGAAGTTACGACTCCGATTCTCGCGAACTCCTCTCCTGAAGGTGCGCGCGACTTTCTCGTTCCAAGTCGTCTCCATCCAGGAATGTTCTACGCTCTTCCTCAAGCTCCGCAACAATTTAAGCAACTCTTAATGGTTGGTGGTGTGCCACGTTATTTCCAACTTGCCCCATGTTTTCGTGATGAGGACCCTCGTGCTGACCGTCTTTATGGCGACTTTTATCAACTTGATTTAGAGATGGCTTTTGTCGATAGTGGCGAAGAAATTCGTAAAACAATGGAACCACTCATCAAAAATCTTGTTACTGATTTTGCAAAGAAGAAGCTCGTTCTAAAATCCGAAGTTGCGAAGAAATATCTAACCGACGCTGACGAAATTATCCCACGTATTCCGTTTGATGTCGCGATGGACAACTACGGCGTCGATAAACCAGACCTTCGTTATGGGATGGAATTAATTGACTTAACCGAAGCTCTTAAAGGTACTGAATTTAAGGTTTTCCAATCACCAGTCGTAAAAGCACTTTGTGTTAAAAATGGTGCTTCGCTAACTCGCTCTCAAATCGATAACTTTACCGAAAAAGCTCGAAAACTTGGTGCTGGTGGTCTTGCTTATATTATCTATGAGAACGGCGAAGAAAAATCTCCAATTGCGAAATTCCTAAAACCTGAAGAACTCGCAAAAATTAAAGAATTAACGAAAGCGGAAGATGGCGATGCAGTCTTCTTTGGTGCGGATACTCGTGAAAAAGTTAATAAAATCTTAGGCCAACTTCGTATCGAATTTGCCGACCATTTTGAACTCAAAAACGATGAAGAAGTCGCACTTTGTTGGATTACCGATTTTCCATTCTATGAATTTAATGACGGCGAAAAGAAAATTGATTTTGGCCACAACCCATTTTCGATGCCAAAAGGTGGTCTTTCTGCCCTTGAAAACGCTAAAACCGACGAAGAAAAACTTTCAATCGTTGCAGACCAATACGACATGGTGATGAACGGTTACGAAATTTGTTCTGGTGCCGTCCGAAACCATAACCCTGAAATCATGTATAAAGTTTTCGGCATTCTCGGTTATGATAAAAAATATGTCGAGGCCCGCTTTGGTGGAATGCTTAATGCCTTTAAATTTGGTGCTCCTCCACATGCCGGCTGTGCTTTTGGTATTGAGCGCATTTTCATGGTCTTAGAAGACGCAAAAAACATCCGTGATATCGTTGCCTTCCCGAAGAACGGCTCTGGAATTGATTTAATGATGGGCTCTCCTACCCCTGTTGATGAATACCAGCTCGAAGACACCCATATTGCCGTCATCCCTGAAGAAGACTAAAATTGGCACTCTACATTGCCAAGTGCTAATTTTTGTGCTACAATAGAGGTAGTATGCAAGATGATTTTAATTCAATCACTAATAATTTGTCTGAAAACGCCCGTTTTGCGCTCCAGAAATCTGATTTTTATGCAAAAAAATACAATCGTGGTGCAGTCCAAACTGAACATCTTCTTCTCGGAATTTTAGCCCAAGATACTTCGACTGGCGCTCATCTTCTCGCTGATGAAGGCGTGACGCTTGATGTCGCTGAAAAATTCATCAAAGCTCCGGCTGTCGACGTTGAAGGAAAAGAAATGTCGATGATGTCGCTCACTGAAGCAGTTGTTTTAACTCTTCGTATGGCGAATAAAATCGTTCGTGAACAAGGTATGAAAGTAATTGGGACTGAACATATCCTCTACGCCCTAATCACTCAAGCTAACTCGAAAGCTTGTTTAATGCTTGAAGAATTGAAGGTCGATTTAGATCGCCTCGCGGCTTCGATTGAAGATTTAATCGAGAAACAAGCTGAAGATTCAAAAATCGAAGAGAGAAAAGCTGAATATAAACGCAAAAATCCCGTAAAATGGTTGAAGCGCTATGGCTTCGATTTAACGGAAGCTGCTCGAAAAGGAAAACTTGATACCGTAATTGGCCGTGATCGCGAAATTGAACGTGTTGTAACTGTTCTTTGTCGCCGTACAAAATCTAACCCGGTTCTAATTGGTGAAGCTGGTGTTGGGAAAACCGCAATTGTTGAAGGATTAGCAACTCGTATCGCAAAAGATGAAGTTCCAGGTTCCTTGATTGGGAAAAGGGTTTTCCAAGTTGACCTTTCCTCCGTTGTTGCGGGAACGAAATTCCGTGGTGAATTCGAAGAGAGAATCAAAGGTATTATTGATGAAGCTGTTGGAGATGATAGTATTATTCTTTTCATCGACGAAATTCATCTTCTTTCCGGTGCAGGTTCGGGCGAAGGCTCGATGGATGCCGCAAATATTTTAAAGCCAGCTCTTGCTCGCGGTAAAATCCGCCTAATTGGCGCAACGACAATGGATGAATATCGCAAGTCGATTGAAAAGGATAAGGCTCTTGCTCGTCGTTTCCAAATCGTCCAAGTTGACGAACCGTCCGCCGCAGTGACACTCCGAATTTTAAAAGGCGTAAAAGAACATTATGAAAAACATCACGGTGTAATCATTCCGGATTCAATTTTGGAAACTGCAATAAATATGTCGACTCGCTACATTAACGATCGTTTCATGCCAGATAAGGTTATCGACGTAATCGACGAAGCGAGTGCAATCGCAAAAGTCGCTGCTGATAAAAAAGGTGGCGGGAAATATAAGAAACTAAAAATCGAAATTAAAACTCTTGAAGATAAACAAGAAGAAGCTGCGGACGCTGAAGATTTTGAACGTGCCGCAATGTGCAAAACGAGAATTAAACAACTTGAAAAAGAAGTCGAGAAATTAGAAAAAGCTGGTGCGAAAAATCTCGAAAACCCGAAGCTAAAAGAAGAAGATTTAGCAAACGCGATTTCTCTTAAAACCGGCATTCCAGTCTCGAAAGTTCATGGTTCCGAGAAGGCCCTACTTGGGAGTCTTGAAGAACGCCTAAGCCAAGAAGTAATCGGCCAAGAAGAGGCAATAAAAGCCGTATCGAAAGCGATTCGTCGTGGCCGTTCTGGAATTTCTGATCCACGTCGTCCAATCGGCTCGTTCTTATTTATGGGCCCAACTGGTGTCGGTAAAACTGAACTTGCTCGCGTCATTGCGCGTGAAGTTTTTGGCGGAGATAACGCTTTAATTAAAATTGATATGAGCGAGTTCGGCGAAAAACATAATGTCTCGCGCCTTGTTGGTGCGCCAGCTGGCTATGTTGGCTATGATGATGGCGGGAAATTAACTGAAGCTGTTCGTCGTCACCCATATTCCGTTGTCCTTTTCGATGAAATCGAAAAAGCTCATCCAGACGTCTTTAATATGCTCCTCCAAATTCTTGAAGACGGTGTTTTAACTGACGGCCAAGGAAATAAAATTAAGTTTAATAACACAGTTGTAATTTTAACATCTAATCTCGGCGCCGAAGAAATGTATGACGACCAAGAACTTGGATTTGCTGTCCGCACAAAAGCCGATGAGAAAAAGTTAAGCGAAGAATATGAAAATAGTAAAAACGCCGCAATGCGCGAATTAAAAAAGACAATGCGCCCGGAGCTTATTAACCGTTTAGATAGTATTGAAGTCTTCCACGCTCTAACAAGAAAACAAGTTGAAAGAATCTTTGATAATTTAATTGAAGATTTAAAGAAACGCCTCGCCGAAAAATCGATTGGCTTAAAATTAAATGAGAACGTCAAGAATTTCCTAATTGAAAAAGGCTATGATCCAAAAAACGGTGCTCGTCCGCTTCGCCGCGCAATCGAAGACAATCTCGAATCCGTGCTTTCCGAAGCAATTATTAACGAAGAGGTGAAAAAAGGCGAGATTATTGAAGCCAACCTCGGGAAAGACGAAACGATTAAAGTTAAAGTCTTAAAGAAGGAAAAATAATGAAGACCGAAACTAAAAATAAAAAATTTAAAACCAGCGGAATCGTTTGGGGAACGATAATTGGGCTTCTTATAATTTTAACGTTTAATTTTCTCGGCGGGATTGATTATATTAAAGCGAATCTCTATACCCCGTCCGGCGAAATGCAAACTATTATCGACGAACTCGGACTTACTGGAAAAGGGGTTAGAACCTTAAAAGCAACTAGTCCGAAACTTTCCACTCGCGAAATCTTTAATGAAAAATGTAATTCCCACGATTCAAAGACTTATGTACTTGGGTGTTACGTCATAAGTGACGATAATATTTATCTTTACGATATTGAAAGCTCGGACTTAGACGGCGTGAAAGAATCTACGACCGCCCACGAACTTCTTCACGCGATTTATCGTCGTCTCCCATTTTGGGAAAAAGATAGTTTAAATAAAGAGCTTAAAAAAGCTTACGACGCGCTCGAAAAAGATAACGATATTAGAGCAACAATGGAACTTTATAATGAGTCTGATTTTTATGATGAACTTCATTCGCGTCTTGGTACTGAAATAAAAAATTTGCCAGAATCGCTTGAGAAACATTACGCTACGATCTTCACCAACCAAGATAAAATTGTCGATTTCTACGAAAAATATAGTAGTAAATTTAAAAAACTTGAAAAAGAATTAAAAGAACTCGGCACGAAAATTGAAGAATCAAAAAAATATATCGACAATGAAACTGCACGGCTCGATAAGCTCGCCGATGAATTAAATAAGAAAATTGAAGATTATAACAAACGTATTGAAGCGGGGAATTACTCTTCGGTTTCGGCCGCAAAAAATGAGGGAAATGCTCTCCAAAATGAAATCAATAGTGTTAATAAAAGTTATGACGATTTAAATAAATATATCGATGAATATAATAAAATGATTGATAACTATAACAGTAACGTAATCCAAACGAATAAGATTTTAGACTCGATTAATAGTAATAGTGAAGGAATTGAAAGTATAAATAACTAGAAAGGAAATTATGAAAAATTCTAAAAATTATCTCGTCCCAAATGTGATTGAAGAAACTAATAAAGGTGAGCGCGCTTACGATATTTATTCAAGACTTCTAAAAGATCGTATTATTTTTCTCGGCGAAGACGTAAATTCTCACACTGCAAATCTTGTCGTTGCACAATTGCTCTTCCTCGCGCACGAAGATCCGAAAAAAGACATCAAACTCTATATTAATTCTCCTGGCGGTTCAGTCTACGATGGCCTTGCAATTATTGACACAATGAACTTTATTGAACCAGATGTTCAAACTATTGGTATTGGACTTCAAGCTTCAATGGGTGCGATGTTATTATCAAATGGCGCGAAAGGGAAACGTTTTGTTCTTCCAAATTCACGCATTATGATTCACCAACCATCTTCTGGGACTGAAGGAAAAATTACCGACCAAGAGATTGCTCTAAAAGAAGGCATCTTCCTTAAAAAACGCTTAGCGGAAATTTTTGCAAAGAATACTGGAAAAGATTTGAAAACTGTCGAAAAGGATATGGACCGCGATAATTGGATGTCCGCCGAAGAGGCAAAGGAATATGGTATTATCGACGAAATTGTGAAATAATTAAACTAATATGAAAAAGAAAACGAGGTTTGTCTGTCAAAGTTGTGGCGCTGATTTCCCAAAATGGGCCGGCCAATGTAATAATTGTGAAGAGTGGGGCACATTGGTTGAACAAGAAATGGAAACTGCGGCTGACGTAAAATCTGCCCTTAAAAAAGCCACGTTTTCTGGAAAACCACTCGACTATAAAAATATTCGTGATATCGATCCGCCTGACACAAAAGAGCGTTTAAAAACTGAATTTGATGGGCTTGATAATGTGCTTGGTGGCGGGATTTTATCTGGCTCGGTTAGCTTATTAGCCGGCCAACCTGGCATCGGGAAATCGACAATTCTAATGCAAATTTGTGCGAATATTTCGAAAACCCATAACGTCCTTTATGTTTCTGGTGAGGAATCGGCAGGCCAAGTTCGGATGCGTGCAGAGCGCCTCGGTGCCGAATCGGATGGGCTTAATTTTGCGTCCAGTACTTCCGCGAACGATATTGCAAAAACGATTGAAACTGGCGATTTTAGTCTCGTGATTATTGACTCAGTTCAAACTTTGATGATGGACGAAATTGCTTCCGCTCCAGGTACAGTTTCCCAGATCACGAACTGCGGCAACTTAATTATTCGTGCTGCAAAATCGACCGATACTGCTGTCGTGATTGTCGGCCATGTGACAAAAGAGGGTACTTTAGCTGGGCCGAAAGTTTTGGAACATCTTGTTGACGTTGTGATAAATTTCGAAGGCGATCGCTATGGTGGTTTTAAAACTATTCGCGCAATAAAAAATCGTTTCGGCTCGACGAACGAAGTTGCGATTTTTGAAATGAATGAGAAAGGACTCGAAGAAGTGAAAAATCCTTCAGCCGCGCTTCTTGCTGAACGCCAAAATACGGATGGTTCAATTATTCTTGCAACACTTGAAGGCACTCGCCCGATTCTTGTCGAAATTCAAGCCCTTGTCACGACTTCTAATTTTGGTTATCCAAAACGTACCGCCTCCGGATTTGATTTAAACCGTCTCCAACTTTTAATCGCCGTGCTTGAGCGTCGTACAAAATTAAGATTAAATGATAAAGATATTTTTATTAATGTTGTCGGCGGAATGAGAATCCAAGATTCTGCTGCTGACCTTGCTGTTTGTATGGCAATTGCTTCCGCCGCGGCCGGACGAAAATTAAATGAAGATTATGTTGTTTTCGGCGAAGTCGGGCTTGGTGGCGAAATTCGTTCCGCTTTTCGCCCAGACCAACGTATTTCTGAAAGTAAAAAACTTGGCTTTAAACATGCTATTGCGCCGTCAACAATTCCCGATCGTTTTGTTATCCCGACAAGGGACCTCCGCAGCGCGCTTTTAAAATATTTAAACGCTTAAAAATTATTTCATCCCGTGCATTAAAGAATGTGTAATCGCTGCCGCAAGCGCATCCGCTGCGTCATCTGGTTTTGGCACGGTTTTTAGATTTAAGTGTAATCGTACCATTTCCTGCATTTGTTTCTTGTCCGCCGAACCATAACCAGTCAAGGTCTTTTTAATTTCGTTTGGCGTGTACTCAAAAATCGGGAGGTGCATTTGTTTGCAAACTAAAATTACTACTCCACGTGCCTCCGCGACCGAAATCCCAGTCGTAATATTTTTTGTGAAGAATAATTTTTCGATTGAAACCACGTCTGGTTTATCAAGTTCAATAATCTCATGGAGCGAATTATAAATGTCTTCAAGTCGGTCTGGAAGCGGCGTGTGTGGTGGTGTTGAAATTACGCCATTATCAATCATTTTTACTTTTCCACGCAAGGTATTCACACCGGTTCCGCCCGTCTCAATCACTCCAAATCCGCAAATCCCCGTCCCTGGATCAATCCCTAAAATTCTCATATTACTATTATACCACTTGGTGTTATAATAAAAGCATGAGCACTTTCAAGCGAATCATAACTTATTTTATTCCTATCTTTTTGATTTGTTTCTCAGTTCATCTTCTTTATAAATGGAACTATATTCAACACGGCGAACATTATCCAGACGAATTCAACATCCCGAAACTCGGGACTGGTTCTGATACTGACGGCGACATGGTTGAAGATAGTGAAGATATTATAATAAATGCAAAAAACTATATCGCTAGACGCCCAGAATATAAAGACAACTATTATCAAGGCGGTTGGCCAAACGATAATAAGGGTACGGCCGGAGACGTAATTGCTTGGGCATTTAAAGACGCAGGTTACGACCTCCGGAACTTAATTTGGCAAGACTTTACGAAAAACCTGGAGATTTATGGCGAAAATGTCGGCGACCAGGATATTGCTTTCCGCCGCGTTGAAAACCAAAGAATTTTTATGTCGCGTTATTTTGACGAACATACGACCGACTATGAAGATATTATGGATTGGCAACAAGGCGATGTAATTTTCTTCGAAAAAGGTCACGTTGCGCTCGTTGCTGATAAGGTAAACGGAAAAGGCATCAGATTTATCATCCACCATTTTTGGAGATACCAAGCTGGCTACTATCAAGACGTTCTTGAAACAAACGCTTGGGGAAAAATCGTCGGACACTATCGCGTCTCGAAACGCGCTCTAACTCCAAAAACCGACCACACTACAAAAACTAAAGCTAAAACAATCTAATTTAGCGCCCGCGGATATTAACTTCGTTCTCTTGTTTCTCGACGTGAACGAGGTGCGTAATAATTTCAAGTTCATCAATTGGCGTATCGACATATTTAAAGGTATAAGTCGTTTCATCACCGACCGTGGACATCCTAAGCGTACCAATTTTTAGAAGGTGTTCGAAAATCCCGGCTTGTTTAAATGAAACGTCCTCAATCGAGATTAAATCAATCACGTTTGTCGAGCTCGAGAAAAGGGAAGCTTGGGACTGTTGGATGATACGTTTATTTGTCACGAAAAGTTTATTATTCGTATAAACATTCATCGAAACAAGCGCCGCAATTAAAACTACGCCGAAAACCACATCAAGTACAATCGAGAAAAAACCTTTCGCAGCCGAGTTCATCGAAAACATCCCAGAAGAAGCTCGTGCAATCATAATATTAAGTGCGACGAAAAATATCGCAGCCAAAATAACGCCCGTCCACACCAAAATTGGAATGATACCAGAGCGTTTTATCTTTAGAACCACATATTCGTTCTCTTCAAGGGAAATATCAGGGAAGTCCTTCTTAGAACGAGCATGGCGTAATTTCGCTAAATCACTTTTCATGAGTAGTCCTTCTACTATCATTATACCACAAAATACTGAAAAATGCAAGTTTCAAGGGGTGGTTTTTAGCTCTGCTTTTCAAGATGTCTCCTTGCTTTTTCAGTTACAACGCGCCCTCTCGGCGTTTTTTCGATAAAACCAAGTTGAATTAAGAATGGCTCGTAATAATCTTCGATTGTTGTCACTTCGTCACCCGTTAAAGCCGCAATGGTCGTTAATCCCACCGGTCGATTCCCGTAACTTTCAAGCATTAAATTCATCATGTTTCGATCTGCCGGATCAAGCCCAAGCGAGTCGATTTCCATGAGTTCCAAAGCTTCTTTTGCGATTTTTTCATCGATAATCCCATCACCGTTCACATCGGCATAATCGCGCACACGTTTCGTTAAGCGGTTTGCAATCCTAGGAGTTAAGCGCGAACGAGTTGCAAGAATTGAAGTTGCTTCTGGCTTTATCGGCGTGTTTAAAATCTTCGCAGTTCGTTCAATAATTTTTTCAATTTCTGGGACTTTATAATATTCGAGACGGTGTGTGATGCCGAAACGGTCTCTAAGTGGGCCGGCTAGGGAACCGGTTCTCGTCGTTGCTCCGATTACCGTAAAATGTGGAAGGTCGAGCCGAACGCTTCTCGCCGCTGGACCTTTCCCAATCACGATATCGAGTTTATAATCTTCCATTGCGGAATACAAAATTTCTTCTACGGCGCGCCTAAGTCGGTGAATTTCATCGATAAATAAAACATCGCCTTCTTGGAGATTTGTCAAAATCGAAGCGAGGTCTCCGGCGCGCTCAATCGCCGGCCCACTCGTCACTCGAAAGTTTGCTCCAATTTCATGCGCAATCACGTTCGCCATTGTCGTTTTTCCAAGCCCAGGTGGACCATATAATAAAACGTGGTCGAGCGCCGTTCCATCATCGCGTTTTTTCACTGCATCAATCGCGAGTTTCAGATTTTTCTTTAATCGTTCCTGGCCGATATACTCAGAAAAAGTCGTCGGGCGCAAACTTTGCTCGATTACTTGTTCTTCCGCATCTTCTTCGTGTGTCGTATTGTCTATAACTCTTTCAATTCCCACTGTCACCTCCGAAATATCTGTTATAATGATTATATCACGAAATGGAGAGAAATATGGATTTTAAAGAGAGTAGAACTTATAAAAACCTACAAACTGCTTTTGCTGGCGAGAGCCAAGCTCGCGTAAAATATCAGTTCTTTGCTTCCCGTGCTAAAAAAGACGGTTACGAACAAATCGCTGAAATTTTTACCGAAACTTCTGATAACGAAAAAGAGCACGCGAAAATTTGGTATAAATTGATGAACGACGGCGTTGGTGATACAAAAGAAAATCTTCAACTTGCAATCGAGGGCGAGGATTACGAATATACCGAGATGTATAAGGAATTTGCGAAAGTCGCTCGTGAAGAGGGCTTCGAGGAAATTGCCACAAAGTTCGAACAAGTCGGGAATATCGAGAAAGAACATGAAGATCGTTATAAAAAACTTTTGAAAAATATCGACGAAGATGTTGTCTTTAAAGGCGACGAAGTTACAGTTTGGAAATGCCGCAACTGTGGTTATATTACCGTCGGCGACAAAGCTCCAGAAGTCTGTCCAGTCTGTGACCATCCACAAAGTTTCTTTGAGAAGAGAATTGTCAACTTCTAAAATATCTGTTATAATAACGAGCGGAAGGGTGGCCGAGTGGTTGATGGCACTGGTCTTGAAAACCAGCAGGTTAACGCCTCGCAGGTTCGAATCCTGTCCCTTCCGCCAAGCATAAAAATAGGCCAAATGGCCTAATTTTTATGCATGAAAAAGACCCACTAGATTTAGCGAGTCTTTTGGAGGTTACTTGTTAGATAAATATTCCTCGAAGGGCAGACCTTCTTTCGTGATTTTCTCGGCAACGGAACGTTCGCCGATATATCTGAAGTGCCAAGGCTCATAATTATAGCCTGTGACGTTTTCCTTACCTTCGGGATACCTGAGAATGAAACCATATTTTGCGAGTTTCGAGTGGACTTTTGCGAAGATTTCTCGTTCTGCAATCATAAAGTTTTTCCGTAGACATCGCCCATCTTGTAAAAAAGGTTCCCTGGATGATGCATATCATTTAACATCCTACTATACCAATCCGGGATTTCTCTACAAAATCTTCCGCCCCAAAGGGGATAATAGAAGATGCCACCTCGGCAATTCAACCAAATTTCCCATATTATGGTTTCAATATCATAACGATCTTTGCTCCCATATATGAAAGGCGCCGCTATAGCGGGAGGAATCCTAACGCTGAGAATGTTGTTATAAACCTCAGCCTCCTCGAAGAAAAAATACTCAGATACCTCAATGCCTTCTCCAAAATAAGGAAGACCGCCACTGGCGATAACTATTATCCCAAAGCCGTCTTCAGGATCCAACAGCCGAATAGGTAACCGATCTCCTTCCGATATAGAATATCTACTTAACGGAGCATATGTGTCCAGCTCATTCGAGCTATTGACTTCGAGTTTTTTAGGCTCATATTTCCTTTTTCTCCCGAGCCCGACCGGCAGCCAAAGCTCATCCGTAGAGTAGTTATACTCTCCGTTCACAAAATTGTAAAACATCATAACTATGCCCTCCTTATACTAAGTGTGCGTTTTTGACAACAAAAATACCTACTTCTGTCCTTATTATAACACAAATTAGCCAAAAAGTCAATATAAGCTTAAGCGAGAACTATTCTTCTTTTTCTATCGGCGGTAAATCTGCCGCCCAATCTCCTGGGCTTGTATCGGAATAAATAATCGAATCCTGACCCATCTGTTCTTTCGTTCGAATTAGGCTTTCTTTCGGATTATTTTTTGCAATCGCAACTTGTTTTCGGATCCCCATTTTATCGAGTTGTTCTGCATAGTGTCGGCGTAATTTTTCGGCCGTCTTCGGGCTTAATTTATCAAGAACATTCGCGAATTTATTTACAACCGTAAGTGATGCCGCGCCGATTTTTCCTTCCTCATTCATTTTTCGGAGTGTCGAAACAGTCTCTTTAGGCAATCTTGTCCAAAGATATCCTGTCTGCTTTCCATAGCCATCAGCATGGTCTTTAACGTCGGTTGAGTTTGAGAAGAAAAGTTCAACGCCCGGAATTTTTACTGCAAACTCTTTATCCGCTGGCTCACCCAAAGATTTTTCTGCAATATTGTAAGAAATAATTGGCGCAATTCCACCGTTTAAAATCTTCGAATTTTCTGGGAAAGCTTCGTGGACGGATTTTAGAATACTAGGAGAAAGCGTTGCGAAAATCGCCGTATCGGTTAAACCTCGTTCTTCGAGAAGATTTCTAATATTTTCGAGTAGCTCATCGTGACTTTCTTCCGATGCCCCAAGCTCCTTAATTTCAAGCACAACTTTATGATTTTCGTTATCTTCCTGATATTTTTTAAAAATATCAAGCCCATCTTCAAGTGACAACCTTTGTCCAGTTTTCTCAACTTCCTCGCTTGTCATCTCATGAATATGCTTCGAAAATAGAAATCTTGCGCCCGCACGCGGTGAATGTGAAATCCAAGGCTTCCCATCCTTATCAAAACGAATATCAAGTTCCGGAATACTCGAGCCACTTTGAAGTTCCTGTTCTAAGGCTTCTTTTGTATTAATTTGTTTATGATTAACGATGTTATAATCGATTTGGTTTTCGAGCGATCGGTCGACATCTCCAAGTGCCGCTTCAAGTTGTTTTATCAATGCATCCGCTTGAGTCTCTTCCGGACTCTTTAAAGTTTCAACATACTCAACTGGCATTTCCGATTTTTCAGTCTCGCCATTTTCAAATTCATCTAACGCCATCAAAGCAAGCGAAACTTTTCCGAAATTCTTATAAAGCGCTGCTCGGTCAAGCAGCTTTTCTTTATCATCACTTAAAGAATCTACACCATCATTTTCCGAATCCTCAAATGGGTTTTCTAGTCCATCGGTAATATTATCCCATTCCGTGACTTTTTCACTAGCTTCTATCTCGTCGTTGTTTATATTTTTCGGATAGTCTTCCATACCCTAATTATATCATAGGCGGGGAGTGCAATTTAAAAGAAAAAACCCGGGAAAACTTCTCCCAGGTTTAATCTAGATAAAAGGATCACCTCCTTAAGCTGACTTAGAAAGTTTCTGTTTAAGCTCTAAAAACATAAACATCACCCACCTCCTTTAAATGAGTTTATTAGCTTTCTGAAACGTCGAACTTCGAATTCTGCCAAGCTCGATCAAAACTTGACCAATCGAGGACTTTACCTTTTCTCGTGGCGATATGTTTCTTTCCGATATCCATGAGATAACCGTCCCAAGTATGTTCAGGTGCACAAGTTTCGAACACGCTCCCCTCGTCCGAATTTACCCAACATGCTCCGAATAACATTGGCACGGGTGCAAGCATCTTACTTTCCGGTGCAAACATCAAAATCTGTAACTGCCGGTTGTCCGCCTTCGTCATATCAATCGAAAAAGCCGCATAAGCCACTCTGTCCTCAAGCAGACCTTGATAATTTGCATCTTCAATGAGATTATGATAAGCCCTCTCCGCTATTGCGCTGTCGTTCTCCCATAAATCGTCGGTATAGACCGAATCAGCATCGATTCTTGCAACTCCTACACTGACGAATTCTTCGCAGATTTCACTCCGTGCGACATTATGTTTTCTGAAAGGAAGAATCGTATAATTATCAATTATCTCGCGACAATCAATAAAAATAATCGCCTTTTTCTCGCCTTCCGGTCCGTTATAATGGATCTTCAACTTTTCCGAAGCCAGCCGAATATTCATGCCAAGACTCTCCGCAATGATATCGACAAATGTGCTATTTGCCACCGGAAATTCTCTCGGCTGTCCGCGCACAATTAAATCGTCGCCGTCATAACTGTACTTTTTCAAAGGACCTTTTTTCCGGCTCGACACAATCAATTCTCGCGTGAGCCGTCCGACATGAACGCTGTATAACCCATCTCCGCTGTCCGTTATTTCTTCTCCGTTTCCAATCTTCAAGTTCTGGGCCCTTTGGTCCTTTCCTCGATCAATCGTCAGGGAATAATAACTCGGGTGGATAAATATTTCGTCCGGTTTCTCCGGCTCCTTTGCGGTCGGTTCCGCCACAGTTCTTTTTCTTTCGAGCATTTAAAGCCCCCCTTTCTCTCTAATTCAACCTTAATGTTCTTCATCCCACCAATAACTATTTTATTATATCATAAAATGCCGATTTTTCAACTTTCAAAGCGTTTTTGTGGTATAATATCTCTATGATTTGGAACGAATTACCGAAGCATTTTACCGCTCTCGCACCTATGGAAGGTGTGACCGATTCAGTTTTTCGTGCCGTAATAGAAAAAGCCGGTCGCCCAGATTTATTCTTCACTGAATTTACGAACGTCTCGAGCTTCGCTTCTGAAAAAGGTCGTCACGATGCTCTTGATCGTTTAACCGTGACCGAAACCGATGCGCCGATTATCGCTCAAATTTGGGGAAAGAATCCGGAACATTTTGCACTTCTAGCATCTAAACTTGAAGAACTCGGATTTTCTGGACTTGATTTAAACATGGGTTGTCCGGATCGTCACGTAAATAAAGCCGGTGGTGGTGCCGCAATGATAAAAACCCCAGAGCTTGCGTCCGAGTGTATTAAAAAAGCTCGCGAAAACACGAATCTTCCAGTTTCGGTAAAAACTCGTCTTGGATTTTCCTTTATCGATGAATATAAAACTTGGCTTCCGTTTTTACTGAATCATCATCTCGCCGCCTTAACCGTCCATCTTCGAACGAGGAAAGAAATGTCGAAAGTCGAAGCACACTATGAGCTAATCCCGGAAATTCTAAAAATGCGCGACGAAATCTCGCCAGAAACAAAACTGATTATTAATGGCGATATTCGTGATAAAAAACACGTTGAAGAACTCGCGAAAAAATATCCCGAAATTGATGGTTTTATGATTGGTCGTGGAGTTTTTGGAAATCCATTTTGTTTCACAGACCACACTCCAACAAACGAAGAATTAATTAATCTTTTCCTCTACCATCTTGATCTTTATGATGAAAAAGCAAAAAAGGCTCGATATCCTTTCGAACCTCTAAAACATTTTTATAAAGTCTATATTAATTCTTTCGACGGCGCTTCGGATTTGCGTGTGAAATTAATGGAATGTAAAACCACCGACGAGCTCCGAAAAGTTTTAGCTGATTTTCAAAACGCCTAAGTTTGTTTATTGTGCTTTGTTGTGTTATAATAACAGGGTATTAAACTCAATATATATGGCAACGTAGCTCAGTTGGTTAGAGCGTGGGACTCATAAGCCCAAGGTCACTGGTTCGATCCCAGTCGTTGCTACCATAAAATCCAACTTGCCGAAGGCAAGTTATTTTACCTTCTATTTCGAATATAATCTAGCCCCTTATTATATCTATTTTCTCTTATCCAATCCGGCTTTTTATTCCCGCCTTTTCTTTCTTTTCCACTTCCGTTTTCCTTATTATTATATCCGCGAGTCTTAAATCCTTTTGTTTTATTACATCTCGAACAAGTTAGAACGAGATTTTTTGTTGCATTCGTTCCGCCGTAAAAAAGTGGCACAACATGATCGACATGAGTATAAGGTGTATTAAGCCCAATCAGTCTTTTACACCAAGCACATCTTTTCTTTTGGCAAATCCACTGCTCTCTCTTCCATTTTTTAAATCGCTCTGATTTTTTTAGTTCCTCAAACTCGTACCGTAATCTCCACCACCGCTCATATCGTGCCTTATTTTCCGCCTTAAAATCTCGATATGGTTTTCTTTCCCATTCTTTTTTTCGTTTCTGCCACTTTAAGAAACTAATTTTACTCATCACCGCGACAAGAAATAATATTACCACAAGAATAAAACAACCCACCACTTCCATAATTTAATCTTACCACTTTTTCCATGAGAACTCCCGAAAATCTGTGTGGTATAATATAAAAAGGAGAAAATTATGAAAAAGAAATCTGGTTTTACTATTATTGAACTTGCTGTTGTGATTGTGTTTGCAACACTTCTTGTTGTTTTATTCTTCATTCAAAAAGCGAACACTGAAGCTATGCACCGTGATGAACAAAGAAAAGAAGCGATAAATGCTATGTATTACGCTCTTGAAGAAGGATTTTTTATCGAAAATGGTTATTATCCAGAAGAAATTTCTGAGGAGAACTTAAAGGTGATGGACCCACAACTCTTCACCGATCCTTATGGGATTAATCTTGGAAAAGACGGTAGCACCTATTCCTATGAACCAGCAAATTGTGATAATGGAAAATGTAAAGAATACACTCTCCGCGCAAAGCTTGAAAAAGAAGATGAATACGTTAAGAAAAATCGCGAGACAAAATAATGATTGCTCATATAAAGGGAACTATTGCTGAAAAATTTCTAAATTCCGTTATTGTCGACGTAAACGGTGTTGGTTATGAAATCGCTTTAACCGCGCTCGATTATGAAGCCGTAAATGTTGGTGAGGATCATAAATTCTATACTCATCACGCAATTCGCGAGAACGCCGAAGAACTTTATGGCTTTTCAAGTCTCGCTGCAAAAAAGTTATATGAGCTTTTAATTTCTGTTAATGGTGTTGGCCCGAAAGCTGGAATGGCAATTTTATCGCTCGCCGCTCCAGAAGAAGTTCGAAACGCCATCGCAAACGCTGATGTTGCTTTTGTCTCGAAAGCAAGTGGTGTAGGGAAGAAATCTGCTGAACGTGTTATTGTCGATTTACGCGATAAGGTTGGACTTCCATCTCATGTCGGTGCAACTGAAATTGTAACGAGAACGGCAATAATGGAAAATGATGAAGCTCTTGATGCGCTCATCGCTCTTGGTTTCCCATTAAAGGAAGCGACTTCCGCGCTTGAAAAAATCGATAAATCTCTCCCGACCGAAGAGAGAATTAAATTGGCTTTAAAGAATAAATAAAAAGCCTCGAAACATTGTTCGAGGCCAAGGTTCAATTATTACTAGTTTTTTCTGGGATTCTAATTGTTGTTATTGCAAAGGCTAAAATAAGTTTCGGTAAAAATCCAATGACTTTAAAACCGGGGATAATTCCTGACGCAATATAAACGGCAATTAAAACAGTAAGAAGCGCCGAGAAAAGTAATCCAACCCAGGTCGCTATTAACATCCACTTACTCGCGCCAATATCGGCCGCGGCATAGAATGCTTTAATTGCAAAGAGCATAAGTATTAGAACCACAGGAATTGACACAGCGGAAATTAAAAGAGTTGTGAGAATAATTGCACCTATCCCACTAACTTGAACTAAATCCGGGAAGAAATATGATGCTACCCAAATAACAATACTAGTAATAATAAAATTCACAACTTGTTTCATAACCCCACCTCCTTATTTTTTGAAACAATGTGTGCTGTTTATATTATAACATAATATGAAGATTACGCAACTAAAAACTAACAGGTTACAATAAGATAAAAATATGGTATAATATATGAAAGATTTAAAAACTTAATTTTTGAGGAACTATATGTCAGGACATAGTAAATGGGAAACGACAAAGCGCCAAAAAGCCGTTGTTGATGCAAAACGCGGCGCGCTTTTTACGAAAATTGGTAACCAAATCGCTATTGCTGCTCGTGCCGGCCAAGATCCAGCGATGAACCCGTCGCTTGCAATGGTACTTGAAAAGGCTCGTCACGCAAACATGCCAAAAGCAAACATCGAACGTGCAATTGCTCGTGCTGCTGATAAAAACTCCGCAGCTCTTATTGAAGAAACTTATGAAGCTTATGGCCCTGCTGGCGTCGGAATTATTATTGAAGTTGCAACCGACAACAAAAACCGCACAATGCCTGAAGTCCGTCACACTCTCGATAAAAACGGTGGTCGTATGGCCGATCCTGGTTCTGTCATGTTCCAATTTGAAAGAAAAGGTGTAATTTTCATTTCCGACAAAGGCGAAGACGCTCTAATGACTGCACTCGATGCTGGTGCTGAGGACGCGAGTGAAGAGGATGATGGAATTGAAATTATTACTGCCCCAACTGAACTCATGAAAGTTCGCCAAGCTCTTATTGACGCTGGCATGACTGTAACTTCAGCTGAACTTAAATATGTCCCAACTACAACTGTTCCAGTCGAAGGCGAAGATGAAGAAAAAGTTTCCAAACTTCTTGAAGCTGTCGACGATCTCGACGATGTTGTAAACGTTTTCACAAACGCCGCATAGATATTATTAAACTAACTCTACTCCGTTGGATTTTTGGAGGGGTGGGAGATATTCTCGTAGTGATGGCCAAATTGCCATGCGGATAGTGGACGGTAACAAATGGGAGAATAAGGCTTTTAGCTCCACTAACGCTTGGAATACACATATGAACCATGCAGCTGGTGGCACTGCATCGGTATGGGTTGAAACGAATAATTTTAGAGGAGACGGGTATTTCATCCGTTGCGCAACGGATAGGAAACCCGAACCCCCGATAATCTGACCAGCCATGGTGCACAAAGGTAGTGCTGCCACCAGTATGCAGACCTAGATTAGCGTCAGCTGCACGATCGGACCCAGTAGCACGGTTATACCAAATTCGCCCCCAAGTAGTACGTACATGTACTTGACCGTAAGAATAATAATATTCCCCACCCCTCCAAAAATCCAACGGATACGCAACGGATATTATTCCCATTACCACGATAAGGAATACCTTCTACCCAGATGTTAGTAGTAGTGCCATCAAAGCCAGTAGATAGATTAGAGCCATGTGTTGCACTATAAGCGAGATAAGCCCACCAATACCCAATCTCTATGCGAGCAAAAGCACCACCACTAGTCCGATAATAATACCCACCCCTCCAAAAATCCAAGTAGATAACCATTTGCATTTTGTAACGCTTACGGTTATAATGAAAATACAAGTCGAGGTCCATAAAGCTCCTCGCCGTCACAAAATTTGACGTACACTCTGTGGACGAGGCATAAAGCCGACGAGCCCTAACCCCTCTAATTTGGAGGGGCGCACTTTTTTCTAGGTTTTCCTCGATAATTTGGGTTCATCGGGTATTCTCGCACTTTATCGACGATGTTATAAAAAATCTTTTCGGAAACAAGTCCGATCGGCTCATTTAAGCGTTTCGCTGAGTAGCGTTCGATTTGATTTAATAACGCATAAGTAGTTTCTCCGTCAACAATCACTTCCTCGGTCCAATTTTCATTCCTCTGTCTAGTCCTCGTAAAAGGAATGCCATAAAATAAGTGACCATTTATCTTACTAAAAACAAGCACTGGCCGGCGGAAAAGCTCGCCCTTCCCATCTTGCTCCGAGCCAATATTCACTCCGACCGAACACCACCAAATCTCTCCGTTATGAAACATAAATTCATACTCGCCTGCATTTAACTTTTTCTTTATCCGATTCCATCCATCAAAATCTTTCTGATAATTTTCCATAAATTCCTTTCATAGTGCATCACCCAACGGATGATCCATCCAAGACCTCTCGGGCTATCGGCACTACCCGGGTATACCGTGGTCGAATTATATTGGTTGCCGGCATATATGCTTAGATAATTGCTCCTGTCACTATGGGTTGAACGGCGAGTTTGCCAGCGACCATGGGTCACACGATAATAGATAGCCCCAGACGTTTCATAATTCCCACCCCTCCAAAAATCCATTCAGAGCAATATTACTTAGAAATAATACTCGTCCTCAATCGGCTCGTTAATTGCGCGTTTGATTAAGTCATATCTAAACCCCTGCCGAAGCAGATGTTGAATCAGTTTTCTATCGTCGTAACCTCTTCGACGTTTTTTTGCAATCACTTTTTTAATTTCAATTTCATCATCTCGGGCTTTCTCGCCGTTTTCATCCTCGCCCATCACCTCTTTAATAATATCTTCTGAGACACCTTTAACCCTAAGTTCGAGCCAAAGTTTTTTCTCCGACGTTCCTTTAATCCGGTTTCTATTTTCGACAAAATATTTTGCAAACGCCTCATCATCAATCACTTTCATATCGATTAGTTTTGCAATTACTGCATCGATATCTTCATCTTTAATTGGTGCTGCTGGCTTTCTTGGCAAATTTGTTCTTGCGAAACCACGATATTCAAAGCGGTTATCCGCATATTCTGAATCACGATCCACTCCAGTTGATTTTGCAAAACTATCCGTCCCTAAATCCTTATTTGAATCTGGGTTTTTCTTTCGTCTTTGCTCACGTTTCTCTTTTAGCTGTTCGTTCTTATCATGCACTTTTTGTCTAATTTCGCGAACCTCTTGGCGATATTCCTCGTCATTCTCCAGTCGTTTTAAGAAGTCGTCATACCTTTGTTGTTCAATTTTACGTTTAAATTGTTTTCGACGAAGATAATTCCGAATTTCTCTCTCGGAATGTGGGCGCGTAAAAGCATACTCAAGTGTTCTTTGAAAAAGTTTTCCAAAATCGGATGCCGATTGAAACTCATTAATTTGTTCTCTTGTATAGACTTTCCCAACTCGGATTCCAAAATCAGACACCTGATTGATCGTTAAGGAAAAAGCAAATCTCCCACCAAGGAAAACATTAACGCGGTTTTTATCCTTTACTCCCGGACGAAGATCAGTGACTTCACGTGGGTTCATTCTCCCTCTTGGTCTTTTCGGAAATTTTAGCCCAGCGGTTTTGTCAATAAAATCATCTTCAAAATCCTCAAAATCATCCACCTCATCATTATCATCCCCCTCATCTTCGAACTTGCCGAGTTTTTTATCTCGGAGATTTATAATTTCCACCAATTTTCTCCAAATAAATTTTTGATAATTCCATGGCAGTTTTCGCAACCCGTAACGGCTCTTTTGCATTTTTATCTATGAACGATGTAAATTCAGAAAGTGGAACCCATTTTACTTCGGAAACTTCTCTATCATCAAAGTGAAAATCATCTCCTCGCCCCGTCCAATCACAGATAAAGTAATTATTAATAAGGCTTCTTTGCATCCCATAAAGCGAGAAAAGATATCTTAAATCACTCTCTTTTATCTCGATTCCGATTTCCTCGCGAGCTTCTCGGATTGCCGCCTCGGTAATTGTTTCGCCATAATTCATATGACCGGCTGCCGAAATGTCCCACTTATTGGCGTTATGTACGAACTCAGAGCGATGTTGGAATAAGACTTCAATCCCATTTTTAGTTCTTCTATAGAGCCAAACATCAACCGCCCCGACCGCAAAATCTGAGCCCATACTCGGATTATCGAGTGCCGAATCGTACCCACCGTCTTTTAGAGGAATGCCAGAAAGACTATAAGCTTGCCATAACTCCCCTTTATGCATTAGTCTTCTTCCTCAGCTTTTGCGCGAACTTTTTTCTCAATTTCCGCCATCAACTTTGGATTTTCTTTGAATAGTTTCTTTACTGTCTCACGGCCTTGGCCAATTGTCTCGCCATTATATTTAAGGAATGCACCAGCTTTTTCAACTACGCCATATTGTACCGCGAGGTCGAGAATATCGCCGGTCTTTGAAATACCTTCATTATACATAATGTCGAACTCAGCTGTCCTAAATGGTGCCGCAATCTTGTTCTTCACAACTTTAACTTTTGTCCTGTTTCCAGAAACATCATCGCCATCTTTAATCTGTCCGATTCTACGAATATCAAGACGAACCGACGCATAGAATTTAAGCGCATTACCACCAGTAGTTGTTTCTGGATTTCCGAACATCACGCCAATCTTCATACGAATCTGGTTAATGAAAATAACTGTTGCTTTTGATTTTGCAATAATACCAGTGAGTTTACGCATTGCTTGTGACATTAAGCGTGCTTGAAGCCCCATTTGTGCGTCACCCATATCACCATCAATTTCAGCTTGCGGAACGAGCGCTGCGACCGAGTCAACAACGATTAAGTCAACCGCACCTGAACGAACGAGCGTCTCACAAATCTCGAGTGCCGATTCGCCGTTATCTGGTTGCGAAATTAAAAGATTTTCTGTGTCAACTCCGATGCGTTTTGCGTAAGCTGGGTCAAGTGCATGCTCTGCATCAATGAACGCAGCTTGGCCTCCGCCTTTTTGGACTTCAGAAATTGCATGAAGCGCAAGTGTAGTTTTACCGGAAGATTCCGGGCCGTAGATTTCGATAATACGACCTTTTGGATACCCACCACCAAGTGCTAAATCAAGCGATAAAGAACCGGAAGGAATTAATTCGACATCGATTTTTCTCGTTTCACCGAGTTTCATAATCGAGCCTTCGCCGAATTGCTTGGTAATTTGTGCCACCGCAAGTTTTAGAGCTTCGTTCTTCCCGTCATTTTTTTCTGCCTTTGTAGCCTTTTCAGTTTGAGTGGACTTTGCCATTTTATACCTCCTAAATGTTATGTCTATTATATCATTCTTCACCCCAAAAATGAAGACAGGCTCTCTGATTTCGGCTACGGCTCTTTTGAGTAGAGCGCGTTGGTCTTTAGAACTTTAAGGCAGAAACCCTAACCCTAACGTAACAAATATTTTTTTATCCTGCAAGCACAAGGATTATGGAGTTTTACTTTTATGTTATAATATCTATATGATAAAAATTTATACCACTGATACTTGCGTCTATTGCCATGCTCTCATGGAGTGGCTTGATGAACAGGGAATTAAATATGAAGAATGTGACGCGAATCTAGACCCAACTATTTCTGGAGTCCCAGTCACTCGTATTGAAATGGCCGACGGTTCAATCCGTGAAATTATTGGTTTCGACCGTCCAGCGATCAAGAAAGCTTTAAAGGAATTAGCCGCCTAAAATGAAAAAACCGAAGCTGCTCTTTGTTCATGGTTTCCGTGGGAATCATCTTGGCTTGAAAGAGACAAGAGATTATCTTGAAAATCTCGGTTATGATTGCTATGCTCCGGACATCCCACCAGCTTTTAATACTCAAGCCGAAAAAGTCCCAGAACTTGAAGGCTATACAGCCGACGCCTACGCAAAATGGATTGCTGATTATATTAAGATGCATAAACTAGATCGCCCAATTTTAATTGGTCATTCGATGGGCTCGATTATCTCCGCTGCTACTGCCGAAAAATATCCAGATTTAATTAATGACAAAATTTTCTTACTTTCTCCGATTTGCGTCACCCCGCCGAAATTCATTTGTAATCTCGCTCCGCTTTCTGTCATCCTCCCGAATAAAATGATTGGTTATCTTACAACAAAATATCTTCTCATTAAAAAAGATAAAGAGACTCTAAAGAAAACCCTAGAACTTACCTATAAATGTACTGAGAAATTTACTTCAAAAAGAAACACTGGTCACGCTGCAAAATTTAGTATTTCCTATGCCATCTCCGATTTTAATTTTAAAAAGAACTGCGTTTTTATCGCTGGCGATACTGATAAGTTAAATAGCAGAGATCAAGTAAAATCCGTCGCAGAAAAATTTGGCACTGAACCGATTTTTATCGAAAAATCCGGCCATCTTATTAACTATGAAGAGCCAATAAAACTTGCTGAAATAATTGCCGAAAAATTAGAAGACTAAATCCATTTAATAAGGCGCTTATATTCTTCAGAGTCTTTTTCGTATGAGTCAAGAATATCTTCGGTATAAGTTTTTCCGTTCGAGATATTTAAAGTTTCAACTTCTGGGCAAGACGCAAGTAGTCTAATAATTGCCTCGTCAGTATCAATATTCGTCATTGATTTCCTTTTGTCAGTGGAGTGCGAATGAACGCGGAGTTCTTTATAAACGAACCTCTTGATTCCCGCTTGGAGACAATGTTTAAGACAATTCTCACAAGTTGCAATCATATTATAAAGCGTACAACCAGTTAGATCCCTTCCTGCAAAAATTAGCGCGTTCATCTCCGAATGAATCGCAAAATAATATTTCATCGGGCGTTCTGAAAGCGTCATTTTTGATTCGTCCGCACCTTGGATTGTTCCGTTGTAACCGAAAGAAACTGGTCGCTTTTTTTCATCAACGATTACACACCCATTTTTTGAAGACGGATCCTTTGATTTCTTCGCAACCGTCTCTGCGATTTCCATGAAATATTCGTCCCAAGACATCTTTTTGTCCATCTTAAAAACCTCTTATTTTCTTTAGTATATCACAAAATAAAAAACTAGCGCCCCTTAAAACGCTCATGCTTGTCATGTTAAAAAATCTTTGTTAGTATGGGGAAGGCTTAAGAGACTAGAATTAAATATTTAACGAGGAGTATTTATGAGGTCTCTTTTTAAAATCTCTCTATTATTTTCTATCCCAATTTTAATTTTCATATCTAGTACTAACGTTAGTTCGAAGGAAGCTGAATCTTGCTCTGATTTTGAATTCATCTTCGCGCGCGGTTCCGGTCAAAATCTAAACGACACCGACTTTAAAGCGTTTAAATCTGCAATTTCCACGAAATTGAGTGGCTATTCGTTCAATATCTATGAACTTGGTCAAGATGGAACTAGTGAAAGTTACCCAGCGATTAGTGTCGCTAATTTTAAAGCGATTAGCGTCTTCCTCTCGGCTGGAAAATCTTATGAGTTTAGTGAGTCGGTCGAGAAAGGTGTGAAAGAATTAAAATCCCGTATCGTCTCCGAATTGAAAAGATGTAAAAATAAAAAATTCATTCTCGCTGGCTATTCCCAGGGTGCGTTAGTAATAAACTATACTCTCCCAGATATTGACGCAAATAAAATCGTCTATGCCGCAACTTTTGGCGATCCAAAGCTCTACCTCCCAGAGGGGAAGAACCCAAAAAGCACCGCTTGTAAGAATATCGGTCTTTCAAACTATCGCATCTATGTCCCAGATTGCTATGTTGAGGAAGGTATTCTTACTGCCTTGAAACCTTATCAACAGCCCGAATATCTCGATAAACTTGGAGCCTTTTGTAATATCAATGACTTTATGTGTGGCTCGAATCTTAATATTTTAAACCCGATGGAAGGCCACACAGCTTATAATTCTAAGAATGGTTACGAAAAATTTGCGGAGATTATTCTTGAGAAAATTAAATTAACAAGTGGTGAAAGTCCTAAGAACAAGACCGATATTTCTTTAGAAACAACCTCTACCTATTCCGCCTCCCGCCCGAAAGATATTGTTGTGCTTTTTGATTGTACGCAATATGTTCTCGGTTCGGAATTGCTAAAAGAACAAAAGGCAATCGTCGACAGCCTAAGGGATAAGCTTGTTGGCTACGCCGAACATGGCGCAAGAGTCGCCGTCGCTAATGCTTGTTCCGTCTCGAATAAATTTGATGGTTACAGTTACTCGAACTTCGATATATGGGTTCCGTTCACAAGTAATAGTCTTTGCGCAAGAATCGACGAATTTAACCTCCATCATTTCCAAAACGTTTTCCGCTATCAACTAAATAATAATTACAATAATATCTATTCTGCAATTCGCCAAGCCATAAAACTTGATACCTGGCGTAACGGTGCAGATAAACATATTATCGTCATCACACATACTAATTATTCATCCGCGAAAAGTGCCGATGGGACTGGTGCTAACACGGTAATTGAATCCGCGAAAGATGCCGGGGTAAAAATTTCATTTGTCACTAGCAACACTTTAAAAAATGATCCAAATTATCTCAATATTATTAGCGAAACTAGTGGAATAAATATTGGTGATGATTTTTCAAAGATTAAATTTTCGAGGAACGCTATTTCGGAAGAAAAAACGAAACTTTTCATGAAAGAAATTAGCTTGAACCAAAGTTCCGAATATAGTGTCATTGTCGTAAACGATGTTGTCTATGGCTATTCGCGTGAGAAAACTTTGAAGATTATCGGACTCGATGCCTCACGAAAAAACGTAATAAAAGTTATTGGATATAACGCCGCCGGTGAAAGAATTTCCGATAAAACTTATAATATTAATCCTGAAAATATTGGCGCCCCAGATTGTGGCACTGCTTTAGACTAGTTTTTCTTTGAAGAAAGATGATAGTGATCGCCGTACTCGCACTTATAAACTGAAAGTTCTGGCGCATCATGATCGTATTGCGCTACCTTTGCCGCTACTTCCGCCTCTTCGCGGGTATCATAAGAAATCTTCTGTGTCTCTCCAACCCAGCATTTCTTCGGCTCGTACACCCCTAAATTCTGGTTCACTTTTCTCATAACTTATCTAGAAAAACATTATATCCCACATCTCAAAAATTATAAAGTGCTATAATAATGGCGGAATAATATAAGATAAAAAGAGGGAAAAATGAGAAAACACGGGTGCAATTCTGTTTATTTTGGTAGCGAAAAGAAAATTTTAAAAGCTTTTTCGAAAGTTCTAGTAGAGACGCGCTCTGTTAATGTAAAAACTCGCCAGATTTCGAAAGCCGCTGGTATTGCGAATTCGTCATTTTATATTCACTACCACTCCCTCACAGATTTAATCGAGAAAAATGAAGAGAAAATTCTTGATGGCCTCAACCTTGAGGTTCGAAAAATGGCTAGAAAGGATTGTTCGCTCGAGCAAGCTTATCGGAATATTCTTCTTTATCTCTATAAACACCGTGATTTTTTAGATATTATTATGAAAATTAAAAATGTTGAAACACCAATGAAAATTCTCCGTTATATTAAGCCACTTATTGATGAGAATTGGGAACGTTTTGGTGATAAAGTCAGCGAATATATCTTCTTACAATTCTCCTTTACTGCGATGGTAGAATTTTTAACCTGGCAAAGCGAACGTTATTCGCTTGAAAAAATCGGGAAGCACGCACATAACCTCGCTAACCTCACCATCTCCGCTCCGAGTTATTTCGGAAAACTTTATTACTAACCACCATAAATAGTGTTTGAGCCTAGTCTAAAAACGCTAAATATCGGGGTTGACTTTTAAATTTTTCATTTTGTACTACCTCTGAACGACGCTAGAAAAAATGTAGTAAATATTACAACAAAATATAAGCATTTTCATATTGACACCACACATATAGTGCCATAAAATAGAAACAGACACTAGATATAGCGTCGGAAGGTTACAGGAAAATATTCCAAACAACAATTAATAATAAATAAAAACCACAAAAAATATAATTTGGACACGAAACTAGGAGGTAATTTTTATGTTCAAAAAAATCCAGAAGCGAGACGGGAAAATCGTCAACTTCAACCCCGAAAAAATCGTTGATGCTATCGCTGCGGCCGGTAGTGCAACGGAGGAATTTAAATATGATCGCGCGAAACAACTTGCTGAAAAAGTTGTAAAAGTTGCGGAAGATGAAATTAAAGTCCGTACCCCGAAGGTCGAGCAAATCCAAGATATTGTTGAACAAGTCTTAATGGAATCGAGTTTCAAACGTACCGCAAAGGCCTACATTACTTATCGTCAAGAGCGAAACCGCACTCGCGATGCAAAATCTAACCTTATGGAAGCTTACAAAAAGATTTCGCTCGCTGATGCTTCGGAAGATTCCGACATTAAACGCTCAAACGCAAACGTTGATGGAAACTCTGCTATGGGTAAAATGCTTCAATTCGGGGCTGAGGGCTCGAAGGAATTTGCAAAAACCGTATTAATGGACCCGCGCTTTGCCGCTGCTCATGATAACGGTGACATCCACATTCATGATCTCGACTTTTATGCCACCGGAACCCTAACCTGTTGCCAAACCGACCCACTTATTCTCTTTGCCGACGGCGGTTTTAATACCGGCCACGGTCACCTACGCACTCCAAATTCGATTGGTTCCTATGCTGCGCTCGCCGCAATTATCCTCCAAGCGAACCAAAACGAACAACACGGTGGCCAATCTATCCCTAACTTTGACTACGCAATGGCTCCAGGTGTTGATAAAACCTTTAAGAAATCCTTAAGACGTAATCTTGAAAAATATACCGAATTCACCGGAAAGAAACTTAAAATTAAAATCCCTGAAGACATCAAATTCGGTGAAGACGAGCGTTTAAAGAAACTTAAAGTTCCTGAAAGTGTGATTAAAACCTCAAGCGAAGATACTGAAAAACAAACTCTCCAAGCTATGGAAGGTTTTATCCACAATCTTAACACAATGCACTCTCGCGCTGGTGCACAAGTGCCATTCACTTCAATTAACTTCGGTACTGACACTTCCGATTCCGGCCGTCTTGTCTCGAAATACTTACTCGAGGCAACTATGAATGGTCTTGGAAAAGGTGAAACCCCAATCTTCCCAATCTCGATTTTCAAGGTTAAAGAAGGTGTAAACTATAATCCAGAAGATCCAAACTACGACCTCTTCAAACGTTCAATGGAAGTCTCCGCAAAACGTCTTTTCCCGAACTTTACCTTTATCGACGCTCCATTCAACCTTCAATATTATAAGAAGGGCGACTATCGTACTGAAATCGCGACGATGGGCTGTCGTACTCGCGTCTTTGGCTCCTGCTTCCCAGAATCCGACGGTATCGTCACTGGCCGCGGTAATTGTTCCTTCACTACGATTAACCTCGTCCGTCTCGGTATTAAACATGGAATTTGTTTGAAAGAACGCAAAGAAGCTGATTGGTCTGGTTTCTATAAAAACCTTGACGAAATGATGGACCTCGTTAAAGACCAACTTCTTGAACGTTTCGAATTCCAAGCAAACCAACATGTTCGCAATTTCCCATTCCTCATGGGGCAAGGGAACTGGTTCGGTTCCGAGAAACTTGGTTGGAACGATACTCTTCGTGACGTAATTAAACACGGAACCCTCTCGATTGGCTTTATTGGTCTCGCTGAGTGTCTCGTTGCTATGACTGGAAAACACCACGGCGAATCTGATGAATGTCAGGAACTCGGTCTCGACATTATCACTCACATGCGTGAACGTTGTGATGATTATACGAAGAAATATAAATTAAATTTCTCGCTTCTCGCAACCCCGGCTGAAGGTCTTGCTGGTCGCTTCACAAAGATTGACCGTAAAGAATACGGAAAAATTAAAGGTGTTACCGACCGTGACTTCTATACAAACTCCTTCCACGTTCCAGTTTATTATCCAATTTCTGCCTTTGAGAAAATCGACAAAGAAGCTCCATATCATAATCTTTGTAACGCTGGTCACATTTCCTATATCGAGCTTGATGGCGATCCAAGCGACAACATCGAAGCCTTTGAAGCTGTGATTCGTCACATGCACGATACTGGTATCGGCTATGGCTCCGTAAACCACCCAGTCGATCGCGACCCAGTTTGTGGTTTCGCCGGAATCATCAAAGGGAATCGTTGCCCAAGCTGTGGTCGTAAGGAAGATGATGTCCTCTTCGAGAGACTCCGCCGTATTACTGGTTACCTTGTCGGCTCACTCGAACGTTGGAACGATGGCAAGAAAGCTGAAGAGGCTGCCCGCGTTAAGCACGATGTCTGTCTATGTGACAAAGACGGTGTCTATTCGAAAGCTGAAAAAGCCGCTCGTGAAAAAGCAAAAAGAACTTCAAGGAAAGCTCTAGGAAAAGCATAAAACTTAAGGTTTACCCCGCATAAAAAACGGGGTAAACTTATCTTAAAGGAAGAAAATGCTAGATTTTAAATCTCCAGTTAAAGGTTCAAGTAAGACTAAAATTCGCCTTAGTGGCCCAATTGAACGGGATTCGATTGTTAATGGATATGGCCTTCGCGCTGTCGTTTGGACACAAGGATGTTTTATCCATTGTAAAGGTTGCCAAAATCCCGAAACTTGGGATATGGAAGCTGGAGTTTTGGTTGACGTTGAAGATGTGAAAAAAGAACTTGCCAGCCTAAAAGGCCAAACCGGCTTAACTTTCTGTGGCGGCGAGCCATCCATCCAAGCCGAAGCTTGCATTGAAATCGCAAGATTTGTGAAAAAAGAGCTCGGGTGGAACGTCTGGAGTTTTTCTGGATTTACTTACGAGATGCTGAAACAACGCGGTGGTAAACAATGGGAATTTGTAAAAGAACTTGATGCTCTTATCGACGGCCCATTTATTCTTGCTGAACGCGACCTGACTTTGAAATTTAGGGGCTCTAGAAACCAGCGCCTGCTCCATCTAAAAAATGGCGAAATCACGAAAATTGAATAAATTAAATTTTAAAATAATTTTTATGAATTGTTACTAATTTGTCGTTCGGCAGGTTAAATTTTTTCTCGGGTGCGTAATTTCGAATCGCAAAAAGAAAGTCATTTAGTTGCGGTCCGGTCAGCTTAATCTCATTTTTCTCAAGCGCGAAGCGTAAAATCTCAATTGAAACTTTATCATCCAAGTCCGAGAACCATTCACGTTTTAAAACTCCATTTTCCGGCATCATCGAATCTAAAATTTCCTCGATTTCCGTGCGCTTTTTTTGTTGTGAAAAATACAACGTTTTTATCTTTTGATTAAGTTTAAAATGCTTTTCCGGATCCATTGTTGAAACAATCTCGCGAATTCGATTCCGAAGATATTTGTCGGACGAATTCGTCGGGTCTTCGCGAAAAACGATTTTGTTTCGCGCCGCATAAACTAGAATATCTGCCTTACTTTCTGGCATTAAAACGTCATCCAATAAAAACGGACGGACGACATTTTCTGTCGAAAACGGTGTCAACCCGCGCCAAGAAGTTCCACGAATTAAATTAATAAAAACGCTTTCAACCAAATCATCTAGATGGTGTGCTGTGAAAATTTTTACCTCCTCGTTTGGAGATTGTTTTAAAACGTCTTCGCGAACTTTAAATAAAAATTTATATCTCGCTTCGCGCGCTTTTTCCTCCGAAACGTTTGGCCCGAGCTCCGATTTTCCGACTATGATTTTAACTCCGAGTTCTTCGCAACGTTTTTGAACGAACGTTTCATCATTATCTGCCGATTTTCTCGTTCCATGGTTAAAATGTGCGACTAAAATATCCTCGTCGTCCTTAAATAAATCGAGGAGGACCATTGAGTCCACCCCACCAGAAACTGCCAAAATTTTTTTCATAAAACTTGTGTTATACTAATTATAGCATGTTAATTACCGGTTCAAAATTGTTAAATTGCCCAGTTTTAAGTCTTCATGTTGGAGGCCAAATTGCTGAAGTTAAAAGTGATATTATCGACCCGAACGATTTAAAAATTGTTGCGTTAAATGTTAATGGCCCACAAACTGGCGATGGTGAACACGGCGATATTCTTGACACTCGCTCAGTCCGCGAATATTCGAGCCTTGGGCTTATTATTGATAGTATTGACGACCTCGTTTTAAGTGATGACGTAATAAAAATTAAAAAAATCTTGGAACTAAACTTCTCACTCATTGGGCTAAACGTAAAAACCAAAAAAGGCACAAAACTCGGAAAAGTTACTGATTATACTTTCGATACGGACACTTTCACAGTTATGCAAATTATCGTTAAACGTCCAATTTTAAAATCAATTATTGATCCAGAATTAATTATTGGCCGTTCCGAAATTAAAGAAATTAACGACTATGAAATTGTCGTAAAAGATGAGGAAGAAAAAATCCGAAAGCAAGCCACGAAAAAAGATTTTGTTCCAAATTTTGTAAATCCTTTCCGTGAAGGCGTATTCACGCCGAACGAAAATTATATCGAGGATGAAGAATAATGGAAAAACGCTTTAGCTCCGAAAAGGAGATGATAAAATTTGGCGAAGAAATTGGGAAAAATCTTTCTCTACCGTCCGTGATTGAGCTAATTGGCGATGTTGGAACTGGAAAAACTACCATCACAAAAGGTATCGCGAAAGGTCTTGGTATAAAAGACGAAATAACAAGCCCGAGCTTCACAATCTCGAAACGTTACAATTTTGGTGATGATAAAAGCCTCGTCCACTACGATTTTTACCGCCTAAACGAACCGGGAATTATGAGCGAAGACTTAATAGAAAATATTTCAGACGAAAAAACCATTGTAGTCATTGAGTGGGGTGATTCAATTTCTAATCTTCTTCCAGAAAAACATTTGAAATTTTTGATTACTTTAAATGATGACGGAACTAGAACGGTAAAGGAGCTACTATGAAATTATATTTAGACACCTCGACTTCGATGACGATTTTAAAATTAGATGAAAAAGAGTATAAAGAGGAACTCGGTCGAAATCTCGCCGAAAAGCTACACGTCTTCATCCATGAAAAATTAGTTGAAAATGGAAAAGATTGGAACGATATTTCTGAAATTACTTTTATGAGTGGCCCAGGTTCGTTTACTGGGCTTAGAATTGGCGCTGCCGTTGTGAACGCTCTAGCTTCCGAACTCGAAATCCCACTTTATAACCATCACGGCGAAAAGGTTCCGCTAATTCTTCCAGAATACGATCGCCCAGCAAACATTTCTTCCCCGAAAAAATAAACATAAATATCTTGCAAAATGCAAAATGCTTATGTTATAATTAGAGGAGTTATAAAGGGAATAAAATGAATCCAGAAGAAAATAATAGTAAGGCTGCTCCTACTACGGTCGGTGGTGTGACGTTTGGTGGCGGCTTTAATGGTTCGGCAGAAACGCCGGCTCCTAACACGCCACAATCTGCACCAGAACCAGTCGACCCAATCGTCGAATCTACTGGAGAAGAATTTGATGCAGTAATGAATGGAACTAACACTCCAGCTCCGGAGACTCCTAACGAAGCGCCGAGCGCTGGACAGTCTGTTGAACAACCAACTAGCGCCCCAGTTGCGCAAGATTTAGACCAAGCTCCAATCCCGAGCAACCTTTCGGTCCCAGTTTCTTCGCCGACACATTTTGACGAACAAAATACCGTTCGCCCAATCGTCCAAGACCCAGGCACCCCGCTTGATGGTAGTAAAAAGAAAAAAGGTTTTAAAGCTCCGAAAGCTCCAGTTGATCCTGAAAAACAACTAAAAAAATTTAGCGCAATGTCGGTTATCTTTGGAATCCTTTCCGTTATCTTTATGGTTACGACTGTTGTCGCTCTCGTTTTATTCATGAATCGCGAAAGCGATCTCACCACCGCAAATTCAAAATTAAAAAATGCAAACACAATTATTTCGGCAATCGAAGAATCAACTGGCGTTTCGCCAATCACATCGGTCGCTGACCTTCCAGTCTATAAAGCTACAACCGGTTATATTTATCTTTCTGAATGGAATATCAGAATTAAAATCCCGAACGATCTTGAAAATGTTTCATACATCTTAAACCAAAATCGTTATCACCCATCGATCTGCTTTAATGCAGTCCAAAAGAACATTCAATATTTCCCAGATTTTGCAAACATCGCGCTTAATCCAGGCCGAATGGGTTGTCTAACTCGCATCCCGGTATCTGATGGTAGCCTCGATGCAACGACTGGAATTTCCTATGGCACTCAAGTCTTCACTTATAAAGACTACAATTACTTCTACACTGGCCCAATCGATTATAGCAAAGACGAAGCAAATCTAGGCCTTGAACACACCGCGCAACAAATCGTTAAAAACATGTTGACTGACAACATCGAACAATACGAATAGTCTAAAAATTCACATTTTTCCCCTGTATATGATATAATATCTATACGGGGGATTTTAATTTATAACTAAACTTTGTTAAATTTTGATAATTCCGCTGGTACAAGGAAAGTATTAGCAAAAATTTGAGAAATAGAAAGAGGAGTATGGAGATAATTTTTCCAATTATCGCCGCCATTGTTGGTCTAGCAGGCGGTGCAGGTGCCGTTTTTGCATACAACAAGAAAAATGAAAAAGGCGGCAAAAATAAAGCCGACGATTTAATTCGAAAAGCTAAAAATGAAGCTTCCGACATCGTCTCGAAAGCCCGAAAAGAAGCTGCGGATATCGCCGAAAAAACTAAATCTGAAGAAGATGAACACCGAAAAGAATGGCGAAAAACTGAAAATCGCCTTTCTGAACGAGAAACCCTTCTTGACGGAAAACTCGATCAACTTGAGAAAAAATCTGAAAAACTCGTAAAACAAGAAAAAGAAATTGAAGATTTAAAAACTGAAATTCGCGACATTCGAACAAAGCAACAAGAAAAACTTGAAAAAATTGCTGGACTTTCTAAAGCTGATGCTAAAGAAAAACTCATGGCTATGACCGAACGTGATATTAAAGACGATCTCGCGAATTTAATCACAAAAGAGCAAAAAGAAATCAAACGTGACATTGATGAAACTGCACAATCAATTCTCGTTACTGCGATGGAACGTATGTCTTCCGAAGTGACCGCTGACCGAACTATTACTGCATTAAAACTTCCTGATGATGAAATGAAAGGCCGCATTATTGGTAAGGAAGGTAGAAATATCCAAGCATTACAACGTGCAACCGGCGTCGATATTATGGTCGACGATACTCCGGGCATGGTCGTTTTGTCTAGCTTCGATCCAATTCGTCGTCAAGTCGCAAGATATGCTCTTGAACGTCTTATGAAAGATGGTAGAATCAACCCAACTTCAATCGAAGAAGCAGTTATGAAAGCCGAACGTGAAATCGAAAAAGAAGTTGTTCGTGCTGGTGAAGATGCTGTTCGTGAGGTCGGGCTTGTCGGAATTCCGGCGGAACTTATCCATCTTCTTGGTGAATGTAAATTCCGTACTTCCTATGGTCAAAACGTTCTTCTTCACTCTGTCGAAATGGCACATATTGCTGGTATGATTGCTGAAGAAATTGGCGCTGATAAACGCATTGCTAAAACTGCCGCTCTCATGCATGACATGGGTAAAGCCGTGACACATAAAATCGAAGGTAAGCACGCCGAAATCGGTGCTGAACTTGCAAAGAAATATGGTATGCCTGACGAAGTCGTTACTGCTATCGCCGCTCATCATGACGATATCGAGCCAACCACTCCGGAAGCTATCATTGTTAAAATCTGTGACTCGCTTTCTGCAGCACGTCCTGGTGCAAGAAATATTTCTGCTGAAAACTTCGTAGAACGTATGAAAGACCTTGAAAACATCGCAACTTCTTTCTCAGGTATCGACAAGGCTTATGCAATTTCTGCCGGTCGCGAAGTTCGTGTTGTTGTCGAGCCAAAACAAGTCGATGATTTAACGGCACTTAAACTTGCTCGCGATATTGCTGATAAAATCGAAGCGACAATGAGTTACCCTGGCATTATTAAAGTTAATGTCATCCGCGAAACTCGCGCAATCGAATACGCAAAATAAACTCGAAAAGGCGCCTCAAAAATGGGGCGCTTTTTGCATGAATCTAAAAGTGCTATAATAAAAGTATGAAGAAAGCTTCGGCTAAGAATAAAAAGACGAAAAAAGTTAAAAATATAAAAGCGCCTGTTGTAAAAATTATTGATAAATACCAAAATGACCGACGCTATCGAATTCGCTTTGCCTCAATTATTCTTATCGCCGCCGTTATTACAATAATTTCAGTTTTTGCAACGCTTTTTATTGCACGTGAACAAATTGCTGAAAATATCAGGGCTGCCCAAGAACAAAATAAAATTACAGATTATGGCGTGACGAGCGAAGTTTGTTATTTTAAAGACGAAGACGGTCCACAAATTGTTCTAAATGGCGATATCGAAATGACAATTACGGAAGGTGAAGAATACCTTGACGAAGGCGCGAAAGCTGTGGACATTTGCGATGGTGAAGTTGAAGTGAAAATCGAAGGCGAAGTCGATCGAAATAAAGCCGGCTCGTACCAAGTTACTTATTTTGCGACCGATAAAGCGGGCAACACTTCTTCGGTTGTTCGCATCGTGAACGTAAAAGCTCGTCCAGTCGCCTCTACGGTAAACGTCCCGAACGGTCCAAAAATCATCTATCTAACTTTCGACGATGGTCCAGGTCCCGACACCGGGAGACTACTCGACGTTCTTAAAAAATATAATGTAAAAGCAACATTTTTCGTGACTTGTAACCGTGCCGAACACCGCGCAATGATTACACGAGCAGCAAACGAAGGGCATGCGATTGGTCTTCATACTTGCACACATAACTATGCTAGCGTCTATGCAAATGACACGGCCTACTTTAATGATTTAGGCTCAATCTCTGGGCTCGTAAAAGAGCTGACTGGAAAAGAATCGAAACTCGTGCGTTTTCCGGGTGGTTCTTCAAATACCGTTTCAGCAAGATATAGTAAAGGAATTATCTCGCGAGTGGCTACTGAACTTAATCGACGCGGGTATGTTTATTTCGATTGGAACGTTTCGAGTGGTGACGCAAGTAACGGGGTTAATAGCTCAGACCGAGTTTATAGTAATGTGATAAAGGGATTAAGAGGGGACTATTCTATCGTTCTTCAACACGATATAAAAAGTTTTTCGGTCGATGCGGTTGAAAGGATTATTAGTTACGGCCTTTCTAATGGCTTTACCTTTAAAGCTCTCGACACTGCTTCTCCAACCGCCCACCATCGAATTAGCAATTAAAAAAACGCCTTTTTGGCGAAAGACATTTTATGGAGCCGCTGGCAGGGCTTGAACCTGTGACCTGCTCGTTACGAATGAGCTGCTCTACCAACTGAGCTACAGCGGCACCTAGGGGTATTCTAACATATTTCTCAAGAAAAACAAAGCAAACCCCAAAAATCCTACAGAGCAATATTAGCTGTCTTTAATATTAAAGTTTAATTTTACTCCGTTGGATTTTTGGAGGGGTGGGCAATATGATCGAAGCTCCGGTAAAGTCGGTGCTCGCCTTTCTCACTTTTGGTCATTTACGCGTTTTTACACATATAGCGAGCTTGGTCGAATATCAATTGTTGCTACTTGGATTGAAAACAGTACTGGTCTAATTACTTTTGGCACAATGTATGGCGGACATGGAGGTCGTATCCGTTGCGCACGGATAGAAATCCCACGACCTTTATATTCAGAAGTACCAGCTACTATATAGCCAGCATTATTTACGATTGACAGTATGAGTAGTTCGCCTCTCTCAGTAATATAGTCCCTATAGATCTGATAATACCCGCCAATTGCACGGTTATTAACTCCACCCCACGAACGAGTATAGTCCCCACCCCTCCAAAAATCCAAGAGAGTAGATTTAATGATATAATATATATATGTACGATATTACGATTATTGGTGCAGGGATTGCCGGAATGACGGCAGCAATTTATGCCCGTCGCGCGAACAAAAAAGTCCTCGTTCTCGAAGGAAAAACTTATGGTGGACAAATTGTTGAAACTGAAAAAATTGAAAACTATCCTGCAGCCCCTGGTATTGCTGGACCGGAACTCGCAAAAAAAGTTTATGATCAAATGATGAAATTTAACCCAGATTTTAAATATGAGAAAGTTTTAGGGATTTCTAAAAATGACGACGGTTTTAAAATAACGACTGACGAAAGCGAATACTCATCAAAAACAGTTGTCATTGCGACCGGAACGAATTATAAAAAAGCTGGGCTTGAAAATGAAGCTGAGTTGACTGGAAGAGGGGTTTCATATTGTGCAACTTGTGATGGCTCGCTTTATAGAGATAAAGAAATTGCAGTGTTCGGAGGTGGAAATTCCGCGCTCTACTCCGTACTTTATCTCTCAGATTTAGCCTCAAAAGTCACGGTCATTCATCGTCGAAATGAATTTCGTGGAGATGACGCCTTAGTTAAGAAAATCAAAACAAAAGAGAATGTCGACTATAAACTCGGAAAAGTTGTAAGTGAATTAAAGTCTGAGGACGGAAAGCTTTCGAGTATCGTTTTGAAAAACGTCAAAAATGGCGAAACCGAAGAGTTGAAAGTTGCAGCGCTTTTTGTTGAAATTGGACGTGAACCGGACAATTCGATTTTTAAAGATTTAGTCGAGCTAGACGAAAAAGGCTATATTAAGGCAGACGAAGACGGGAAAACTTCAGCTTCCGGATTTTTTGCAGCTGGCGATTGTCGAGCGAAAACTTTAAGACAAATCGTTACGGCAAGCTCAGACGGTGCAGCGGCAGCCTCGAGCGCAATTGAATATTTAAATTCAAAGTAATTATATCCAGTTGGATGTTTGGTAGGCATGGCAGTCGCATCCGTTGCACAACGGAGAGGACCGCCATAACCTCGATAATAATAACTCGTAACCCAAACACTAGCAAAGCTAGAAGTAACATCTGCGTACAAGCGGGAACTATATTCGGCGTTTATAGCTCGGCGCGACCACCACTGGAAATATCTCCCGCGATTACAAACATTCCCGCTAACAGGACAATACAACCCACCCCTCCAAAAATCCAACGGAGTAAAATTAAACTTTAATATTAAAGAAAGCTAATATTGCTCTGTAGTATTTTTAGAGGGGTGGGTATTATGCACGGTCTAGCGGTAGCGTTACTAGTCGCGCCCGTAATAGTTATGGGTGGACTAATAGAGCAGGTAGTGCTACTTCTTCGTTCGGCCTAATCATGCATCCGCATAATGATCAAGGATTTATAGAATCATCTGCCAATTTCAACCGTGGCCATGGATGGTTTCTCCGTTGCGCAACGGATAGAATTCCCCCACGCTCTTTTGTTATTAGCTTGAGGCCAAACATAGGGGTCATCATCATTTATACCAGTGTCTAAAAGATTATGATGAGTACTTGCTGTAGCCGTACGGTACGTCATATATCCTCCAGTTGTGCGACCTCGAGGTCTGCCATAGCTACTACTATAACCCCCACCCCTCCAAAAATCCAACGGAGCAAGAAGCTGATAAAAAGTAAGTTTACTTACTTTTTAGAAGCGACGCAGGTCCGTCTATAGCGAAGCTAGACGGAGCAAGAAGCTGTCTAAAGCTAAGTTAGACGAGGCACTTTTAGACATAACGAGAAAAATATTGTATAATAAACATTAATGAATACCGAAAAAATCCGAAATTTTTGTATTATTGCACATATTGACCACGGCAAGTCCACTCTTGCCGATCGGATGATGGAAATTACAAACACTGTCGAAAAACGTGAGATGAAGTCCCAGCTCCTGGACAGTATGGAGCTCGAACGCGAAAAGGGAATTACAATTAAACTCGCTCCAGTTCAAATGGATTATAAAGGCTACGAGCTAAATCTTATTGATACTCCGGGCCATGTTGATTTCTCTTATGAAGTTTCACGTAGCCTCCAAGCCGTTGAATCCGCAATTCTTGTTGTCGATGCGACACAAGGTATTCAGGCCCAAACTCTCGCAAACGTTTACCTTGCGCTCGAACAAGATTTAACAATCATCCCAGTGATAAACAAAATCGATCTCCCGGCCGCAAATGTTGAAAAAGTCACAAATGAAATTGTCAATCTCCTCGGCTGTAAACCCGAAGAAATCATCCCAGTCTCCGCCAAAACCGGCCTAAACGTCGAAAAAGTACTAGACGCAATTATAGAACGCGGATCATCACCAAGTTTTTGGGAGTTGCCGGACGCAGCTAAGGAGGCTGAGGAGTCGAGCCCTGTGGAGACAGGCGCGAGGACTCCGTCTCCAGAAAACTTGCGTGATGAACGCGCTAAAACTCGTGCTCTAATCTTCGATTCTTATTTTGATGACTATCGCGGTGTGGTCCTTTATGTCCGCATCGTGAATGGGAAAATTGAAAAGAACGCAAACATTCACATGATGGAAAACCGTACTAATGGCATCGCGCTTGAAGTTGGCGTTTTAAAACCAAAAATGGTTCCGAAGGATGAACTAAAAGAAGGTGAAGTTGGTTATATCGTTACAAACCTAAAAACTACTCGTGAAGCAAAAGTTGGTGATACAGTAACATTACAAAAACAGCCCGCGACCACTCCACTCCCAGGTTATAAAAACGTTTTGCCATTTGTTTATGCTGGCTTTTTCCCAGTGTCGAATGATCAATATAAGGACTTAAAAGAAGCAGTTGAAAAACTCGCACTTTCCGATTCAGCCCTGCGTTTTGAGCCAGAAAATTCACCAGTTCTAGGCTTTGGACTTCGTATTGGTTTCCTTGGGCTTCTTCATATGGATATTATCCGCGAGCGCCTAGAGCGTGAATTTGATCTCGATCTCGTCGTGACTAATCCGTCGACAAATTATGAAGTGAAATTAAATAACGGTGAAGAAATCGAAATAAAATCTGCGGCTGATTTGCCGGACATGAGTGAAGTTCTAGAAATTCGTGAACCGTGGGTAAAAGGCGAAATTATCCTTCCAGTTTCAATGATTGGGAACGTCCTAAATCTTATAGTTGAAAAACGCGGACTTCATAAAGATATTTCGTATATGGAAGATCGCGCACTAATTAATTTCGAAGCCCCAATGGCAAATCTCTTAACCGATTTTTATGACCAATTAAAATCTCTAACTTCCGGTTATGCATCGTTTAATTATGAAATTTCGGATTATAGGACTGAAGACTTAGTCCGTGTTGATTTTCTTGTCGGCGGAAATAAAATCGACGCTTTAGCGATTATGTGCCACCGTTCAGAATCCGACGCCATTGGCCGCGACATCACGAAAAAATTAAAACAAGTCATTCCACGTCAAAATTATGAAGTTGCACTCCAAGCTGCAATTGGCGCCCGTATTATCGCTCGCGAAACGATTGGCGCATATCGAAAAGATGTGACCGTGAAAATCCATACTGGTGACCGTGATCGTAAAGCAAAACTTCTCGAAAAACAAAAACGCGGTAAAGCTAGAATGAAACGCTTCGGAAAAATTGACATCCCATCAGAGGCCTTCACCGTTATGTTAAAACGAGACGACTAAATAGTCTAATTTAATACTGCTCTCTTGGATTTTTGGAGGGGTGGGAGATATAAATACAATTCCGGCATAATAGAAAGCCGCCTCGGACTTAGTGAGTGGTGGGAATTAGTTGCATATTCAGATAACGGCGGGTATTATTTTGATACTTACGATGGCCCCGAAACGTCGTCAGTATGGACTCCGGGAAGATATAGAAGAGGCCTAGGGCTATTTCTCCGTTGCACAACGGAGCAATAACTAGCACTCTTGACCTTTAAGTGCTAAAGCGCTATAATGTACTCATGAATATTACCGAGCGTCAAAAACAAATTCTCTTCGCAATTATCGAGGAATATGCCGAGGTTGCTGCCCCTGTTGGGAGTGTTACACTCGCTAAACTTTTTGATGTCTCCTCCGCAACAATTCGTGCCGAAATGAGTCGTCTCGAAGAGGCTGGCTTAATCGCTCAACCACATACTTCCGCTGGTCGTATTCCGACCGACGCTGGCTATCGTTTTTATGTAAATTCTTTGACTGAACAACCTGAAAAATCTGAATTCGAACCAACAAAAATGCTCGGTGCCGGTACAACTCCAAACCGAAATGTTCACGCTCTCGAAGTTCGTATCTCATCTCAAGAACGCACCGATTATGCAATCCGTAGCGCGGTCGATATGCTCGCCGAATTAACCGGGAATCTTGGTCTTGGAACGATTGGCGACCAACTTTATCTTTCCGGAATTTCTCGTCTTTTCGCCCAACCGGAATTTCTCGACAACTCTCGCATCCAGGGCGTTGCAAAACTCCTCGATAATCTCGAACCATGGTTAAAAGAAGCTCGTCCGGGCGAACCGCTAAATATTTTCATCGGCTCGGAAAACCCAATCGGAAAAACTTCCGGTGTTAGCTTAATTATTTCAAAATTTAGAAGTCCGTATTCTGATAATTCCTACATCGGCGTCCTTGGCCCAACCCGCCAAAATTATGCTGAAACGATGCGCCTAGTCCGCCATGCTGGGAACATTCTTGAAAACAGCTTATAAGGAGATAAAAATGGAATTAAAACCGAAAAAATCAGTTAAAGAAAGTGCTGAAGTTGCAAAACTCGAAGCCGAAAAAACCGAACTCTTAAACGATCTGCAAAGAACTCGGGCTGATTTTGAGAACTTCCGAAAACAAGTCGATCTCCAAAAGTCTCAAGCGAAAAAACTCGCCGAAGATTCGACGGTTATGAAGATTTTACCGTTAATCGACGATATGTCGCGCGCAATTTCTGCAAATCCGGAAGCTCTTTCTCCAATTTCAAAAACGTTAGAAAAAACAATGAGTGAACTTGGACTTTCTAAAATCGAGACATCCTCCGGAACTGATTTTAATCCAGATCTTCACGATGCCATTTCGATGGAAGAAAGTGATGGCGAAAAAGAAGTTATCGCCGAAGAACTCCGCCCGGGATATCTTTATAATGGTGAAGTCCTCCGCCCAGCCATGGTGCGTGTGAAACGGATTTAATACGCAACGGATATTCATCCCAAATCCCCTATTGTTTCCACCTGAGTTCCAAATACTAGCTTTACCACCGCTAGCAATAGTATTCATATGGGAACCTTGATAATTAGTGGTTGCATTATTGCCCCACCAAACGCCTGCATGTATGCGCCCGAAAATATTCGCAGAGCCATAAGCTTGACTCCCACCCCTCCAAAAATCCAATCGGAACAATATTACTATAATACTAAAACTAATTATGCTCTGTAGTATTTTTGGAGGGGTGGGTATTACGATCGCGAAGGTGTTGGTCGCATTTCAAATCGCATTTCCTATAGCGCCTTTCTAACAAATTACCAATTTGAAGTTGGGCCGAACAATGGCGCCGCTCTCGTTTCTCGAATTGGTGATGGAACTACCGTAACGTGGGTGCCAGGGATTTCTAACAAGGCGTTTGGGTTTTCTATCCGTACGCAACGGATAGCAATTCCATAACTTCTGTTGCTAGTAGAATAAAAGAAATGAGCAGTGCCGTTCGTATCATATTTCGAGTTTAGATAGTATGCCGTTGTAGCTCCAGCAGCAACTTTCATCCATGACCTACCGCCTTCAAGTCGTCCCACAACAGCACCATTAACACCATACTGACCACCCCTCCAAAAATCCAATCGGAACAATATTACTATAATATTAAAAGAACTAATTATGCTCTATTAGATTTTTGGAGGGGTGGGTACTATACTAGGTCATTTGGCGCTGCTAGTAGCCGTAACGCGAGTGGATTTTGGTGGGCGGGTTATGCTCTTGGTGGATCTAGCCGTGTACTAAATACTGGCATCACCGATGGGGGATATACTGGACCGCAAAGTGAATACCATGCTGGTGGAGGACTCTATATCCGTGCGCAACGGATGAAGAACCCCCAGGTCCTGCGGTTGTTTGCCGGCACATAAACACTAACTTTTGAACCTTCGTTTTGAATATCAGAAGCTAGATACCAAGCTTTTTCTTCCGAACCAGCAACACTAGTCCACCAGTTCCCCCATGTTGTACGGTCACGGATAATGATATTAGACCAATAAGTCCCACCCCTCCAAAAATCCAATGAGAATACGAATATGTTATAATCTTAAAAAGGACTTTTATGGATGAGAGAGTAGAAAAAATCAAAGCTTGGCTTGGGACTGGCAGTATCAACATTTTTGGACTTCCAATGAGCGGAAAAGACACCGTCGGTCTCCGCCTTGCGAAAATGTTAGGCGCCGAATTTTTATCTTCCGGCGAAATAATCCGCGAATATGAAGATAAACAAAACGACCACATGACCGAAAACGGAAAGCTGATCCCGACCGATAAATTCTACGACATTGTTCTTCCATATTTTCACAATGAAGATTTAAAAGATAAGCCTCTAGTTTTAAGTTCAATCGGCCGTTGGGAAGGCGAAGAGGATGAGGTAATTGAAAACGCAAAACGAGCTAACCACGAAATAAAAGCCGTTATTCATCTCGATTTGGCTGAAGAAGATGTTAGAGAGCGCTGGAAGGCAGCGAAAGAACTCGGCGATCGTGGAATTCGTGGTGACGATGCTGACCCGAAAGTTTTTGAAACGAGAATCAAAGAGTTCCACGAAAAAACTATCCCGGTTTTAAATCACTACTATGAACTCGGAGCTCTAATTGAAGTCGATGCAAGCGGTACTCGTGACGAAGTCTTTGAAAATGTCTTAAACGCCTTAAGTGTGCTATAATGGACTTATTATGTACGGGTCCGGTTTTTCAAAAGAAAAGATAAAAAAGAAAATTCGTGCTGCGAACTATATTACCGTTGCACAGATTTTCCTAAAAGACAATTTTTTACTAGATCGCCAGCTTATTAGCGATGATATCAAGCCGAGGTTACTCGGCCACTGGGGAACTTGTCCTGGTGTGAATATCGCTTATAACTGTTTAAAATCCTACTTTGATGATGAGAACTTTTCATTTATTTTAGGACCTGGCCACGGTTTTCCTGCACTTCAGGCTAACTTATTTATTGAAGGTGAAATTGAAAAAGTTGATAAAAAAGCGACAAGAAATCGCTCCGGTCTTGAATATATTTGCAAAAACTTTTCCTGGCCTGGTGGTTTTCCATCCCACTGTACTCCAGTTACTCCTGGCGTAATTTGTGAAGGTGGTGAACTTGGCTACGCTTTTGCGATGGCTTACGGCTACGTTCTCGGACATCCTGAAAAAACTACTGCCGTCCTAATTGGCGATGGCGAATTTGAAACTGCAACCGCGCTCGCTTCGATGAACTTGAACAAAATGTTAAGTGGAAAAAATAATGGTAGTGTTCTTCCGATTCTTCATCTTAACGGTTATAAAATTTCCGCGCCGACGATTGCTGGGCGAAAATCTGAGAGGGAATTAAATGAATTAGTCCGTGGCTTTGGATTCACTCCGATTCTTGTTCGTGGTGATAACGAGGATGCGGAAGCGGCGATTGACTACATCATCGATGATTTTGAAAATGCTTTGAAAGAAGCTGATGAAATCTTTAGAGCAATTAAACGTGGTGAGAAGAAAAACCCACCATTTATTATTATGAAAACCGACAAAGGCTTAACCGGCCCAGAAGAATTAAATGGCGAAAAACTCCGTGGGAACTTTAAGTCGCATCAAGTTCCTTTACCCAATGCTAAAACTGATAAAAACGAACGTGAAATCCTTGAAAAATGGCTATCTTCATATCGCTTTATTGAACTTTTCGATGAAGAGAAAGGGTTTGTAATATAATGACTGAGAAAAAATCTACTGCAAGAACTTTTGGTGAAATGCTAAAAAACGAGGTGAAAAATAATGAGAAATTTTATTTCTTCTCCCCGGACGAAACAACAAGTAATCGCCTCGACGCAATCTACGATGAAACGACTCGCGCTTGGTCGAATTTAAATATTGAACCACAAGATCTTCCGGAGGGTGACGGTGGACACATTATCGAGCTTCTCTCCGAGAATACACTTTTCTCGGTCATGATTGGCCACATTATGGCTGGCGAACCGGCAATGATGGCGAGCTACGAAAGCTTCTTCACGATTATCGTTAGTCAAATTCTCCAACAACTAAAGTTCTTTGAACAAAGCGAAACTGTTAGCTTCCGTCCGGATTATCCGGCAGTAAATCTTTTAAGTACTAGCACTTGTTGGCGCCAAGATCATAACGGCTTTTCACACCAATCTCCGATGCTTGTCTCGGCACTTCTCGAACGCCCTGGCAATAAAGTAAACTGTCTTTTCCCAGTTGATAGTGAATCTGCGAAAGAAACTTTTAAATTCATGATGAATAGTGAAAATGTTGTAAATCTTACAACATTCAACAAAACCGAAGAGCCACAATACATTAATCCTGAACACGCTAAATACCAATTTGAAAATGGCGCGAGTGTCTTCAACCTTAATAATAAACGCGGTGAATTTGTTGACCCTGGAAAAGAAGGTCTCGGCGAAGCGGATATTGTTTTCGCGACTGCTGGTGACATTGCAACTCGTGAAGCTATCGAAGCAATCAAATCTCTAAAAGAAGATTTTCCAAAAGCAAACTTCAGACTTATTAACATCCTTGCGCTTTCGCACGATAAAATCGGTACAACCGAAAACCAAATGGATAAAAATACCTTTGATAAAATGTTTGGCAAAGTTGCTCCAATTATTACGAATTTCCATGGCTATGCTGACGCACTTAAAAATATCATCGGAAACTATACTGACGAAACTCGCGTGATTGCACATGGTTTTGAGGAACACGGTTCGACAACCACTCCGTTTGATATGCTTGCACTAAACCACGCAAGTAGATACGACCTTGCGCTTGATGTTGCAAAAGAAATGCATCGCCCTGATCTTGTTGAAAAATATGAAGATCTTATCGCCCAGAATTCCGGCCACGCCCGCGAGTTCGGCGAAGACTTGGTTGAGCTTTAGAAACTCTCGAAACTTTTTTGGAGACAACTCCAGTTTTTCCACTATTTTTGATTTTTGCAAACACCATCCGTCCAGAATTTGTTTGAATGAATTTCTCAAAAATTGCTTCAATCTCATTACCGACTTTTTTTGACGCATTATCGACAACTACCATTGTTCCTTCAGGAAGATAGCCAATGCCTTGTTTTGGGTTTGAACCAACCGCTACGATTTTAATTTTAAAACTATCTCCCGGGACGAATTCCGAGCGCAACTCATTCGCGAGTTCATTTGGGTTTAGAACGTCGATTTTTTCCGTTTCTGCTACTTTTTGGAGATTATAATCGCAGGTATAAATTAAGCCTTTATTTTCTTTTGCAAGTTCTATCAATCTCTCGTCAACTGGCGTTCGATCGAGCGCATCTTCTAAAATTTCCGTATCACAAAACACTACGCGTTCAAGTTCATTTGCGACGTCCATCCCAAATCTTGCACGACTACGTTTTTCGGAATCTTTTCCGTCTGCGAGAAGTTGTAATTCGCGAATTGCCGAACGTGGAATAATTAAGTTATCGCCTAAAAATCCAGTCTTCGCAATATGCAAAATCCTTCCATCCATCAGTCCGGAAGTATCAACGTAAATTTTTCGTTTGTTGCTGTTTGATTTTGTTTTCTTGAAGCTTTTTAAAACTAGAAAAGTTGTTTCAAGAAGAATCAAAACAGACAAAATAATTAATAATGTCATCCAATATATTTTACCATAAAAACTAAAAAACTCAACCTCGCTGAAACGTTGGAAATATCCCCTAAACGTGCTATACTAGAAAGAGTTATAAAATAAGTAGAGGTGGTATGGAGAAGAAAAAAGGAAAGACTGCAAATAAAAAAGCAGCTAAGTCCACTACGGGCGGTTTTAAAAGCTTTTCGAACAAAGCCAAAACCGCTGTTTCTAGTGGCTCAAGTAAGATAAAGACTGGCGCTGGTGGCCTTAAGAAAGCAATCTTCAAAAAAGGTGGAAAGGATATGAATGTCTATTCCAGCCTTAGCTATCGTCATAAAGCTAAAAAAGAGGCAAAAGCCAGAAAAGACGCCGAAGAACTTTCGCGCTTACCAAAAAACCCGGTAAAACGTTTCTTCGCGAAACTCCATCCAAAGCGCGTCGCGAAGTTTGTCTTCAGTAAACGCGGACTTTTCTTCTTCCTCAAAACCATTGCAGCCGTTATTCTCCTCGGCATTATCACAATTGGCGGTCTTTTCCTCTATTATAAAAAGGATCTTGAATCAATCCACCTCGATGAAATGAAAGTTTCTGAATCGGTTAACACCTACCTCGACCGAAACGGAAACGTCCTCTGGGAAGATAAAGGCGATGGCGATTATCGTCTCGTGGTTGATGGTGAAAACATTTCGCGTTACATGCGTGAAGCAACTGTTGCGATTGAGGATAGAAACTTCTACAACCACAAAGGTATCGATTTCGTTGGTATCACCCGTGCTGCTTGGTCAATTTTAACTGGCCAAGGCGTTCAAGGTGGTTCTACTTTAACTCAGCAGCTTATTAAACAAGTTTACTTCTCCGATGAAGCTGCTTCCGCGAACCGTGGTGGTCTCGCTCGTAAGGTTAAAGAGATGATTCTCGCAATCGAAGTCGAGAAAATGTATTCTAAGGAACAAATCATCACCTTCTATCTTAATGAATCTCCTTATGGTGGTCGTCGTAATGGTGTCGAATCTGCAGCTCAAGCCTACTTTGGTAAAAGCGCAAAAGATTTAACCCTCGCCGAGGCTTCGCTCCTAGCTGCCATTCCGAATAACCCTGCAGTCTTAAACCCATATAACACCTATGGCAATGAGGCTCTCATCGCTCGTCAGAGAAAAACTCTCGATGTGATGTGCGAGATGGGCTATATCACTGAACAAGAACGTGATGAAGCAAAAGCTGTAAATATTCTCGACACAATCCGTCCTGAAACTGGTCAATACGAAAACATTAAAGCTCCACATTTCGTTCTCGAAGTTAAAAAACAACTCGAGGAAAAATATGGGATGAAAACGATGCGTGCTGGTGGTTTCACAATTAAAACCACTCTCGATATTCGTGCTCAAGGAATGGCTGAAGCTGCAGTCGCTGAAGGCGCAAAATACACTTACATGAATAAATCTGACAACCTCGCACTTTCTTCTGTTGATGTTGAAACTGGCCAAGTTATCGCAATGGTAGGCTCCATCGATTGGAATCGTGATGTTTATGGTGAGCTCAACGCCGCAACTTCCGACCTCGAACCAGGTTCGACAATCAAGCCTATTCTCGACTATGGCCCACTCTTTATGCAACGTGATGGCCAAAACTATGGTCCAGGCTCGATTTTGAAAGATGAAAACATCGATAAACTTTATTGTGGCGGTTACTCTGGTTCTTGTATGCTTCGTAACGCTTCAAACAAGTTTAATGGGAATATCACAATCCGAAAATCGCTTGGTAACTCCCTCAACATTCCAGCCGTAAAAGCACTCTACATTAACGGTATTGAGAATTCGCTCGAAATCGCACATAAACTTGGCGACGTTTCGTATTGTGCAAACTCTGAAAACTATGGTCTTGCAATCGGTATCGGTTCCGGTTGTACTGTCAAACCAATCGAACATGCAAACGCTTTCGCTTCAATCTCCCGTGGTGGTGTTTATAAACCACTCGCTTACGTCCTCGAAATGAAGAACTCAAGTGGCGATATTATTGAAAAATGGGAAGACACTGAAGGTGAACGCGTCTATGACGCACAAGTTGCTTATATGCTCGAAAGCATTCTTTCCGACGCTTCCGCTCGTACAATTACCTTCGGCTCGCAAGCAACTAGCTTCGGTTTCAACGTTAACGGCGTTGTTACTGGTTCGAAAACTGGTACGACTACTACCTCGAACGCAAACGTGACAAAAGACTCTTGGATGGCAAGTTTCTCGACCGCTATCGCAACAACCGTTTGGAATGGTAACCACGATGGTTCCGGCCTTTCTTCCTCGTCTAACTATGTTGTGAGAAAAGTTGTCTCTGCTTATATGGAACCAGTCCATAAAGAGCTTTACGCAAGTGAAGGCAAATGGAAATCTGGTGATACCTGGGACAAACCTTCTGGTATCCAAAACCTAACCGTAAATGGTCAAAAGGATATTTGGCCAAGCTGGTACAATTCGAAAACTTCTGGCGTGACGAAAGAAACTCTCGTCTTTAACTCTGTGAATAAGAAGAAAGCAACTGCTTGTACTCCGGAATCACTTAAAGAATCAATCGAAGTTTCAGTCATGACCGACCCAGTTTCCGAGTCGAAGATTTATAGTGGCCTCCCGGATGGTTATGATGAAAAGGCTGATGACGATTGTGCCTACGTCATCCCAACTGTTGCTATCTCTGGTTATAGTGGCGGGAAGCTCGTCTTTGGCGCCGTAAAAGGTAGCGCAGGACTAAACTCCTATATTGTCTATAAGAAGACTGGCAACGAGGCTGAAAAACAAGTTAAATCTGGTACTGTTAAAGAAGGAACGAATACCGTCGAAGGAATCGAAGCTTCAGCTGGCGACACCCTTCGCGTGATGGTGACTGATGTAAATGGCACTTCCGACTCCGCGACCTATAAAGTAAAATAAACAAGTTTAAAATCCTTTAAAGTGCGCTCTAAAATTGGGGCGCACTTATCTGTTATTTATGATATAATTAAACTATTATGAAGTTATCAGAAGAGCTAATTTGGCGTGGATTTCAAGCTGAAACCACGATTAAAGATCCATCAACTTTAGATACTAGAGAAAACAAGCAGTTCTATTGGGGTGCAGATCCAAGTGCCGATAGTTTAACTATTGGTAACCTCGCCGCCTTAATGATGTGCGCTTGTTTTGTCCGCCATGGTTATAAACCATATCTTCTCGTTGGTGGCGCAACTGGCCAAATCGGCGATCCAAAAGAAAATGGCGAACGTGATTTGAAATCTATTGAAGAAATTGAACATAATAAGGAATGCATCAAAAAACAAATCGAGTCGATTATTTCTCCTGATAGCGCTGCAAATACAAAAGATGACGGCGACGCTGAAAATGATGGTTGGGAAGTCACGATGGTCGACAACTACGATTGGTTTAAAGATATGAACTATCTTGAATTCCTCCGTTCTGTTGGTAAGGCTTTCTCGATGACTCAGCTTCTCGACCGTAAATTCATTCAAAACCGTATCGGCGAAGGTGGTTCTGGAATCTCATACGCAGAATTTAGCTACACTCTTATTCAGGGCTATGATTTCTGGCATCTCTACAAAGAATATGGCATTGATCTTCAGATTTGTGGTGCCGATCAATATGGAAATGCGTCTTCCGGCATCCATCTCATTAACAAGTTTGAAAATACTGAGGCTAATGTTTGGTCAACTCCGCTTGTTATCGACCCAGCGACTGGTCGTAAATTCGGAAAATCCGAAGGGAACGCTATTTGGCTCGCTCCAACCGACAACGGGCAAGGAAACTACACTTCCGTCTTCGACTTCTACCAATTCTGGCTCAACCAACCTGATGAATCTGTTGAATATCTTCTTAAAATCTATACCATTTTAGGAAAAGAAGAAATCGAATTAATTCTCGCCGAACATAGAACATCTCCAGAAAAACGCATCGCCCAAAAAGCCTTAGCAAAAGGTGCAACCGAAGTTGTTCATGGTAAAACTAGTGCTGAAGCGGCGATAAACTTAACAGAAATTCTTTTTGGCGATAGAAAACTTGGCCTTCTTTCTGAATCTGAAATCGAGGGAATTGCAATGCTCCTCCCGACGATTAAACTTAGCGAAGATCGCGCTCAAATCAATATTGTCGACGCTCTTGTCGAGACTGAACTTGTCTCTTCGAAAGGCGAGGCAAGAAAAATGATTACAGCAGGCGCAATTTCAGCTAATGGCGAAAAAATTTCTGATGATAACTTTATGATTATGTCACTTTCGATTTTAAAACGTGGGAAAAATAAGTTTGCATTAGTAAAATAATTAGAAACTTAGGAGGTAAAATGAAAAAAGTTCTATCTTTCGATATCGATCAAACTTTAAATGTTGCAAAAACTCCAATCACGGAAGAAATTGCCGAACTTTTAACAAAATGTCTAAATCATTTTGAGATTTGTCCAATTTCCGGCCAAAAATTCGACCAATTTCTAATCCAAATCGTGAACCCGATGTTAGATTACGCAAACGTAACCGAAGAACAACTCTCTCACCTTCATCTTTTCGTCGCCCAAGGAACGCAATATTATAAATATAATCCCTCAGGAGCTGGTTACGATGAAAAAAATTGGGAAAGAGTTTATAATTACCCATTAACCGACGAACAAGTTGAAAAAATCACGAAAGCAATTGAAGAATCGGCGAAAGAACTTGGCTTCTGGGAAGAAGATAAATTAAAACCTGGTGACGAAATTATTGAAAATCGCCTCTCTCAAGTTACTTTTTCGGCCCTCGGGCAAAAAGCTGGCACTGAAGAAAAATATGCCTGGGACCCAGATTGTAAGAAACGTGAAAAAATCGTCGCATTATGTAAGGAAAAGGCTCCAGAATTCCAATACGAAATCGGCGGAACGACTTCAATTAACGCAATCACCCCAGGGATGAATAAAGAATTTGGCATGACAAAACTCCTCGAATATTTGAAAGTTAAAAAAGAGGATGTTCTCTATTTTGGCGACATGACGCAACCTGGCGGGAACGATTATCCAGTCGTGAAAATGGGCTTTGATACTATTACGGTCCGCTCCCACGAAGACACTGCCTTTGCACTCCGTGGCATATTAAATGTTTTATAACGCTTATGGTATAATAGAACTATGAAAACGTATATTGTGGGCAACTGGAAGATGAACCTTTCTGTGGGCGAATCTTCAATCTATCTTCAAAAACTTTTAAAACGTATTAAATTAGCAAAGGGCTTAGAAGTCGCGATTGCGCCGAGCACGATTGCGCTCCAATCTTTAAGTGTCCAACTTGAACGCAGTAAGTCGAAAATTAAACTCTGTGCGCAGAATTTTTATCAAAAAGATTATGGTGCTTATACTGGCGAAGTTTCCGTGATGCAACTCCGCGGGATTGTTAATTATTCGATTGTCGGGCATAGCGAGCGCCGCTATATCTTTGGCGAAACGAATAAAGACTTAAGACAAAAAGTTGCTGCTGCAATTCGAAATAATATCACTCCAATTCTCTGCGTTGGTGAGACTGAAAATGAGAGAAGCTATGGCGAAACGAAGGATGTACTTCGTGACGAAATTTTTGGCGCACTTTCAGAAATTGATGCTGATGATGTAAAAAAAGTGATTATCGCCTACGAGCCAGTTTGGGCAATTTCTAGTACAAAAGACGCGAAAATTGCTTCTCCAGACGATATTGCAGATAGCGTAAAACTAATTCGAAGTGAATTAAAAGAAATTTACGGGAAAGAAGTCTCGGAAGAAGTCCCAATTTTATATGGCGGTTCGGTCAACCCGAACAACGCCGGCGCCTATCTTACAATTCCTGGTGTGAACGGACTTTTAATCGGCGGAAGCAGTTTGATTTCGGATCATTTCGTCGATATTATCGAGATTGCAAAGCGTGTAAAGAGCTAACTTTTTTGCATTTTTTCACGAAATACTATACAATAAAAAAAGATACAAATGAACGACAAAGATATGTTTGAAACTGAGGAAAAACCAGCAAACCGCCCACATAAGCGAATGATTGATTTTGTGCCACGCGCTGCTGCTGGCTCTAGTTCGCATACTCCTAGAGATACTGGCCTGCTTTCTGAGGCGGAGAAACGCCGCCATGAAATCGCGAAAAAAGAAGTCCAGCGTCGTGAAGAAATCCACCGTCAAATTGAAGTCCAAAAAGAACACGATATTATTATGCGTCGCCGCGAAATCGCTGCTCGTCAGGATTTAGCGCGCCGTATTGAGATGGAGAAGAAAGAGAACGAAGAAGCTCTTGCTGCACACGAAAGAGAATTGATGGCTGCTCGTGAAAGGGAAGAAATCGCGCGAAAACGCGCCCTTATCGAACGTCTTGCAAGGTTTGAACGCCAAAGAGCTATCGCTGAGCGTCGCGCAAAACAAGCTCGTGCAGAACTTGCTCGCCGTCGTGAAATGGAAATTAAGCCTCGTGTAGAGGTTAAAGATAGCACTCCTGAAAATATTCCTGAGAAAGAAGCCGGTGTCGAAAGAAGGCTTGGCTCGGTTGAAGATTTTGAAGCAGAATTAAACGACCTTGAAACCGCTGCAGAGCTAATTGAGGCTGAAGAAAACGAAAATGTCGAGGCGATGATGAAAGATAATCGCCCGAATAATTTCCTTGAAGATATCGGGAATGTCTCAGTAAAGAAAGAAAAGGCGAAAAAGAAACCTGAAAATAAGATTGAAGAAGAGGATTCTTCAAAGAATAATGATCGCTATGTTCTTGGTGGCTACTCGCCGTTTATTAACACCGAAGTTGAGAAACGCCCGCTTTCTGGCGGAACGAAGACCTTAGAATCGACTGCCCACGCTACAAGAAAACCAGCAGGCCGTTATGTCCCTTATGAAGAACCAATCCCACATAAAAATATTTACGAACGCTCGCTTGCAAAAGAGAAGAAAAATGGGAAAGATGTCCCGACGATGGTGGTTGGAGAAGCTTCGAAAGGTTCGAAAGTTTCGCTTATTATTGCGATTGCTTTAACAATTATTCTTGGCGCTACAGTCGGTGCGATTGCTTATCTTGCGATTTTCCAATAGGTGGTAAAAATGAATGGTTCTACTCCCGGCGACAATAAACTTGTCCGAAAATTTGTGATGAAAGGCGATAAAAAGGAGGATTTTTTCCATACCTCTGGTTACGCTGACGCCCAAAATGCGGATCATATCGGATCCGCCTCGACTGGAATGACGATGGAAGAGCGAAAGGCAATCGAGGAAAAGCGCAAATTCGTCCAAAAATACAATAATTCAAAGATTTTCCAAAGTAATACAAATTTAAATCACGCAAAAAAGTATACTCCGCGAACCGAGGGTGGCGCGAACGCACTTTTTGGTTCGAGAAATCGAATTGACACCGTTGGCGACGCAAACGGGAATATTAGAGTTGGCTACGGTCGCACGGCTGGCGGAACGGCGAACGACGCAAAGGGAATTGGAAGTGTCGGCGGAAACGTCCGTGGTATTGGTCAAACTGCTGTAAAACCATAATTATCACTCTGCTACGCAACGGATTGAAAGACCACTTCCCCGCCGGTCGCCATCTCCTGTATTACTCATAGAAATATTAGTTGTTCCAGCGTCTTGTCCGGTTACGAGACAAGCTGCGGAGTCATTAGAAAAGGTATATTTTCCTCTGTAGCGCCCATTAGATAAGCGCCCCCAAATACCACCCATGCTACGACCATAAGCCCCACCCCTCCAAAAATCCAATGGAGCAAGAAGCCTCTAAAGAGGTTAGAGGGGTTGTTTTTTTTAGATTTTTTAGTATAATAATAAAGACTTGGTGGGATTAGCTCAGATGGTTAGAGCGTCTGATTGTGGTCCAGAAGGTCGTCGGTTCGATCCCGATATCCCACCCCAGTAAGAACCGAGCAAACGAGAAAGTTCATTTTCTCACTTGCGAGTGTAGTACAGCGGTTAGTATGCAAGTTTTCCAAACTTGAGATGAGGTTTCGACTACCTCCACTCGCACCAAAAACCCTTCGGGGTTATTTTTGTTGTTCTCTTGGATTTTTGGAGGGGTGGGTATTATTCTAGTTCGAACGGTGGTATTTGGGGTCGCATTATAGCAAAATTCATGCGGACGAAGGTGACCGTAGACGGCGATCGTAGTGGCGACATTAATACTGGTGTGATGAGTGGCGAGACTACCACTTTCGTAGCTTCATCTTGGGCAGACCCTCGAGGTGCGGGGTATTTTATCCGTTGCGTAGCTTAAACTCTGCAACAGATACGAAATCCATGTTATAATCTTAAAAAGGAGTCTTATGAATATTTATGATTTTGAACTTAAAAACCGAGACGGGAAAAGCGTAAAAATGTCCGATTTTAAGGGGAAAGTTCTCATCATCGTCAACACTGCGACTGGCTGTGGCTTCACTCCCCAATACGAAGGCCTTGAAAATCTCTATAAAAAATACCACGAAAAAGGTCTTGAAATCCTCGATTTTCCTTGTGATCAATTCGGCCACCAAGCCCCTGGAACTGACGACGAAATCCATAACTTCTGTGTCTTAAAATACAACACGACTTTTGACCAACTCGCTAAAACAGAGGTAAATGGCGATAAGACCGAGCCGCTCTGGACTTTTCTTAAGGAAAAAATCGAAGACGATGAGATAAAAGGCGCGAAAAATAAACTCGCAATGGTCGCAATCTCGAAACTAGCGAAAAAAACTGGCGAAAAAGGTTTTATTAAGTGGAATTTCACGAAATTTCTCGTCGATAAAGAGGGAAATGTCATCGGCCGTTTCTCTCCGACGATGAAACCTGAAGAATTTGAAGATAAAATTATTTCGGCACTCGACCTCTAATTTAAGAAAATGCGCTGCGCTGTATCTGTTAAACCTGGTTCAAAAGCGGAAAAACTCGAGATTTCGGGCGATAAAATTTTGATTCGCACTCCGAAACGCGCCCACGACGGCGAGGCAAACGACGCCGTCATAAAAATCCTCTCGAAACATTTTCATGTCGCGAAGGGGAATATTACGATTCTTCGCGGGAAAACCTCTCGAGAAAAGCTAGTCGAAATCATCGGAAAACCCGCCTAAAATTCCCGAAAATCTCTAGCCGAAGCCTGTCTACTGTGTTCTAATACTTGACAATAATAAGCATATGTGCTATAATGAGGGTATCCTGGTTGAAAGGGCCAGTCATTCTAATTACCCTTTTGAACCCTGAAAAATTGGTGAGATGTAACTATTGACACACTTTTTTCTCCCCTAGGGGGGACACACAAAATAGGAGGAAAAAAATATGTTTGATCAGTTAACAAAAGACCTCATGGCGGAACATGAGGCGATGAAAAATATCCTGGCGGGTAAGGATAAGAATAAACCCGCAAAGCCGATCGTAAAGGCCGACGGCACCCCTGTCAAGTCCGAACCCACAAAGGCGGACGAAGATAAGAAGGATGCCGATAAGGCAGAACCTAAGAGGACCGTCAAGAAAGTTGTCCAGAAGGACGACAAGAAGGATGAACCGAAGGATTCCGGTAAGCCTGACTCTGAGAAGGCTGACAAGGCAGACCCTAAGGATACTCCGAAGAAAGGCGATTCGAAGCCGATTAAGAATTCGGCACTCGAGGCCATAACTGAGGCGTTCCAGTATGCGAAGACCGACTCCTTGAATAAGGATGTCCAGGCCGCTATACAGGGAGAGCCGATAACGGATAACCTCCGTAAGACGCTCGAAGTCCTCGTGGACAACGAGAAGTTCTGTCAGTTTCTCCTCTCTCAGTGCGAAGTCGCGAAGAGTAGGGAAAGAGACAGGCAGTATACGCTATCTCATAAGTACGTCGACATCGACGGAGACGGAATACCGGATGTAGCAATCGAGGCTCTCGGTAACCGAGATCTCGGGTTATACAACATCGAGATTAAGGTTATACGCACTGACAAGGACGGCAAGGAAATCGGCGAAGCCACAGCGGCTGAAGCCGAGAAGTATCTTAAGGAACTCAACAAGGCAAAGGACACCCCGAAGGGTGGCGATAAGGGTGGTTCTGAGCCCAATCCGGAGGCCGACGAGGCCGAATAAAAATCTCACCAATCTTACGGGAAGGTCGCTAGTCTAGCGGCCTTTTCTCATCTTAAGAAATCTTTAAAGATCGCCCAAAAACCCTATTTAACCATAAAAACTTTAGAAAATCAAGACTTTTCCACCCCTCACCCCTGTTTTTAGCCATAAGCGAAATATGTTATAACTATTGACTTTTACGCTTATGTATGCTATAATGTAAGTAGTCAGTGGGAGTGGGCTCCGGGCCCATAAAGATACGTGAAAACGTCTTTAGGAAACCGGCTTAAAATCACCTCATCGACGACCATTAAAAACCGAATCATCTCAGGTACAAATGTACCTGTTTATATATGTGGCATGTCTGGTTTCATGCCACGTCCCGCTCGCGGGATTTCCGGTTCGCCGGAAAGGAGTCGAGAGGGGCGTGGTGAACCCCTCTCGGCTTTCTTGCACACGAAAATATACATTTTTTGGCGGATAGCCACGGAGGTAGAAATATGAAACTAGTTATAGGTTTAGTTATCGCGATTTTAATCGCACGACAATTTACATTAGCAATAGAAGCAGGCAGTATAGATGATGACGGAACAGTAACGTTTACTCCGAAGCCTACGACAAAACTTTGTTTCGTAGGAATCGCTGGAATCGTTATGTACATTTTCTATATGCTTGGCCTTTCGAACCCGAAGGCAGTCCTTTGGTTCACGGCCGTTGCTTCTTTCGCTTTATTGCTATGGTACAACCGAGTGTCTTACAATATTCCGGAAATGTTCGCCCCGATACTACTCAGTTTCGTTGGGCTGACTTTCGCGTCACTTGCGAACGGAATAATGAAGGTAAACAATGTGGCGCCTTGGATTTTTATAATCGTTGAGGCGCTCCTCGCCGTTCTTGTGATTTTCATAGGAATTCGGCACACATCCGAAGAGTCGAAAGAGTTGTCGGATGACGCCGATGACCCCTCTTCGCCCAAGCTACGGGATATCTGGAAGGAAATCCCTCTGAAGGATTACCTTGGACTCGTGGACTGGAAAGCAGTTTTCGTTTTTATAGCAAAATCTGCTGTAATCGTAGGCTTAGTTGCTGGCTTGGTTTATTTACAAATCAGCCGTAACTTCTTCTTTTGAGAAAAGGGGGACAAAACTATGAAAAAAATAGGAATCTTTGGCTGGCTTGTAATCATAATCATAGCCGGCGCAGGTTTAACTTGGGTAGTTGGGCACGGTTTCAACTATCTTAAGAACTGGAAAGCAGAAATGGCGCAATATGACGACAATATCGACGGTTTAACGAGCGCCGATGGAACTGTCGCGAATACTAGCGAGAACAAGGTTTCCGTGAACGAAGTTACGCCCGACGTTGGAGAAGATGAATGGGCAAAAGCCGAAGCTGAGGCTAAGGCAGAACTCGCGGCGGAAGCCGAAGCGGAGAATGAGGGTTTAGACCCGACCGACCCGCTTTACGACCTGAAGCTCAGTCTTCTTGTTAATATCGACGAAGAAACTCTCGCGAAATTAGAGAGTTTTCCGCTCGATTTCGATGACAGCTCAATGCCGAATCGGAATGAAGAGCGAACCCTCGCCGCTTCTAAAGTTGGCTGGGGAACGGAAGGAAAGCGTATGTATGATGCAGTTGCTTTTCCTTACGCGAACGTCGAGAAAGACAAGAAGTACACGAAGGAAGATGCTGAAGCGATGGATCGTGAACAGCGCGCGAGAAACATCCAGAACCTTGTGGTTCAAAAGATGATTCTCGATGCCTGGGCTTACATCACAATCCAGGATGGCACTTCGGTTGCGGGAGTCAACAAAGAGTGGGTAGATATATACAACGATTACTACAAACAGTATGGACTTGGTGCGTTCGTAACGTACCATACGAAATACTGGGAGAAGTACGGAATAGAATTACCCCACGACGGTGAGAGTAAGAAGGAATGGTATAAAAACCATCCTGACGCTCCTCCAATCACAAAAGAGCTTAAGGAAATCGTCTTAAACAACGACGGCTCGAAAAAGCTTTTCGTATCCGCTTATTCCGAGAAAATCGGAAAGCGAATTAACGCGTGGTTAGACCGCTGTACGCTCGAAGGTGTCGAGAAGTATTCGACTTGGAATTATTGGTACTTGAACGACCAACTCAATGCGAATTGGGTTGAGGCGCTTCATAACACCGATAAGGATAAGGTCGAGACTTTACTCGCAAATATGTATGCCGTTTACGTTAAATACGATAACGGCAAAGAGCGTGTCATCCTCGTAGGTTTTAATATCTACGACGGGCGAATCATCATCGTTGAGCCGAAGGCTAAGCCGGCAACGGCGAAGCCGAGTTCAAATACCGGGAAGAAGCCTTCGGGGAAATCACCAACCCCGCAAAGCATAACATCTGTAATTCCGGTTAACCCAACTCCTACCCCGACAGGCACTCCAACGCCTACGCCTACGCCAGTTCCGTCACCTACACCCGTACCGGATCCGGAGAAAAATCCTCTGGATGACCCTGTCCATAAGGGTAATGCGGATACTGGCGGAAAGGATAATGTTCCCGGTCAATCTGATCCTGGCGCGCCTAGCGAAGATCATTCGAAGGATGACATGCAGGACGCTGGCGGTGGCTCCGATAACAACGGAGGCCACTCTGATCCCGTCACAGTCACTCCTGAAACTCCTGGCGGAGGCGACTCCGGCGGAAGTGGCGGTTCCGGTGGCTCCGGTGGCGGAGACGACGAAAACAAACAAAATTATGGCGATGACGGTGGGTCTGGCTCTAATAATGGTGGAGACGACGGCAGCGCTGGAAACGGCGGCGAAGAAATTACATTACCACCAACCTAATTCATCCCAATCATTCGGGGAACGACAAACCACATATGATGTACCTTATACTTGGGGGAGCTCATTTGCTCCCCCAGTATCCAAAAATTTGTATTTGAGACGATTCGGTTTTATATGGTTAAGACGAAAATTAACAATTCGGCTAGCAAACCATTTATAAAACCATCTTTTATATTAACTTTAATTTTTTTATTTCTACTTAAATTAAGAAAGGAGCTTTATGAAAAAAGCTATTAAAATCGCTGCGATTACTGCTGCTGTCGTTGCTGCTGGTGCAGTTACAACCGCTGTAGTTTCCGCTTGGGGTGATAACACCGGCGGTCGTAGAACCTATACTGTCGACGAGATCAACAAAGGTGCTCTTGGCGACAAAATCGTCTTTAACTCAATTAAAGACGACACTCTTCCAAAAGATAATATCCACGATGAACGTAACTTCGTTGGCGCTCGTGACGCTACCGTCGCTAACAATGGTTGGAACGGTAATGATATCGAAGTTGAAGAAGGTAAAACTTATTATGTTCGCCTTTACGTCCACAACAATAACCCTAAAGGTACAAAAGCTGTAGCAAAGGACGTTACTGTTAACTTTAGCCTCCCAACCGTCGTTTCTACTGAACAACGTGTTGATGGTTATATTAACGCTTCGAACGCAACTCCTTCTAAATATTGGGATGACGTTGTGTTCAAATCAAAAGATGGTCGTAAATTCTACCTCGATTATATCGAAGGTTCCGCACTTCTCGAAAACAACAGCGTCGGTAAAAAACCTGGCCTAACCCTTTCGGATAGTGTTGTTACTTCCGGTACAAAAATCGGTTATGATGCTTTAAATGGTGAAGTTCCTGGCTGTTACCAATATGCTAACTACATCACAATTAAAGTTAAACCAGTTTTCGAATCTTCTGAGATTCAAAAGACTGTTCGTAAACTTACTGATGAAAAGTTTAGTGAGAGCGTAACTGCTAAAATTGGTGAAACTGTCGAGTATCAAATTCTTTATAAGAACTTAAACAACTCGGAAGTTAAAGATGTCACCCTTCGTGACTCTCTCCCAACCAACATGGAATATATTAAGGGTTCAACAATCCTTTACAACTCTAACAACCCTAAAGGCTTAACTTATAACACTAACGATAAACTCACAACTGAGGGTATTAATATCGGTGGTTATAAAGTTGGTGGTAACGCATACATTCGTTTCCGCGCAACTGTTAAAGATGCAAGCCTCGTTTGTGGCAATAACCGCCTTATTAACTGGGCAAAAGCTGTGAACCGCGTTGGTACTTCGACAAATGTCGACTACTTCGCAGTCCAAGATTCTGCAATTGTCCTCGTCGATAAAGAATGTGAAAAGCCAGAAATTGTTAAATGTACAATTAAAGATGGTAAATACTATGGCAAGGCAGGCAACGTTGTCGATGAAGCAACTTACAAGGAAGAATGTGAAAAGCCAGATGATCCAGAGACTACAAAATGTGCAGTCAAGGATGGCAAATATTATGGTAAGGATGGCGCAATCGTAGACGAAGCTACCTACAAGAGAGAATGTGAAAGCCCAGAAGATAAGAAACTCCCAGATACTGGTGCATCAGCAATCGCTGCTGGCGCAGTTGGTCTTGGTGGTACCGTTTCCGCTGCTGGTTACTACATCGCTAGCCGCAAACAATTACGCTAATTAAAGGCCGCTCTAAGTATAAAACTTAGGCGCTAGCACGAGTTAGCGCACGAAGATCCCCCAACTCGAAAGACGCGGGGGATTTTTGTTGTAAAAACCTCGCTGTCCGCCGGAAAGTATGTTGACCTTATCAATATGCTTATGGTATAATTTACCCGTGATGGGTCAACACAAAAAACTCCTAACTCCTCTTAAAGTTGCTTGTCTTGTTTTTTCATTTTTCGCCCTCACTTTTATCATTAACACAATCTCGACCAATTCTGTTCACGCGGCGGAAACTAAATGTCTCCAATTCAGCTATAAATTCAATGGAAAAAGCGGCTATAAATCCGCTCCGGTTTGTTTCCCAGTCGAAAATGGGAAGATAACTAAAGCTTCTGAATTTACCGTGAACGGGGGGAATCATTACGGCGATACTGCCGCTTGGGATGTCTGCGATAGTGCAACTGGTCTTTGTACGATTGCTAACAATAATAATGGGGTCTACATCGGTTTTGGTCTTAAAAACGGCGCGAATGATACTGGTTATGGCGACCCTACAGCAGTTTGTAGCTCATCAGGCTTTAAAGTGTATGGCTGTTCGAGTAATGGCGGTTATAAACCAGTAAAAGATGGAGACGATTGGGAAGCGACTGTAACGGCGTTTAATAATTTCTATAAAGATTACCTCGCTAAGGGCCAGCTCAGTTACATCGATCCAGTAACCGGTGAATCAGTTGATATTAATGTCGAGTACGAAGGCAATGCATCTAGTAAAGCTAGTAAAGAAAATGAAGTCGACCCAGGCACCGGTGATGTAATAATTAACCCAGGCACCGGCGACATTATTACGGAGGAACCGACCGAGGACGATGATGGCGAAATCGATAGCCGTGAAGCAGGTTGTTATCAGGAATCAGGCTCGATGGGCTGGATTATTTGTCCAATGATTTTTGGTATGAGAGACGTTGCGACCGGTATTTATGATGGAATTGAAGGTTTTCTCCAAATTAGCGACAGTATCGTCGGAAGCATTACTGAAGGCACATCGGGTAGCGGCTCAATCTTTAATGCTTGGACACTATTTAGGAATATCGCAAACATTCTCTTCGTAATCTTCTTCCTCTTTGTTATTTTCTCTCAACTCACTGGTTACGGAATTGATAACTACGGGATTAAGAAAATGCTCCCGAAACTCATTATTACTGCGATTCTTGTTAACCTTAGCTTTATTATTTGTGCTATCGCAGTTGATATTTCGAATATCCTAGGACACACATTAAATAACTTCTTCTCCACTCTTTCAGTAAACGCTTCAATAAACGGTGCCGCTATCGATGCTGCAAACCCTGCCGCAACAATTAGACAAATCATTGCTTATGTAGTCGATACTGCATTAGTGGTTGGCGCTACTGGCGGTATTTTAGCAGCCAGTATCGCGCTCGGTGGTTGGTCGCTCGTGCTTCCAATCCTTCTCTTCCTCCTCACTTTTGTTATCTCGGTTGTCTTCGCCTTTGTTGCACTTGGTCTTCGTCAGGCTGCTGTCGTTGTCTTAATTGCAATCGCTCCAGTCGCATTCGCTCTTAATATCCTGCCGAATACGGAGAAATACTTTAAGAAGTGGATCGATGCGTTTAAGGGCGTTCTTGTAGTTTATCCAATTATCGGCGCTCTTGTCGGTGGTGGCAACTTTGCTGGCCGCGTCTTAATTGGAACTGGCGGCGATTTCTTAATGGTTCTTGTGGCGGGGCTTCTCTTCGTTGTTCCATTCTTCCTAATTCCATCCTTAACTCGTAAATCACTTGACGGTATCGGGAATCTCGGTAGTCGTCTCCAAGGCCTCCGCCGTGGTGCAACTGGCAGTGCTCGAAACGCTATAAATGGCACTCAAGCTGCAAAGAACTTCCGTTCTGACATGAACGAACGTCAGGCTCAAGCTCGTGCTCAAAGATACTTAAACTCTCGTCGCGGCCGAAGAACTAGAGAAGCTCTTGAACGTGGAGACAATGTCAGTATAAGACAAGCACGTAGATTCTCTCGTGCTCAAGAATTGGCACAAACTGGAACCAAAGCCAATCTTGCTGCTTATGACACTACACTTAGTGCAACCGAAACAGGAAATAAACTCACTCGTATGCAAAATGAAGGTTTTGCTGCACGTGAGGCTGGTATTAGAAACAAAGCTCTCGAAGATGCGATTACTGACCAAATGGCACTTTATGAAGATGACGGCACATTTAGCAACCTCAGTAAATTCCAAACCGAGGTCGAAAATGCCGCCGCAAATAACGACAGTGCAAAACTCGAAGCTTTAATGCGTACTGCTGCAAAAGGTAATGACCATCAACGCGAGCATCTCATTCTCGGTATGAACAACGCATTCCGAAGTGGCAACGTCAGTGAAGAGATGGCCGCGAGATATGCTGGGCATATCCAAAGTAATGGTATCTATAAAACACAAGATCGCTCTGCAAACGACCAAGCTGACCATATCATGAGATTGATTAACGGTGAAATAAATGGGCAGACTTATGCTAGCGCTAATGGCGCAGATCTCATTTCGGATAACTTCGCTGGTAGAGGTATTATTAATGGTAAACAGACTGGCGCTATGGCCTTTAACTTTGATGACGGCGAATTTAATACGCTTGTTAGAGGCATGAACAATTTGTCTAGTGATGATAGAAAAAAGATTTCCGAAACGATGGGGAACGCGCTTTATCTAAAACAAAACGATCCAACTGGGCAATATAATAATGTTAAGCCTGAAACTCTTGACCAAATCCGAAAAGTTATTGCTGCGGCAAACGGTATGGATGTTAATAATGCATCTCAGGAAGCAATAAACGCCTTTGTTAATAATGGCGACTATATCCACCAACCAGAAAGTGTCCTAAATGTCGACCATAGCAATAGTGGGAATCAAGGCCAACAATACTTCGATAATGACGGGAACCCTACCTGGGATGCTGGTGGTAGTAATCCGGCTCCGACTCAACCTACTCCGCCGACACCTACGCAGCCCGCTCCAACTACTCCACGTCCAACTTCACAAGCTCAAAGTTATTTCGACGATAATGGCAACGCTACCTGGGATGCTGGAACTCCAGCTCCGGTCCAACCGGTTTCGGCGCCTGTTACTCCAACCACTCAGCCAGCTTCAACTCCATCGCAATTAGTCCAACCAACACAAGCTCCAGCTTCACAATCAGCACCAACAATCGATACTAGCCTTATGTCGAGCAATCCTGATGTTGCCGCTGCTGAACAAGCTGCGCTTGACGTCATGAATAGAGAACGGAACGAAGCAAATCTCCGAAATGCTGTTGATGCAAATGGAAACCCGCTTTTTGGAAATAATAATAACAACAATAATAACGGTGACTCTGGCATAATCTTACCGTAAAAACCACTAAAGAACGCGCCTAAAAAGCGCGTTTTTTAATCTCAAATTTTAATTATTTTCGCAGGATTTTAAGACGTCTTCAAAAAGGACTGAAACTGTAAGCGGGCCGACTCCGCCAACTTTCGGCGTGATTGCAGAAAGATCGGTTCTTTCGCGAATCTCGTCCGAGATATCTCCAACGAGCATTCCGTCTTCGCTCGCCGTTCCGGCATCAACAACCACCGTTCCCGGTCTAACCATTTCGTTTAAAATCAAATGCGGATTTCCAGTTGCCGTGACAATTACGTCAAATTTTTTAAGCCCAGAAAAATCTGAACCACGATGAAAGACTTCCACGCTGAATCCCGAATTCGTCCACATCCGAATTAATGGCGCTCCGACGAGTTTTCCTCGCCCAACAATCGCGATTTTTTTATCAAAAAGTTCAATATTATGTCCAGCCAGTAGCCAATTTATCGCCGTTGCTGTCGCCGAATCGAAAACTCGCTTTTCTTCGCGTCCATCGTAATTCGCGAGCCCATCAACATCTTTTTCTGGCACAATTTCATTAACAACTTCCTCGGTCCAATCGGGATTTGTAAGTGGAAGTTGGACGATAATCCCGGAAACTGATATATCATCGCTCGCTTCCTTAACTGCCGATTTTAATTTTTCTAAGCTCGGCTCTTTAACAAATAAATCAACAACCTCAACACCAATGTCCTCGCCATAATGTTTTTTTAGCTCGACATATTTCGTAATGACCGGGTTATCAGAGTCGCGGATAATGACAAGTTTCGGAAACTTTTTTAAAGAACGTAAAGCCTTAACCTGGTGTGCTTGACGTTCTTTAATAAACCCAGCGAGTTCTCGCCCGTCTAAAATCTTCGTTGCCATTATTTTTGCTCCAACCCGATTACATTTGGTTCTTGCTCGAGAGAAAAACCGAATTTTTCTTCGACAGCCTTTGAAATTTCTTCGACTGCTTTTTCTAAATCGCTATAACTCGTCGCCGATTCGTTAATAAGAACTAGCGCCGCCTTGTCGGAAACTTTAAATCCATAAAAATCTTTACCTTTTAACCCCGCATTCTCAATTAGCCATCCCGTATTAACCTTTGTGCCATGGTGTGGGATCCCACGCTCGTCGAGTTCTGCGACCTTATCTTCCGAAACATAAACATTCTTAAAGAAACTGCCCGAACTTGCCTCTTCTTCCGGTTTTGGAAGTTTGCTGTCGCGAATTTTTCGGACTGCCTCGGCGATAATTTTTGGATCTCGCGAGGAAATTCCATTTTCGTCTAAATATCTTTGGAGCGAATTATAAAGTTCGCCTTCAACCTCACCTTTTTTAAGCTTGAAGTTAACACTTAAAATAAAATATCGTCCACGCTCATTAGAATTAAAAATTGAATGTCGGTATGAAAAGTCACATTCTGCTTTTTCTAAAGTCTTAAACTTGCCCGTCTTAAAATCAAACACCTCGACACTTAAAATCGTGTCTTTCACTTCCTGCCCGTAGGCTCCGATATTTTGGACTGGTGCCGCTCCGACTGTTCCCGGAATTCCCGCGAGACATTCGACTCCCGAATACCCACGCTCGACTATAAATGAAACGAAATCATCCCATTTTTCTCCGCCAGAAACATTAAACTCTCCGTCTGGAATTTCCGTAATTCCTAAAATCTTATTTAAGATAATTGCGCCACTAAATCCTTCATCTGTCCCGAAAGTATTCGCACCTGCGCCTAGAAAATAAAAGGGAAGATTTTTCTCTCGAACAAAATTAAACGCCTTAACAATATCGTCTTTTGTATGAATCTCAATTACATATTTCGAAATCCCGCCAATTTGCATTGTTGAAAGGCTCGAAATTGGGATATTTTCTTCTATTTTCACCCTTTAATTTTATCATAATCCACTCGACTTTTCCATGCTCTTAAGATATAATCATAAGTATGATGACAAAAGGTCTGATTTTCTGGTGGTATGGTGACGGCTATAGACTTTTTGCTAAAAAAATTCTTACAAAGCTTGGCGATACGGTCGATTTTTTCTCGATTGGATCGCTCTTAAAAACGCTTTTTGCGCCTTATCGCCAAATTTCCGCAAATGCATCCGGCGTTTCCGTCGACGGGAAAATTTTAGCGTTTATTGATCGCCTCGTTTCGCGTCTTGTCGGTGGTGTCGCGAGAATCGGTATTGTTCTCGCTGGAATAGTCGTAATTGCTCTCCAGCTTATATTCTCGATTATCTCCTTTATTTTCTGGCCACTTCTTCCGCTCATGCCAATAATTTCTATTGTTTTATGGGTTATGGGAGTTGCACTATGAACGATTTAAATAAATTTAACTATAACTCGACTCGTGCAAAATATGCTCGCCTCGGCCATAAATTAAATTCCGTTATTATTAATATAATTCTAAACATTTTTGCCTTTTCAATGTTAATTTTTGGCATTATTCTTATTGTAACTGGTAATTCGATTGGCTGGCTTCTCATTGGTATTTCTAGTATTTTTTTCATTTTTATCATCGTGACGGAAATGCTCCTCGTAAAAGTTCCGCTTGGTAAAACCGAAGACATTAACGACCTTTTGTCTAGTAACTCACTGGCTCTAATGGATAAAAATCCAACTCCGAAAAAAATAGCTGATAAACTCATAAGAACTCGTTCTGGACGTTTTCTTGCGCTTCGTTTTGGGATTATTCCAAGACTCCTCGAGGGGATTGCGAACGACCTTCCGGACGATATAACTCCAATTTTTGAAATCTCTAGGAAGATTATGAAAAAAATCGGTGCAACTCAAATTTCTGGTGGAATTCTCGCAGTTGCAATTATTGAGTCTCACGAAAATCACGAAGAAATTCTTGCTCGAATGCGTTTAAGTCTCGATGATCTTTATGAGGGGGTTACGTGGTATAACTACCTCCATGGTCTCGTTAAAGATTCGAAGAAAAAACGCCGTGATGGTGGGATTGCGCGCGACTTTACTTTTGGCTTTACTCCAATGCTTTCTCGTTTTGGTCAAAATATCTCCGCGATTCGAAACGCTAATATGAAAACCCAAATCTTCCGCACGACAAACAAAGAAGCAATCGCCCAAATGATTGAAATCTTTAGTGGTGGTGGTCGTCAAAATGTTGCTTTAATTGGCCCAGAAGGTTGTGGTCGCTCGACGATTGTTAACGCTTTCTCGGAAGAATTGCTTGACGCAAATTCAAAGATTAAAAATAATCTAAAATTCCGCCAAATCTTTAAACTTGATGCTTCCGCTTTGATGAGTGGTACTGATGGCCAGGGCGATATTGAACGTCTCGTTACGATGTTATTAAACGAGGCCTATTCCGCGAAAAATATTATTATTTATCTTGATAACGCTCATCTTTTCTTCGAGGCTGGTGTTGGCTCGGTTGATATTTCGAACCTTCTCCTCCCGATTCTCGAAGCTGGAAAACTCCGAACAATTCTTTCGTTTGATGAACAAAGATTCCTTGAAATCTCCGCAAAAAATCCGGCCCTAACTAATGCCCTAAATAAAATCATTGTCACTCCAGCGGATGAAAATGAAACGATGAAAATTATGGAAAACCAAGTCCCATACCTTGAATATCGCCATAAAGTCACTTATACTTATTGGGCTTTAAAGGAGGCTTATCGACTTGGCGAAAGATATGTTAAAGACCTCGCGATGCCAGGGCGAGCAATTCGTGTTCTTGAAGATTCCGCACGCTATTCTAAAGACGGTTTAGTTTTTGGCGAATCCGTTTCTGAAGCAATTGAAAAATCCGAGGGCGTAAAACTCCAAACCTCAACCGACACTGTCGAGAAAAAAGATAGACTCTTAAATCTTGAATCTCTAATTCACGAACGAATGATTGATCAAGAGCAAGCAGTTCACGCCGTTTCCGACGCGCTTCGCCGCGCCGCTGCTGGAGTCCGAAACGAAAATAAACCAATCGGGACTTATCTCTTCCTCGGTCCGACTGGTGTCGGTAAAACTGAACTTGCAAAAGCATTATCGGAAGTTTACTTTAATGGTGAATCCGAGATTATCCGTATTGATATGAACGAATATGTCGAAAGCTCCGATGTAAATCGTCTTATCGCCGAGGGAGCAACCGATGCAATGTCTCTTACCGCGCAAGTCCAAAAACATCCATTTTCCGTTGTTCTTCTTGATGAAATCGAAAAGGCTGCTCCAGAAGTTTTGACAACGCTTCTCCAAATGCTTGATGAAGGTATTCTTCGTGACACGAAAAACCGCGAAATTTCGTTTAGGGATGCAATTGTAATTTGTACTTCGAATGCTGGCGCTGATTTAATTCGTGAGAAAATAAAAAACGGTGAAGGATATGACAGCTTAAAAGATGAATTAGTAAATCATCTAATTGAGTCGCGTGAATTTAAGCCAGAATTCTTGAACCGTTTTGATGAAATTTGTATCTTTAAACCACTCGAAAAAGACGATTTAATGAAGATTTGTGACATTTTAATTAAGAACGTGAATAAAACTCTTGCTCCGCAAAAAATTTCCGTTTCTCTCGACGATGACGCAAAAGCGCTATTGATCGAAAAAGGCTATGATCCAATGCTTGGTGCTCGTCCAATGAGGAGAATTGTTAGCAAAACCGTCGAAAATATCGTCGCGAAAAAGAGTCTTGGCGGCGAAATTGGAAGTGGCTCGAACGTGATAATAACTAAAGCTGAAATAGAAAGGGAACTAGAATGAGTCTCAGCCTCGAAAAACTAAAAAATAAAAAACGCATAATTATTTCGATGTTTGTTTTTTGGCTAGTTTTTCTCGCGATTTTATTTGTTCATGTCGCAACTGGTACTGCACGCCTTCGCACCGACTTTTCGATTTCGAAATATGTCGGACTTAGCTTCCCATCTGCAATCGCTTTTCTTATTACTAATATTTTCGTTTCTGTCGCAATTTGGTGTCATGTTCGCGGGACTGTGAAGAATAATACCGTCCGGATGCTTCTGAAAATTATTATTGTAATGTTGATCGGATTATCACTTTTCCCAATCGGGCTCTTTGATAATATTATCCCAGAGCCAGTCCTTTTTGGCCGCACTCCAATTTCGCTTCTCCACGTTTTAACCTCGCGCACTATGTTTATCGTTATGGCAGCGCTTGCAGTTTATATTTTCTTTGTCGAACGAAAAACTGAATTTACAATGCGTTCGAAAGTCGCGATTATTTTTGCGATTTACGCCATGATTTGTTTAGCACTCTTCATCTTCTTCCCGCAAGTTTTTTGGGGATTAAACATCTTAATCGAATCACTCTACATTGCGATTTTCTTCGCTTTTGTCTATGTTTTATAGATAGTTTTTCAGTTTCATTTCAGCTTTGGCTCCGATAATGTATAATATAAAAAGGAGCATTCTATGAGAGTATTATACGTTGAAGATGAACAATTTCTTGCCGAAGCCGTAAAACACAACCTTGAAAAAGACGGTATTTCAGTTGACCTTGCAAATGATGGAAAAGAAGGTCTTGAAAAGGCTTTGCAATCGATTTATGATTGTGTGATTTTAGACATCATGCTTCCGAAGCTTTCTGGAACCGACATTTTAAAACGCATGCGCGAGAAAAAAGTTGGAACTCCGGTGATTATGCTCTCCGCTCTTTCTGAAGTCGAATCGAAAATCAGTCACTTAAACCATGGTGCAGACGATTACCTTTCAAAACCGTTTAAAACTGCAGAGCTCGTCGCGCGGATAAAAGCACTTCTCCGTCGTCCAAATATTATAAACATCACGAAATTAAAATACAGTAATCTCGTTCTTGATAAATCGACAATGAGTCTAAATGGCGAGCAACTTACTGCAAAAGAAAGCGAAATCATTGCCGAATTCATTCAATCCCCAGAAAAATTAATCAATAAAGAATATCTTCTTGCGAAAGTTTGGGGCGAGGAAGGCGTTGGCGAAGATAATTATATTGAATCCTACATTTCTCGAATCCGAAAACTTTTAAAGAAAGTTAAAAGTAAAGCGAAAATTATAACAATTCGAAATCTCGGATATAAATTAACGGATAAATAAAATGTTTAAGAAACTTCGAAATAAAATTATTATCATCACAATGACGATTACGACCGCCGTCTTACTTTTAGCCGGTGGCAGTATCATGTTCTTCACTTCGACTATTCGCCCAGAGCCAAAACCTTTTATGAATCCAATTAATTTTGACTCTCCTTTCACTCCACAAGAAGTTAAAGAATATATTAAAAACGACCGAAAAGAAGGTGATACTCAGCTTCTCGGGACCCTTCTTACTGTCGGCATTTCGATTGAGCTAATCGTTTTCCTAATATCGTATTATCTTTCGAAAAAAATTGTTGAGCCAGTAAAAGATTCTTACGAGAAACAAAAGTTATTTATCGCGAACGCTTCACATGAGCTTAAAACCCCACTTGCCGTAATCGAAGCGAATATTGAAGCACTCGATGTCAAAAAAGAAAATAAAAAGTGGAAAGATAATATTGAAAATGAAATTAATCATGCAAATAAACTTGTTCTTGATCTTTTAAAGCTCGCAAAAATGGACGCTGGAAATATTGAAAAATCTCCAATTTCTAAAGTTGATTTGGAGAAAGAATTAAAAAATCGCATTGAAATTTTCAAACCAAAGTTTTCCGGAAAAATTAACTTTAAATCGGGCGAGAAAATGACTAGCTATTCTCTCCCGAAACAGGATTTTCTCGAAGCTCTAGATATTCTGCTTGATAACGCGACAAAATATGGAGAAAAGAAAATTACTGTTTCGCTCGATAAAAATAATATTTCCGTTGAAAATGATGGCGCAACAATTAAGAAAAATGATCTCGAAAAAGTTTTTGATCGTTTTTATCAAACTGATAAAACAAAGGAGGGTTCCGGTCTTGGGCTCGCAATTCTAAAAGCAATTTGCGAAATAAACGGTTGGAATGTTTCCTGCGAAAGTAAAAATAAAAAGACAAAATTTATAATTTCTCTACACTAATTTTCAGTTTCGTTTAAGAAACGACATTTATACTAGCCTTAATAACGAAAGGAAAACTATGTTTATATTTAAAAATGCGCTAGTTTCCATTACCAGAAATAAAGGTAGAAATATTTTAATTGCACTAATTATTATGGTGATTGCAGCGGCTTGTGCTGTTACACTCGCAATTCGTGAAAGTGCAGAAAAAATTATCGGAAGCTATGAAGAGCAAAATAAAATCGAAGCAACGATTAGCTTAGATAGAAATAATTTAATGAGCGAGTTTAAAGATGGAGAAAAATCTCCAGAAGAAATGATTAATTCATTTAATAATATTGAAAGTGTTTCAGAAGATGAGATAAAAACTTATGGTGAAAGTGAATACCTAAGCGGCTATTATTATACCTATGACCTTTCTGTAAACGCAAAAGATATTCAAGAAGCGACCGATAGTCTAGTTAAAGAAACGACCACGACCGAAACTGAAAGCACGACGAAAACTGAAAAATTTGGGAACTTTAGCGGTGATATGGGTATGCCTCCAATGGGTGGCGGTTCGAGCGGATCTTCCGGCTCGAGAACTACAATCGATCGAAAAACTACAACAAAGAAAACCGAAAAAATCTTCAACGAAAAAGCTGAATCCGGCGCTTTCACTTTAACCGGCTATAATAGCTACGACGACATGAAAGACTTCGTTAACGGAAATTATACAATTACAAGTGGCGAGGTTAGCGGTGATTTTGATAGCGATACCTGCGTGATTAGTGAAGAGCTTGCAACATTAAATAATCTTGAAGTTGGGAGTAAAATCACTATCGTCGATCCAAAAGATGAATCGAAGACCTACGAACTCGAAATCACGGGGATTTATAAAGAAAATACCGACTCTTCGAGCGACATGGGAAAAATGTTCACGAATTCCGCAAATAAAATTATTACGAACGCAAATTTCGTGAAAAAAGTCCTCGCCGGGAATAGCAACCTAAAGGCAACCTTAACTCCAACTTTCATAGTCAAGGATAGTGAAAGTGTCGAAAAGTTTTCCGAAGAAGTAAAAGAAAAAGGTCTTTCAACTCGCTATGAGGTTACCTCGAACGTTGAAGAGATTAAAAACGCAACCGAGTCAGTTAAAAATGTCCGAGTTTTCGCAACTACTTTCCTAATCATTACACTCGTAATTGGTGGTGTTGTCCTAATTGTGATTAATATGATTAATATCCGTGAAAGACGCTATGAAATCGGAGTTCTTAGAACAATCGGAATGAAGAAAAGTAAAGTCGCAGCCCAATTTATTATTGAACTTCTCATCGTTTGTATTGGCTCTTTATCACTCGGTGCAGTTGCTGGTTCGTTCGCTAGTGTTCCAGTTGCAAATTCGCTTCTTGAAAGTGAAATTAAAAACGCAAATAGTAAATATGAAAATATTAGTAATAACTTTGGTGGTGGACCGTCTATGTCTCCAATGGGTGAGAATAATAATCCTGGTAATGCGCCTTCATTTGGCGTCGCAAGAGTAAATAAAGTCGATAATATAAACGCCGTTGTTGACCTAAAAGTTTTGGCGGAACTACTCGGAATCGGACTATTCTTAACCTTTATCGGTAGCCTTGTCAGTATGATTTCAATCTCGCGCTTTTCACCATTAACAATCTTAAAAGAGAGGAGCTAATATGATAAAGGAGACTGTTTTATCGCTAAAAGACGTAAACTATCGTTATAAAGATGCAAAAAAAGACGAATATGTTTTAAGAGATATAAATTATGGATTTAAAAAGGGGAAAACTTACGCAATCAAAGGCCGTAGTGGTAGTGGAAAAACAACATTATTATCATTAATTAGTGGACTTGAGAAGAACTACGAGGGCGAGATTCGCTATAAAAACCGAAGTCTTAAAAGAATGGACTTAGATAATTACCGCAGTAAAAATATCGGAATTGTTTTCCAAAGCTATAATCTTCTTCCACATCTAACCGCACTTGAAAATATTGTGCTTTCGATGGATGTAAGTAAAGTAAAAGTGAAAGATAAGAAGAAACTCGCTTCGAAGCTCGTCGAAGAAGTCGGGCTAGATTCAAGCATGAATAATCGCCGGATTTTAAAACTTTCTGGTGGTGAACAACAAAGAATTGCTATCGCAAGATCACTTTCTTATAACCCAGAAATTATTCTTGCGGATGAGCCAACCGGAAATCTTGATCGTGAAACCGAAAACGAAATCATGAAGATCTTCAATACCCTCGCCCACGAGCAAGATAAGTGTATTATTATTGTTACTCACTCCCAGAACGTTTGTGACTCAGTTGATGAGGTTTATGAGCTAAAAAAGCGAAAATAGGGTTACTTTCCGTAAGGACATTATTATGGTATAATATAAGAGTGCCCGCATAGCTCAGTGGATTAGAGCACTTGTCTTCGGATTTAATTATGCCCAAAACGGGCATTTTTTTATACCCCTGTTATCAGATTGGAGATGTTTTTTATGTTATAGAGGTAATGTTAATTATTGTTAATGTCCATAAATTAGCATTAGCCCGTTAATGAGTCGGAAATGTGTGTCATTTTGATTTCAAGGCATAATGCCTTAAGACCCAGAACACCCTAAAACGCCCGCTTGCTACAATAGAGTTAATAAAGAGTTAAAAACAAAAATGAAAAAGATTAAGTATTTCTCGGCATTTAGTGGTATTGGTGGTTTCGAGTTAGGGCTTGAGAACGCCGCAAAATCCGCGAGTTTAGCAGTAGAGTGTGTGGGGCATTCCGAAATCGACAAATTCGCCGAGGCTGTTTATCAAAATCATTTCCCAGGAAACAAAAACTATGGAGACATCACCAAAATCAACGCAAAAGAACTACCAGATTTCGACATCCTTGTTGCCGGATTCTGCTGCCAAAGCTACAGCACCGCAGGAAAAAGAAAAGGACTTAAAGACGAACGAGGGCAACTCGTCTATGACCTCATCAGAATCATTAAG
>JAFRJK010000004.1 GCA_017432305.1 Candidatus Saccharimonadota bacterium
CAACGGCAGAGGCAGCGGGTTCTATATCCGTTGCGTAGCGCGCCAGTAGTGGCGCCGGCCCTAGGGTCCTTCCCGGTTCTCCGGTACCCCTGCGTTTCGCTGGGAAAAGAGGAACAAGAAAATCCGCCCCCGAAGGGAAGGAGGCGGATTTTCTTAAGATAGGTCTTAAAAGTTCATAAAAAAGAACCCCCGACTTATGAAGCCGGGGGATATGCGAGGAGTATTTATTTAGAACAGCCGATAAGCGTAGAACATCGGCGCCAATGTATTACTAACGGTCGACATCATCTTAATAAAGATATCAAGAGCGACGCCGACAACGTCTTTTCTGGTGTCTCCCACAGTGTCGCCAGTAACGGCGGCCTTGTGGGCAGCAGTACCCTTACCGATTACGACGAAATTACCGTCTTTATCCTTAAGAGGTTCGCCATCTTCACCGAGTTCGTATAATAAACCGCACTCGATGAATTTCTTTGCGTTATCGAACGCACCACCAGAATTACCCATAAAGAGTGCACGAGTGATCGCTACGATGGTTGAGCCGATCAGAAGTCCCATAATAAATACAGGACCAAACAGGAAACCAAGCACAACCGGAACTGCTAATGCGAGTATTGCAGGTATCAACATATGACCGAGAGCGTCGTCAGAAGCCTTCTTTATAATTGACTCATAATCGGGACGCTGTTTTCCGGTCAAGATGTCAGGATTGTCGTTAAGCTGTTTCGCCCCAGCATCTGCTAAATCCTTTGCAGCGGTGATTGTGTTATCAGTCAGGATTGAAGTAAAGTATTCAATCAAAGCACCACCGATAATCATGCCGCCGATTACCATTGTCCAAGTCATCGGATCCGTGAAATCGGGCGAAGGGAACGAGCCGATAAACGACATAATAAGAGCTACGGTCGCAAAAGCTGCCGCGCCGATTGCGTTACCTTTACCGATTGCAGCGGTAGTATTTCCAACTGCGTCGAGTTCGTCAGTTATCACGCGAACTTCGGGATCAAGATGGCAAGATTCGGCGATACCGCCGGCATTATCTGCCACAGGTCCGAATGCGTCGATCGAAACGGTTGTTCCGACGAAACTTAGCATTCCGAGAGCTGCGATAGCGATTCCGTATGAACCGCAGAGTGAACCCGAGATAATCATTGAAATAACGATTACTGAACAGGGAGCCAAGATTGAACGTGAGCCGATTGCATCGCCCTTCGTCACAACGAATGCTTCTCCTTCAGTTGACATATAGGAGAGAGATTTTACGTGCTGGGACTTAAGGCTTGTGTACATCTCAGTCAGCTTTCCGACAGCAACAGAGCTAATCATTCCGAGTACTGCTGCGATCCAAGGCGAAAGCCAGCCGGCCTTAAAAACGCCAGGAAGATCAACGTTACCGAATACTGCCTTTGCGGCGAAAAGTCCGATAACTGCTACTGCGATGGCTGAAACGATAGTTGCGTTGTTCAGTTCATCTTCGGGATCGACGTTCTCACGCGAAACTTCGGTCTCTACGCCGTTTATTACCTTAATCTGTTTGCGGTTCTTCATGATGATGTAATTTACGCCAATTACACTGGCAAGAAGACCGCCACCAGCTAAGATAAACGGATAGATACTGGCCGCGCCGAGTAAACTCAAGTTATCCTTAAACGCCTGGGCGGCGATAAGAATTGTTGCGACCGGAGTTGCAACGAAAGACTCGAGCAAATCGGAAACGTTTCCGGCGATGTCGTTTACACAGTCGCCGATAAAGTCTGCGATTGTGTTCGGCATCCTGGAATCATCTTCAGGAAGATTCATTACGTTCTTTCCGACGATGTCTGCCGAAATGTCAGCTGCCTTTGTGTAATTTCCGCCGGCAACACGGTTAAACATCGCGACGAGGGAACAGCCAAGTGAATAAGTTGTTAACCTCATCAATAAGGGGTTCGTCGTCGTTCCAAAACTGCCGTGTGTGATGAAACCAACAAGGCTTGTCCCGGTTGCATTAAAATCGAGTCCGCCAGAGGTAATCCAAACGATACAAGCTCCGAAGATGCCGAAAGCCGGCACTGCGAAACCGCTTATGCTTCCACTCATGAGGGCGATTCGGATGGTTCTACTCATGTGTTTTGTGACACGAGCCGCATTCGTTGTGCGGACATTACCATACGTTCCCCCCCCCCATACCTAAGAGACAAGCGCAAGAGCTCATTAAAGCACCGAGTATAAAAGTGAAACCAGAAACTACTTCCATGAAGGAAATATAGATTACTGCTACGATTGCGACGGCCGGGATAATGACCCGGTATTCGCGAGTTAAGAAAGTCTTTGCGCCGTCTCGAATAATCTGGGCAAGATCTTTCATTTCGTCTGTACCTTCGTCGTGGTTCTTGAGATCGAAGAAATTACGGCCAAGAGCTACGAAAGTAAAAATAGCAATAGCCATTACAACGTAGAATACTGCCATACTGTCACCTCCAGTAATATGATGTAAAAGAACTTGTTAATATGTAACAAAAAAGTGCGCGCTCCTCAACGCCCACTTAAGGAGTATTTTACCATAAACAGGGGAAAATCACAAGCATAAGGAAGATGGCAGAAGCGAGAGGATGGCTAACGCTCCTCAGTGCTTCACCATTAAATAAAATAAGACCCTTCGGGTCTATTCTATTTAATGGCGGAAGCGAGAGGATTCGAACCTCCGATACGGTTTCCCGCATACACGCGTTCCAGGCGTGCTCCTTCAACCACTCGGACACACTTCCAGCCAAAGCGAACTTTGTTCTCTTATTATAACATAGGTTTTAGTAAAAAACTAGGCTCCCAAAGTGGGAGCCTAAAGAGATTTGGTTCTAGAAAAGGTCGGGAAAACGTTTTTCTGAATTAAAAATCTCGGGGATTTTCTTTAAATCTTCGTCGTTTTTCGCCTCGAGAATTGCGCCCATTAAATCGTCGCCGGGCGGATTCTTATAAGAAAGATCGATTCCGACTAAAACCGAAAGCGTATCGGTAAGAGCCGTTAAATCGGTGCGGATTGTATGAAGCTGATTCGAATATTCTGGCCAATTTAATTTCGCGTCCTTTAAGAGCGGAATTATGAAAAACCAGGTTTCGAAACAATTCTTCACAATCGAAGCTCGAGACATCGCTTTCGCCATCGAACCCAGATTATTCCGACGATCGAGACCTTTTAAAATTGTGGCGTATTTATTCTTCGAAAGATTCGCGTAGTAGCGCTTTTTACTTTCGAGTTTACTTTCGCCGGACAATTTCCGAAGGGTCAAATATTCTACGACCATGCGGGTTTCGTCGTCGATCGGAAGCTCCATAATCGGATCGCCAATATCTTCCGGAACGTCGTGTAAAACTGCCGCCGCGAGCATGGGATCGTCGCGCATATTCATTCCAACTGCATCACAAGCAAGTGAAAGCGGGTGAATAATATACGGTTCGCCAGATTTACGAGTTTGGGCTTTGTGCTTTTCGCGAGCATAACCGAGAGCATAACTTAAATTCTGGTGCTCGCCGTCCGAACAAACGCCACGAAGAAATGTGAACTTTTTCTCAGATTTTCCGGTCCAATATTCAATTTTTTCTGCTTCACTCATCAACTGAAGATCGTGTCTACTATCCATTTTCATAACCTCCTCTCTTAATGTACTTTGGTGCTAACCATGTGTTTTTAGGCGATGTAGCTACCTAATTACAAAGGTTATAGCATAAACTTTTTTTCTAAGCGCTAATTTAGATTAAAAATATGGTAAAATAGGGATATATGGAAGGTAAAACAATTTTAACAGGGATTAGAGTTAACTCGGAAATGACACTCGGGAATTTTCTCGGGGCGCTTTTACCGATGACGAGGCTCGCAAATAAATATTCGGCGAAAAATAAAGTGAACATTTTTATTCCTGATCTTCACACAATTATTTCAGACGTTGATGGTGAGCTACAAAAAAATCTCGTTAAAGAAATTAAATATTATCTTGCGGCGGGGCTTGAATTAAATAAGAATATACATATATATAGGCAGAGCTACGTTCCGGCACATAGTGAACTTTGTTGGATTTTAAATTGCGTCGCGACGATGGGTGAGACTTCGAGGATGATTCAATATAAGGAAAAATCGCATAATGGAGACTCGGGGACGAACGTCGGGATTTTCGATTATCCGATTTTAATGGCGGCAGATATATTATTATATGGTGCAGAATATGTGCCGGTTGGAGAGGACCAATTCCAGCATATTGAACTAACTAGAAATATTGCGGAGAGGTTTAATAATAAATTCGGCGAAGTTTTTGTTCTTCCAGTTAAAACTGCTGAACAAGTTAAATTTATGGAAATGGTAGATTCGGATAGCTCGAATAATACTTCGGAGGGGAAGGCGATGGGAATTAGAATTCGCGATCTTCAGAATCCAGAAAAGAAGATGAGTAAGAGTGCCGAGGCGGAAAATTCGAAGATTATGATGAATGATGAGCCGGCGAGAGTGACGAAGAAGATTATGTCGGCGCAGACGGATAGCCTAGGTAAAATTTCGTTTGATATGTTTAACCAGCCGGGGATTTCGAACTTACTCCAAATCGAGGCGCTCGTTTCGGGTGTACCACTTCAAGAAGTGATTTCGACTTGGAGCGGGGAAACGCACTATGGAGATCTTAAAAAGAAAGTTGCGGAGACGGTTTCGACATATCTTACTGATTTCCAAAAACGAGTTTCTGAGATTCCAGATTCGAAAGTTTATGAAATTTTAGAAGAAGGTGAAAAATACGCAAACGAAGTCGCAAATAAGAAGTTATTAGAAGTCCAAAAAGCAGTTAAACTTCGATGATAATAGTTTTGTGAAAAAAGTTTTAGAATAAGCGGAATTGTGGTATACTAATCGTATATGGCAAAGGTTATATGTGTTACTAATCAAAAGGGTGGTGTTGGGAAGACTACTACGGCGGTCAACCTTGCGTTTTATCTTGCAAAAGAAAAATATAGAACATTACTCATTGATTTTGATCCACAAGGAAATGCAACGAGCGGGATGGGGGTAGATAAAGCTGCACTTGAAAAAGCCTACGAGCCAGATTCGAAAGTCCCGGGATGCTCAATGACGGAAGTGATGTTAGGTACGATTGGCCTTTTGCCGGTGATTCAGGAAACGAAATATAAAAACTTACACATTGCACCGACGACGCCACAACTTGCAAATACGGAAGTTGAACTCGCGAAAGATAAACAGCGATTTACAAGATTACGTGAGGCGGTAAAAATGATTGAGGGGAATTACGACTATATTATTATTGATTCGCCACCAAGTTTATCGCTTCTTACGGTTAACGGGATGATTACGGCGGAATATCTACTACTTCCAGTCCAGACTGAATTTTATGCGATGGAAGGAGTTTCGCAATTACTTGAGACGATGAAGCTTGTTAAAGAGAGACTAAACCCGAAATTGAAACTGCTCGGGGTGCTTGCGACAATGTATGATAAGAGAACTTCGCTCTCAATCCAAGTTCTAAAAGAAGTTGAAAAATACTTTAAAGATAAAGTATTTAAGACGACAATTCCGAGAAACGTTAGGGTTGCGGAGGCACCGAGCCATGGTGTGCCGGTTGGGGCGTATGATAAGTTTTCTAAAGGAGCGAAGGCTTACCGCGACTTAACAAGAGAAGTGATTTCAAGAACTCAAAAATAATTTATTATTAACGGGTGGAAACAAAAAGGAGGTAAAATGGCAGGACTAGGAAGAGGGTTTGAGAGTTTAATCCCGACAGATTTTGTTGACGAAGATTTTGATGTGACGGCGCAAGAAGATGCAAAAGAAAGTGATTTAAAAGAGCTTCCACTTTCGGAGGTCGTTCGCGATGAAGAACAGCCGAGAAAAGAATTTTCGGAAGAGGCACTCGAGGCGTTAGCAAATTCGATTAAGGAACACGGAGTTTTACAGCCGATTGTTGTTGTAAAAGAGGATGGGAAATATAAGATTGTTGCGGGGGAGAGAAGATGGCGTGCGTCGAAGAAAGCGGGACTAAAAACGATTCCGGCGATTGTTCGAACGATTGACGCACAAGAGAGGCTTGAACTTTCGATTATCGAAAATGCGCAACGTGAAGATTTAAACGCGATTGAAATGGCAACGGCTTATGCAAAATTAAAAACGCAATTTAATCTTTCGGAAGATGAGATTGCAGAAAGAGTCGGGAAGAGTAAACCGGCAGTTGTGAATACGATGAGACTTTTAAACCTTCCGGAAAAAGCGAAAAAAGCGATGGTTGAACATCGACTCACGGAAGGAGTGATGAGGCCGCTTATCAATGCGGAACCAGAATTAATCGAGAGAGTGCTCCCGAAGATTATTGAAGAAGGTTGGACGGCGCGAAGAGTCGAGAAAGAGATGAGCGAGCAGAAGAAAAAATCGTCGGTTAAGGCAATTAAAAGCTCGATTTATTCGAAACAAGAAGATAATCTTTCGAAGAAATATAGTTCAAGGGTCAAAATCTCAGGTAGATCTATTACGTTTACTTGTAAAAATGAAACCGAACTTAAGTCATTAATAAATAGATTATAAAAAACTAATTTTGTAAATTTCTTGCCTATGGTATAATTAAGGAAAGATTAAGAGGAGTTTTATTTTTATGGGACAAACAATGGACCAGATGAAGATGTTGAACCAACTTCGTAAAGCGCAAAAAGAACTTAAAAATGAGATTGTTGAAGTTGAGGCGGGGGATGGCGCAGTAGTCGTTCAAATTACTGGCGAATTAAAGATTAAAAAAGTTTCACTTGATCCAGAGAAAATTGATTTTGACGATATTCCGGAACTTGAGCGTTGGATTGAAAACTGCTTTAGAGATGGTTATGCAAAGGCCCAAGAAATTGCAACCGAGAAAATGAAGCCACTCATGTCTTCGCTTGGTGGTGCGCTCGGAAATATGGGAATGTAATCTAGAGATTTTTAGGGGGAAAAGGTGCGAGGTTAAGAGAGGGAAAATGCTACCAAAGGCATTAGAAAATGTAGTTGAGGCGCTCGGGGTTTTACCGGGAGTCGGGCCGAGGACGGCGGAGCGGTATGCGACGTATCTTTTTCGATCAGACAAGACGATCTCGAATAATATTTCTGATGCACTATCAAAATTGCATGATGGGGTAAAAAGTTGTCCAAAAACTTTTGCGCTGATTGATAGTAGCGCCGAGGTTTCGGAACTTTATAGTAACCCGGAGAGAGATAAGAAAACGGTACTGGTTGTCGAGGAGCCGCTCGATATTTATGCGATTGAATCGACAAATTCTTATAAAGGAACATACCACGTTCTCGGGGGAGCAGTTTCACCACTTGATGGGATTTCGCCGGAACAATTACACATTAAAGAGTTGGTGAAACGTGTTGAAGAAGACGGAGTTTTAGAGATTATTATCGCGACAAACCCTAGTGTCGAGGGGGAATCGACTGCGCTTTTCTTGCAAAAAACGCTTTCGGAGAAATTTCCAGAGCTGAAAATTACTCGCTTAGCGCGTGGGCTACCGCTTGGAGTTGACTTATCCTACGCAGATCAAATTACACTTTCTGCTGCATTAAATAACAGAACTGACTTATAAAATATATTGTATAATTATTTTATGGGAAAGCGGCGAATTGAAAAGGCGGTGAAAATCGCGACAAAGGCGCATGAAGGGCAGATGAGAAAATCTGGTGACCCTTATATTTCGCATCCGCTCGCCGTTATGAAAATCCTTCAAGATTGGAAGATGGATGAAGATACGATTATCGCAGGGGTGCTTCATGATACGGTCGAAGATACTGAACTTACGCTCGATGACATTAAAAACGAGTTCGGCGAATCGGTAGCTTTTCTTGTTGACGGGGTAACGAAACTCGGAAAAGTGCGTGAGGGGATGAAAGATATCGACACTTATCTTCCACAAACAAAAGACAATCTTCTTCGACTACTAGTCGCGACGGGAGCGGATATTCGTGTGCTCATTATTAAACTGGCAGACCGGCTTCATAATCTTCGAACGCTTTCTGCACTTCCACCAGATAAACAAAAGAAAATTGCGAAGGAGACACTTGAAGTTTTTGCACCACTAGCTGATAGGCTTAACATGGGGCGACTTAGGGTTGAGATGAGTGATGTGGCATTTTCGTATGTTAATCCAAAAAGGTATGAGGAATTAAAAAACCTAATCGAAGAGAGAAATCGAAGTGCCGAAAAAACCTTAGCTAAAATTGAGGGGGAAGTAAAAGAGCTTCTCGGTTCGGAGGGGATAAAATTTGAACTTTCAGGAAGAGTAAAATCGGTCTATTCGCTTCATAAAAAACTTGCAAAATACGACCAAAATATCGATCGGATTTATGACCTGACGGCGATGAGAATTATTGTAGAAGATATTACGACTTGTTATCTTGTACTTGGATTAGTCCATTCACTTTATACTCCGATGGCGGGACGCATAAAAGATTATATTGCGATGCCAAAACAAAACGGTTATCAATCAATTCATACTACCGTTATTACAAAAGATAAAAAAGTGATTGAATTTCAAATTCGCACGAAAGAGATGCACGATTATGCGGAACACGGGCTTGCGGCGAGCTTCTATTATAATGAACAGAAATTAACTGAAAGTTATAAGCAGGGAAAAATCCAACATCTTCCGACAAATCTTTTATGGATTACCGAACTTCAACAAGCGGCGGCGAGATTGCGTGAAGGGAAGAAAGTCAATCTTGATAAACTTAAACTCAATCTTTTTGCAGATAAAATCTTTATTTATACTCCGAAAGGTGATATTGTCGATCTTCCGAACGGAGCGTTACCGCTCGATTTTGCATATCGGCTTCATTCGGAAATTGGGGGACATGTTACGGGGGTAAAAATAAATGGGAAAATGTCGAGCCTTAATACAAAATTAAAACATGGTGATATTGTCGAAATTTTAACCTCGAAGACACAAACTGCAAAACCGACTTGGTTTTCGAAAATCTTTACTTCGCACGCAAGAAATAAACTTAAACAACAGCTTGGGCGAGCGGCGGAAATTATTCCAAAAATGACACCTCCAAAACCGAAAAAATAGCCTAAAATAACAGGGAGGATATAGGGGTGTTAAAAGAGGCTGGGAGACTGAATATAAAGGGGCGCAAGGGGGACTGTGGAGAAAAATAGAAAAATTTAATAAAATTTTAATAAAAATGCTTGCATTTCATTTCCATTATGCTTATAATGGTTTATGTAAATGTAGCTCGTGATGCCTATTTTCTAAAGGAGATAAAAATGGCGTCACCAAGATAATTAATAGGAGGTAACGCAGTGGGTACAAAAACAACTAATAAGAGTGATGGAGCTAGTTTAGTTTCTAAGCTAGGAATATTTTCCGTCTTTTTGTTTGTAGCGCTTTTTGCTACATATTTTTATTCTCCAGTAATAGGAACACACGCTGATGATAACGCAGGTTCTCTAGCAGCTGCTTGGGTTGAGTCGGTGGCGTCGATTACGGCGGATTCGAGGGTGTCGCTTAATATCACCCCTACGGAATCTGGTGCATTCGTGTCACAACCGATTACTGTTAAGGCTAAATCCAATACCACTGCTGGATATAAAGTCTTCTTGTCTTCGGTTGACGCAAGTACAGACATGACGAGTGCTACATCTGCGGACGTGATTAGTTCTAATTTCTCGGGAACAGTCACAAGCTCGACAATGGGTTCTAACAAATGGGGTTATTCGACGAATAACACAGATTTCTCGGCAATCCCGGCTGTATCTAACCCAGCAACAATTCTCGACACGACAACTTCGACTGCTGGAGTAGAGGCAACTGTCCCAATTTATGTCGGTGCGAAAGTAAATTCGAATCTTAAATCTGGTGCTTATACAAAGAACATTGTCTTCTCGGTTCTTGCATATCAACTTCCAAAGACAATCTTCGATATCGAATACATGCAAGAGATGGATGGTACAGTTTGTGCTGCAACCACCACTCCAAACAACAGCACAAGCGCATATCAGGTTACACATGTTAACACAACTGATAAGAACTATATCCCAGAGGCAGAGCTTATCGATAGTCGTGATAACAAAACCTACATTGTTCGTAAATATGCAAACGGTGAATGTTGGATGGCACAAAACCTCGAGCTCGATTTCAAGACCGAGACTGATGGATACGCAAACGATATGACCGTTCCTTCCGGGGAAACACTTGCTAACGCAGTTCATACTGCAGTTAAGACTGGAACCTTCTCGGCAGATTGGATCTCTAAAACTGATATTACCGATACAACAGAATTCAACAAATCGTCGAACGCTGTTGCACAAGGTAAGTTCTATGCAACCCAAAGTGTCCCGACAGTACAAAACGTCAACAACGCAGCACTCGCTTGGGCAGATAATGGTCGCGATGGTGCACACAGTTTCTCGACACAAGCTTCTGGCCTAAAGAACTATATCGTCTACAACTGTACTGATAATACACAACCATGTGATGATACGACAAACCCACACGTCACCGCAGGTGATGGATACTACACCTTCCGCGAAGCGGATGATGGTGAGCCATACCAACGTGTCGGTAACTACTACAACTTCGCGGCTGCGACCGCCGGGTATCTCGGTGAAGCAACCGGAGAACAACCAAACTCGATTTGTCCGAAAGGATGGCAGTTGCCAACCAACTCCGGCGCCCGTTCCTTTAAAAACCTAATTGACACGTATTATGTCACCGGTGAAGGCAAATCTTACACCCCAGGCGCTAACAACACACCGCTTTATAACTGGCTTAATGGTGCTCCGTTGGATTTTTGGAGGGGTGGGCTCTACAGTCGGTCGAACGGCGGTATCTGGAGTCGCACGGTCAACGCCTACTGGTGGGAGTCA